>JAVBLK010000017.1:0-20242 GCA_031553565.1 Eubacteriales bacterium
CCTTTCGTTCGTTCTTCCTACTTCGCTGTAGGGAAAATGATGAGGGAACAGGGGGTCTAAGGGGGACATTGGGTTCCTTATTGTCCCCCTTTATCCGCAGCCTCTTATCACTCTTCCTTTCATGTTAACTTAACACTCCCACACATATAATAATTACAAATTAAGGAACCGCTGAATAATTCGGAATAATTTACAGCTGCGTCTTTTTCGCCTGAAAACGTCTTCTTTTTTTGCCAATAGTTCTACTATCTACTGCAAAAACAAGCCGTTTTCATGCTGAAAAATACTTGCTCTAAATTAACCTCATTTATTCATCGTTTCCTTGATTAATCATATCGACAGGCAGAATTGTCTATTGTTGTCTTAACACTTCACCACGCTGTCGTCCGCTGTCATGCTTACCGGCCAATATTTGGTTAATCATGTAATATTTATAACATTTTTGTTACATATTGTCAAACCTTACATGATTAAAAACCATGCAGATTAGTTATCGGGATAAAAACATGCGCGGATCATTTTGCATGAATAAAGAATAGAGCTTTGGAACCGCTGATAAAATTGGATAAAAATTGCGCCCGGCAGACGGGCTGCCAAAAGGGGACGGGCGGTTTAAAACGAAAACGGTATCTTAATTAGAAAGACGGCGCAACGTTTTCTGTTGCGCCGTCTCTTTATGGTGGATGGAGGTGGATTCGAACCACCGTAGACGTGAGTCGGCAGATGTACAGTCTGCTCCCTTTGGCCGCTCGGGCATCCATCCAAATGAATGATATTTGATCTATATTCTTGGCCGCTTTTAAGTCCGACCGAATTTTTATCAGATAAAAATTCGCGCCTGGTCGGAAAAACGCGCAGTGAGCATAAGAGCGCAGTTTTTCTTCGCAGAAGAAAACAAGCAAAAGCGAAACGTAGCGTTTGGAGCTGGAGATGGGAATTGAACCCGCAACCTGCTGATTACAAATCAGCTGCTCTGCCGATTGAGCTACTCCAGCAAATATTTCAGTAGGCTTTCCGGCTTTCCGGCGGGGCAGGCTGTATTTGCATTGCCGGAGCCTTAACTCTATTCAAACTTCGTGCGCGTTCTTTGGCGAATGCGGCAAAGCCGCTTGCGGGTAATTGTCGTTTTCCGCAGTTTATATTGGGGTTTTTGGCGACCTGGAAGGGACTCGAACCCTCGACCTCTAGCGTGACAGGCTAGCGTTCTAACCAACTGAACTACCAGGCCAAAAATGTAACCGCTTTTTCTTTAGGGCAGCTTTCAGAAAAATTGCCGTCAAAAGAAAGCGTGTTTAGGCGCAGCTTTTCTCCGCAAATAAGCGGGAGAGAAGCGGAGCGTCTGGTGCCCCGGGGCGGAATCGAACCACCGACACAAGGATTTTCAGTCCTTTGCTCTACCGACTGAGCTACCGGGGCGAGGGGGCACGTTTTCAGGGCTTTTGGTGGGCCTTCACGGACTTGAACCGCGGACCAATCGGTTATGAGCCGACCGCTCTGACCAACTGAGCTAAAGGCCCTAATTAACGCTTGAACGCCCGGCAGCGGATGGTCGGGGTGAAGAGACTCGAACTCCCGGCCCCATGCTCCCAAAGCACGTGCGCTACCAAACTGCGCTACACCCCGAAAAGTGACTTTCCTATTCTACAATAAGTTGCGAGAAGTGTCAACAGTTTTGCGGCTTTCCGGCAAAAATATTGCACGCGGGCGGGAACGTCCTGCGTCAGGTCCTTTAGCGCAAGGCAAAGTATCTGTTTCGCATCCTGAAAATATCCGGCTGCCCGGAAATGTATGTCGTATGTGCGGCGGCACATTTGACATTTATCCTGTCAAACCGTGCGATTCCGCCGTTTTTTGCGTGTCCGGACTTGATAGAGTTAGTATATGCGGATAGATAACAAAATTGTCAATCAGACATTATACATCGGCCTTTCCGGCGAGCTGGACGAGCATACCTCGCATTACACGCGCCAGACGCTTGATACTCTGATGGCGGCGGACGGCTATGCGCGTGTAGTGATCGATTTATCCGAGCTTTCTTTTATGGACAGTACGGGCGTCGGCGTACTTATCGGCCGGTTCAAAAAGCTGTCCGGGCGCGGCCTGCCGATATTTATCGCAAACCCGTCAAAGCAGGCGGACAGGATATTCAATATGACCGGACTGTACGAAATAATGCCGAAAATCTCTTGACGCGCAGGCGTATCGGGCGTGTGCGGCAAAGCCACGCAAAAATGCGCCCCGGTCTCATCGTCATGCAGATTTTTACTAAGTAAACGCCGCTGCCCGCCTGAAATGCCAATTGATCGCCCATAAAAAATATACTCCTAAACAATATTTCTCCACACTCATTAAACAAGAAACCATAAAGGATACGGGAACCAGTGAAAAAGACAGACATCCTTGAAAACGAAATGAGCCTTGTAGTAAAGGCGATCGGAAAAAACGAGTCGTTTGCGCGCAGTACCGTGGCGGCATTCGCCGTGCAGCTGAACCCAACCCTGGACGAGGTGAACGACATCAAGACCGCCGTATCCGAGGCGGTGACAAATTGCGTCGTACACGGTTACGAGGGCAAGGGCGGCGGCTATATAACGATAGCGGCGAAAATTGCGGGGCAGACGCTGTTCATATCTGTTTCCGACAACGGCGTCGGGATCAAGGATATTGAAAAGGCGCGCGAGCCGTTTTTTACCACCAAGCCTGAACAGGAGCGCAGCGGTATGGGCTTTACCGTCATGGAAACCTTTATGGAGAAGGTAGAGGTGGAATCGGCCGCGGGCAGCGGTACAACCGTACGTATGCAGAAAAATATCGGCAGAGTAAAGGCCTGACGCATGAGAAAAGAAACGACGCTTTAATGGCGGTTACATATTATTTTTTCCTGAAACGCTGACTATCCCCAAAGGAGATGAACCGCCTATATGCTGGAACATGAGGAAACCCTTGCCTGCCTTGTAAAAGCCAAGGCGGGGGACGAGCAGGCAAAGGCCGTGCTGCTTGAACATAATTCGCCGCTGATCAAAAGCATAATCCGCCGCTACAAGAACAAGGGCGTCGACTATGACGACCTTTATCAGCTGGGATGTATGGGACTGTTAAAGGCTATCAAGAATTTTGACACGTCGTTCAACGTGCGTTTTTCAACATATGCAGTACCGATGATAGCGGGCGAAGTAAAGCGTTTCCTGCGCGATGACGGGTATATAAAGGTTTCGCGCGCGCTGAAAGTAGTTTCGGGAAAAATTTCGCGCTTTGTCGAGGATTTCAAAAAGCAAAACCTTGCCGACCCGGATGTGGAAACCATTGCGCACGAGTTCGGGATGGAGCCGGCCGAAGTCGTGTTTGCGATGGAATCGGCCAAAATGCCTATATCGCTCTTTGAAAAAACCGACAGCCAGGACGAAAAATCCCAAAGCCTTATCGACAAGCTGGCGGCAAACGATGATTCTGACGAGCTTTTAGATAAATTGATGCTGAAGGAAATTATTGAAAACCTGGCGCCGCGCGACAAAAAGATCATCGTTTTAAGATATTTCCGCGACAAAACACAGAGCGAGATATCGCAGATCATGGGGGTCTCGCAGGTTCAGATATCCCGTTTGGAGAACAAAATAATTTCGGGTATAAAAGCCGCATTCGCGCTTAACAAGCCCTCGTAAGCGCATAGCCTTCACATAATACCTGATCCGTGCTATAAAATAAAAACACCCCGCGGCGCTGCCGCGGGGTGTAAAATTTTGGAGCAAATCAGTTTTGAGGAAACGATGAATAAATGAGGTTAATTTAGAGCAAGTATTTTTAAGTCAGAAAACGGCTTGTTTTTGCAGCAAATAGTAGAACTATTGGCAAGAAAAGAAGACGTTTTCATCCGAAAAAGACTTGCGCTATATATTTTGCTTAAATTTTCAGCGTTTCCTTAACAAAGATGCGAATAAGTCTTTTAAGCAAAACATGCAATAGAGATAAATGTGATAAAATAATGATATGGAAAAGCAAGTAAGTTTTAGTGAACTTGAGTATAGCGGGAAACGGAAAAAGACAAAGCGGGAAATATTTCTTGAAGCAATGGAACAGATAGTACCGCTTGAAATGATGTGCGAAATAATAAGGCCGCATTATGCGGTAGCGGGGAACGGCAGACAGCCGATAGAGCTAAAAAAGATGATAAAGATGTATCTAATCAGCCAATGGTACAATTTATCTGATGAAATGACCGAGGACACGATATACGAGAATCAAGCGGTACGGCGGTATGTGGGAATAGAGTTGGCGCAAGAGAATGCGCCTGATAGAACGACATTAGGGAAATTTCGCGCAAGTCTGGAAAAGCACGGCTTGAACAAGAAAATTTTTGAGGAAATGAATAAGCGGTTTAAGGAACAAGGGATAATACTTCGGGAAGGAACAATAGTAGACGCAACCATAATACAAGCACCGGCATCAACGCGCAACAAAACTAAAAGCCGAGACCCGGAAATGAGCAGCACAAAAAAGAATAACAACCATCATTTTGGTTTCAAAGCGCATATAGGCGTAGACAAAGAAAGCGGGCTAATACACGATATAGCTGTAACGACAGCGAAAACTGCAGACATAGAGGCGGCGGCAAGCGTAATGCACGGCGAAGAAAAAGAGATATTGGGCGATGCAGGTTTTATCGGTCTAGAAAAGCGAGAAGACATTATAAATAGATTTGGTCAAGAGCCGATAGAGAATCTGGCAATTGCCCCGATAAGAAGAGGGCCTAAAGCAAAAGTAAAACCGCAGCTAAAAAAAGAAATATGTGTAAAAATAAATAGGCGGCGCATGAAAATCCACAAAATGCCGGATGGCGAAGAAAAGGATCGGCTAAAAGCGGAAGAAAAAGCAAAGTCGCAAATACGCGCAAAGGTCGAGTATCCGTTTCGGATAATGAAAGTAATTTTTGGATTTAGAAAGACAAGATATAAGGGTCTTGATAAAAACGAAAATAAACTATATATGCTTTTTGGATTGGTCAACCTCTATTTTGTTATGCAAAAAAACAAGTTGTCCACACAGAAAGCATAAAAAAGGTCAAAAAAACGAAATAAACCGGAAAAAATAAGAAAAGCAAAAAAGTATGTTCGATTAAAAAGGTTTTGAAGCGCCCTAATTGTCCACAAAAAACTTAGGACGCTTCCAAAACCTTACTTAATCGCATATTCGATAAGGAAATCATATTTAACATGGAAGAAAACAAAGATAAATCCTCACTTTCATTTTCCCCCGAACGGGTTTCTTTTGACGGGCAGACAGGAACGGAGAAAGAAAAAATTCCTGCTAACGAGGCGGACAGCCCCAAAGAAAAAAGCCCGTACTCATACGGCGGCCAGGCGCTTATCGAGGGCGTTATGATGCGCGGGCGGACTTCGATGGCAATCGCCGTAAGGGAGCCGTCGGGGAACGTGGCGACCGAATGCAAGCGTATCGCCGACGTGCGGAAAAGTATCTGGTACCGTATTCCCGTCGTCCGCGGCGTGTTCAATTTCGGCGCGACGCTGGTGATGGGCTTTAAGACACTTATGCGCAGCGCGGAGGCGGCGGGCGAGGAGGACGAGCAGCTGGGCAAGGGCGGTATGGCGTTCGCGGTCATAATCGCGCTGGCGCTGTTTGTCGGGTTGTTTATATTTGTGCCGCGGCTTGCGGCGTCCGGCCTTGAAAGGTGGCTTTTTGAGGGGCACCGTTACGCGTTCCTTTTTACGAATATCACCGAGAGCGTCTTGAGGATAATAATATTCATACTATACTTGTGGGGCGTTTCGCTGATGAAAGACATCAGGCGCACATACATGTACCACGGGGCGGAGCATAAGACCATAAACGCATATGAAAAGGGCGCGGAGCTGACGGTTGAAAATGTCAAAAAGCACAGTACGCGCCACAACCGCTGCGGCACGACGTTCCTGTTCTTTGTCATCGTGATCAGTATTTTTGTCTTTACGCTGGTTACGTGGGGCTGCGCCGAATTGGGTTTAAGATACGACGCGACAGGGGCGGACGGCCTTTCAAACCGCTTTTTATACAACGTGATACTTATGGCTATAAGGATCGCGCTGCTGCCGTTTGTCGCGGGGCTGTCCTACGAGCTGCTGCGTTTATTGGCAAGGGGCAAGGACAGCAATATTGTCTTACGTATATTGCGCGCGCCGGGGCTTGGACTGCAGCGGCTGACGACAAAGGAGCCGACTGACGATATGCTGGAGGTTGCGATCGCGTCCTTTCACGCGGCGTACGCAATGGATCACGACCCGGATATGCAGGACTACAAGTTTCAGCTAACCTACGACTTTAAAAGGTTTTACGACGCTAAAAAGGAAGCGCTTGCCGCCGCGGGAGTAAGCGACGGGGCCGCCCTTGACTGGGTATGCTGCGATATATTGAACGTAAGCCGCGGGGGCTTGAACGGGCTTAAGCTTATAAGCCGCGGGGACGGGGACAAAATAGCTGCGGCATGCGATAAACTGAAGGCCGGGCAGCCGCTGCAATACGTGCAGGGCTTTACAGAGTTTATGGGCAATAAGTTTACCGTCGATAAATCTGTGCTTATCCCCAGGCCGGAGACCGAGCTTCTGGCTGAGGCCGCGGTCAAATATGCGGTGAGTTTAAAGGCGCAGGGCGGAGAAATACATGCCCTTGACCTCTGCTGCGGCAGCGGCTGTATCGGGATCACCCTCGCCCTTAAGGCCGGGATAAGCGTGACGCTGTCCGACGTCAGCGCGGACGCAGCGGCAACCGCCGGGAAAAACGCGGACAGTTTAGGCGCGCAAAACATAACGGTTGTTAACTGCGATATGCTTACAGGGCTTTCGGGCGGCTACGACATTATTACATTTAATCCGCCGTACATAAGGACCGCGGATATCGAAACGCTGGAAAGAACGGTAAAAGACCACGAGCCCGTACTTGCCCTTGACGGCGGCGCGGACGGGCTGGATTTTTACAGAAGGCTGCATGGCGCCTTAACGCAGCCCCCAAAAGACGGTACGCCGTATTTAAGGGCCGGCGGCAGGGTTTTTATGGAGATAGGAAAGGGTCAGGCGCAGGATATCAGGGACATATTCAAGGGATTTAACGTCGAAACTATACAAGACTATAACGGCATCGAGAGAATATTGGTCTTATTTAAGGAATAAGGAAAAAAAGCAGTGTTTGAAAAACTGGCAGGAATAAAGCAGAGGTACGAGGAGCTCAGCAAGCAGGTCTCCGACCCTTCGATAATAGGCAGCCGCGAGAAATGGACGCCCCTTGTAAAGGAGCATTCGTCGCTTACGCCAATTGTGGAGACATACGACAGGTATTTAAAGGCCGACGCGGATCTTAAAGAGGCGCAGGGCATGCTGAAGGGCGAATCTGACCCGTTAATGCGCGAATTCTTACAAGGCGAGATCGACAGGAACCTTCAGGAAACGGCTAAGATCGAGGAAGAGCTGAAAATACTGTTGCTGCCGGTCGATCCCGACGACGACAAGGACGTCATAATCGAGGTCAGGGCGGGCGCGGGCGGCGACGAGGCGGGCTTGTTCGGCGCGCAGATCGTGCGTATGTACAAGATGTACGCTGCGCTTATGGGTTGGAAGGTCGAGGATATCGACTATAACGAGTCCGAGGCGGGCGGTATCAAGGAAGCCACTATTTCTATATCGGGCAAGATGGTCTACAGCAATTTAAAGTACGAGAGCGGCGTGCACAGGGTGCAGAGGGTGCCCGAGACCGAGACCCAGGGGCGCGTCCATACCTCTACTATTACCGTCGCGGTATTGCCCGAGGTCGAGGAAGTGACGGTAGAAGTATTGGAAAAGGACCTGAAGATCGACACATACAGATCGGGCGGCGCGGGCGGCCAGCATGTCAACAAGACCGAGAGCGCGATCAGGATCACACATTTACCGACAGGCGTCATCGTCGCGTGCCAGGACGAACGCAGCCAGATAAAGAACCGCGAAAAGGCGATGAAGGCGTTGCGCGCAAAGCTTTACGATATGCAGAAGCTCGAGGCCGAAAAGAATTACGCGGGGATGAGGAAGGCGCAGATAGGCACGGGCGACCGCAGCGAACGTATCAGGACGTACAATTTTCCGCAGGGGCGCGTCAGCGACCACAGGATCAACCTGACCCTGTACAACATCCAGTACTTTATGAACGGCGAGATAGGCGAGATGATAGAGGCTTTGAGGATAGCCGCGCAGGCCGCCGCCCTCCAGGGCGCCGCCGGGAATCAGGCGTGATACGGGCTACGTGCGGCAATCCCGCCTCGGTCACGTAGGTCACGACTACGCTCCCTCGGCGGTTTACCGCCTGTTGCCCGTCTGCCGCCTGATTCCCGACGGCTTGACGCGGGTGCATAAGGGGCATGATCCGGGCTGCGTGCGGAAAATCTATCGTATGTCAGCGCGGCGAAGCCACTTTTTTTATGAAAATGGCGGTTTGGCGGCAGATATGCTTTACTTTATGGGCGGTATATGGTAAAATACTACAAGTGTTAGGAAAGTTCGGCGGAAAAACAAATTGATCCACGGGTACTCGTTCAAAGGGTTGAAAATAGGTTCAACCCTTTTTATATTTATCCGGGAGCCTGTTTTTGGAAAATCGGCGCGGAAGAAAAAGTAAAGAAGTTTAGGAATCGCTGAATAATTCGATATAATTTAGTAGCGGCGTCTTTTTCGGATGAAAACGTCTTCTTTTATTGCCAATAGTTCTACTATTTGCTGCAAAAACAAGCCGTTTTCATACTGAAAAATACTTGCCCTAAATTAACCTCATTTATTCATCGGTTCCTTTAAAGTAGATTTACTAAATTGTATTTTATGCGCCTTGTTAGCGGAGGATAGTACATATGAGAAAGCTTAACGAAGAGTGCGGTGTGTTCGGAATATACGGGCATCCGGACGCGGCAAAGATGACGTATTACGGGCTTTACGCGCTGCAGCACCGCGGACAGGAAAGCTGCGGCATAGCCGTAAACGACGACGGCAATATAAAGCTTGTACGCGATATGGGCCTTGTCAACGAGGTGTTCAACACCGGGAATATGGCCGGTATGACAGGGAATATCGCCATCGGCCACGTGCGCTACGCCGTGCAGAGCGAGGCTAACCGCGAGAACGCACAGCCGCTGGTATCGCGCTATGTCAAGGGCAGCCTGTCCATGGCGTACAACGGCTGTCTTTTAAACGCGGGCGACCTGCGCGGAAATCTGGAGAGCAAGGGCGCAATATTCCATTGCACCAACGACGCCGAAGTCATAATGCACCTTTTGGCGATTGCGAGGACGCGCACGCATTCAATAGAGGAGTCGGCAGAGGAGGTCATGAATAAGCTTGCGGGCGCGTATTCGATAGTTCTCATGAGCCCGCGCAAGATGCTGGGGATGCGCGACCCCAACGGTTTTAGGCCGCTATGCATAGGGACTTTGGGCGACAGCTATATTTTGGCGTCCGAATCCAGCGCGTTCGACGTTATCGGCGCCAGCTTCTTACGCGACGTCAATCCCGGCGAGATAGTCCTTATCGACGGCCAAGGGCTGCACAGTATCATGCCCGTAAAGAAGCGGAAGCCGTCGTTATGCGTGTTCGAATACGTATATTTTGCGCGGCCGGACAGCGTGATCGACGGCGTCAGCGTCTATGACGCCAGGCTTGCGGCAGGCAAACTGCTGGCCAAGGCCCATCCGGTCGCGGCCGACATAGTTATCGGCGTCCCCGACAGCGGCCTTACGTTTGCGGCAGGCTATGCCGAGGGCAGCGGGATCCCGCTGCGCGACGGCTTTATCAAGAACAGATATACCGGCAGGACCTTTATCAAGCCAAAGCAGAGCGAGAGGGAAATGGCCGTCAGTATTAAGCTGAACGTGCTTAAAACGAACGTTGCGGGAAAGCGCGTGGTCATGGTCGACGACAGCATCGTGCGCGGCACGACCTGCTCCAATATCATAAAGGCGCTCAAAAAAGCCGGGGCGAAGGAAGTGCATATGCGCGTCGCCTCGCCGGCGTTTTTGTGGCCGTGCTATTTCGGCACAGACATCCCGCAAAGGAAAGACCTTATCGCTGTCAGTATGACGCTGGAACAGATACGCGAAAGGATAGGCGCCGATACGCTGGCGTACCTTCCGTTAAAGGATATCCCGAATATGGCGCTGCGATCCGATTTCGGCTATTGCACCGCCTGTTTTGACGGCAAGACGCCGATAAAGATACCCCCGCACATGGTAATAAACTGATTTTTGGAAGCTGTCTTGACATCGTGGCACAATTATGCTATTATTATGATACGATAATAGCGGAGGTGTAAAATGGCGATGATAATACCTATCAGGGATTTGAGAAAGACAAGCGAGATTTCCGAAATATGCAATAAAACTTCGGAACCGGTGTTCGTGACGAAAAACGGGTACGGCGATTTGGTCATTATGAGTATGAAGGCTTATAATGAAAAAATGGCGGTTCTTGATATTTTGCACAACGTACAGGAAGCCGAAGACGAAATCGCAGGGGGCGCAAAGCTGTTAGACGGGCGCGAAGCCGTCGCGTCGCTTAAAAAGAAATATGCGGAATAGTTACCGGCTCTCGCCCAAGGCGGCGCGCGATTTGGATAAAATCTGCGTATATATCAGTTCGGAATTGAAGAATTCGAAGGCTGCTCTGGATCTTCTGGACGATTTTGAAAAAGCTTTTATCAATCTTGAAAGCTTTCCCGAAAGCTGTCCGTTGTCTCGCGATGGACTATGAAAATCTGATCTGACTTATGCCTTTTGTCTTTAGAAGAGAAAATCAATACGCCCCTGCGTAATTTCCGGGAGGGGCGTTTTTAGTCTAGAAAACAAAAAAACGGATATTTATGGCACTTTACTATATCTTGCTGATATCGTACGGGGTTTCCTGGTATACGCAGTAGTTCAGCCAGTTGGCGAAAAGGATGTGGGAGTGGGCGCGCCAGACGTTTCGCGGCTTCTTAGTTTCATCGTTGTCAGGATAGTAATGCAGGGGTTTTTCGATAGGCAGCCCGGCTTTTAAGTCGCGCTTATATTCGCGGTCAAGGGTGTCGGCGTCGTATTCGCCGTGGCCGGTCACAAATATCTGTCTGAGGTCGCGGCTGGCGGCCAGATATACGCCGGCCTCGCCGCTTTCGCAAAGCAGTTCCAGCTTGTCGCAGGCCAGGATATCCTCGCGTTTTATAAACGTATGGCGGCTGTGCGGCGCCCAAAAGACCTCGTCAAAGCCGCGCACGATCGGGTTGTTGAGGTTAAGCACGTTGTGCGGGAAAATGCCGAAAACTTTTTTGTCCGTATCGTATTTGTTTATGCCGTAGTGATAGTACAGGCCGGCCTGCGCCGCCCAGCAGATATAAAGGGTGGAAAAGACGTTCTTATCCGCCCACTTCATTATTTTAGTCAGCTCCTTCCAGTATTTTACGTCCTGAAAATCCAGCTTTTCGACCGGCGCGCCGGTTATGATAAGGCCGTCGAATTTTTCCTTCTCGATCTGCTTGAACGTGCGGTAAAACTCGGCGAGGTGGCTTTCGGATGTATTGCGGCTTTTATAGGTTTCGGTGTGCAAAAGAACGGCGTCCACCTGCAGCGGCGTGTTTCCGATAAGCCGCAGAAGCTGCGTTTCGGTGACCTCTTTCGTAGGCATCAAATTGAGTATGGCGATCCTGAGCGGCCTTATCTCCTGGCTTTCGGCGCGCTGGGCGGTCATAACGAATATATTTTCCTGCTCCAGGAGTTTCTTGGCGGGAAGATTAGATGGTATCCTTACCGGCATAGTCGTTCTCCTTTTCAATGCCCTGCGCGCCGGGATCAAACGTCAAAAAGCGGTCGGTCTGTTCGGCGGAGCGGCAAACTGAAAGTTTTCTTGCAAGTTTCTTACTTGTAAGTTCCTTACATAATAATATATTACACTCGTAAAAGTCAACTGCGCGGCTTTTTAAGGGCGGCTGAAATCGCGTTGGCCCGGCCTCCCGGAGAAAAAAAGCGGCAAATTAAAAACTGATTAGAATGGCATTAGACGTGTATTAGAAACGCCAAACGCTATAGCTTTTCATATTTTCACAGGAGTATAATGTAACCATACAAAGGCGCTGCCGCTGGGCTTAAGAGGCCGGGGCAAAGAAAGGCCGAGGCAACGGAAGGGCAGGACAGATTAATGAAAAGCCAGAAACTACAGGAGGCAAAGGAAACAGATGAACAAGTATGAATACCTTGACGAGTTGAGGAGGCGTATCGGCAGGCTGCCGCAATACGACATTGATAACGCGGTCAACGCTTATTCGGTCGAGATCGGCAGGATGCTTGACGAGGAGTGGGACTGGGGCAGGATCGAAGGCGCGATCGGCAGCCCGAAAGAGGCGGCACGGCGCGTTTTGGACGGAAGGCCGGTTTATGTATCGCAAAACAATATGCCCGGCTATCGCTATAACGGCCCCGGCGTTTACCAAAGCGCATACGGCGGGGGCGCGAACGGCGGCGCGCAGGGCAACGCGCCAAAGAGCAAACGCGGCGCCTTCTGGAAGTATTATTTCATTTTCGGGCTTATCACGATACCGCTTACGATAGCTGCGCTTGCCACGGCATTCGCGCTGTGCGCCGCGGCATTCGGCCTTGCGGCGGGCGGCGCGGCGGCGATAATATACTCGGTAATAATCGGCATAACCACCGGGTCGCTTTTAGTGTTTTTAACATACTGCGGCGCGGCGCTGCTTGTACTGGGCACAGGCTTGTTATTTGCGTGGGTCATAAAGATAGTTTTTAAGTCGGTCATCGCGCTGCTGGGCGGCAAAAACCGTAGGGCGGAGGAATAAGAAATGAAAGAACGCAAGAATAAACATAGGTTACTGATAACCGCCATAGTAATTATTGTGCTGGGTGCGGCGGCTGTGGGCGGCGCGGCGCTTTCGGGCGGGCTGGAGCGCGATGCCTGGTCAAGCGCGGACGCGAAGCTGCGCGCGGCAAAGGGCTATTACGAGCAGCCCGAGGTAAGATCCGTCAGCTATGGGACGGACGAGATAGAGTCGATCTCCATGACGCTTAAACATGACAGCGTCATGGTGGCGGCGGGCGAGGGCGACAGGATAGATTTTAAGTATTTTATTGATTACGAGAATCAATATGAGATCAGCGCGGACAACAAAACTCTCAGCGTTGTCAGGAATGCCGACCCCGCGGGGATAAAGGGCATGCTGCTGTATCCGGATCTGTCGTGGATCCTCGGCGCTTTTGACGGCGAGCCTGTATACGATATCATTATAACGGTGCCGCAAGACTTTGAAATGACAAATCTTACAATAACCGGCGCCAGCGGCAATTTCCATGTGGAAAATGTTGCGGCGGAAGTCATGGATCTGACGCTTGACAGCGGCAACATTACCGCGGAGAACGTCAAGGCCGGGAACCTCAATGCCGGGGCGCACAGCGGTAACGTGACGGTCTCGGGCGCGGCGGCGGATAAGCTGGATGCCCGGCTTACCAGCGGCAGCCTGAAAGTTAAGGACAGCGCGGTCAGCGGCGGTATCATCGCTCAGCTTACCAGCGGCAACGCGACTTTTACGGGGACGGCCGCGCAGTCCTGCGAGGCGGGGATCACCAGCGGCAATCTGAGGCTTATCGGTTGTACAATATACAAAAACGAGCTTTCGGCAAGGAGCGGCAATATTACCTTAAAGGATCTGCCGCAAGGATTCACGTCGGAAACGGCCGGTTTTGATATAAGGGTCGGCAGCGGCGCTATCAGGGTAGACGGCAAAAGCCGCGGCGGCAGCTTTAAGGCATCCCCGGAAAACCCTCTTTACACAGTAACTGCGCAGCTTACCAGCGGCAGCTTTAAATTCAATTGACGCGGCGTGATCGGAAAGTAAAATGAAAGATTAGAATCAGTTTAAAACATAATAAATAACCGTACAGAAACCCTTGCTGTTTATATAATAGAATTATGAAGCAGCAGGGTTTTTCTGATATGTGCGGCAGCAGTGCCGGCGCAGTGAAGGATTGACCTTGGCGGTAAAATGATATATAATTATTTTACGCCTCTGAAGCGATCATTCTGAAGAAACAGAAAGCCTAAATTTGTCCGGGGAGGTATATGAGGATGTTATTACTAAGTTTGACTTCATGGTGGGGAGACCTCAACAATTTCACAAAGGTATTTTATATAATCGCGATAGCGGCCAGCCTTATCCTGCTTATACAGCTGATCATCGCTATGTTCGGCTTCGGGCATGACGCGGACGTCGGCGGCGCGGACGCGGATATGGGCGGCGACGTCGGCGCGGGCGGCGCGGATTACGACGCGGGGACAGACCTTGGCGGGCATGATATCGCGCATGACGCCGGCGGGCACGACGTCAGCCACGGCGGCGCGGGATTAAGGCTGTTCTCCGTGCAGACGATAGTCAGCTTTCTGGTCACCTTCGGCTGGAGCGGCGTGGCCTTCGGCAGCACCGCAATGCCCCAATGGCTTGCGTTTATCATAGCGTTCCTTATCGGTACAGTGACGCTTTTCGGTATGGCGAAGCTGATGCAGGCGATGATGAAATTACAGTCTGCGGGCAACATCGACTTAAAGAATGCCGTCGGGCTTTCGGGCGAGGTATATATCCCCGTGCCGGCAAACCAGGGCGGCATGGGCAAGGTCAATATAACGATACAGGGACGCCTCGGCGAATATAACGCGGTAACCTTAGGCGAAGAGCTCTTAAAGACCGGCGTGTTTGTTAAAGTTGCCGAGGTGCGCGGAAACACCTTGGTAGTTGTAAAGGACGACGGGGCAAGGCTGCCGCAAACTGAAACAGCGGATGCGCAAATTGAAGTAAAGCCCAAAAAGCGCAAGTAATTTAAGGCATGAGGGAGAAACGATATGCCGCTTGGAGTAGTGATAGGCACACTTGCCGCAGTAATATTAGTATGCATAGCTGTGATCGCTTTATGGATGTCACGATATAAGAAATGCCCGTCCGACAAGATTATGGTCATCTACGGTAAGGTCGGCGTCGATAAAGAGGGCAAACCAATAACGGCAAAGTGCTTGCACGGCGGCGCGGCATTTATTATGCCGGTAATCCAGGCCTACGCTTTCCTCGATCTTGCGCCTATCGGCATCGAGATCGCGCTGTCGCAGGAAGAGGGCAGCTTTAGGGGAACTTTCGCGGTCGCGGTTTCAACCGAGCCGGGGCTTATGCAATGCGCTGCCGAAAGGCTGATGGCGCTGTCCAGAAAAGATATTGCCGAGCTTGCGGACAGCATATTGCGCAGCCACGTACGCCAGATATTGTTTGATAAAAGCGCAGGCCGCCGCGAGATAGCGCAAACAATTGCGGAGGCAGCCGGGCCGGATCTAAATAAAGTAGGCCTCCATATTGTTAACGCAGACATTTCAGAATACAAGCTTATATAAATAGGCAAAGTATATAAAGCAACTTATAAAAGGAGAACGGAACAATGGAATTAGGTGCAATCATCGGTATTATCCTTGCGGTCATTTTTGTTGTTGTCGCAGTTGTGCTTATTTGGGCGTCGCGCTATAAAAGGTGCCCGGCGGATAAGATCCTTGTTATCTACGGTAAGGTAGGCAAGAACAGCGCGGGCGGGAACATCTCGGCAAAGTGTATTCACGGCGGCGCGGCCTTCATTATGCCCGTAACGCAGAGCTTTCAGTTCTTGGATCTTACGCCTATGTCGATCAGCGTCGACCTTAAGAACGCGCTGTCGCGCCAGAACATACGTATCGACGTGCCCAGCCGCTTTACGGTCGCCATCTCGACCGAGCAGGGCGTTATGCAGAACGCTGCGGAAAGGCTGCTGCGCTTGAAGCTGCCCGAAATACAGGAGCTGGCTAAGGATATCATATTCGGACAATTACGTCTTGTCATCGCGCAGATGGAGATCGAGGAGATCAATACCGACCGCGATAAGTTTTTACAGGCGGTTTCGCAGAACGTGGAGACCGAGCTTAAGAAGATCGGTTTAAGGCTTATCAACGTCAACATAACCGACATCAACGACGAGAGCGGATATATCCAGGCGTTAGGCCGCGAGGCCGCCGCAAAGGCGATCAACGACGCGAAGAAGAGCGTTGCCGAAAAAGACCGCGACGGCGCGATCGGACAGGCGAACGCGCAGAGGGACCAGCGTATCCAGGTATCCAACGCCAACGCTTTGGCGGTCGAGGGCGAAAACAAGGCCAAGGCCGAGATCGCCCAGTCCGACGCGACAAGGCGCGAGAAGGAGGCAGAAGCCTTAAAGCGCGCTATGGCGGCCGAAAAGGTGCAGGCGGCAAAAGCCTTGCAGGAAGCCTATGTGGCGCAGCAGCTGGCTGAAACCACCCGTGCAACACTTGAAAAGGCGACTTTGGCGGCGGACGTTATTGTAAAAGCCGATATCGAAAAGCAGAAGATCGAGATCGCAGCCGAGGCCGAGGCAGAGAACCTGCGCCGCAGGGCAAAGGGCGAGGCGGACGCTATCTTTGCAAAGATGCAGGCGCAGGCGAAAGGTATCAACGAGATGCTGACCAAGCAGGCGGACGGCTTAAAGGAAATCGTAAAGGCCGCGAACGGCAATCCCGATGCGGCAGTACGCCTTATGATAACCGACAAGCTGGAGGATATCGTAAAGGTACAGGTCGAGGCGGTCAAGAACCTGAAGATCGACAAGGTCACCGTTTGGGACAGCATGGGCGGCGCGGGCGGAAGCGGCGCGCCCGCAACGGCGAACTTTTTGTCGGGAATGTTGAAGTCCGTACCACCCTTAAACGACCTCTACAAGATGGCGGGGCTGGAGCTGCCGGAATTTTTAGGCAAGCAACAGTCCGATGCGCCCGAAAAGCTTGACGCAGGCGAAAAGAAAGCGCCTGCCAAGAAGTAAGCAACAGGCAGAATTTGCCAGAAAACTGTTTATACTATAAATACCCTCCGGCGGTTGCCGGAGGGTATTTTCATAAGCAAGGAATAGTTAAAACGTGTCGTGAGCACAGCCTCCGCCGCGATAAACTTGAAAATACTAGCGGAATAGAAAAGTTTTGACGGTAGCCATAGCGGCTGTTTTGCTTTGTTCTGTTTTAATTGGGTTTTCGGGGTGTAAAGAAAGATATAAGGAATTTGAGACGGAATATTTTAAATGCCGCGAGTATAAGGACAGAATCAATATTCCTGAATTGACATATTTGGGTAAGGAGCAAGAAATTCTTATTGTACCCGAAAAAATACGAGGAAAACCGGTTGCGCTGCTGGGGGAAACGGCAGTTTATTTGGATGGGGCGGGAAGTTATTCGCGCTGGAAAAGTGATAAACTTAAAAAGCTGTTTTTAAAGCGTAAGGCAAGAGCGCCATTAAGTAAGAACTGTTTTCCGAGCCTTGAAGGAATTTATGTTATAGGATTATCAAATGAGAATGGGTTAAGTAGCGAGATGTTTGATACGCAAGATGTAAAAATATATGTTCCTAATATATTTGAAAATACATATAATCACAGACTTTTTACTGCAAATGTCGGATACTTATACAATTATGATGAAAGTCCGCAGTATGACTATTATTGGATAGATTACTATGCTTACGGCGCAAAGATAAATTATATTCCTCCTGTTCCGGAGCGGAATGGATATATTTTTTCCGGTTGGTATAAAGAAGCAGCTTGTGTCCTTGAATGGAATTTCGATTTTGGCACACTTCCTGCACCTATATTGGATGAAGATGGAGTAACAATATATCAAGAACTTAAACTATACGCCAAGTGGATCAAGAATTAGTACGATAAAAATTATAAGGGAGAAACAAATGAGAAAATCTATTAAGCTGATTATAGCTATGGTTTTTGCAGTTTTTATCGCCTTTACAGCGTTCACTTTTATTAAGCCAGCTGAAGTGGCCGCGAATTCCGGCGTTTCGGGCGCGCCGACTGGACAAGCATTACTGAGTGCGACAAATACATATAATATCGATTATTTCAGCACACAGCCGTTGAATCGTGGTCAGGGGGACGTTTACCTTGACAGAGAATAGAGAGATTGAGGCTTATAGTCCTGTCAAGGTAAACGTCCCCCTGACCACTTTGATACGTTGCCTGAAAACGTGCGTGAATGATGGAGCAGAAGACATACAATTGGCTTGAGCATGAGGATAAGGTTTATGAGGCCTTTGGCAATGTGCTGACAGAACTAGTAAATAAATATAAAATTGATGATAAAAAAGCTTTGAAGGACGACGAGTTGCTAAAACGGATAGGGATTGAACTGCGAAACCGTACGGGCGCGAGTAAGAGACTGATAGCGCAAAAGCTGGAAATCGATCGGGAACGGGTAAGAAAACTGCTGTCAATTGCCCCGTCCCCGTGACACTGTGGATTTCCGTTTGCGTTTACAGAATAAATATGTTATAATGCATTTGTAAGATGGTGTTTTTTTACTCTTTTGCAGGCTCGCGAATATAATATACTGGAATGCTTTAAGGTTTGCACCTACAATGAGGTTGTAAGCCGACGTAAAAAGGGAGGTTCAAAATGACAAAGAAATTAGCAAAAATTCTGATAATGGGGGTGCTGATAATAATGGCAATTGGGCTATTTACAGCTTGTGGCGACAAGGATTGGAGCAAAGATTTCGATTTGTCCGACGAAAAAATCGTTTGGGATGAATCGACTTATGTTGACGACGAACATACGACGCCTGACAAATTGATTGTTAAATTCAAAAGCACAGACACATACCCTTATTTAAAGTTGCGAGATTTCAAGATGTCAAATGCAAAGGGGTTTGTTTATACAAATTTGAATCCCAATGAGGGTGAGTTGTATTATGATGGCTGGCGTCAAAGCGGAGAAATTGCTTTGAAAAAAACAGATAAGCAAAGCATAATTGCAGCGATAAGACACATAGAAACATTGCCATTCATTAAATCGGTTCAGCAGATGCAGAACATTCCAGTTGACAATTCCGTAATGACAATTCCGTAATGGTAGATTTAGCAAATATAAAACACAAAAAAATAAAAATCTGGAGAAAAATTAAATGAGAACCGAAACACTTTTCAAGAGACAATGGAAAATTTCGGTTATAGCACTGGTGTTAATAGTACTTGTCGCAAGTATATTGTGTGCAACAATTCCAACAACAGCATACGCAAAAGAAGTAGATTTTGCGGAAAATACAATTCAGCGACGAATTCCAACACTTAATGACGATTTTGACGATAGCAAAGTTATTGTTGTTCTTAACCAAAAGAATAGTAAATACAATGGTGTAGTTAGAATTGAGGATTTTAAGATAGACGTAGAAAAGGCAAGTCTGGTTAATACTCAACGGACTGAACGTTTAGATAGAAGCGATGATTCCGCTACGGATGCAGTTAAAACTGGACAAGCAGTAGTCACCGACCTTTTTCGGGTAGATAATGCGAAAAGTAGTAGTTTGGTGAGCGAAAGCGAGTTTTTTCAAATACTATCTATTGATTTGCCTATAAGAGGAAAAGAAAAGGTTCTTGAGGCGATAGCAGAGCTTAAAAAATCTGAGATAGTTTATTCTGCTGAGCCAGATTATCGTTACGAAACGATTGATTTGTGGGCACCTAACGATACGAACTATACCACTAGTCAGTGGGGGTTAACGGGAACAAATGGGATACAAGCAGCAAATGCTTGGGATATGACGCGAGGTCTTGCTGATATTAGAGTGGGCTTATTTGAAACAGGTGCGCAGCAAAATCACCCCGACCTAGACGGCAGGTTTTTGGCACCAAATTTTACATTAGGTAATGCAGACCATGGAACTCACGTTGCAGGAATTGTGGGTGCCATTTCAAATAATAATCAAGGAGTAGCAGGCGTTTCACAATCTAATATGATGTTGCTAAATCGCAATTCAAACGATTTTGTTGACAGCATGGCAAGGGCTGCAAATAATAATATTTGGGTTATCAACGCTAGTTACGAGTACATAAGCGGTGGCGTAATAGAAAATCACGCAGTTGCAATACATAATTACCAAGGTTTGCTCGTGTGCGCCGCAGGCAACAGCACTGCAGATATTGATAATGGTCAGGGGGACGTTTACCTTGACAGAGAATAGAGAGATTGAGGCTTCTAGTCCTGTCAAGGTAAACGTCCCCCTGACCACTTTGATACGTTGCCTGAAAACGTGCGTGAAATGATGGAGCAGAAGACATACAATTGGCTTGAGCATGAGGATAAGGTTTATGAGGCCTTTGGCAATGTGCTGACAGAACTAGTAAATAAATATAAAAT
>JAVBLK010000035.1:0-69143 GCA_031553565.1 Eubacteriales bacterium
TTTGAATGTGGCGTGTCTTTTTGGCTAAAAACCGCCGGACCCGCTTGCCAATATCTCGATATTGTCTGCGCGTGTCCGTCAATTTTTATCTCAAAAATCCACAGCCAAATTCAAAGGTATTTGTTCATTGTTTCCTTAACAGTATGAAATATTTAGAAATAACGATCATAACGACTACCGCGGCCAGCGAGCTGGCCGCCGAGCTTTTGACCGCCGAGGGCTCGTCCGGAATAAGCATCGTCGATAAAAACGACCTGCTTGCGCTGTCCAAGGAAAAGGCGGCGTGGGATTATATCGAGGACGGCCTGTTGGAAAAGATGGGCGAGCACGCGCGCGTGTCGGGCTATTTCGATTTAGAGGCGGGCGCAGAGGCCATTTTGCGGCTGGAAAAACGCGCGGCAAGGCTGAACGGGCACGAACTCGGTATCGACCTTGGGCCGATGGAGATCGTAAAGCGCGAGATCGACGATAACGACTGGATCGACCTTTGGAAAAAGCATTTTGTGCCGGTCAATATCGGCGGTATTACGATAGTGCCCGAATGGCTGGCTGGCGGGGCGGCAACGGACGGCGCGCAAAAAAATGTCTTTCTGAACCCCGGCATGGCGTTCGGCACGGGCGAGCACGAGACTACAAGGGGCTGTATCGAGCTTTTGCAAAGGGCCGGTATCGCGGGCAAGACCGTGATCGACTTAGGCTGCGGCAGCGGGATACTGGGGCTTACGGCGGCGGCGCTGGGGGCGGCGCGCGTCACAATGATAGATATCGACGCGCTGGCGGTCAAGGCTGCGCGGCATAACGTCTTGATCAATGCGGAGAACGGCCTGGACGTTTCCTTTATAACCGTGACGGAGGGCGACCTCTTTCAAAAGGCCGATATGCGCGCGGACGTGATAGCGGCTAACCTTGCCAGCGGCCTGCTCATTTCTGCGGCGAAGGACATCACGGCTCATCTTAACCCCGGCGGCGCGCTGATTCTGTCGGGAATTATTGAGGAGCGGTTAGAGGGCGTGCTGAAGGCGTACAGGGACGTTTTAGGCGCGGACGCGGTAAAGGAGACGCTGCATCTCGGCGACTGGGTCGCGCTTCTCTTGTTAAAAGGGGAATAGACGACGGGGGGGTGCTCGGAGTGACGGGGCGGAAATTAAGCCGGCTTGTGTTACTGCGACGCTGGAGCCCGTCTTCCGCCCCGTCACTCCGCTCCGGCGTTAGTGCGGCTTACGCAATTTTTTACAGTGCCGTAAGCGCTTTGGAATGGAAAAGGATGGGAACGGGTAAAAACAGGTCAGGAAAGGAAAGAGGAAATGGCACAGCGGCGGTTCTTTGTCAGTGAAACGGATATAAACGGCGATTCTTGCGTTATTTTTGGCGAGGAGTTCAACCATATGGTGAACGTTTTGCGGCTTAAGGCGGGGGACGCCGTTATTCTATGCACCGGGGACGGAAATGACCGGGAGGCGGAAATAATAGAGATCGGTAAACGGCAGCTGCTCTGCAAGATCCACAGAACGACTGAAAACGAAAACGAGCCGCGCTTAAAGGTCACGCTGTATATGGCGCTGGTAAAGGGTGAAAAGATGGAGCTTATCGCCCAAAAAATCACAGAATTGGGCGCGGCGGGGCTTGTGCCGGTGTCCACGCGCTTTACGACGGTAAAGCCGGATACTACGCGGCTCGACAGGCTGGAAAAGATTGCGCTGGAGGCGGCAAAACAGTGCGGCCGGGCGGTCACGCTGTCGATAGGAAGCGTTATCGATATATCAAAACTTCCCGCGGAGCTGAAAGAAAAGGGCTATGACCTTGTTTTGTTCCCGTATGAGAACGAAAGGGAGGCCGGGATAAAATCCGCGCTTAAAAAAATAGGCAAGGCTGAAAAGGCCGCGGTCATAATAGGCAGCGAGGGCGGCTTTTCGGAGGACGAGGCGGAAAGCCTGAAAAACGCAGACGCGATATCATGTTCTCTGGGCAAGCGCATCCTGCGCGCCGAAACGGCGGCGATAACAGCCGTCGCGGCGGTAATGTTCGAGGCCGGGGAGATGGAGTAAGCCCGGAAAAAGTCAGCGCAGCTGACCTGCCTGATCATAAAAGCGGCTGATAAAAGGCAAGGCGCGCAGTGCGGCAGTTTGAATGCAAGTTGCCAAACTAACTTCCGCCAAAACCCTTTGTCACACGAACTTCCACATTTAACTTCCACTGTGGAACTTACTTTGGAATTTGACGTTTTGAAAAAAAACGTGCGAACGTATCGTTACACGCTGAAATTCATTTTTTGGCCGCCTAAAAGGTGGATATGGAAATGCTGTACGGTCTGGCCTGCGTCCTCGCCCTGGTTTACGACCAGCCGGTAGCCGTTTTTAAGGCCTAGGGAATCAGCGATCTCAGGGATCTTCTTTAAGATAAGCCCCAACGTACTTGCGTTGAACGCGCTCATTTCATGCAAATTCGCGTAATGCGCAGTCGGGATGATAAGGTAATGCACCTTTGCGACGGGCTTGATATCCTCGATCACGACAAGATCCCTGTCCTCATAGATAATATTTGCTGAGATCTTTTTCTGTATAATCGAACAAAAGATACAATCGTCCATATTCTCGTTCTCCCGATTTTTTATATACATGGATTATATCACGGAAAAATGTGGTTGTAAAGAGAGAGTCGTAATTAGTAAAAAGTACAGACTTAAAACAATAAACTATTGAGCGCTTTTATTTGTATGCATAATATTAGTATGATATAATTATTATACAACGATATAATAGAATGAGTCGGGATGGGCAAGATATAATAAATATAATGGGGTGGATCATGCGTAAAAGGTTTTTAGTTTCTGTCCTGCTGGTTTTGGTTTTGGCGGTATCGTTTACCGCATGCAGCAATATCGAATTCAAGATAAATTTTGTCGTGGATGATAATGTATATGCTTCCGTGCAAACGAACGGCGGCGAAACGATAAAAATGCCGGTTGACCCGCAAAAAACCGGTTATGAATTCGACGGGTGGTTCTGGGATAATAACACTTGGCAAAGGCCGTTTACGGCGTACTCGCTTATTAACGAGCCGCTTTCCGAGAATCTTTTAGTCTATGCCAAATGGAGAACAGCCGGTGAGCTGACAGGCACTCAGGCATCGTTCGCCGGCTTTATAGAAACTGTCGACGGCTATTATATGACAGTCCCGAACTCCACGAAAACATTTTCATTTACAACCGCAGTCAGAGTTTCATCGCGGGCAAGCTGGACTTTGTCGTCGGATATCGAAGGCAATAATACTATCGCCAGCAAAACTGTCGCACTGGAACCGGGTGACAATACTTATTACGTTCTGGTAAAAGCAAACGACAGCACTATCAAGCTGTATACGCTGAAGATCCGCCGCAAGCCGGTCTATACCGTCCGTTTCGATGCGAACGGCGGGACGTCGGTCGACGCGCAATACATTGAGGAGGGAGGTTTTGCGACCGCGCCCGTCACTTCGCGCAAAGGGAACACATTCACCGGGTGGGATTACGATTTTACGTCGCCGGTGAACGGGGATATTATTGTAACGGCATCATGGGCAAAAGCTACGTACGTGATCACGCTTGACGCGAACGGCGGCACGGTTGAAGAAACGCAGATCGAGGTCGGCTACGGCGAATTTTATGAACTTCCGGAGCCGGTGAAAAAAGGATATAACTTTGGATCATGGATATATAATGGGAATTTTATCAGCACTAGGGGCTACTGGTCAAAAGAAAGCGGCGGCACCTTGGTCGCATCTTGGCGGATAATCGAATATTACATTGTTTGCGATCTTGACGAAGGAACGCTTATTGAATCCAATCCTTATTCATACAACGTAAACGATCCGGATATCATCCTAAATAATCCGGAAAGGCCGGGGTACGAGTTTGACGGATGGTCGGGCACAGGGCTTTCAGGCAAAGTTAAAACGGTAAACATCCCGGCAGGGTCGACCGGGCACAGGTTCTTTTCGGCGAATTGGAGCGCGGCGTCATACGAAGTGACGCTTGACGACGGTGCGGGCGGGACGACCTCTGTTATTGCGCAATACGGTAAAGCAATGCCTGCCGCCCCGATGCCTGCAGCCCGTGAAGGCTTGATTTTTAAGGGATATATTGATGCGGACGGTAAGTGTTATTATAACGCAAACATGCAGAGCGAAAAGAAATGGGATAAAACTGCCGCAGCCACGCTTTTTGCGCGCTGGCTAACGCCGTCGGAGGCAAGAAGCGAATACATTATCGAAGCGGAAGAAACCAATCTTTCGGGTAAAACTGGATACGGTCTTTCAGGTACTGTATATGAATCGGGCATGATTCTTTCCGACAGGACGGGCACGGCAAGCAACGGCCGCTATGTCGGTTTTCTTTATTCCGAAAACATCTCTTTGGAATTCCGGTTCTTCTCGGGCGCGGAGGTCGGCGATGCGGAAATCGTGTTGCGCCTGGCGGCTGATTTCGAGGATATAGATTTGTCGCCCGGCAACTTTAAGATATTGCTGAACGGGGTGATTATTGAATATTCACCTTTATCGATCGCATATCCTTACGAAAATTTTAGCGATGAAACTTCTGAATTTTCAGATTTTACTGTCGCCGTAAACGCAAACCTGCATGCGGGCGCAAATTTAGTCCAAATAATTGTGGCGAACACCAAAGTGACGCCTGCCGGTACTGCGTACGCTACCGCGCCGCTTGTAGATTGCCTTAAGATTTATACCGCAGCAACCCTGACATGGACCAGTATCTTTGAGCAGGAAAGTATTGTCTTGTAAGATCCGTCAACGCGGTAATTTTCAAGTATTTTGCTATATTTTGCACTTTTCCGCATATACTATCTAAAAGTATGCGCGGATTTTTTAAGACAAAAAAAGACGTAATAAGTGAAAAACCGGCAGGCGCGGCGGCGGACAAAAAAGGCGGCGGCGCGAAAGCCGCGGCAAGGCCTTTAAAGCGGCGGTCGCTGCTGGTATATTTGGGCGTCTGTCTGGCGCTGGTGACATGCGTCGCCATATTTTTACGGCATCTTGCCTTGTGGATCAATCTTTCGGCTTACGCGATCTTTCTTGCGCTGATGATTACGGCGTGCGTGACTTATTTTATCAATAAGCCGGCGGCCTTCCGGCTGTGCATTACTGTCACTATCAGTATGGCGCTGATCCTTCTCGCATACATAATCCTTGACCAGACGGGCGTGTTCGACACGCTCAACAATATGGAGCTTATCAAAAACTTTATATTGTCAACGGGGATGTGGGGGCGGCTGGTGTTTGTGTTGGTGCAGATCGCCCAGGTCGTATTTTTGCCGCTGCCCGCTATCTTGATCAACCTTACGGGCGTCGCGCTTTACGGGCCCGCACAGGGATTTTTTCTGTCCTTGATCGGCACGCTGATCGGCTCGGTCATCGCGTTTACAGTGGGCAAGGTGTTCGGCAAAAAGCTGGTATCGTGGATAGTCGGAAAGGAAGACGCCGACAAGTACCGCAAGATGTTCGACAAGAAAGGGCGGTTCATCTTTATACTGATGCTGGTTTTCCCGATTTTCCCTGACGATATGCTGTGTATGGTGGCGGGGATCACAACTATGTCGTACGGGTACTTTACGCTGGCGGTACTGCTGTCGCGGCCGTGGGGGCTTGCGGCAACCTGCTTTTTCGGCAGCGGCCAGATCATACCGTTCCGCGGCTGGGGGCTTGCGGTCTGGGCGGTGATATTGATATTGCTTGCGCTTACGTTCTTTTTTGTGAATAAGCATAATAAAAAGATCATGGCGTTTTTTAACAAGCGTTTTGGAAAGACGGACAAGGCGGAGGCCGCCTACAACAAGGCGCTCCTTTTTGAGGCCGCCGATATCGAGCCCGACACTAAAATTTTTGCCAAAGCAAGAAAATCACCCGTAAAGCCGAAACACAAAAAGCGGAACTGATACTAATCAGCCATACACAGCCGTTTTGTTACCGTTGCGGCGCGTTTTATGTTATACTTTTAACGTAAGCTATGTTTTTAGAAAAAATCAACTCTACTGAGGATTTAAAAAATCTTAAGATAAAGGATCTGGATCCCCTTTGCAAAGAAATCAGGGACTACCTTATCGAAACTGTGACCGAAACGGGCGGGCACTTGTCGTCCAATCTGGGCGTGGTCGAGCTGACCGTCGCGCTGCATCATGTGTTCGACGCGCCAAGCGACAAAATCATCTTCGACGTCGGGCATCAGGCTTATACGCATAAGATCCTGACGGGCAGGCGCGAGGCGGTCAAAAGCATACGTCAGGAGGGCGGCATCAGCGGCTTTCCCAAGATCAGCGAGAGCGTGTATGACGCGTTCGGGACAGGCCACAGCTCGACCGCGCTGTCCGCGGCGCTGGGCATGGCCAAGGCGCGCGACCTTTCAGGCGGCGATAACGCGGTGATCGCCGTGGTGGGCGACGGCGCGATGACGGGCGGTATGGCGCTAGAGGCGCTGAACGATATCGGCGCGTACGGGAAACCGCTTATCATTGTCCTCAACGACAACAAAATGTCCATATCGAAAAATGTCGGCGCGATGTCGCGGCATTTCGGCAGATTGCGGATAAAGCCGTCTTACCGCAAGACAAAGCGCCGGTTCAAACGCTTTTTGCGCGCGATACCGCTTATCGGGAAAGGGCTGGATCGTCTTATCAGCCGTTTTAAGGAATTTATTAAGCGTATCGTCCTGCCCGGCACGATATTCGGGCCGATGGGGATCAAGTACGTCGGGCCGATAAAGGGACACAATATCGAGGACATAATCGACTGCTTGAAGAACGCGCGGGGCGAGGAAGGCCCTGTGCTTTTACATATCGTCACAAAAAAGGGCAAGGGGATGGCTGCGGCCGAGGACGACCCGGCGCGCTATCACGGCGTAAACGGCAACGGCGATACAGGCGGCGACACGTTTTCGGCGGCTTTGGGCCGGGTGCTGTGCGATTTAGCGGAAAAGGATGATAAGATCTGCGCTATCACTGCCGGTATGGCGGACGGTACCGGGCTGGTTCCTTTCCGCGAAAAATACCCTGCAAGGTTTTTTGACGCGGGGATCGCCGAGCAGCATGCTGTCACGATGGCGGCAGGGCTGGCTGCGGCGGGCTATAAGCCGTTTGCGGCAATATATTCGACTTTTTTACAGCGCGCGTTCGACCAGGTCCTGCACGACGCGGCGTTACAGAAGCTGCCGGTAAAGATTATGATCGACAGGGCGGGCGTGGCGGGCGCGGACGGCAGTACGCATCAGGGGATATATGATATCGCGTATCTTTCGCTTATGCCGGATATGACGCTGCTTGCGCCATGCGATACGTCGCAGCTTAAAAAAATGGCCGGCTTTGCCGCGGGATATCCGCGCCCGATTTGCATCCGCTATCCCAAAAACTGCAAAACTGAATATCCCGAGGGGGACTATGCCTTGCCTGAATATAACGGGGAAGGCGGTTTTAACGGCGCGTTGTGGCAGACTCTGAAAACGGGAACGGATAAAGTGACGCTGCTGTGCGCAGGGAACAGGATGCTGGACACCGCGTTTTCCGCCTCGGAAATTTTGGGGGGCAGGGCTGATATCAATATAGTAAACGCTTGCTTTATCATGCCGTTGGACCATGAGTATCTTGAGAAGCTTTATTCGGAAAAGCACACCGTAATAACGATGGAGGACGGGATACTTGACGGCGGCTTCGGCGCGGCGGTGCTGAATTACTACAACCGCAGCGGCCGTACCGGTATGCGCGTCATTACCAGGGGAATAGAGGAGAAGTCCGTCCCGCACGGCAAAATAGAAACCGCCTTTATAAAAAGCGGCTTGAGCGGCGGGAGTATCGCGGATCTGATTTTGTCTGAAAACGGACGCGCTTGACCTTAAAAGTCCTGAATGCTTGACCAGGAAATGCGCCGGCCTTCGCCGTCGCGGAAACGGCCTAACGCTATTAAAATAATATCGATAACATACCCGATTCCGAACAGCCCGCCGGTAAAAAGGTACAGGATGCCCGTTCCGGCTTTTCCTGCATAGAATCTGTGAACGCCCAATGCCCCGAAAATCGCGCACAGGATCAAAGCAATCAAAAGGCTTTTTTCGCTGACGGCCTCGCGCGGCCTCTCGTTTACCGGTTCCGGCCCGCGCTGTTCATACCGGGGCTTGTATGCGGACTGGAACGGCTGACCGTAGTGATAATTACCTGAATAATTATTCTGTCCGGGCGGCGCGTTCTTGTAGTCCGTATAATCGCCGGTTTTTGCCGCAAAAGGCCTCTTCGTATCCTGGGTATACGTATAATTATAATTATAGTTATAGGTGCCGTAAGGCTTGAAAGACGGGTTTGCTTCGGCTTTTGTCCCGCAATATTCGCAGTAGTCGCCTTTAAGCGCGGCGCCGCAATTTTGGCATTTCATGATACTTACAGTATATTGTTTTCCGTCAGGGTTTTCAAGCCCGAAAGTTATTTCTAATAAACATCTAATGAAAGATATTCGCCTTTTTCTTTCTGTTTGCCCGTCAGGGGCAGTCAATCATTCGAGCCCGGGTAGGGGAAAAGAAATAAGGAGGGGAAGTTTAAACAATTGTATTCTTAAAGAAAGCTGAATAATTCTTTTGCGTTTAGCGGCAAAATTTGTTACTCAAAAAAATGATCCTCCTCGCAGCAAGACTGCGAGGTATCTAATCGGGTCGTCGCAAGAATGGGTCGCAGCAAGCTGAGGGAATTAAACCCTGTACTCCCATTTTTCTTTTCTCGTCATCCTTACTCTCTTTTTTGGCCGGACTATTTTCTTTTGACGGGTCTTGTGCTTTCTCGCTCAAAGAAAAATGTCCGTAGATTAAAAACGCCTGCCGGTTTTGCGGCAGGCGTTACTGGCAAATGCGGTTCCCCGCACTATTTTACAGTCTCTATCTTAAGGATATTTGTATTGCCCGATTCGATGACGGGGAGGCCGGCGGTGATCGTTACTATGTCGCCTTTTTTGACCAGGCCGGTGTCCTTTGCAAGGCTTACCGCATGGCGGAACAGGTTGTCGGTATCCAGCTGCAGCTCGGCCAGGACGGGCGTTACGCCCCAGTTGATCGCCAGCTTGTGATAGGCTTTTACGCTGGTCACAGCGGCGATGATAGGCATAGACGGGCGGAAACGGCTGATCATACGCGCCGTTGTGCCGGTGCGCGTGACAACGATGGCGGCAGCGGCGCTTAAGTCGAACGCCGCGCTGACGGTCGCGTGGCTGACCGCGTCGGAAATATTCTTTATCTTGGGCGCCATACCTTCAAATTTTGCGCGGTAGTCCATGTTCCGTTCTGCCTCGCAGTTGATGTCGGCCATAGCCTTTATCGCCTGTACGGGATATTTGCCGACAGCCGTTTCGCCCGAGAGCATCGTTGCGCTGGTCCCGTCGTAAACCGCGTTCGCAACGTCCGAGATCTCGGCGCGCGTGGGGCGGGGGGAATTGACCATCGATTCCAGCATCTGCGTCGCGGTGATAACTTTTTTGCCGGCGCGGTAGCATTTTTTGATGATATCCTTTTGTATTGCGGGCAGCTCGACAAACGGTATTTCGACGCCCATATCCCCGCGCGCGACCATTATCCCGTCGGCGGCCGCGACTATTTCCTCGATATTATCGACGCCCTGACGGTTCTCTATTTTAGCGATGATATCTATCTCGGCGCCGCCGTTGTCGAGCAGGAAGTTTCTGACAAGCATCACGTCCTGCGCGCACCTTACGAACGAGCACGCAATATAATCCACGTTATTGGAAATTCCGAACAGCATATCCTTTTTGTCGATATCCGAAAGATAAGGCATATCGATAGGCGTGCCGGGCAGGTTGATGCTCTTGCGGTTGGTCAGCTCGCCGCCGAAAACGACTTCGCAGACTATATCGTCGCCGTCGATCCGCTCGACCTTCAGCTCTATCAGCCCGTCGTTTATCATAACGGGCGCGCCAACCTTAATTTTTTTGGCAAGGTTAGGATAGCTTATGCCTACTATGTCCTGCGTTCCCTCTACTTCACGCGGGGTAAGCGTGAACTTTTGCCCTTCGGTAAGGTTCACGCGGCCGTCCTGAAAAGTCCGGATCCTTATTTCGGGGCCCTTTGTATCCATCAATATGGCGATAGGCGTGTTTAATTCCGCGCGCACCTCCTTGATCATATTGATTTTTTTAAGGTGCTCCTCATAAACCCCGTGCGAGAAGTTTATGCGCGCAACGTTAAGGCCGGCCTTTACCATCCGTTTAAACATAGCAGGTGTTTCGGAGGCGGGGCCGATTGTGCAGATGATCTTAGTTTTTCTCATATTTTTTTCCTTTAGTAAACGCTGAATAATTCGATATAATTTACAGCGGCGTCTTTTTCGGATGAAAACGTCTTCTTTTCTTGCCAATAGTTCTACTATTTGCTGCAAAAACAAGCCGGTTTTCTGCCTGAAAAATACTTGCTTTAAATTAACCTCATTTATTCAGCGTTTTCTTTAGTAATAGTGAAAATCAGCAATGTTGTTTCAGAGCCTGATTTCCAAAAGCTTTACCCTAAAAACGGGTTTGCGCCGCAAACCCGTTTTTATATTATTTCATTTCCTTAACGAAAAACAGTTTGCGCTTAGTCTTCAAAATAGTCGTTGTACGCGCCGGAGCTGTCTGTTTCGCCGTCGTCCTGCTTGGACGTCTTTACCTTGGCTTTCTTTTCGCGCTTTGCCTTAGGCGTATCGTCGCTTATATCGCTGTAGCCGTTATCTTCCTCGACCGTATATGTCTTATCGTCAGCGACACGGACGGCCTTGGTGCGTTTACGGCGGCGGAAAGCCCTTGAGACAGCGGGGAAGATGTTCCTTATCGACAGCATAATAAGCGTAAACAGGATAGCGAGCGAGAATATTACGGTCGGCAGCCAGTACCAGTCCCAGAAACTCTTGCTCAGATCTTTTTCACCGTCAGACGCCGCCTTAGTTGCAAGTGAAAGACGAACAGCATTCTCGTTGCCCGCATTCTCGAAAATAAGCCTGTCGATAGGGGTGACGGACATGTCCTCAAAGAATACGACGCCCTTGGTAATAGTTGCGGGGCGCGAGGTGTCGCCCAGGCCCAGCTCGTAATAGAAGGTCAGGCTTTCGTCGCCGGTCGCGATATAGAAGGTGTAAGTCGTATATTTATTATTCGATATAAGCCCCGACATCGTCGCGTTCTTCACGCCCAAAAGGTTGATATACGCGCCGTAACCCTTGCCGCCCTCATCACCCTCGATATTTGCGGTGCGCAGGCTTATAGTTACCTTGTGGTATGAGTTTGCGGACAGCGATCCAGTCCTGTACGAGGTCATCTTATACGCGGTGCGGATGCTGTTTTTGACCATTAATACATAACGGTTTGTGCTGACGGATGTGCCGGGATTTGCAACAGGCGACATTTCCGAGGCAATAAAATTCTTGGTATCGACGACGCCAGCCATGACCGCGTTCTTGTCGCCAGTCCCGACAAAATTATAGCTTTCCTTAAACGTGCCCTTTGTATTATCAAACAGGCCGAAGTTGCTCTTTAGATCAACGGTTTTGACCGTCTTATCGGTGCCGTCGACATAATTATCATAGTCTGCCTCGCTGGAGGTGTTTGAATCCGCCTTGGCAAAAAATATCGTGCCGGCCGACAGGTTGGCCCTCGGTTCGTACGCCTTGATACTGCGCCAGCCGTTCCACAATATAAGGTTGAGCGCAGGGGCGTCGCTGCCGGCGGCGACAATAAAGCTGTATGTTACCCACTGTCCGCCGGTATTGATATTTTCAATCGCGGCGATCTGCCTGCCCTGCGAGGCAAGCTGCAAAAAGGCTTTTACTTGAGGCTCTGTGCCGGTATTGACCATGACCGAAACTTTCTGATATGCGCCCGAGCCTATGGTAAGGCTGGAGGAGACATAGCCGCCCGCGGTGGGCAGAAGGTTCTGGATCTTAAGCACGTTATTGCAACCGCTGCTGCTGTTGCCGGCGACCACGCCGCGCACGATCGCGTTGTCGTTATAATCAAATTCGATGGCTCCGGGATTATAATTGGTTTCCTCGCCGTTTACAAAGGTCCAGCCCTCGGGGGCAAGCGGCCTTGCAACGCTGCTGCTGCCGCCGTTGACCTCGAAATCGTCGAAGTCCTTATAGCTGACTTCATTGAAAAAGCCGTTCGTTATCGCCGAGTCGGCAACAAAAGTGTCCAGAACCACCGGCGTGCCCGACGCCGACAAAGACGTATATTCGGCGGAGTCGATATATTGGATCTGTACGCGGTCAAAGAAGGCCACGCCCTTACTGAGGGTAGTCGAGCTCCTCTCGCCGTAGCCGTTCCACAGCTCCAAGTTCACAACATGGTCGGAAACAGTGCTGCCCTTTACGACTATGGACGCCTGCTGCCAGTTGAAGGTATCATGGTTCTCCGCCGAGGAAAGGGCGGTAATCGTGCCCAAGGTCTTTCTTGTGGCCTTCGGCAGAACGTCAGTATCGGTTTCGGCGGCGGTGAGGGCAAGGCTGACGGTCGCGCCGTCTATCGTCAGGTACCAAACCGAGATACGGTAATTACGGTAACGGTTCAGCGTGAAAGCGGCGCTCTGTACGCCGCTTGCGGACGCCGCATCCAAATTCTGTATCCGCAGCGAGGTGCCGTCAAAATCGCCGGTCTTGTTGTCAAAAAGCAGCTGCGCGTCGTTGTCGGAAAGCGGCGCGATCGCCGGAGTTCCGGGGCTGAGCGGGCGAGCGGGGTCAACAATGCCGTGGCCGCCCACTATCGGAGTCCATCCTGAAAGGTCGGAAATATTTGCGCCCTTGTCGAATCTGCCGTTATATATATAGCTTACGTTGGTTTCATCTATTACGCCGCGCTCGGGGGCGTCAGTCTCGAAAGAGAAGGAATGGCTGAATTCGCCCTCCCGATTAAGGCTTTCAATATAAGACTCGCGCGAAATCGATTTGCCGGTGACGTGGTCAAAGAAAGCCACGCCCTTGGTAATCTTACCCTTCTCGGCGGGGGAGTCGCCCACGGAAAGGCTGACCTTTACGGTAAGCGCGGACGCCGCCGTCTGGATATTGAATTTATATTCATGCCAGCCCATCGTGCCGCCCGACAAAGTAGTGGTATCGATGTTTCTGAAAGCCATCAGCTTTTCAGTCGTGTTTGTGTCGGAGTCGGCTTTCCTGCCGATCGAAAGGCCGGAGGAGGAATCGATAAGCTTTATGCTGGCGCCGCCCTGTTCGAACGCAAACGTCTGCACCCATGCGCTTATCTCATACGATTTATAGGCGTCCAATGCGATATCGCCGCTGGTATAAGCGTACGCCGCATTGCTTTCACTCGTGTTTATCATAAGCGCCAAAAAGTCCGGGTCTTCTTTTGACGCGGTAGTGAACATTAACGGCTCGCTGAACGGGTTGCGCGGCACGGCCTTGTCATTCAGGTGATATCCTTTCAGCACATCGTTATTAAGATAAACGCCGGGGGACATAGAGATAATGCCCGTGTGCAATAATGCCGAGCCGCCCAAAAGCAATTCGCCCGTCCAGTCGGACGGCGTATAGGGAAAGCCTGACGAAGCGCCGCCGAACTCGCCGCCCGCAATATTAAGCCGGGTATTTACAGGAGGAGCCGTTTCAGCGGAGGCCGTCTTACTGCCGCGCGAAAAAAAGGAACCGCCTGCTACGCTCAGAAAAGCGAACAGCAGAGCGGCGGAAAACGTAAAAATTCTTTTCATCTTCAATCTCATGCTTAAAAACCTCAAAAGCTTTGGTAAAAGTTATTCAAGTAAAATATGTATATAATGCCCTATTTTATAAGATAATATAGTGTATAACAAAATTTATGTTTTTGCAAATGAAATTGAGCGGTTTCCGCGGCTCTCGTACGGATATATTTTCCGCAATTATTGCTAAAACTATTTACATAACGGCTGACTAATTAAGCCAACTTTTTAAAGGCGCGTTTTGCGGCCTTTGATTAGTATGCGTTTTACTCAGCATTTACTTGCGTAAAGATGAAGAAAAAAACAAAAAATATTCTATCGGCGGTATTTGGCGTCGCTATAGGCTTTCTGAACGGCTTTTTCGGCGGGGGCGGTGGAATGGTCTGCGTGCCCTTTTTGGAAAAAGTCTTAAAAAAGCCCACCAAGGTCTCGCACGCCACCGCTATCCTTATTATATTGCCGATCAGTTTGGTCAGCGCGGCGGTATATATCATCGCCGGGAAATTCCAGTGGCAGACCGGGCTTCCCGCCGGCGGCGGCGTGATCGCCGGCGGGCTTTTGGGCGCGCTGCTTCTGTCCAAGATGAGCAACGGCGTTATCCGCATGATCTTTGCTGTCGTAATGATAGCCGCAGGCGGGAAGCTCCTGTTTTTCTGAAAGAAAATCAGGAGCAGTTATATTTTTCCGTGCCGGAAAAGTGAAATCGGCTGCGCCGGTGAAATTCACTTCTTGAATGAAATTTGCCCTTCGGGCAAGTGAAGGAAAAAAATTTAACTTCCTGCGAAGCGGGAATTTCACTACGGAGTAATATAATCGGCGTCAGCCGGTTCCACTAAAAGGAAAAAACAATGTGGCCGATAATAAGACTTATACTCGCAGGGATATTCGGCGGGGTTTTGGGAGGCATGGGGATGGGCGGCGGGACTCTTTTAATACCGCTGCTCACTGTTTTTTGCGATGTGCCGCAGCATATTGCCCAAGCCGTAAACCTGGTATCGTTCGTGCCGATGGCCGGCGTCGCGCTGATCATCCATTTCAAAAAGAAACTGGTTGACAAATCGGGCGTGCTGTATATCATCATACCCTCCTGTATCGCGGCGGTCGGCGCGGCGTTCCTGGCAAAGGGCTTGGACGCCGGCTTGCTTAAAAAACTGTTCGGCGGCTTTATAATAATATTGGGGATATATCAGATCGTCTGCGAAATAATAGCGGCAGTAAAGAAAAAGAAACAAGCGGCTTTTGATAAGGAAACGGGGAAGGAAAAGCCGGATGCCGGACCTGCCGGCAAAAACGCGGGCGGGCAGGGTCAATCCGGGATATAACAGCCATGAGCCCATACTTTGTGAAAACGTTTGATAAGCCCAAAAGTTTGTGATAGAATTATGGAACCACTGAATAATTCGGTAAAATTTACAGCGGCGTCTTTTTCGGATGAAAACGTCTTCTTTTATTTGCCAATAGTTCTACTATTTGCTGCAAAAACAAGCCGTTTTCATATTGAAAAATACTTGCTTTAAATTCACCTCATTTATTCATTGTTTCCTTATATAAAAATTGAGCACATTTATACGGTTTTAGGACGCAGTGAAGCGAAAACAATAAATAAGCTTTAACGCCTGCATTACAGCACGATAAATTTATGGTATACTACAGCCGCGCGCATATAATATCCCTTTGCGCGGCAAAATTATTATATATAGGGTGCGCGCGATGTTATGCATTGTTACGGCTGCGCGGCGCATTTCGGGAGGCGCAAGTTTGAAAGATTATAAATCCTTTACCTTTACGCGCGGCGGCATACACCCGCACGGCAAGAAGGAACTGAGCAAGGATGCGGGGATCGCAGTAATGCCCGCGCCGAAAACGCTGGCTGTCGCGCTTTCTCAAAGCATCGGGAAGCCCTCGATACCCGTAGTTTCGGCGGGCGACGCCGTGAAGGCCGGGCAGCTTATCGCAAAGGCGGACGGGCATGTAAGCGCAAATATCCACAGCCCTGTCAGCGGGAAAATAACCGCGATCGAAGACCGCGATTCGGTGCTGGGCGTTCCCGCGCCCCATATAATTATCGAGAACGACGGCATGGGCGAGTCCGTTTCCCTGCCGGTTTTAAAGGATCCGGACGGCGCGGCGATCTTAAAGCGCGTTCAGGAGGCCGGTATCGTCGGCATGGGCGGCGCGGGCTTTCCCACGCACGTCAAATTGTCGCCGCCTAAGGACAAACCCATCGACACGTTGATTATCAACGCTGCCGAATGCGAGCCATACATAACCTGCGACTACCGTATCATTTTAGAATACCCCGACAGGCTATGCGCCGGGGCGCTTATGCTGGCAAAAACGCTCGGCCTTTCCGGTGCGCATATCGGGATAGAGGACAATAAGCCCGACGCGATAAGCTCTTTAAGCGCGTACCTCAAGAATAACAATATAACGAACATACATATCACCGCGCTTAAGGCGCGGTACCCGCAGGGCGCGGAAAAGCAGCTTATCTGGGCGGTAAAGAAGCGCGCTGTGCCCGCCGGCGGCCTGCCGATGGATATCGGCGTGATCGTCTGCAACGCGCACACCGCCCTTTCAACGTATGAGGCCGTGGCCGAAGGCAAGCCCCTTTATGAGCGCATAATTACGGTCAGCGGCGGCGGCATAGAGCGGCCGGGCAACATCCGCGTTCCGTTCGGGACTTCATACGCCGATATAGCGGCATTTTGCGGCGGCGAAAAAAGCGGAGTTTTAAAAATAGTCAACGGCGGCCCTATGATGGGTATCGCGCAAGTCAGCCGCGAGGTTGCCGTTAACAAAACTACCAGCAGCATTTTATTCTTATCGGAAAAGGAATTCGACAGGCACAAGGCGTCCGCGTGTATAAACTGCGGCGCGTGCGCCAGGAGCTGCCCGATGAACCTGATGCCGATGTATATCGACAGCTTTGCGATAGCCGGCGACTTTTCGGGCAGTAAGAAATACGGCGCGGCCGACTGTATCGAGTGCGGCTGCTGCACATATGTGTGCCCGGCCAAACGCCCTCTGATACAGAGCATTAAGCTGGCGAAGAAGAAAATCAGGGAGAATAATCTGTAACGGCATATATACGGCGGGAACGGCGCTAACGCTCGCCGCTGCGTAGTATTTATGACCTTATTTGCCCGTCAAGGAGTTATTTTTTTATGAGTGAAACGGTTAAATCCGACAAACTGGTTGTGTCCGCGTCGCCGCATATCACGCGGAAACGCACGACGCGCGGCATAATGCTGGACGTTATCATCGCGCTTGTCCCGGCAATCGCCGCGGCGGTAATATTTTTCGGGATGGTCTCGCTTGTTATGGTCGTGATATGCGCGGCGGTCTGCGTGACAAGCGAATTGCTGTTTACAGTAATAAGAAAAGGCGGCGTCCCGTTTGCAAGCGGCTGGTGGGAAAAGACTAAGAAGAACGCTAAAGAGAGCAGTATTTTCGACTGCTCGGCGGTCGTTACGGGAATACTGCTTGCGCTGAACCTTCCGGTGATCCTAAGTAAGGGCGCGGACGGCAAACAGATACCGCTCGGCAGCGTATTCGATTTTAATATAGATTGGGGCAGTACGTTCCTCTTGTGCATTATCGGCAGCGTGTTTGCGATAGTACTGGTAAAAATGCTGTTCGGCGGCATAGGCAAGAACTTTGCCAATCCTGCGATGACGGCCAGGATATTCCTGCTTATCACATTTGCGAAAATTATGACTGCGCCGGCGTTGAATCTTATAGGCGACGCGACGACGTCTGCGACATGGCTGACGCAGTCGCACCAGGTGGAAGCCGCCGTGGCAAGCCCGTCGTTTTTGGATATGTTCTTAGGCGTAAAGAATTCGGCGGCGGTCGGCGAGGTCAGTATTTTGGCGCTGCTTATAGGCGGCGTTTATTTGTGCGTCAGAAAGGTAATAGATTTCAGGCTGCCGCTTCTCATTATCGTCACCGCGACCCTGTTCGCGTTCTTGACCAGCTTTATAAAGTATGTACAGGTTACCGAAATAGTCAACGGCGAGGAAGTGGTCAAAACCGTATGGAAGGGCGGATTCGGGCTGGACACAAGCGTGATATTACCCAGCATGATGTCCGGCGGCTTGTTTTTAGGGGCGATATTTATGGCGACGGATTACAGCAGCAGCCCGGACACCAAGTGGGGCAATATTATTTACGCGCTGGGGATAGGCTTGCTTGTCGGGATTTTCCGTAAGTTCAGCCAATATCCGGAGGGGGTTTCATTCGCCATTGTTTTGATGAACATCATGACGCCGCTTATCGATAAATATATCGTGCCGCGCCCGTTCGGGAAGAAAAAGGAAGAGAAGCCGCTTAAAAATCCTAAAACGGCAAAGGAGGCGGCATAAATGAAGAAAGAGGGATTGAGGACAAAGAAGCCGCTGCTTTATTGTACGATAATATTGTCGGTGATCGCGATCGTCTGCGGCGCGGCGCTGGGTCTTGGGTACAAGTTCCTTGCGACCGATCCGGATACCAGCGGCGACCTCGGTATCATATTCAACGTTTTGACCGGGACAAAGGAGCATACGGTCATATTCGACGAAAAAACCGGTGACACATTTAAGGTCGGCGGCGAAAATATTACTATAGAAAAGGCCAAGCGCGACGCGGATAAAATACTCGCCGCATACCGTATCGAAAACGGCGGCAAGGTATATATCCTTATACAGAGCAAGGGCCCTGCCCGCAACGCCGGCGATTTACAGGCAATTACCGCCTACATAGTAAACACCGCAAACAAGGCCGAGGCGGACAAGATTGCCGGTATGAGGCCGCTGTCCGCCCCGAACGGCGAATATAAAAACGCGTACACCAAAACCTTTGTCGGCACGTTTGCCGATAAGACTGCGTCGAAAGGTTTCGATATCGCCGGCGCCGACGGCTATACCGGCTCCACGATCACCGCGAACGGCTTTATCGAGGCGGTAAACAACGCGTCGGCCTTCTATAAGACCTACCGTGAAAGCCTGTTGGGCGTTGCCGACACTCCGCAGATCAAGGCGCTGAAAGCCGCTTACAAGTGGGCGTCCGGCATGACTGCGGTCGAATACGCGGGGCTGCCGGCGGACGTAACATTATACATGACAAATGACGGGTTACCTGTATTTGATTTAGACGCGGGCGATTACAACATAATCATTTCGTTCGCTGAACGGCACGGTCATATCGGCGGCGTGGCTCTCTATAACGACGACGGTGTGATAAGCGGAGGCGCGTTGGCGGCAGCCGTAGAAAAAGCCGTGGGAACTAATGAAATATTGGCCGGCAAGGAATTTTTCCAATCCTATATATCCTCGGGATTGACCGGTGAGGACGAAACTGCGGCTAAAGAAGCGGCGGGACTGATACACGATGCATACGGGTTCATAACGGGACACGCAGATATATATGCGCTTACCGCCGCCTACACGCAGAACATCAAGAACGCTATTGATAAAATAGCGAATAAAGTTAACGGCACTACGGGGCAAAGCTATACGGTCACGCAAATTGTTACCGGACTTGAAAGCGCGACTGCCAGCCTTAACAGCCTGAAATTCAGAAACAACAATTATTACACCGCGTACAGGCTTACCGGCGGCGACTATGTATTCCTTGCCACGGCGAAAGGCTATGCCGATCCGGCCTTGGGTATGACTTATATAAACAAGACGGGCTTTGTCAGGGAATTCTTGATGATCGATTGCCCCGCCGAGAACGACGAAGCCGGATATAAGCATTATCTTGACGGCAACAAGGAATTTCTCGCAGACTCATACAGGGGAATGCTGGTGCAGGTCAGTGATACAACCTATCAAAGCGCGGAGGGGACTAAGAGCGGCCCTACCGCGACCGACCCGGATCCCGACGTAGGCAAGGTCACAACATCATATAATGCTGTTGCTAAATGTATTTATGACGCAGTCAGGGCTTACCGCGCCGCGACCGCAGTATAAGGGGAGGGAAGAAAGATATGAGTTTTGATAAAAAGAAATTTAGCCAAACGGCGCTTGGGGGCATTGTGCAAAACCCGACCTTTGTGCTGGTCTTGGGCATGTGCCCGACGATAGCGGTGTCGACCACGCTGACAAACGCCATAGGTATGGGCGCGGCGACGACTATCGTACTGCTGCTGTCCAACGTGCTGATCAGTTTGTGCCGCAAAGTAATACCCGACAAGGTGCGCATACCCGCGTACATACTTATCATCGCGACGCTGGTCACGCTGATCGACCTTGCCATGCAAAAATTTATCCCCTCGCTGTCGAAATCCTTAGGCGTGTTCATACCGCTTATCGTGGTGAACTGTATAATATTTGCGCGCGCCGAAAGCTTTGCCTCGCAGAACAGCGTGGGCTATGCCGCGCTTGACGGGCTGTCGATGGGGCTGGGCTTTACCGCCGCGCTGTCGTTGCTTGCGATATGCCGCGAATTGCTTACCTACGGCAGCATAATGATAAATGCCGGCGCCGAGGACGTGGTGACCGACAGGACGTTCTTTATGGAGATTTTCAACCAGCCCGTAGGCGGCTTTATTATGCTGGCGATATTACTTGCGATATTCAATACCGTATATAAGACCGTGACCAACAGGGAAAAGAAATTCAGCCGCACGGCTCAGCCGAAACCCCAGGACGCAGCAAAGGAGGCCGGAAATGCAGCATAAAACCATAAACGGAACAGATAAAAGATCAAAATCTTTAGCCTCTTTTTCTTTTCAGCCGGGCGGTTTCTTTGTGGCGTGCAGGCTTGACGGGCAAACCCAAAGAAAAAGCCCGTTCACAAAGGAGGCCATATAAATGCAGTATTTAGTGATCGTCGGAATGGCGCTCTTAAGCAACAATATAGTATTCTCGCAGACATTGGGCATATGCCCGTACTTAGGCGTCTCCAAAAAGACCGACACCGCGCTTGGAATGGGATTGGCCGTCATATTCGTCATGGCGCTGACCTCGCTGCTTACATATATGGTGCATATGTGGGTGCTCGTCCCGATCGGGATAGCATTTTTGGACACCATAGTATTCATATTCCTTATTGCCGCCGTCGTGCAGATACTGGAGATACTCATTAAGCGGTTTCTCCCGCCGCTGTATAACGCGCTGGGGATATACCTGCCGCTTATCACGACAAACTGCGCGGTATTGGGCACGGCGATAGTCAACCTTTCCGACGCCAACGTCACCAATATTTTCGGCGCGTTTTTAAACGGCACGTTCGTGGGCGCGGGATTTCTGCTTGCCTTGATACTTATGAGCGGCATCCGCGAAAGGATATCGAAGCAGGACGTACCCAACGCGTTCAAGGGCTTTCCGATAGCGCTGGTTTCTGCGGCGATAATAGCGATGGCGTTTTTGGTCTTCAAAGGCATGTTTTAGTTTAACGGCGTATATGCGGCGGGATCGGTGCGAAAACAGAACCACCGCTCCTCCGCGTGCCTATCAGCACAGCTCCGTCGCGCTGAACCTGTTTTCGCACCGCTGCCTTGCATCTCCGCCGTTAAACCGACTCAAGCAAAGTGCGGGGGAAGAAACAAATAAAAAGATAGAGAGATGCGCGGCGATATGCCGCGCCGGATTTCCGGAAACCGCGCTTTTCGGAAATCCGCCTTTAATGGGACAAAAAAAATCTATGATTTTTTTTCGGTCCCTAGGGGTTGCTCAAGGGGGGCGTAGTAGACGCCCCGAAGGGGCGGCTGCATAGACGAGAAAATAGATGCGCCGCGATAGGCGGCGCCGGAATTTAAGAACCGCGTTTCTTCAATTCCGCCCTTAATGGGACAAAAAAAATCTATGATTTTTTTTCGGTCCCCAGGGGGTTACTCAAGGGGGGCGTAGTAGACGCCCCGAAGGGGCGGCTGCATAGCCCCCCTTGAAAGGAGTTTTTATGGAAATTGTATACCCTATAATTATTATGCTGGTTTTGGGAGCCGCTTTCGGCGCGCTTTTGGCCTGGCTCGGAAAAAAGTTCAATGTGGAGAGGGATCCCAAGATCGACGACGTGGTGAAGTGCCTTGCGGGCGTCAATTGCGGCGGCTGCGGATATGCCGGCTGCGACGCTTTCGCGGTGGCGCTGGTGAAGGGTGAGGCAAAGGTGGACTTGTGCAACCCGACCAAGAAAGAGGATAAGGCCGAGATCAACAGGCTGCTTGGTTTAAGCACCGAGGTCGCGGGCGATACGGTGGCGGTCGTGGGCTGCTGCGGCGGCCACGATGCAAAGCATAAGTTTTCCTATCAGGGTTACGGCAGCTGCGCGACGTCGCAGATACTTGCCCAGGGATCAAAGGCTTGTCCGGTCGGCTGTATGGCGCTGAAAGACTGCGTGGCGGCCTGCGGCTATAACGCGGTGGGAGTTTCGGATAAGGACGGCTTCGCGCGCGTAAACGACCATAAATGCACCTCGTGCGGCGCGTGTGTGTCGCGGTGCCCCAAGAAACTGATAAAACGCATCCCGAAATCCGCGCTGGTCTATGTAGCGTGCAGCAACCGCGAGCCGGGCAAGAAAGTGCGCAGCTATTGCCCCAGCGGCTGCATAGCCTGCGGCTTGTGCGTAAAGGCCTGCAAATACGACGCAATGTACTTAAAGGAAGGCAAGCTCGCCCGTATCAAATATGAAAACTGCACTAACTGCGGCGACTGCGTAAAAGTCTGCCCGACAAAAGTCATCAAGTTGAAAGCGACGGAATAGTGCCGCCTGGAGGGGGGTATTGACATATGTCAAAAACACCCTATCCGTTTATCTTTTCCAAAAGCCTTCGCCGCTCATGCCCGCGTCGAGCTTGCGCAAGGCCTCCTTTGCCTGATAATTCCCTGCGTCGGCAGCTTTTTTCAGCCAGCTGCGCGCGAGGCCGGTGTTTTTGCCCGTGCCCTTGCCGTTTAAATAGCAGCCCGCCAGATTTATGTACGCCGGTACGTGGCCTTGCTCTGCGGCCTTGGAAAACAAGCCGAAAGCTTCGGCCAGTGCTGCGGGGGAGGCTATATTTTTCCCGTAGGCGGATGAATAGCTGCCGTTCCACAGCATCGCGCCCAGGTTATTCTGCGCCACCGCGTTCCCTTGCCCGGCGGCCTTGCGGTACCAGTCCGCCGCCTTATCAGGATCCTTTGCGGCGCCGTGCTTTCCCAGCTCGCAAAATTCGCCCATTGCCGCCTGTGCGGCAGGGTGTCCCTGCAACGCGGCCTTTTCGTACCACAGAAACGCCTCCTGCGGCTCGCCGCCGGTCAAAAACATTTCCGCCGTAAACCATTGCGCGTCCGCATCGCCGCCTTCGGCTTTTTGATGCTGTCCGTCCATAAGGCTCAGCAGATTGGTTTTTGCCTCCCCGTATCCCTGATCCACGGCTTTTGTATACCAAATATAGGCTTTTGCAGCATCCTGCGGCATCCCGCTCAAGCCTTTGTCGTAGCAATATCCGACGTAATTTTGTGCCGCGGCGTGGCCGCTTTGCGCCGCGGCATGATACCAATGCATCGCCTGTGCGGTATCCTGCGGCGCGCCGCCCTCGCCGTGATAATAGCAATATGCCACCCGGCATTGCGCGTCCGCGTCGCCGCCCCTTGCCGCCTGCAACTTTTGTTCGAACTCAGTCATATCACAATCCCTCCCTATTTAGTAAATCAACTTTTAAACCAGCTCATCTTCGGTATCTATTTGGTGTAAAACGGTATAAACTGCTCGCCTTTATTTCTAATAAAGGCTCCGCTTTTATCCCGTTTTATCCACAAATATCTACTCGAGCCTGAAACTGATTTAAAAATTGATTTACTATACCGTAAATATACCACAAAACCCATATTCTTCATACAAGTTTTTTTCACACGCAAACTTTTTGCTCAAATCGCCGCCGCGCCCGGCGTGCTGCCGCGTCCAAAAATTGTAAAAATATTTTTCAAAACCCCCTTTTCAAACATTATATTGTGTGTTATAATACAGCAAATAACGATTAAAGCGGAGCAGTCCGTTTTTTTGTTAAAAATAATTTTGGGAATAAAACAACAGCATCATCGGATAAGGAAAACACATGTATTTTGCGATTTCCTAATTGACTGTTTTTTTGGAGTGGCTTCATTTTGGAGAAAATTGCAATCATCGACCTTGGGTCAAATGCCGCGCGTCTGGTAATGGCGAACATCCTGGAGGGCGGGTACTTCGTCGTCTTTGACGAGCTGAAGGAAACCGTGCGCCTGGGGCAGGATATGGAGCGCGAGGGTTTCTTAAAACCTTCCAGGATCGCGCAGGCGGTCAAGACCCTTAAAATGTTCAGGAAACTTTGCGACGTCAACAACATCGATAAGATAATCGCTGTCGCGACCAGCGCGGTCAGAAAGGCAAAAAATCAGAAGAGCTTTTTGGAAGAGGTTTCGGCAACGTGCGGCATACGTATCCGTGTGCTGACAACAGAGGAGGAGGCCGCCTATATCTATCACGGCGTCATCAACTCGTTCGAGATACCCAAAGGACTTATTATGGAAATCAGCGGCGGCACGACGCAGCTGATTTATTACAACCGCCGCAACATCCTTGCGTACGAGAACCTGCCGTTCGGCGCGATAACGCTGACCTCGCTGTACGCGGGTGAAAACCTCAGCCCGGAGGAGCAGGCGAAAAAGGTCGAGGAGTTCTTTATCGACCAGTTCAGCCGCATACCGTGGCTTAAAGAGGTCGAGCCGGACATACAGCTTATCGGCGTGGGCGGCAACTTCAGGAACCTGGGCAAGATCTCGCGGCGCATGTCAAAATACCCGTTGGACATGGCGCACAACTACACTGTCACGCGTGAGGACTTTGACGAGATATACGATACGTTGAAGGTGCTGGACACAGAAAAACGCATGAAGATCAAGGGGCTTTCGGCGGGGCGCGCCGATATTTTCGTAAGCGCGCTTTCGTGCATAAAGGGCTTTTTATCGATTACCGATTACAAGGATATCGTCATCAGCGGCAGCGGCCTAAGAGAGGGCATCATGTTCAACTACGCCGTGCCGACCACCACCGAGAAGCCTATCAGCGACGTTTTGGGCCACAGTATATATACCATGGTCAAATACTTTGACGAGAACGCAAAGCACGCGGAGCACGTCTATGACCTGTCGTTACAGCTCTACAAGCAGTTAAGGGTGCTGCACAAGCTGCCGCGCCAGTATATAAAGGTCCTGCGCGTCGCATCCATCCTGCACGATACCGGCACGCGCATTAAATTTTACGACCACCACAAGCACAGCTGTTATATAATCCTCAACAGCAACCTTTACGGCTTAAGCCACCGCGACCTGGTTTTGGCCGCGTTCGTCGCGTCCGCGCACCGTAAAGACGACTTTATGATGCAGGAATGGAACCGCTACCGCGATATAGTGACTCAGGACGACTATGTGGCGGTAAGGAAACTGGGCGTTATCCTAAAGGTTGCCGAAAGCCTGGACCGCAGTATGTCGGGCATCATAAAATCCCTCAACTGCGACGTATTAGGCGACAGCGTGATCATGAAGACCGAGGCCGAGGGCGACTGCTCCTTGGAGATACTCGACGCGCTCTCCGCCGGCCAGGACTTTTACAGGGCTTACGGCAAGAACCTGGAGATTCTTTAATTAAGGAACCACTGAATAATCCGGTATAATTTACAGCGGCGTCTTTTTCGCCTGAAAACGTCTTCTTCTTTTGCAAATAGTTCTACTATTTACCGCAAAAACAAGCTGTTTTCATGCTGAAAAATACTTGTCCTAAATTAACCTTATTCATTCATCGGTTCCTTAAGACCGGATATACGGCGGGGCAGGCGCGAAACAGGAACCTTGGCTTCCCGCGTATACCGATACAGCTCCGCCTGTAAGACCTGTTTCGCGCCGCGGCCATCGCATCTCCGGCTTTAATTGCCGACAGGATACGTAATGTATGCCCGTCAGGCGGGGGCGGCGAAGGCTTTTGCCCGTCAGGTGAGGGCGCAGGACGCTTCGCTGCCGCGCTATTGCTGGTGAGGGCGGGAAGGGTATCGCGTTGTCATCCTGAACGAAGTGAAGGATCTTAAAAGATTCTTCGTTTTTCGCAGAATGACATGGCTGTGCACCGGCGGGCGGCAGGCGCGAACTCTGCCGAAAGGGAGTAATGCTTTATGTCTTTTATCCCCGCGAAATGTACGCAATGCGGCGCTAATATCGAGGCTGATGACAGCCGTGACGCGGGCGTTTGCCCGCATTGCCAAACGGCGTTTGTCACGCAGAAAGCGATCAATAATTACAATACTTATATTACAAAAAATATCATAATAGACGGGGAATCGAAAGAATTATTTAAAACTGCGAGCTTTCCCACGCTTCACGCCGCCGAGGAGCGGTGCAAAAAATTGTGCGAGCTTGGCGAATATACCGAACTTGTAAGCGCTGCCGATGAAATGATAAACAACTGGCCGGAGTCTCATTTGGGATATTATTGGCTAATGAGGGGTTTTGATGAGTATCATACCTTCGGTACGCCCGAATACGCGCAAAAAGTTAAAGACCGTCTTAATGCTTCGGCGTTTAGCGCAATGCACGGGGCGGTGCCCGGAAAACACCCTATCGACAAACAATATCAGAAGTTTCTAAAAAGGATAAATCAGGACGAGCGCCGGCAGTATGCCGAATTTATCATTATTATAGAAAAGATAATTGATGATTTCAGCCGCGCTTTGCCTGATATAATAGAAAAAAGAAAGAGAACAAACATTATCGGGTTTTTAATATCTTTTGCAGTCTTTATTTCTTCGCTTATAATCGGCATCATTTCGCTTGTGAATGATAACTTTTTACTCGGACTCCTTCTTATAATTTTGGCGGCATTTGCGGCTTTGTGCGTGGGGATTTGGTTTCTGATTGCCATGATAATATATATAAACTACGATAAAAAGCTCAAAAAACTATAGCTTAACGATGTTCCGCAAAGGGAACCAAAAGATATTGAAAGCACCCGGAGATAAACTTCGGTGGTTTTGATGCTAATTTGGCAGGTTATCTTAAAGAACTCCGGCTAACGCGCAAAGCGTCAATACTTCGGCGGCGCATGATATAAAAAGCAATAGGATTGCATTAAGAAGATTCCGAACGCTTTTTAGCTTAATGCTTGTGCATACAAGTGAAGCTACCGCAGGCGCAAAGGCAGCGGACGAGAAGAAAACGGTGGTCAACAAAAAAGTACTGCCAAAAGAAAATGATGTGTAAATTTGTAAATTAGAAAGAAAAACGTAGAAGGACGTGTCTGTTGGAAAATCTTTGTTAAAATAACTAAATGTGTGCGCTGAAAAAACACTGAGGAATATAAAGAAAGCGGCAAAAACGAGCAGGATTTTAGAGACGAAACCGCACCAAAGCGCTGCCTTTTCTAATTTTGTTATAGGCGATTTGGCATCGGCGGATGTCGGCTGTTTCGCGGGTTTTGCCGCCGCGAAAGGGGACTCGGTGCCTGCGACAGGCACGCCGCAACCAACGCAGATGACGGCTTTTTCATTGATTTCTTTGCCGCAATTTTGGCAATACATAATTTTCCCTTCTAATAATTTATTTTAAGGATATGTTAATATATTTTGACGGCAATGTCAAATATAACTTGCAAAAAAACACAGTTTTTGATAAAGTATTCTATAAGACAGATTTATTTGATACAATCCTGGATTTTGCAGAGTGCAATTTAGGAGCCACTGAATAACTCGGTCTAATTTCCGGCGGCGTCTTTTTCGCCTGAAAACATCTTCTTTTACTAGCAAAAATGGAAAGGCATAACAAAAGAAAACGGAGCGCGCAAATGTCTAAAATTACACTTGCAATCGAACTGGGGACTTCATATACGTCTATATTTTTGGGCGGGAACGGGATCGTGCTGCACGAGCCGTCTGTGGTCGCGTACTCGGACAAGGTGGTCAGGGCGGCGGGGCAGAGGGCGAAGGAAATGATCGGCCGCGCGCCGGAGCGCACTACGGTTTGCTGCCCGATAAAAGAGGGCGCGATAGACAGCTTCGAGGGCTGCTACATAATGCTTTCGCAGTTTCTAAAGAAAGTTATAACGGAGCGGAAATTCATTCAAAAGATAAAGATGCTGCTGGTCGTGCCCTGCGGCCTTTCCGGCGAGGAAAGGGGCGCGTTCGAGGAGCTTTTGCAAAAGCTTGGCGGCACCGAGATAGTGATAATCGAAAAAGTTATCGCGTCCGCGCACGGTCTCGGCCTTCCGATCGGCAGTGCCGACGGCGGCTTTATCGTCGATATCGGCGGCGGCACGACCGACATTGCGGCGATCAGCCTGCTAGGGATAGTCGAGGGCTGCAGTATATCGCTTGGCGGGATCAATATGGACGCGGCTGTGCAGAAATATATGCTGGAAAAGCATAACCTTCAGATCGGGGTGCTTACGGCCGAAAAGGTCAAGGAAACGGTGGGCAGTCTGTATGAAAACGACAACTCGTCGATGACGGTTACCGGCACCGACGATGCAACCAAAAATCCGGCGACCGTAAATATCGAAAGCAAAGATATCTCCAGGGCGATCATTCCGTATTATAAGCGGATAGCCGAAGCTGTTTCGTCGGTATTGACTCTCTGTCCGCCCGAAATATCGGCGCAGGTCCTAAAGAGCGGGATACGCCTTTCGGGCGGCGGCTCGATGATAACCGGCGCGGAGCATTTTTTCAAAAACGCGCTTAACGTCCCGTTCGTTTCCGCGCCGGAGGCGGCGTACGCATGTATTACGGGCGCGGGGAAACTTCTTGAAGACGACAAAACTGTAAAAGAGATACTGGCGCAAAACTGAAGATTATCGCCTTTTTCTTTGGCTATATGCGCAAGACCCGTCAAAAGAAACCGGCGAGGGGAAAAGAAAAAGGGGATATGACGATAGCTACCGGGGCAGCCCCCCATAAAGTTTGCTGCGAATGATCAACAATCCGCACCAAAAATCGTTCATCTCAGAATTAAACCGGCATCATATATTCTCAAAGATTATAAAAAGGTCGCTCTTTGTAGCTTTTCGCGTCTGCCAAAAATCCGCTCCTAAAAATCGTCATCTCAGAATTAAGCCGGCGTCGATCGGTGCGGTCTTACAATAATTATCCTCATTTTTTTGATAAGGTCAGCGCGAGGCAGGTCAAAAGTGAGACGCGACAAAAGACATGGCGCTGCCCACGCGTTGCCCCACGCCAAATTCTTTTTGGCTAGGTAGAAATTTGAACCCCCCGCCGCTGTCATTCTGAGCAAAGCGAAGAATCTTTTAAGATCCTGCTGATCCGTTAAAGCTGATATCGAAACCCCCGCCGCTGTCATTCTGAGCAAAGCGAAGAATCTTTTAAAATCCTGCTGATCCGCTAAAGCTGATATCGAAACCCCCGCCGCTGTCATTCTGAGTAAAGCGAAAAATCTTTTAAGCTCTTGCTTATCCGTTAAAAACTGATATCGAAACCCCCGCCGCTGTCATTCTGAGCAAAGCGAAGAATCTTTTAAGATCCCGCTACCCGTTAAAACTGATATCGAAACCCCCGCCGCTGTCATTCTGAGCAAAGCGAAGAATCTTTTAAGATCCCGCTAATCCGTTAAAACTGATATCGAAACCCCCGCCGCTGTCATTCTGAGCAAAGCGAAGAATCTTTTAAGATCCCGTTAATCCGCTAAAACTGATATCAAAACCCCCGCCGCTGTCATTCTGAGCAAAGCGAAGAATCTTTTAAGATCCCGCTAACCCGTTAAAACTGATATCGTTTGCCGGTTATCCGGCGCTTATTTTTTGTCTAATTCTTTCAGCCTGTTCAGCATTTTAAATATAACGCCCTGTTTCGCCATTTCCCCGAATTTGCCCTCGTTGCCGAATCGTTCGGCGCGGATTACAGCAGTAATTATCGCGAAAATCAATCCGGCATCGGCTTTTGAAAAGTCTGTTGTTACGTCGTCATAATTAACGCCGTACCGTTTCAGCGTTCGCGAATAATCATGATCGGTAAAGGGCTCGAACGCCTTAAAAAAGTCATCGATTTCTTTTGGATATTCGGCATATGGAAAGGTCAGGATCTCATTTTCTTTTTGCCCGTATCCGGCGGGTCCCGTTGTATGCAGCGTGTAAAACCCGTTTGAAAGCGTTTCAAAGTATCCAAGATGGTCAGTGAGCCCCTTATAATCTCTCATAACATTTTCTCCGATTTTTAATATTTGTTGTCCGGATATTTTGTGCGGCGGTCATGTAAACGGCTTTGTCAGCGCATCCCTCCACAGGTCGATTTTAAACCGCGCGTTGGCAGGGCTGGTCGACGGGCAGGCAAAGTATTCTACATTTACGCTGTTTATAAAGTACTTTTTATAAATCGCGGCGGCTTTTGTGCCGTTTAATATGATCCTCCGGATCGATGGATTGCTTTCAAGAAAACCGGCAAGGTCAATAACGGCCGGATCCTTTATGTTTTGATCAAGGCTGCCCTCCCGCAGGCAGGACTCGACGGTATCCCACAGCGCAAGGCGATGCTTTACAACGAGCTGTTTCCGCGCGTGCTTGTCGCGTTGTAAAAACCCCGGCTCGTTATATATCCCGGCAAGCACTTTCCAGAATCTGTTCTGCGGGTGCCAGTAATAGAACTCCGCCTTCAGCGACTCGCCGCCGGGAAAGGTTCCCAAAATCAATATCCTGCCGCCCTCGCATATGGGCGCGATGGGGTTGGACATACGCATATTTCTATTATACCATGCTTACGAAATATTCTGCGCAAAAAAATGCCTGCGCTTATGCTGTTTGGGGTAATATTGAGCCGCGGCTAAAACGTCAAGGTCTTTTTTACTTAAAATCCCCGTGTTTTCAGATGGTTCTGCCCTTAAAAATCCACTCGTAAATAAAGCGACAGATTTAAACGCTGATTAGTATTAGGTAACCGCTGAATAATTCGGAATAATTTATAGCGGCGTCTTTTTTGTCATAAAAAGTCTTCTTCTCTCGCCAATACCTTCGGGTATTGCCTTCGAAAACAAGCCGTTTTCTGTCTTAAAAATACTTGCTCTAAATTAACCTCATTTATTCAGCGTTTACTTAGAAATTGAATTACTGCAGCAAGAATTTTTTTTCGGGAAGTATTCTATAAATATGCGTTTTATCAACTACTCTGCGGTCCGACATAGTACTTTGCAATGTATTATAGAACAAAATATGAGTATTTACAATAAACGAGCCTTAAAACAGCTCATATTTTTTATAATTTCTTTTGGCCAAGATCCGGCATATTTCGCGAGGTTAAAAGCCATTGCCGCGGCATAAACTAGCCTTATAATGTGGGAACTTAATATCAGCGTGGATAACAATAAATCGGACAGCCTGACGGGGATAGAGGGCAGGATAAGGCCGTTCGTCCGCCCCGGTAAGGGTATTATGATCCTCGACAGAGAGCGTGGTCGTACATACCTTTCGATCGCGTGCGAGGAAGACTTATGCGAGCGGCTGCAACGGGAACTACGCGAAGCTGTCAGCGACGCGATCACGGTAGACTTCAAGGAAAAATTCCTGCTGCGCCACAGCCGTCTGCCGAAAGCCAACAAAATCAACTATAACGCTTTTTTAAAGGCGCTGGTCGCGTTTGACCGGGAATGGGATAGGGAATTAGTTTTAAAAAACCTTGTGTATAAGGATGAACTTCTTTTGGACGGCTTTTACAACTTCCGTTTAAAGGAACTGCGCGAAAAATGGCAGGAGGTCTGCGACCTTGCCAACCAGAACAGCGGCTACCTCGAATATCACGAAACTTTTTTAGAGCTTCTGCGTTTTCTGGTGCAGACCATCGACACCAAGGAAAAGCACATAACGATTGTAAAGGAAAAGGACGAATACGGCTTTTTGAACGCTGACGGCAAAGCGGTCAACCGGCAGAAGCTGAAGCTTGACAGAACGATAACAGACGAGACCCTGCTGCCCAACCTTATCACGGTCGCCCCGAAAGAGATCCGCCTGCTTAACTGTCAAATTCCCGATTATGTAAAAAACCTGATGTCGTGCATCTTCAACGTCAAAACCGGGATAGGGAACTAGCTGCCGGGATATGGCTCCTTGACTGATAACCAAAATCAAAATATATTTCTATATTAAGCTGGCAATAAGCGCACCCATTTCGTGGCACCCTATTATCTCGCTGTCCGGCTCGGCAATGTCGGCGGTGCGCATTTTTGTTTCGGACAGAGCCTTATTTATCGCCGACTCGACCGCGTCAGCCTCTTTCGGAAGATCAAGCGACGTGCGCAGCATCATCGCGCAGGAGAGGATCGTTGCGATCGGGTTGGCCTTGTTCTGCCCCGCGATATCGGGCGCGCTGCCGTGGATAGGCTCGTAAAGGCCCAGCTTGCCCGCGCCCAGTGACGAGCTGGCCAAGAGGCCGATACTGCCCGTGATCATTGCGGCTTCGTCGGAAAGAATGTCGCCGAACATATTGCTGGTCACGATGACGTCGAACTGCGAAGGGTTTTTGACCAACTGCATCGCCGCGTTATCGACCAGCATGTCGATGACGGTGACGCCTGGGAATTCCGCGGCCATCTCATGGACGACCTTCCGCCACAAACGGCTGCTCTCTAATACGTTGGCTTTATCTATGCTGTGCAAGACCTTTTTGCGGCTTTGGGCATACTCGAACCCGATCTTGCAAATACGCCTTATCTCGGTCTCGCTGTAATTTTCGGTGTCGAACGCCTCGCGGCCGTTCCTGCCGGTTTCCTTATATCCGCGTTTGCCGAAATATATGCCGCCGGTCAGCTCGCGCACGACGATTATATTGATGCCCTTTGCGGCGATGTCGGCGCGCAGGGGGCAGCTGCCCAATAGCGCGGGGTAGAGGACGGCGGGGCGGATGTTCGCGAAAAGGTTGAGCGCTTTCCTGATACCCAAAAGCCCTGCCTCCGGACGCAAATTCCCCGGCAGGCCGTCCCATTTCGGGCCTCCGACCGCGCCGAGCAGGACAGAGTCGCTGCGTTTGCACGCGGAAACAGTCTCTTTCGGCAGCGGCACGCCGGCCGCGTCGATCGCGCAGCCGCCCATCAGTACATGCTTAAACTTGAACGAGTGCCAGAATTTCTTGCCCACAGCGTTCAAAACGTGTATGGCGGCGTCGGTGATTTCAGGGCCGATCCCGTCCCCTGCGATAACAGCGATCTTAAAGTTCATAGTAAATATATATCCTTTTATAATTAGTAGCCGAATAAAGATCCTTCGCTTTGCTCAGGATGACAATTGGCGTCAGGTTTTTCTGATAGATGAAGATGAATCATAGCCTTTCAGTGTTTCCTTAAGCTCCTTCGCTTTGCTCAGGATGACAGTTGGCGTCAGGTTTTTCTGATAGATTGTGAAACACAACCTTTCAGCGTTACCTTAAGATCCTTCGCTGGGCTTAATATGACAGTTCTATAAAATGCGCAGTCGCCTTTTAAAAGCGGACAGGTCACTTTTTCAGCTTGTTCAATAAGCCGCCCGCATTTATTATCTCCTGTATCTCTTTCGGGAAGGGGAGGGTCTTAAAGCTCTTTTTTGTCGTTTCATTTGTGATAACGCCGGTGTTTAAATCCACCGAAACGGTGTCGCCCTTATTTATACTCTTCACCGCGTCAGGGCATTCTAAGATCGGCAAACCGATATTGATCGAGTTGCGGTAAAAAATCCTTGCAAAGGTGTTTGCGATAACGCAGGTAATACCTGCGGCCTTGATGGCGATAGGCGCGTGTTCGCGGCTGCTGCCGCATCCGAAGTTATCGGTCGCGACCATGATGTCGCCGGGCTTTACGCGCTTAATAAAATCCTTATCTATATCCTCCATGCAATGCGCCGCCAATTCCTGATGCGACGTGGTATTAAGGTATCTTGCGGGGATGATGACGTCCGTATCGACATTCGCCCCGTATTTATGGACGGTTCCTTTCAACATAATATATATCCTCTTAAAGTTATTGTGCGGGTTCCCGTTTCGCGTCAATCGCGAAATATGCCCTTATACAGTGATTCTGCCCGCCAATGCGCTGGCGGCCGCGACATACGGCGAGGCCAGATAAACCTCGGACTCCGGGTGCCCCATGCGCCCTACAAAGTTGCGGTTTGTGGTTGCGACCGCCCTTTCGCCGGCGGCTAAAATGCCCATATGGCCGCCTAAACACGGGCCGCAGGTTGGGGTGGATACGACCGCGCCGGCCTTTATGAATATTTCAATCAGCCCCTCGCGCAGCGCCTGCAAATATATCTCGTTGGTTGCGGGGATTATGATCGTGCGCACGCCTTTATGGACGCGCTTGCCCTTCATGATCTCCGCGGCTATCCGTAAATCTGTGATATGCCCGTTTGTGCAGCTGCCGATAACGACCTGGTCGATCGCAATATCGCCCGCGTTGTCGATAGTGCGCGTGTTGCTGGGCAGGTGGGGGAAGGCAACAGTGGGCTTCAATGCGGCCAGATCGATAACGTATTCTTTTTCATAAGCCGCGTCCTTATCGGCCTCGAATATAACGGGCGCCCTCTTAAAACGATCCTTCATATATTCTTGAGTTACGCTGTCGACGGGGAAGATCCCGTTCTTTGCGCCGGCCTCAATAGCCATATTTGCGATCGTGAAGCGGTCGTCGATCGTAAGGTGACGTATACCGTCGCCGAAAAACTCCATAGATTTATAGAGCGCGCCGTCCACGCCGATAAGGCCGATTATGTGCAAAATAACGTCCTTGCCGCAGACGTTTTTGCCCGGCTTATTGATAAGAGTAAATTTCAGCGCGGCGGGAACCTTGAACCAGCACTCGCCGCTTGCCATCGCCGCGGCCATATCGGTGCTGCCCACGCCGGTGGAAAATGCGCCCAGGGCGCCGTAGGTGCAGGTATGGCTGTCCGCGCCGATTATGCAGTCGCCCGCGCCCACGATCCCGCGTTCGGGCAGCAGCGCGTGCTCGATACCCATATCGCCCACGTCGAAGAAGTTATCGATGCCCTGCTTGTACGCGAACCGGCGCACGCATTTGCATTGCTCCGCGGCCTTTATGTCCTTGTTGGGGGTGAAGTGGTCCATGACCAGCGAAATCTTACTCTGATCCTTGACCTTTTCTATCCCGGCCTTTTCAAATTCCTTGACGGCGACGGGGGCGGTGATGTCGTTGGCGAGTATCATATCAAGCCTGGCCGTAATCAGCTGTCCCGCCTTCACCTCTTTTAATCCGGCGTGCGCCGCCAGGATTTTTTGTGTCATTGTCATGCCCATAAATAAATTCCTTAGGCTTTTTTCTTTGAGGCAGCCTCCATAAACCCGTCAAAAGAAAGCCGCCTAACTGAAAAAGAAAATAAGGATAATATTTTATTTTCTTTTATTTAGGAAACGCTGAATAATTCGGCATAATTTACAGCGGCGTCTTTTTCACCTGAAAGCATCTTCTTTCCTTCACAAATAGTTCTACTATTTGCTGCAAAAACAAGCCGTTTTCTGCCTTAAAAATACTTGCTCTAAATTAACCTCATTTATTCATCGTTTCCTTTAGAATGTCAGTCGCATTATATCAAAATGTCCGATGCTGTCAGAAGTCTGCTAAAGAGGATCGTTATTTCTTGCCCTCTTTTCGCAGCTTGTACTCGTACGTGACCGGACAGGTTTTGTGCACTCAGCCCGTCTTGCGCCCGTTTATGTCTTTTTCTTGCCGTCTTTCATCAGCTTGTACTCTATACTGTCGCACAGGGCGATAAACGAGGCTTTTATAATGTCTGTCGAGACGCCTACCGTCGTCCAGATATCGTGTCCGTCAGTCGTGGTGATAAGTACGCGCACCTTTGCCGCAGTCGCGGACGCACCGTCAAGCACGCGCACCTTGTAGTCCGACAGCGTCACCTTGCCGATGGAGGGGTAGAACACGTTCAGCGCCTTTCTTAGAGCCTTGTCCAGCGCGTTGACCGGGCCGTCGCCCTCGGACGAGGTAAACTGCGTCTTAGAGTCCACGCTTATCTTGACGGTGGCGATCGCAGAATATGTGTCGATGCCGGAAGACGGCTCCTCCGTCAGCACCTTAAAGCTTATAAGATCAAAGGACGGCTTAAATTTGCCCAACGCCTTTGTGACCAGCAGCATGAAGCTGCCTTCCGCGCCCTCGAACTGATAGCCCGCCATTTCCATTTCTTTTAAGGTTTTCAGGATAACGGCCGCGCCCTCGGACTCCTTTGTCACCTCAGGGAAAAACTTCTGTATCTTACTGATGATAGCGTTCCTGCCCGCGATCTCACTGACCAGAAAACGCCGCTCGTTACCGACGGCGGCGGGGTCGACGTGCTCGAAGGAAACGCTGGACTTCAATACGCCGTCCGCGTGCATCCCCGCCTTGTGAGCAAACGCCGACAGCCCCACAAACGGCGCGCCGGTCTCCATCGTCACGTTTGCGATATCGGCGACTGCCCGTGCGGTCTGGGTCAGCAGCGCGATATTCTTGTCACTGACGCATTGATATCCGAGTTTCAGCTGCAATACGCCGATTATGGTCGAGAGGTTGGCGTTGCCGCAGCGTTCGCCGAAGCCTACGAATGTCCCCTGCGCCTGCGACGCGCCGCTCTGCACCGCCGCAACGGAAGCCGCCACAGCCATGCCGCAGTCATTGTGGCAGTGTATACCGATCTTTTTATCGGGGAAGGCTGCCGCGACCGCTTTTACTACCTCGCCTATGGTTTTCGGGTCGCCGCCGCCGTTCGTGTCGCACAGGCACAAGACGTCCGCGCCCGCGTCCGCCGCCGCCGAAAGAGCTTTCATGGCGTACCCGGCGTTATTTTTGTATCCGTCAAAAAAATGCTCGGCGTCGAAAACGACCTGCTTTCCCTTGTGTAAAAGGTATGAAACGGTGTCCGAGATCATACGGAGGTTTTCATCCAGGGTGGTGTGTATGATTTCGGTAACGTGCAAGTCCCACGACTTTCCGAAAATTGCGACTACAGGCGTGTTTGCGGCAAGAAGCGACTGTAAATTAACGTCGTCCTCCGGCCTGATATCCTTTCTGCGGGTCGCGCCGAATGCCGCAAGCTTTGCGTTTTTCAGTTTCAGCCTGCCCGCGCTTTCAAAAAACTGCAGGTCTTTCGGGTTGCTGCCGGGATTTCCGGCCTCGATATATTTAACGCCGAACGCGTCTAAGGCCTTTACGATTGCCAGCTTATCCTGCACGGAAAAGTTTATTCCTTCGCCCTGCGCACCGTCGCGCAAGGTAGAGTCATAAATATCGATCAAATTTTTTTTCATAATAATAATACCTAACGCTCGGATATACCCAACCAGCAAATGCGTCCTGTTCAATCAAATCAAAAAAACAAAAACGAGCAAAGCAAGTTTTTTAACCCTGCTAATTCAGGGCGGGAAAAACGGCATAGATGCGCGGTTTGCTACAGGTTCATACTGGCGGAGCTGTATCGCAATACGCGGAGAAGGAATGGTTCTGCTTCTCGCGCCGGTCCCGCCGCATATTTGGCTTATTTCAATTTGTTGACGGCGTCGATATATGCCAGGATCCCGCTCTCGATAACGTCCGTCGATACCCCGCGCCCTACGGCGGTTACTCCGCCGTACGACAGCCGGACCATGCTTTCGCCCAGAGCGTCGTTGCCGCCCGTTACGGATGTGACATTATAGTCGGATAAGACATATTCCGTCTTTAAGGCCTGATTGACGGCGTTAAACGCCGCGTCGATCGGACCGTCGCCGTTTGCCGAATGCGTGATGAAGTCGTTTTCGACCCTTAAAATAAGGGACGCGGAGGCAGTGCCCTTGCTGCAGCTTATACTGAAATTCTCCAAGGCGCAGCGGCGGGGGAGCTGTGTTTTAACGCCCGTGCTTAAAAGCGCTTCGATATCCTTGTCCGAAACGTATTTCTTTTTATCAGCCAACACTTTGAACGCGTTGAATGCCTCCGGCAGCTTATCGTCCGGAAGGTCGTAGCCCATAAGCTTCAGGTGCTCGGAAAAAGCGTGCTTGCCGCTGTGTTTTCCGAGAACGATCCTGTTTTCCGGTATGCCTACCGATTCGGGCGACATGATCTCGTAGGTCTCCCGCTTTGCCAAAACGCCGTGCTGGTGGATGCCCGACTCGTGCGCGAAGGCGTTGGCGCCGACGATAGGCTTGGTCGGGTGTATTTTTACGCCTGTGATATTGGACACAAGCCGGCAGGCCTTATATATCTCGGTCGTAACGATATCGGTTTTGGCCTCGTAAAAGTGGGGGCGCGTGGCCAGGCCCATGACGATTTCCTCCAAGGAAGAATTGCCCGCGCGCTCTCCTATGCCGTTCACAGTACATTCGACCTGTCCCGCGCCGGCAAGAATCATCGAGAGCGAGTTGGCGACGCCCAGGCCGAGGTCGTTGTGGTTGTGCGCCGAGAAGGTGACTTTTTCCGCGCCGGCGACATTGTTCATAAGATAGCGGATAAGGTCGTGCATTTCCTGCGGCGTGCAGTATCCGACGGTATCAGGGATATTAATGGTAGTCGCGCCGTGCTTTACCGCAACCGAGCAGGCCTTTGCCAAAAACTCGCGGTCCGAACGGCTGGCGTCCTCGGCGGAAAACTCGATATCCGGAATAAAGCTGCGCGCGTATTTGACACTGTCGGCGATCTTTTCCAAGACCGTCTCCGGACTCATCTTCAGCTTGTATTCCATATGCAGCGGGCTTGTGGCCAGGAATATATGGATGCGCGGCGCGGCGGCATTTTTCAGCGCATCGTACGCCGCGTCGATATCGCCGCGCGCCGCCCTTGCAAGAGACGCCACGCCGCAGTTCTTGATGATCCTGGAAACTTCCCTGACCGATTCGAAATCGCCGGGGGAGGAGACGGCAAAACCCGCCTCTATAATATCTACGTTAAGCCGTTCCAGCTGCGCTGCGACTTCCAGCTTCTCGCCGATAGTCATGCTGCATCCGGGCGACTGCTCGCCGTCCCTTAAAGTAGTATCGAATATCTTAATTTTTCGTGCCATTATATGCCCTCCATAAGCTGGTTTGCGATTAAAAATGCTTTCCGCGCCGGTCCCGCCGCAAATACGGCTTTATTTAGGGAAACGCTGAATAATCCGGCATAATTTACTGCGGCGTCTTTTTCGTCTGAAAAAAACTTGCTCTAAATTAACCTCATTTATTCATTATTTCCTTAGAATTTCTTCTTAAAGACCGCACCCTTTGCCGCGCTGGTTACCAATTCGTGATATCTCTGCAGATATCCTGACAGGTAAACGTCCTTCGGCCGCCATTTCTTCATGCGGTTTGCTATTTCCTTAGGGCTTACGTCCAGATTCAGCTTGCCCTTGTTTATGTCTATCTCGATTATATCGCCGTCCTGTATGGCCGCGATCTTGCCGCCCTCGGCAGCCTCCGGGCAGATATGGCCAATCGCCGCGCCGCGCGTCGCGCCCGAAAAGCGTCCGTCTGTAATAAGGGCGACGCTCTTATCCATGCCCATTCCGGCCAGAGCGGAGGTGGGGGACAGCATTTCGCGCATGCCGGGGCCGCCCTTAGGCCCTTCATAGCGGATGACGACAACGTCGCCGGGCTTGATCCTGCCTGAGGTTATGGCGGCGACTGCCTCCTCCTCGTTGTCAAAGCAGCGGGCAGGCCCCTTATGCAGCAGCATAGTTTCGTCAACCGCCGATTTCTTTACGACGCAGCCTTCCTCGGCAATATTACCGTACAGCACCGCCAAACCGCCCGTCTTGGAATAGGGTTTTGAAACCGGCCGGATAATATTCTCGTCCAATATCTCGCTGTTTTCATACAGCTTTTGTATCGGGCAGCCCCAAACGGTCAAAGCCTTGCCCATAATAAGGTTTGCCTTGCCCAGTTCGTTTAATACCGCCATTACGCCGCCGGCCTCGTTGAGGTCAACGATAGTAGTATCGCACGCAGGGCTTAATTTGCAAATATTCGGTATCTTATTAGTCATCTCGGTCACGGTTTCCAGGGTGAACGGGACGCCGACCTCCGCCGCTATCGCGGTCAGGTGCAGAAGACTGTTTGTGCTGGCGCCTATCGCCATATCCAGGGCGAGCGCGTTGTGAAAGGCTTCCTTGGTCAGGATCATGCGCGGCAGTATCTGCTTGTTTATAAGCTCCATTATCTGCATTCCGGCGCGCTTGGCAAGGCGGATCCTGTCGGCGTAAACGGCCGGGATTGTCCCGTTGCCGGGTAAGGCCATTCCAAGCGCCTCGGTAAGGCAGTTCATGCTGTTTGCCGTAAACATTCCCGCGCAGGAGCCGCAGCCGGGGCAGGCGCGGTTCTCGATATCGGAAAGCTCGGCAAGGTTCATTTTTCCGGCCTTGACCGCGCCGACCGCCTCGTAGGTCTGCGAGAAGGTGATGTTCCTGCCCTTATAGCGCCCCGGCAGCATAGGGCCGCCGGAAACGAAGATAGAGGGGATATTGACGCGCGCCGCCGCCATCAGCATCGCGGGCACTATCTTGTCGCAGTTGGGGACAAGCACCATCGCGTCGAACTGGTGGGCAAAAGCCATCGCCTCGATGCTGTCGGCAATAAGCTCCCGCGAGGGCAGGGAATACTTCATGCCCTGGCCGCCCATGGCGATACCGTCGCATACGCCTATCGAGGGCACCATAACGGGCGTGCCGCCAGCCATTCTTACGCCGGCCTTCACGGCCTCGCAGATCTGGTTAAGGTGCTGGTGTCCGGGCACGATTTCCGAAAAAGCGTTGACCACGCCTATGATCGGGCGCGCCAGCTCCTCGTCGTTGAACCCTAATGCCTTGTAAAGCGATCTTTGAGGCGCTTTATCAACGCCCTGTGAAATGTTCTTACCCATAAAATGACTCCTGGCTTTTTTCTTTCAGGCGGTATTCCGTAAAGGCCGTTCGCGCCCGCAAGTGAAAAAAAGCAGATTTTTTATTTCTTCAAATGCCCGCTCCCAAAATAGGAAAAGACATTCAACGATTATTTATATTATACAATTTTTATACTGTTTTAGCAATGCGGAGAATAGTTATCAGGCCGCCGTAAATATGCCGTTACAAACTATATAAGCTCGTTATAGTCGTCCAAATCCTTAATACACGCGTCGCCTCTTTGTAATGCTGTAAGGCCCGTCCTGGCCAGCTCGATAATGCCATAGTCCGTTACTACGCTTACGAACGCGTCTATCTTGGAGGATTCGCCGGTCAGCTCTAAAACCATCGATACGGGGGACAGGTCGACGATCTTGGCCTTATAGATGTTTACAACTGACTCGATCTCCGGCCTTTGGGCGGGCTTGACGTTGATCTTTATCAGCAGCAGCTCGCGCAGGATAGCGTCGTCGGCGTTTAAAAACCGGGTGACCTTTTTGACGTCGATCAGCTTATCCAGCTGCTTTGTAATCTGCTCCAGGATATACGCGTCGCCCATCACGACGATCGTCATACGCGAAAGCAGGTCGTCCTCGGTCGTGCATACAGAAAGGCTCTCGATATTATAGCCGCGCTTTGAAAACAGCCCCGTTACGCGGTTCAGGACGCCCGGCTTGTTGGACACAAGCGCGGTTATGATATGCGTTGATATATTTTTGTTTTCCATAAAAATGCTCCTCAAAAATAGTGCAGCTTGATCTAAGTAACCGCTGAAAAATTCGCACTTGGCGCGAGGCGAAGCCCTTAATCCGGCATCTCTAATATCATATCCTCGACGTTTTTGCCGGCAGGGATCATAGGCGTGACGTTGTCGTCGCCGGATATAACGCAATCGACGATGACCGGGCCTTTTTCGGCAAGCGCGTTCTTTAAAACGCTCTCGATCTCGCTGTTTTTTGTAAGGCGCATACCCTTTGCGCCGAACGCCCCGGCCAGCTTGATGTAATCGGTGGGGCGGTCAAGCGTCGTGGATGAAAACCGCCGGCCGTAAAACAGCTTCTGCCACTGGCGTACCATTCCTAAAACGTTGTTGTTAAAGACAAGTATCGTAATTGGCAATTTGTATTTAACGGCTGTCACGACCTCGTTCATATTCATATGGAAGCTGCCGTCGCCCGTGACCAGGACCGCGGGCTTTTTAGTGCCTATCGCGCCGCCTATTGCCGCGCCCAGCCCAAAGCCCATTGTGCCTAATCCGCCGCTCGATAAGAGGGTGCGCGGCTTTTCGAATTTGTAGCTCTGTATCGTCCACATTTGATGCTGCCCGACGTCTGTCGCGATGATCCGCTCGGGCGGGCACAGCTTATTTAATGCCTTCAATATAAGCTGCGGGCTGACCTCGCTCCTGCTTTCCTTTATCGGGAAGGCCGCGACAGTGTCCGCGCAAAGCTTTGTCCACGCGGGCCGTTTAAAAGCCGTGACGGCAGGTATAAGCTGCTTAAGCGCAGTTTTTACGTCAGCCATAATATATGCTTCACACTCGACGTTTTTGTTTATTTCCGCATTGTCGATGTCGATATGGATGATCTTCGCCTGCTTGGCAAAATTCAGCCGGTCGCCGGCGACACGGTCGGAAAACCGCGCGCCCATAACGATCAAAAGGTCACATTCCTTGATGGACTTCATGACGCCCGCGTGCCCGTGCATACCGATAAGCCCCATATAGAGCGGGTGCGAGGCGGGGAAGCCGCCCAATCCCATCATGCTGGCGCAGACCGGGCTGTCTATCTTTTCGGCGAATTCAATAAGCTCTTTTCCGGCGTCCGAAATTATTATGCCGCCGCCGAAGTATATGATCGGCTTTTCGGCCTTGTTTATGAGTCCGGCTGCCGCATCTATCTGCGCCGCGGCCGCGGGCTTGTGCGCGTTTTTTACAGGCGCAACGTGCGTGTATCCGCAGTCGGCCTGCTGGATGTTTTTCGGTATGTCGATCAAAACCGGCCCCGGCCTGCCGCTCTGGGCGATACTGAACGCCTCGCGGATGGTGTCCGCCAGCTCGTTAACGTCCTTGACGATATAATTATGCTTTGTGATAGGCATGGTAACGCCCGTAATATCGATCTCCTGAAAGGAATCGCGGCCTAAAAAGTTCATGGCGACGTTGCCCGTGATCGCAACCATGGGCACGCTGTCCATATACGCGTTGGCGATACCGGTGACCAGGTTTGTCGCGCCGGGGCCAGAGGTAGCCAAAACTACGCCGACCCGGCCGGTAGCCCTTGCGTACCCGTCGGCAGCGTGCGCCGCGCCCTGTTCGTGGCAGGTCAGTATCTGCTTGATACGGTCTTTCGCAAGATATAATTCGTCAAAAATATCCAGGACTGTGCCGCCGGGATACCCGAAGACAAATTCCGTCCCTTGCTCGATCAAGGTTTCAACAATTATTTTCGCGCCTTTCAAAATGAAGCCTCCTTATGCGTTACATGGCCTTTTCGCGCGGCGTTTTTTTTCAAAGAAACAAAAAAGCCGCCTCAAATTCCTTTGAGACGGCTGTAACCAACCGCGGTACCACTCAAATTGCCGGCAAATAAACCACGCCAGCCGCCTTAAATGCGCCCCGATAACGGTGGGCATCCGGCCGGTTCTACTAGGTTTTCACCGTTCTTCCGGCGGCTCAACGGGTGAGTGCCCGTTTCAAACGCCTTTGTTGCTGATGGGTATATACTAATATAAATCAGCGGGTTTGTCAAGGCTTTTGCCGGCAATGACCGTAAAAGCGCAAGGAAACTTATTTTGTTCGTTGTTTGCTTAAAGTGCCCAAACCGTATTATAATAGAGAAAAGGGAAAAAATATGGCAAAGCTGCGCGATAAAATTGCTGTTTCAATTATCCGGCTGGTTAACGTCAATCCGGAAAAAAAGGACAGGGTCATAAAGAAGCTCAAGTTTTTCACGCGCCTGGGCAGATTGGTCCCCGGCAGGCCGAAACGCGGCTTCGAGAGGGTCGAATACGACGCAAACGGCGTGCCGCTGGAAATATTCAAACGTAAAAATACCGATCCTGAAAAGCTGGTATTCATCATACACGGCGGCGTGTTTATAATGGGGATGGTCAATACTTACCGCGCTATGCACCGGATGGTCAGCGACGCGGCCGACGGCGCGGCGGTGGCAATTATTGATTACCGGACGGCGCCCGAATCCAAGTATCCCGCTGCGCACGACGACGTAATGGCCGGCTGGGAGTTTTTGAAGGGTCTGGGGTATAAGCCGCGCGATATTATCCTTATGGGCGACAGCTCGGGCGGGAACCTTGTGCTGTCACTGCTTTTGCGCCTGCGCGACAACGGTGCGGAAATGCCGGCTGCCGCGGTGCTGATGTCGCCGTGGACAGACCTTACGGCGGCGGGAGAGTCATACAGGACTAACTATCGCCGGGACATTATTTTCGGCGCGGGGAGCAGAAACGGGGGGCTTCCCGACGATTCCGTGATACGGAAGATGCTGGACTGCGGAGTGTTTTCGTATGCGCGGGACGCCGACAGGCGCGACCCGTACCTTTCGCCGGTTTTCGGCGGATATCACGGTATGCCGCCCGTTCTTATGACTGTGGGCGGGTACGAAATGCTGCTCTGCGACACACTTGCCGTTGCAGAAAAGATAAACGCTGCCGGCGGCAGCGCGGAGGTCATCGTTGGAAAGGGCATGTTTCACGCATATCCGCTCTATTATCAGCTGTCGCCCGCGGCAAAGGAAGCGTTCGGGAAAATACTGGCTTTTATCAGCCGGCACGCAAATCCTGACAAAACCGCCATTTGAACACCCGTTTGTTGACTGTATATACTGAAAAGTGATATAATAATCCGATAAAATAAAGGCCTTTACGTATTTTTACATACAATTTTTAAAGATTCAGATCAATATATTTGTACCACCAAGTGCGAAAAATTTTTTTCATATAAAGAGAGGTAGCGGTTATGAACAACAAAATTGTGAAGGAAGGGCTGACGTTCGACGACGTGCTGCTTATACCCAACGAGAGCGACTTTGTGCCAAAGGACGCCGACGTCAGGGTCATGCTTACGCCGGAGATCACACTGAATATCCCGCTCTTGTCGGCGGCGATGGACACCGTTACCGAGGCGCGCCTTGCGATAGCGATGGCAAGGGAAGGCGGAATAGGCATCATCCACAAGAATATGTCTATCGACCAGCAGGCGTCGGAGGTCGACAAGGTAAAGAGGAGCGAGCACGGCGTTATCACCGACCCGTTCTATTTAGGGCCGGAGGATTTGGTGCAGAGCGCGCTTGACCTTATGCAGCGGTACAAGATAAGCGGCGTGCCGATAACCAAGGCGGGCAAACTGGTCGGCATACTGACAAACCGCGATTTAAGGTTTGAAACAAATTTCAAGCAGCCGATCAAGAACATCATGACCAAGGAGAACCTTATCACCGCGCCCGTAGGCACCACTTTGGCCGAGGCGCAGAAGATCCTAGGCAAGCACCGCATCGAGAAGCTGCCTATCGTCGATAAGGATTACAATTTAAAGGGGCTTATAACGATCAAGGATATCGAGAAGATCATACAATACCCCAACTCCGCCAAGGATAAGAACGGCAGGCTTTTATGCGGCGCGACGATAGGCACCGCGCCCGATTCTCTGGACAGGGCCAGGGCGCTTTATGACGCGAAGGTCGATATTCTGGCGATCGACACAGCGCACGGGCATTCTAAGAACGTTTTGCAAATGATCGAAAAGGTCAAGAACGCGATGCCCGATTTGCGTATCATAGCGGGCAACGTGGCGACGGCGGCGGGGACAAGGGCGCTGATCGAGCGCGGCGCGGACGTTGTAAAGGTCGGAATGGGCCCGGGCAGCATCTGCACGACGCGCGTCGTATCAGGGATAGGCGTGCCGCAGATAACGGCTGTCATGGACTGCGCCGAGGAAGCCGATAAATTCAAGAAAACGGTTATCGCCGACGGCGGCGTAAAATACAGCGGGGATATCCCCAAGGCGATCGGAGCGGGCGCGTCGGCAGTTATGATAGGCAGCCTCTTCGCCGGCACGACCGAGAGCCCGGGCGAGCAGGAGATCTATCAGGGCAGGAGCTTTAAAACGTACCGCGGCATGGGCTCTTTGGGCGCGATGGCGGCCGGCAGCAAGGACAGGTATTTCCAGGACGGCACGCAGAAATTCGTACCCGAGGGCGTCGAGGGCAGGGTGCCCTACCGCGGCGCGCTCAGCGATATCGTTTACCAGCTTATCGGCGGGCTCAAGTCCGGCATGGGCTATTGCGGCTTCAAGAATATAGAGAGCCTTCGTAAGGGCGCGAAGTTTGTGAAAATAACCCAGGCGTCGCTGATAGAGAGCCATCCGCACGATATAGCGATCACCAAGGAGTCGCCCAACTACACCACCAACTTCTGACGGGATATATGCGGCGGGATCGTCGCGAAAGCAGGAACCTTGCCGCCCTCCGCGTATTCCGATACAGCTGCGGGCCGCAAGAACCCCGTCTCGCGCCTTTTCTTTAATACAAGAGGTATATCATGAAATATACGACTTTCGGCGGTACCGGGTTAAAGGTATCCAAACTTGGCTTTGGGTGTATGCGGCTGCCCTATGACGGGCATAAGCCCGACAAAAAAGAAGCCGAAAGGATTTTGAATATCGCGTTTGAGAAGGGGGTCAATTATTTTGATACCGCGCCGCTTTATTGCGATAATCTCAGCGAGGATATCGTAGGTTCTTTTATAGCCGGCAAAAGGGACAAGCTGATACTTTCCACCAAGGACAACGGACGCACGGCGGACAGCTTTATCAGGAGCTTCGAGAGGTCGTTCAAACGGCTTAAAACTGATTATATCGACGTTTTCCATGTATGGACGCTGGATCTTAACGCGTTTAAAAAGGTCAGGGCGGCGGAAGGCCTTTTGGACTATCTTTATAAAGCCAAAAAGGACGGCCGCGTCCGCCACCTTGCTTTTTCATTTCATGACGACAAGCCCGAAAACGTAAAAGAAATCATCGACAGCGGCATATTCGAAACGGTGCTTTTAAGCTACAACATGATAAACCCGATGAACGGGAAATGGCTGGCATACGCGCATGACAAGGGGATGGGCACCGTTATTATGAACCCTGTCGCGGGCGGCAACCTGACCGAGCCGGGTGATCCTGCGGCAACATCCTTAAAAGCGCGGATCGCGCTGAAATACGCGTTTACAAGGCCATATGTAGATATTGCCATTTCCGGAATGAGCAGCGAGGCGCAGGTCAACGAGAACTGCGCAACGGCGGCGGGCGATTATGCGTTTACCGGCGAAGAGGAAAAGGCTTTCAATGAAATCCGTGAGGCGCACAAGACCTTGTTGGAGCTCTATTGCACCGGCTGCAATTATTGCAAGGGCTGTAAGTCGGGCATCGATATCCCAGGGGTGTTCGGCCTCTATAACAAGGCAAGGGTGTTAGGCGGATGGGGCTTTGAAATGTCCAGGCCGGAGTACGCAAAACTTTCCGTTACGGCCGATAAATGCACCGCCTGCGGCGCGTGCATGAAAAAATGCCCGCAAAAGCTGGACATAATAAACAATCTGAAGGTTTGCCATAAGGCGCTGACGTAAGAGCAAAAGATAAATGTGAAAAAAGCGGATAGATGTTATTTGTGCCCCCGGATGTGCGGCGTTGACCGCGCATGGCAGAGGGGGATATGCGGCGCGGGGGAAACGCCGGAGGTCGCGCTGTGGCAGCTGCACCACTATGAGGAGCCGTTCATTTCGGGCGCGCCCGACGATATCAGGGGCAGCGGTACGGTATTTTTCAAGCATTGCGGGCTTAAATGCGTATACTGCCAGAACTATAAGATTTCCAATATTTGCGCGGATGAAAATGTGCGCACAGATGCCGGTTTGGATGGCGCGGGAGGGGTGAAAGATGAAGCTGACGGTTATGATAACGTAAAAAGCGCAGGGGGCAATTCATTGAATCCTTTGCCCGGGATATTCCTTAAGCTTCAGGGTCAGGGCGCATACAACATCAACCTTGTCACGCCCACGCATTACACCGGCGGAATAACCTGCGCGGTCGCCGCGGCAAGGGCGCGCGGCCTTGATATCCCGGTTATATGGAACACAAGCGGCTATGAGCGGCCCGAAACGATAGCGAAGCTTTTTGATACAGCCGACATCTATCTTACGGACTTTAAATATTACGGTGAGACGCCTGCAAAAAGATACAGTAACGCGCCCGATTACTTTAAATACGCTTCAGCGGCACTTAAAGAAATGGTAAGCCAGCGGCCAAAGCTTGTTTTTGATAAGCGCGGCATGCTGCGATCGGGCGTGGTCGTGCGGCATATGTCGCTGCCGGGACATTTGTCCGACAGCTGCAAGGTTCTGGAATATATTTACGGCGAATACGGCGATAATATATGTATAAGCATTATGAGCCAGTATACGCCGCAAAAAGGCTGTGACTTTACCAAATACCCGGAACTACACACAAAGGTGTCAAAGGCGCAATACCGCAGGCTTGTCAGCTATGCTATGGATTTAGGGATATCTAACGCCTATATCCAGGGCGGCGCGGCGGTATCGGAATCCTTTACGCCCGACTTTTAGTATCGCCTTTTTCTTTAGGGCTGCCCTTCAAGGATTGTCCGTCAAAAGAAACCGGCGAAGGGAAAAGAAAAAAAGGATGGAAATCGGCTGACGCACATTAATGTTGACAATTTAAATCTTTTGCCGCAAATCAGGAGAATTGTATATGAAAAAAACAGAATTACATTCAACGGAAATAAAAAAGGAAAAGGCGCTTCTTGTGGGACTCTTTGAAAAGGGAGAGGGCATCGAGGAGGATATGGCCGAGCTTGCCGAACTGGCCAAAACGGCGGGGGCGGAAGTTATCGGCCAGATAATCCAGCATAAGGATCTGCCGGAAAAAGCCACTATGATCGGCAAGGGCAAGGTAGATGAGGTCAAACTGTTTTGCGAGGGCAACGACGTGGATCTTGTCATTTTCGACAACGAGCTGTCGGGCATCCAGATAAAAAATCTGGAGGATCTGATCGACCGCAAGATCCTTGACCGCAGCACGCTGATCCTGGATATTTTTGCCGGACGGGCAAGCAGCGCCGAGGGGAAATTGCAGGTCGAGCTGGCGCAGATGAAGTACAATCTGCCGCGCCTTGTCGGTAAAGAAAAAAACATGGATAAGCTGCGCAGCGGGATAGGGATGCGCGGCCCCGGCGAAAAAAAGCTGGAGATCGACCGGCGGAACATCCGCGACCAGGTGCACGAACTGGAAAAGCGGATCGAAAAGCTGCAAACCGAACGCGACGTAAGGCGCAAACAGCGGCAGGAGAGCCGGATAAAAAAAGTGGCTCTTGTGGGATATACCAACAGCGGGAAAAGCACGCTTATGAATACTTTGTCAAGGAGCAGCCAGCTGGCCGAGGACAAGCTTTTTGCCACGCTTGACCCCGTTACGCGCAACGTCTTTTTGGACGACGGCCGTTATTACGCCCTCACTGACACCGTAGGCTTCATCAACAAGCTGCCCCACGAATTCATCGACGCCTTCAAATCGACGCTGGATGAGGCGCGGTACGCCGATATTTTGATACACGTCGTCGATACGTTGAGCCGCAACCTGATCCGCCATCACGAGGTGGTGACCGATGTTTTAAGGGAACTGGGCGCAGGGGACAAGCCCGTTATTACAGTCTATAATAAGATCGATGCGTGCCGCGAATTCCCGACGCCGGTAACCGAAAACGCCGTCTGTATCAGCGCGAAGACGGGTCAGAATATAGACGGTTTAAAAGAACTGCTGGCAAAATTTATGTAGATTGTATTATTCGCGCAACGTGCAATTCTTTACGCAAAGGAGAAACGATATGCCGGTTACAAATGCAAGAAGGTTTATCAACGCCTATAACCGCATCGACAACACGCTCCGCAACATCAACGGCTTCAAGGACACTATGACCTTCACCGACGTTGTGCGCAGGGCGGCCGCTTCAAATTATGTCGTAAGGAAGTACGAGGAGGACCTTGTCGATTTTGCGCGGCTTAGGAACGCTATAGTACATAAGAGCAGGGACGACGAGATTATTGCCGAGCCGCATACCGCGGTCGCCGACAAGATGCAGCACATCGCGCGCCTTTTGGCGACGCCTCCTGCCGCGTACACGCTGGTCAAGAGCCACAAGGTAATGACCTTCCCGTTCGATACGCGTCTGCGCGATATCGTCGTTGTGATCAGCAAGAACGGCTATTCCAATATACCTATTATGAAAGGCGGAGCTATTTTCGGAGTCTTGAGCAACAAGCAGATAGTGGAGGAGCTCGGCCGCCGCCTTTTAAACAAGCAATCTGCGGACGACTTCTTAAACAACGCGTATGCGGGCGACATATTGTTTAAGGACACGCCGCATTATGTGATATTGCCCAAGGACGCTACGATAGAAAGGGTCCTGAGGCTTTTTCAGGATAACCGCAGGCTGCGCGCCGTGCTTTTCACCGAGGACGGCACCAACCTTAACCCGCCCATAGGAATAATAACGACCGGCGACCTGCTTGACCTGAACGCGCAGCTGGATAACTATTTGTAACGATACGGCAGTGTGCGGCCAGCCGCGCAACCGTAACTTTTGTAAAAACGGGGCGGCCGCTTGTCTTTAAGCGGCTGTTACGCTATAATTATACGATACTACTTTTTACCGATACGATGATCAAGGGAGGTTTATGATTACGAACCTGTGGCATGACGTTTCCCCCGACCGCATCAAACCCGATGATTTTTTGGCCGTGATCGAGATCGCGAAGGGGATGAACAAAAAATACGAGCTGGACAAGGCGACGGGCGCGCTGATATTGGACAGGATATTGTATACGTCCACGCACTATCCGCAGAATTACGGCTTTGTGCCGCTGACGTATTCCGAGGACAACGACCCGCTGGACGTCATGGTGCTGTGCAGCGAGAGCCTTGACCCCGGCGTGCTGGTGCGCTGTTACCCGATTGCGGCGTTCACCATGATCGACAACGGCGAGCTGGACGAAAAGGTGATAGCGATACCCTTCAGCGACCCGTATTACAACCATTACAGAAACAGCGCCGACGTGCCCAAGCACCTTGTCGAGGTGATGAACAATTTTTACGCCACATACAAGATACTGGAAAACAAGCAGACTGTGGTGGAAAACTTTGTCGGCCGCCACGAGGCCGAAAAGATTGTCAAGAGGAACATAGAGCGGTATCGTGAAAAGTTTATTACCGGCATGGACGGGCGGCAGGGCAACAAGGTCAAACCGCTGTGAACTTTTAATTACTTTTTCTTTAATGGCGCCGCGTAAAACAAGGGCGGCAGCTTGCAAAATTCCCCTTAAGGCGGGGGAGTATCAATACCGTAATTTTTTAAAAGGACAAAATACATAATGGATTACAGATTTTCCGAAAGGATGGCAAACTTAAGCGGCAGCGCCACGCGCGAGATCTTGAAGCTGATACAAAAGGGCGGGATCATTTCCTTTGCGGGCGGGCTCCCCGCGAACGATATGCTGCCGATGGACGAGCTGCGGGCGGTGGTGGGGGATATCCTTGCCGACGCAAACGCGCTGAAGAGCCTTATGCAGTACGGCACGACCGAGGGTATCACTTCCGTCAGGGAAGCCATGATAAACTATATAAAAGAGGATTTCGGCATTACCGGCATAGGCCTTGACGAGCTTATCGTTGTCAGCGGCGGCCAGCAGGGGATCGACCTTGCTTTCCGCGCCTTTTTGGATAAGGGCGACGCGGTGCTTGTCGAAAACCCTACGTATCTTGCGGCTCTGCAGATTATAACCTCGTACCAGGCAAAGGCGTACGGCGTAAGGGCGACAGAAAACGGCCTCGATATTAAGGACTTAGAGGATAAGATAAAGCAGTATAACCCGAAAATGCTGTACGTAGTGCCGACCTTTTCCAACCCGACCGGCAACACCTATTCGGCCGGGAACAGGCAGGCGATCGCGGAAATCACCGCAAAATACGGCGTTATGGTGGTCGAGGACGACCCTTATGCCAAGCTGAGGTTCAAGGGCGCGCAGGTCCCGCCCATCAAGACCTTTGACAAGGCGGGCAACGTCATCTATATAACCAGCTTCAGCAAGATCGTTTCCCCCGGCATCCGCGTCGCCCTGGCCGCAGGGAATAAGGAAGTTATCAGAAAGATGGTCGTTTGCAAGCAGGGGCAGGATCTTCATACCAGCAGCCTTTCGCAGGTTATCGCGGGCGAGATGCTGACGCGCGGCATCGTGAAAGCGCATGTCAAAAAGGTTCTTCCGATATACAAGAAGAAGCAGGAGCTGATGATAGAGTGCCTGGATAAATATATGCCCGATTGCTATACGCATACCGACCCGGAGGGCGGGCTGTTTATCTGGGGCGAGTTTATGGGAAGTAAGATAGACACGAAAGCCGTGCTGTCCGGGGCGATCGAGAGTTGCGGCGCGGCATATGTACAGGGCACCGAGTTTTTTGCCGGCGGCGGCGGGCAGAATACGATCCGCTTCAATTTCTCCAACCCTTCCGGGGAGAATATCGAGAAAGGGATCAAGGCGCTGGGTGCGTATTTTAAGGCGAAGGTTTAAATTGATTTGCATAGGTGAGAGGCGGCGGTGCGGAATACTTTTAAGCGCTTGTGTTACTGCGACGTTGGGGCCCGTCGAAAATACGCTTTTTAAAAGTATTCCGCACCGCCTGTCCTCAGCCTTGCGTTGCGGTAGTGTAAACGATGATCCCGGTGCGGAAATGCGCGGTAAAAGATTTAAGGAACCGCTGAATAATTCGATATAATTTATAGCCGCGTCTTTTTTGTCTGGTAATGCCTTCTTTTACTAGCAAATAGTTCTACTATTTGCGTCAAAAACAAGTCATTTCCCGACTAAAAAATAATTGCTCTAAATTAATCTCATTTATTCATCGCTTCCTTAATCTCGCGTGGGAAAGTATGGTTGGGAATGGTTTAGGAATTAAATAGAATCAAGGATAGTACGGAGAGAGAATAACAATGGCTGACATTAAGAAAGTTGCAACAGGAAAAAAGAAGAACGCGCTGGATATCTTAAAAGAGCGCGGGTTTATCGAGCAGACCGTATACGAGGACGACCTTTATAAGCTTTTGGGCAGCGAGAGCGTGCCCTTTTACGCCGGGTTCGACCCGACCGCGGACAGCCTGCATATCGGGCACTATATCCCCGTTATGGCGATGGCGCACCTGCAGCGGGCCGGGCACAAGCCCTATGTCCTGATCGGCGGCGGCACGGCTATGGTGGGCGACCCCTCGTACCGCACCGATATGCGGCAGATGATGAGCCGCGAGACCATAAACCACAACGTCGAGGCGTTCAAAAAACAGCTTTCGCGCTTTATATCGTTTTCGGGCGAGGGCGCGGCGAAGCTTGTCAACAACGCCGACTGGCTGCTGTCGCTCAACTATATCGATTTTCTCAGGGATATAGGAGTGTACTTCTCGGTCAACAAGATGCTGACGGCGGAGTGCTTTAGGTCGCGCATGGAAAAGGGACTGTCCTTTTTAGAATTCAACTATATGCTGATGCAGGGCTATGACTTTTTGGTGCTTAACCAGCGGCACGGGATCAAGCTGCAGATAGGCGGCAACGACCAGTGGGCGAATATCCTTGCCGGCGCGGACCTTATACGCAGGAAGGAACAGCAGGACGCGTTTGCAATGACCTTTAAGCTGCTGCTTAATTCCGACGGCAGCAAGATGGGCAAGACCGCAAAGGGCGCGCTGTGGCTGGACGCGGAAAAGACGCCGCCGTTTGAGTTTTATCAGTATTTCAGGAACGTCGAGGACGCTAAGGTGGGCGAATGTATGCGCCTTTTGACCTTTATGGAGCTTTCCGAAATAGCGGAGCTGACACGGCATATGGACGAGAGGATGAACGCGGCAAAGGAAAGGCTGGCGTACGAGGTCACGCTGCTTGTCCACGGCCAGGCGGCCGCAGACGAGGCGCAGGCACGGACAAAGGCCGCGTTTTCGGGCGGCGGCGGCGAGCTTCCGGCAGAAGCCGTAAAGGCTTCGCCCGATATTCCGGTCGCAGAATTTTTGGTCACGATCGGCCAGGCGGCAAGCCGCGGCGAGGCAAAACGCCTTATCGAGGGCGGCGGCATAACGATTGACGGCAGCAAGGTAACGGATATTGCCGCAAAGGTCAGCGATATGACCGCGGAAACCGAATTCATATTACAGAAGGGCAAGAAATTCCGCGCAAAATATAAGCTTATTTGAGAATATAAGCTAAGGAACCGCTGATTAATTCGATAGAACTTTGACGCATCGTCTTTTTTGGCCTAAAACAACTTCTTTTTTCGTCAATAGCTCTGCTATTGCCTTCAAAAACAAGCCGTTTTATGCCTGAAAAATACTCGGTCAAATTTTATCTCATTTAATCAGCGTTTACCTAACTTGCCAGGATATTATAAAATTACAAAAACAGGCAAAGGGGATCAAAATCATGGAAATCAGGACAATACGCACACAGATGCCGAAACAAAAGCCTATGGGGGAGCTGGGCTTCGGGAAATACTTTACCGACCATATGTACATGATCGAATACCGGGAGGGGCAGGGCTGGATAAACGAGTGCATCCGTCCCTACACGGCGATCACGCTCGATCCCGCCACAATAGTTTTCCATTACTGCCAGAGTGTGTTCGAGGGGTTGAAGGCGTACCGCGGCAGCAGCGGCGAGATTCGCCTGTTCAGGCACGCGGATAATTTCAGGCGCATGGCGGAGTCGGCTGCGCGGCTTTGTATCCCCGAATTCAATGCCGACAGGATAATGAACGGGCTGACAGAGCTGTTAAAGGTCGACGCGCAGTGGGTGCCGTATTCCGAGGGCAGCTCGCTGTATATTCGCCCGGCGATAATCGCTACCGACGTTTCCTTAAGCGTACACGCCTCCAAGAGCTATTTGTTTTATATTATCCTTTCGCCGGTGGGCGCGTATTATAAGAACGGCCTTTTGCCGGTCAAGCTGAGGATCGAAGAGGAATATACGCGCGCAAGCGCCGGCGGCACGGGCGCCGCCAAATACGGCGGGAATTACGGCGGCGGGCTCAAGGCGGGCGAGGAAGCCGCAAAGGCCGGCTGCGACCAGGTCATATGGCTGGATCCCGTCAGGCGTAAATATATCGAGGAAGCCGGCAGCATGAATATATTTTTCGTGATCGGCGACGAGGCGGTTACCCCCGCGCTGTCCGGTTCGATCTTAAACGGCATCACGCGCCAAAGCGCGATAACGTTGCTGAAAGATAAGGGCTACCGCGTCACCGAGCGCAAGGTTTCGCTGGACGAGGTTTCAGAGGGGATAAAGAGCGGAGTCATCACCGAGGTTTTCGGCACAGGCACCGCCGCGGTCATATCCCCGGTCGGGACGATATTGACGGCGAAAGGAGAGCTTACGGTAGGCGACGGCCAGATGGGCGAGACGGCAAAATATCTTTACGAGACGCTGACCGGCATCCAATACGGCAAAATCGAGGATAAGTACGGCTGGACAATAACAATATGATACAGATAAACGGCGCCCGGTTCGGCGCCGTTTGTTTTAACGCGGAATACGGAGAAGGCATTTATGCGCAGTAAGACGAAATTCAAGGTAAGCAATGAAAAGCTGAGGGAGCTGTTTTATGCGGCGGGCTTAAACGATGTTTCGCAGATCGCGCCGCTTGGGAAGGGCGAGTTCAACGCGGTGCATTTGGGCGCAGGCGGCGGCAAAGAAGCCGTCATAAAGATCGCGCCTGATAAAAACGCGCCCGTGATGTCTTGTGAAAAGGATATGCTGCGGTCGGAGCTTTTCTGGTACGGCAAACTGCGCAATGGCACGGGCATCCGCGTTCCCGAAGTGCTGTTTCCGGATTTCTCACAAAAGCTGATCCCGACAAATTATTTCATAATGGAGAGGCTGGACGGCGAAACGCTGGATAGTGTTAAACTGTCAAAAGAGGAAAGGGTCCGGGTTACCGCGGAGGTTGCCCGGATGGCGGCGGAAATACACCGGGTCAAAAACGACAAGTACGGCTATATTCAAACGGGGCTGTATGATAACTGGTATCTGGCCATACGCGCTATGACGGGAACGCTTATAAAGGATGCGGCGGACAGGGGCAAAAAATCGAAAAACGGCGAAAAGCTGCTATATTTTATCGACAAACACAAAGGCGTTCTTGAAAACGCCGAATGCTGCATGGTCAATTTTGACCTGTGGAAGCCGAATTTTATCTGCAAAAGGGCGGAAGGCGTAATAGAAATTGCACTGATCGACCCGGAACGGTGTTTCTGGGGCGACAGAATCGCCGATTTTGTGTGTATGGAAACGATGCAGGACCTGCCGGATAAGAAAATAAGTATAGAAGCGTATAACGCTGTTGCGGACAAGCCGATAGAAAGGACGCAAGAGGGAACAATAAGGTATGCCGCAGCGTTGGGATACCTGGCGCTTATAATGGAAACCGAAAGGTATTATCGCTATTCGCCCATAAGCGCCGGCAGGCTGCGGAATCTTATCGCATCCAGGCATTTTTTCGGGCGGGCATTCAAACTTTTGGATAAATGACTGCGGCGAAAAGCATTATTTTCTGCCCAAGCGGCCGCTCAGAATACGTTTTGTACAAACGGCGAATGCAGCTCCTTTAACTCGGCGGTCATAGAATACAGTTGGTCTACGTCTATCTTGCTTAAATTCCGGTCGTTTATTTCGATGTCTGACTTTAAGCGCGCGATCTTGGCGTCGTATTCGATCAAAAGCAGGTGGTTCAGCATGACCTGAGTCGCCGTTTTACGCTTGTGCCAATAGTCGCTTATTTTTTGCACCTGTGACAAAGTCGCGTCGCGCCGCACATTTTCATTGTCGTTTTCAATTTCAGTCATCAGCGTTTTTATATCCGCCTCCAATACGTCGAAGGTTTTCCGCACATAGGCGAACTCCAATATGCACACTGTGATCAAAATGGCGGCGATAATGACTACTGTGATACCCTTTTTCATAGTTTTACTCCGGTAAGCGTAAGTGCAATTGCTGCCTGCCTACCAAACCGCCTCCTTGCTTAAGTTTATCATGCCGATCTTAAAACGCCCGTTTCTGGGCTGTACATACAGCTTGCCGTTATTATCGACGGTGACCAGCACGACCTTTTTATAGTTGTTTTCGCCCATGGTATGCAGCTTTTTTGCCAGCTCGGGCCCGGTTATCCGCGCCAGCACCAGATTTTCGCTCAGGAATTTTCCGTCCACAAGCAGGGCGACCGGCAGTGCCGAGGGCTCGGCTTTGACATTCATGTCGCACCGGGTCGGGCTTTCAAACTGTTCGTATTTTACCACGCACAGCTTGCCGTTCGTCTCGAATATCGCGTAGCGTATTTCCTCGAAATTAAAATCGCCGCCGCTCCTGATAGCTTCGATCAGGTCGTTGACGTTCATATTCATTTTCCTTAAGTTTTCATAGTTTATGCCGTTGCCGTCCACAACTATCATCGGGTTCCCGCTGATCACGCGGCGCAATATAAGGCTTTTCCGCGCCAGGAACGACAGCATAAAATGCAGGATGACCAGCGTCAGGATAGGCACTATCCCGTGCGACAAGGGGATCGCCACGTCGGACATAGGGATACACGCGATCTCGGCGGCGATAAGGGTTATGACCAGCTCGAAGGGCTGCATTTCGCCGATCTGCCGCTTGCCCATCAGCCGCATCATGACCAGCACGATAAAATATATCACGACGGCGCGGATAAGAACTGTTAACATAAGCCTAGTATTTCCATTTGCCTTTTTCTTTATGTCTTGCCCGTACGGCGAATCCGGGATCCGCCCGAATAATTCAGCGCGTACTAAACCATTTGCGTAAAGACGTAAAATTACAGTTGCTTTATATAAGTTATATAAGATATAATGATTTAGTGATCAGGTCGCGCTTTTTATGCCGCGCCCGGTTACAGGAATTATTTTTTTATTTATTAAGGAGAGAACATGCCTGACAACAATGTCATTCCCGTATTTTTTGCGATAGACGATAACTACGCGCCGCTGCTTTGTATCGCAATGAGTTCGATAACGGAGCACGCGTCAAAGGACTACAATTACGAGTTCCGAGTCCTGCACATCGGCCTTTCAGAGGCAAGCAGAAACCTTATCACGCGCTATCACAAGGATAATTTTAAGGTCGAATTTGTCGACATGAAGGACAAGCTGGAGCGTATCGGCTGGAAGCTGCATACCCGCGACTATTATTCCAAGTCTACCTATTACCGCCTTTTTATAACCGGAATGTTCCCGAATATCGATAAGGCGCTGTATTTGGACGCGGATATAATTTTGAACGGCGATATCAGCGAGCTGTATAATACCGACATCGGCGATAACTATGTCGGCGCGGTGACGGAGGAGGCGGTCAATAAGGTGCCCGAGTTTATCGAGTACGCCGCTCATTTCCTGGGGGTAAAAACTCCCGATTATTTTAACGCAGGAATCATGCTTATGAACCTTAAGGCGTTCCGTCAAATAGATCTGGAGGCGAAATTCTTGAAGCTTTTGTCGGAGTACAAGTTTGTGGTCGCCCAGGATCAAGATTACCTCAACGTCATCTGCAAGGGCAAGGTACACTATTTTTCGATGGCTTGGAATAAGAACCCGATGATAGATCCGAGGGTCACGCGCGAGAACGTCAAGCTGGTGCACTACACTCTGACAATGAAGCCCTGGCACTATACCGGCATCCAGTTCGAGGAAATGTTCTGGGAACACGCGGAAAAGACGGGGCTGACGGAGGCGATGCTGGAAAAGCAGCGCGCGTTTACGCCGGAGCAGGTAAGGAACGACCAGACCGCTTACGAAAACCTGAAGCGGCTGGCGCGAAACCTCGCCTTTTCGCACGACTCATACAATAATATCGTGAACGTCAAAAAGAAGCCGGATTTCGGCCTTGCGTTTGCCGCTATCAAGAAAGCGTAGCGCTGCAGCAAACATTCATGAGTGATGTTAAGACCGGTAAAGATCCGGGCAGGCTGGAAGTCTTAAGGAAAATCGCCGAGTACGAGAGAAACGGTTGGTTTGACCGCGACGTTGAAAACGATCCGGCAACGCCGCCTATCGATCCCGGCGCAATAGATTTTTTAAACAGAAAACCGCTAAACCGCATTAAGAGAAACCTTGCCTATTTTGCCGGCAAGGTTTTCTATTCCCGGATGCTTAAGAGAAAAGAGGTCATATTCAAGGGGGTCACAGGGCTGGAAAACCTTGAGGCCTTAAACGGCGGCGGCGCGGTAGTGACCTGCAACCATTTCAACATTTTCGATAATTACGCGGTGTACCTTGGCATAAGGAAGTATTTCAAGACAAAGCGGCTGTATAAGCTGGTCCGTGAAGGCAACTATTTTATTCCGGGCATGATGGGCTTTTTCGTGCGATATGCCGACACCCTGCCGCTGTGCGGTAATCCGCGCGCTATGATGGAATGTATGGATGCGGTGAGGACGGCGCTTAAAAGCGGCGGATTGGTGTTGGTTTATCCGGAGCAGGGGATGTGGTGGAATTACCGTAAGCCCCGCCCCTTAAAGCCCGGAGCATTCAAGTTTGCTGCAAAGAACGGCGTTCCCGTCGTACCGTGTTTCATAACCTTAAGCGACAGCGATATTATCGGGAAAGACGGCTTCTTAGTGCAGGAATACACTCTGCACATCCTGCCGGTCATCCCGTTCGATAAAAATTTGTCCGTAGCCGAGAATTGCGAAAAAGCAAAGGAAAAGAATTTCAGCCTCTGGAAAGAGGTCTATGAAAAAAATTACGGCAAAACGTTATGCTATACTGAAGATTAAGGAACCGGTATAATTTACTGCGGCGTCTTTTCCGGATAAAAGTGTCTTCTATCCTTAACAAATAGTTCTACTATTTGCTGCAAAAAAAGCCGTCTTTATACTGAAAAAACTTGCTCAACCTCATTTATTTATCGATTCCTTAAGGACGAAAGAGAAGAAAATGATTTTTTACATAACGACGATCCTTATATGTATGGCGTGCATCGGTGTGCATAACTATTTTGTGTTTATGCCCGTACTGGATTATTTCCCGCTGTGGCTGAACATAGCCGGCGTCATCATAGCGGCGGTCGCGGTAATCGCGATCGACGGCGGTGCGGAGGCCTTGATACATAAATTCCAGGATAAACTGGATCCCGATTCAAAATATTTTTCTGTTTCCAAAAAAGAAAAACGCCGGCTGGAGCGTTTGGGCGTCCGCCGTTTCAAGGCCTTTTTGCCCGACCTCGGCTTTTTGGCGAAGTTTCCCAAAGGCGAGATAGAACAGCCAAAGGACAAGGAATACGTTCACAGGTACATAATGGAGAGCTGTTCAGGCGAACTGGGCCACCTTATCGGCGCGGCGGCAGGGTTTCTGACGATCTTTATTTTCCCATTAAAATACGTATTATGCTTCGGAGTGCCGGTCGGCATAGTCAATTTTGTTTTGAGCCTGCTGCCCGTACTCGCGCTGCGGTATAACAGGTATAAGCTGACTATCGTCTATAAAAGGCTGTGCCGGACGGAAGAGCCGGAAGGCGCGGGGATACAAGCATAGTTTTCTGTACTATATCACCTAAAGCTACCTGGTAAAAAGCCCCGCAATCATAAAAAATGATCGCGGGGCTTCTGAAATATTAAGTCCTGTTTGCTATATAGTTTTCAAATCAGCTTACCGGTCACTTCTTGAAAGAGATTTGCATGTCGAACTCGCCCTCGATGCTGATGGCAAAATTTATCCGTCCGTCTTTATACGTCAGCGCGCTGGTGGAAGCGCCGACACGCATGCCGGGTGCGCCGATCGACAATATGATCTCGTTGTTGGAATTCAGCTCGTATGACAGCTCGACAAACTCCAGGGCAATACTGGGTCCGGCTGCCGATAGCAATCCGTTGACCAATCGGTTCACCATATCAAAGTTCTTGAAAGTTATAACGTTGCCGTCGACGCCGATTTCGATCGTCTTGAGGATCGCGAAAAGCGAATATCCTCCGGAAACATTATCGGCGACGTATGCGGTCAAACCTGCGGCCTTGCAGGCGCTGAACGTAAGGTTTTGGCAGATAGTGTACCATGCTTCCATCAGTTCCCCGTAAGCGATATCTCTGGCGGCATAAGTTGCCCATTCCGCAGTGTTGGCTGCACGCTGTTGCGGGGTGATCGCGTCAGCAGCGTCCTTTTGCGCCTGCCATGCCTCGGCTTCGTTGACAAGCATATCATGCTCGGCTTTCGCAAGGGCAAATTGCGCCCGGGCAATGATCTTTTGGTCTTCAGTCATTCCGCTGAGAACAAAGTCCGATTCAACGGGCGCAGTACCGACGACCGGCTTTGATTCATAGGGCTCATGCGGAAGCTCGGCGGGGGCGACCGGCATCACCGGCGCGGCGGGATAATCCGGGATAGTGACGGTCTTTCCGTTGATCTGGACGGACTCAAATTTGTATTTGCCTTTTGACATAGTTGCGCCTGAACCGCTGCAGGCGCATGCAAAAGCTAAAACGACGATAAGTATTCCCGCGGTCAGCAAAGTTTTAAAAGATTTTCTCATTATATACTCCCCTTTTTTTTGCATGTTAACATGCCATACATAAATATTATCATAATTATTTAAAAATGTCCATAGCAATCACATATTTTCAGCTTTCATGCAAAATAGCAGTAAAGTTGATAAACCCGTCCAAAACAAATGTACGTACATTGCAAAATTTATTACGCGACGACGAGCAACTTGCCCTACATCGGTTGCGAGGAGATCTAAGCAAATCGGTGTAATACCCCGCAGCTCGCTGCGGAAAGAACATTCAAAAACTTTGTTTTTGAATGTTCGGATCCAGGGCTTGCCCTGGGGTATAATACCGATTTATTTAGAGTTTACGCCGCTGTTTACCTGTTCCTTAAGCCCGGTCAGTCCCTTTGCATTTTTATGCGTATAGTGATATAATATGGACATGGAAAAAGCTATTATTAAATTGACGGATGACGCGAAAGCGGCGGTTGCCGCGCTTGATTTTTCCGACGTTTCGGGGATTCAGGGCAAGATCGACGCGCTGATGGTAAGATTTCTGGGCAAGAGCGGCGAGCTTACCGCGGTTTTGCGCGGTATGAAGGATGTTTCAAGCGAGGATAAGCCGCGCATGGGCAAGCTGGTCAACGACGCGCGCTTTATGATCGAGGGACTTTTAAAGGACGCCGGGAACAGGGCGGAGGCCGCCGTTCTCGACTTTAAGCTTAAGACCGAAAAGATCGACATAACCGCTCCTTCGGTTATGCAGGAAAAAGGTGCGCTGCATCCGCTTACCATAACGCGGAACATGCTTGTGGATTACTTTGTGTCAATGGGCTTTTCGGTGACGGACGGACCGGAGATCGAGACCGATTATTACAATTTCCAGGCGCTGAATATTCCTTCCGACCATCCCGCGCGCGATTCGCAGGACACCTTTTTTATCACCGACAACCTGCTGTTAAGATCGCAGACCTCGGCTGCGCAGGTGCGCACGATGGAGAAGGTGAAGCCGCCGATCAAGATGATCAGCCCCGGCCGGGTCTACCGCGCCGACGAGGTGGACGCGACGCATTCGCCCGTGTTCCACCAGATAGAGGGGCTTGTGGTCGACAAGGGCATAACGCTGTGCGACCTTAAGGGTATCCTGGACGCGTTTGCAAAGCATCTTTTCGGCGAGCATACCAAGACGCGCCTGCGTCCGTCGTTCTTTCCGTTCACCGAGCCCAGCGTGGAGGTCGACGCATCGTGTGTGCATTGCGGCGGCAAGGGCTGCAAGGCGTGCAAAGGCGCGGGCTGGATAGAGATCCTGGGCGCGGGCATGGTCAACCGCAGGGTCTTGCAGGTATGCGGTATCGATCCCGACGTATATTCCGGCTTTGCGTTCGGTATGGGCATCGACCGCATAACGAACCTCAAGTTCGGCGTGACCGATATGCGGCTGCTGTTTGAAAACGACGTAAGGTTTTTAAAGAACTTCAGATAGCGCATGCCGTACGGGCGGACGCTTGCCGCAGAGCGGGAAGGGCCGATACAGCGGCATGAAGTAAAGTATCTTTATTTATTGCGGCAACAAAGTAATAAGAGGAACAAACAGAATATATGAAAGTAACGTTAAACTGGTTAAAAGAATACGTAGATATAAACGTCGCGCCTCATGTTTTGGCGGACAAATTGCTTAACGCCGGCTTCGAGGTCGAGGAAATAAAGGACCTTTCTGCCGCGATCACGAACGTAAAACTCGGGCGCATAATTGCTATCGATAAGCACGGGAATGCCGATAAGCTGCAGGTCTGCACCCTGGATATGGGCGGCAGGAAGCGGAAGACTATAATCACCGCCGCGACCAACGTCAGCGCGGGCGACCTTGTGCCCGTGGCGCTTGACGGCGCGCACCTGCCCTGCGGCAAGGATATAACCGCGGGCGCGATCCGCGGCGTCTTAAGCGAAGGGATGCTGTGCGGCGGCAGCGAGCTCGGCCTTGACGACACCATGTATCCCGGCGCCGGGGTTGACGGCATCTTGATAATGCGCGACGACGGCTTCCCGCTCGGCTCGGATATAAACAGGGTCTTAGGGTACGACGATATAGTTTTCGATATCTCGGTGACGTCAAACCGTCCCGATTGCCAAAGCGTTTACGGCATCGCACGCGAGATATCTGTCATTTTGGGTAAGCCGCTTCGCCCGCTGGATTTGAAATTCTCGCCCAAAGAGGGCGGCGCGGGCGTGGTCATAAAGGTCGAAACAAGGCTTTGCCCGCGATATATGGCAAAGGCCGTCATGGACATCAGGCAGGCGCCTGCGCCGCTGTATATGCAGCACCGCCTGCGCGCGGTGGGCATCCGGCCGATAAACAATATCGTGGACGTGACCAACTATGTCTTATGGGAAACGGGCCAGCCGATGCACGCGTTCGACGTTGACCGGCTGAGCGGCAAGCAGCTCAATATCAGGCTTGCCGAGGGCGGCGAAAAGATCACGGCCTTGGACGGCAAAACCTACAGCCTGCAAAAGGATATGCTGGTGATCGCGGACGGCGCCGCGCCGGTTGCGATCGCGGGCGTAATGGGCGGCGAGCAGAGCGGCGTGACAGCCGCGACAGCCAGCATCTTATTAGAAAGCGCGCGTTTCGCACGCGGCAGCGTCAGGGCGACGGGCAGAAAGCTGGGACTGCGCAGCGATTCCTCGGCGCGCTTTGAAAAGGGCGTTGACCAGAACTCGCCGGAGGTCGGGCTTTACCGCGCCGCGCACCTTATACAAAAACACGAAATGGGCACGGTCATGTCCTGCACCACCGATATCGGCGGGCCCGAAAAAGACAGGCGCGTCATAGCCGGCAAAAAGAAGATCGCGGCGCTCCTTGGGATAAGCATCCCGGCAAAGACCGCAATCAATATCCTGACCCGCCTGTCGATAAAGGCCAGGGCCGAGGGCGACAAATATATCTGCGAGGTGCCGGCTTTCCGCTCGGATATCGAGGATTACGCCGACATCGCCGAGGAGCTTATAAGGATATACGGGTATCAGAAGATCAAGTCCGAGTTTATTGTAAAGGCGCGCCCTACGGTGGGCAGCGTCCCCGCGCAGGCCGTTTTTTCAGAAAAGCTTAAAAACACTATGGCCGGCCAGGGCGCGTATGAAATAACGACCTATTCGTTCGGCCCGCCCGATATGTTTGACCGGTTGAACCTGAATAAGGACGACATATGGCGCAAGGCGTACAAGATACGGAATCCGCTGGGCGAGGATTACAGCGTTATGCGCACCACGCTTTTGCACAACATGCTGTCCGCCGCCGAGTTCAATTTAAAGCGCAAGAATAACAGTATCCGCTTATTCGAATTGGGGCGCGTCTACAGCCCCAGTCCCAAAGAAGTCAATATGGGGATAACATACAATCCCGGCCCGCAGGAGGGGAACCGTATCTCTGCGCTTGTTTCGGGACAGGGAGAGAGCTTTTATACCCTGAAGGGGCTTGTGGAAAATATAGCTCTTGATTTCAACCTGTCCTTTGATTTGAAACCGTCAAGCCGCGCGTTCCTGCATCCGGGAAAGAGCGCGGAATTAAGCGTGGGCGGCCGCGCCGCGGGATATATGGGCGAGGTGCATCCGCTTGTAATGAAAAACTACGGGCTGACACAGCCGGTCTATGCGGCCGAAATAGATTTTGATCTATTGCTTGAATTGTACGCGCCCAGGATCAAGGCAGCTCCGCCGCCGCAGCATCCCGATATCGAGAGGGATATCGCTGTGGTCGTGCCCGAAAACGTGACCGCGGGCGAAATGTCGGCCGCGCTGCTTAAGTCCGACCCGCTGATCACCGGCGCAAAGCTGTTCGACGTTTACCGCGGCGACAAGATCCCCGAAGGCTTTAAGAGCGCGGCGTTCAAGCTGAAGATACAGCCGTTCGACCGCACCCTGACAGACAAGGAAGTTATCCTGGTCATGGAAAAGGCGGTTTCCGCGCTGAGCAAGGCGTTCGGCGCAAAGCTGAGGAGCTAGTTTTGGAGAATAAAGACACCCTGGTTTTGATCGACGGCAACAGCCTCATTAACAGGGCTTTTTACGCGCTGCCGCTTATGCTGACCAAGGACGGACGGCACACCAACGCGGTATACGGCTTTTGCACGATGCTGGTCAAAATAATATCCGACATACGCCCCAAAAGCATGGTCGTTGCTTTCGACCTGCCCGCGCCTACTTTCAGGAAGAAGCTTTATCCGCAGTACAAGGCGCAGAGGAAGGGCATGCCCGAGAAACTCCATAAACAGATGCCGCTTTTAAAAGACCTGCTTTGCGATATGGGGATCAATATTGCCGAAAAGGAAGGGTTCGAGGCGGACGATATTATCGGGACGCTCAGCAAACGTTTTTTTGACACGGGCACCGTGATCGTGACCGGCGACCGCGACAGCCTGCAGCTTGTTGACGCCACCACCGAGGTCTGGCTGACCAAAAAAGGCATCAGCGAGATCGTCAGGTACGACGAAAATCGGCTGATGGCCGAATATGGGCTTTCGCCCCGGCAGATAATTGATTTAAAGAGCCTGATGGGCGACGCGTCCGACAATATCCCCGGCATCCCCGGCATCGGCGAAAAGACCGCGTTAAGCTTATTGCAGCGTTTTTCCGGCATTGACGGGATATATAATAATACGGCGGAAATAAAGGGCAAATTACAGGAAACCGTGATAAACGGCCGCGAAAGCGCGTATTTATCATACAGGCTTGCCGAAATTGATACAAACGTAGACCTGCCGCGCTGTCTTACCGAATGCGGGTTAAAATTTCCTTTTCCGGGCAAGGTAAAGGAAAAGTTTGTATCCCTTGAATTCAAGTCGCTGGTGCGCCGGCCCGAGCTTTTCGAGGGCGGCGGGGAAGAGGGAAATGGCGCGGACAAGGCCGAGCAGCTGACGATGTTTTAGTCCATTCCGTTTTCGCCCGGGCGGCTTGACGGGGGGCAAAGCCCGTTCTAATCATAAGTAAATAAACAGAGGGCAAATCGATGAAAGAAAAGAAAATCAATAATAAGTACAGGACGGTACTTTTAACGGCGATCGCGCTTTCCTTCTGCTTTCCGGCCGGCGTCGTAATAACGGTGCTTTCGGCCATAAACAGCATGTTTATTCTTATGGCACTGGGTATTGTAATGGTCGTTGCGGGCTTTTTTGTGTCGCCGTGCATATGGTCGATATTTTTTCCAGGCGTTAAATTCCAGCGCGATGTATATAACCTGATTGCGCACGGCGATTGTATGTCAGTCTCCGAAATAGCCAACAACACGGGTAAGAGCCGGGCTTCCGTGCTTTCGGCTGTGCGCGCGCTTATAAGCGGCGGATATTTTAAGGGATACAGCCTTTTGCCGGATAATGAAAGAATAGAAAACAAGGTCATAAAAAAAGAGGCCGCGGCAAAGGAAATGTCTGTCGCCGTATGCCCGGGCTGCGGCGCAAAGACAAAGGTTACGGGCGGCAACGGCACCTGCCAGTATTGCGGCCTGCCGGTATCCGCCCAAAAATAGCGTTGGTAAAATATACATACCCCCCTTATACCATCCTTTTGGAGGGTTGTATTATCTGTGTTTGCCTATAAAATTATCATATATGTTGTCAAGAAGACCTGTTGCGGTCAACGGAGGGAAAATTGTATGAAATATCAAATTAAAGCTAAAAATTTACGTCTTGCTTTTTTTTGTGCGCTTTTCATTTGCGCGGCGTTTTTTTCCGGTGCTGCGCTTTTTTCGGGAGGGCCGGGCGGCGGGGTCGCCGTCTTCGCGGACCCCGTAATTCCGGCATGCGATTTTAAGTTTACGGTTTTGCGGGGCGAAACGGGCTTTTATGCGGAGGGGTACGCGTCGGTTGCGCCGGGGACTGCTGTCAATATCCCTGAAACCGCGACCGTCCAGGCGGTCATAGACGCGATAGACCTGGGCAGAGGGGCCGCGGTCAAGGGCATATGTTTCGGCGCCGCAGGGAGTACGCTGGACATCGGCGCCGAAACCGCTCTTTTCAAAAACGGGGTATATATTGTGTCTGGCGGGATAAGATCGGCGGCGCAGAACGTGGTTAAAACAGACAACGCGGCGACTGTATATCTGGATATGACGGGCGGCGGCATAGAAACCGGAATTTACAGGGCAGTCGAGAACGACGGCGGAAGCACCCTGAACGTTATATCGGGTACTTTCATCGCCGGTACCGTGATCTGGAACACTGAAGGCACCGTGAACATATACGGGGGCGAGCTTACTTCACACAATTACCAGGCTGTGCTGAACAACACGCTGGGGAAGCTGAATATATACGGGGGAAAGCTGGAAAACACGTGTGACAATTTTCTTTCATTCGGGGTCAGGAACGATACCGGCGGCGACGTATATATCAGCGGCGGCACAATCAAAGTATTTACAGGCGTTACGATCAGGAACGATATAGGGAAGCTGGAAATTACCGGCGGTCATTTTATCTCTTCCGCGCGTGTTATTGACAATTATAACTGCGATATCTTTATTTCGGGCGGGTTATTCGAAGCCGACAGCAACGCCGTTTACAATTCGCAAGGGTATACGGTCAATATTTCCGGCGGAACGATCAGGTCAAAAAGAGTAGGGATTTCAAATGCAAAGGGCCTGATCAATATCACCGGCGGCACGGTGGAGTCGATTGCAGAGCCAGACGTGATTGGTGCCTGCGCGATCTTTAACGGCTTAGCGGGAAGTAAAACTGTGATAGACGAGACCGATAAAGCGAATAACCCTACGGTGATAACAGGCGCAAATAGTTTACCTGGGCAAGGCACGATATATATCAGCGCCGCGAACGGGGATCATCCGGTGCTGAGCATATTGGGCGGCACCGTTACGAACAGCTCGGGCGGTAATGTCATCAAGCGGCAGGCGGGCAATGCGGAAAACGCCGTCGTCGAAATCGGCGCTCCGGCCGTATTTAATGAAAGCGCAGGCATCGGCCGTAAATATAACGGTACGGCGTCAAGCATTTCGGCATCCGCCGCAAGCGCAATTACCGGCGCGACGCTTTCATACCAGTGGGAGAAGGACGGCGCGGACGTGCAGGGCGCGGCGGCCGCCGCGATTTCTGTCACCGGCGTTCCGGACAGCGGGACATACAAGCTGAAGGCAAAGGCGTCGTTTTGCGGCTTCGTGTCGGAATGGGGATATTCGCAAGGCATTAACGTTACAATAACCAGGGCCGCGGCGGGCGGCGGAACGGTTTCGATCGGCGGCTGGCGCTCCGGAAAGGACCCGGCGGCGCCGGAATTGCATGACGTGCCGTCCGCCTACACCGACCCGGTATTTGAATATAAGAAAAAGGGCGCGCCCGACGGCGAATATTCAATCGATATCCCTACAGAGCCGGGCGATTACACAGTGCGCGCAAGGTTCAACGATATGGATAATTATGCCGGTTTCGTAACGCCGGGCTTCGATTTCACGATAAAAAATTCTATTTCCGGCGGCGCGGTCGCAGGTATAGTCATCGGCGCGGCCGCAGTCCTGGGGTTGGGCGCCTTTGCGGTATATTGGTTTGTTATACGGAAAAAGAAAATGGCCCGGTCTGTTTGACGTAAAATCCGTCCGCCAAAGAAAAAAGCTGCTGACATCCTGCAAAAAAAGTAGATTCTACGCCATGGACGTTTACCGACAAGGAATTCTGGTATACTAAAAAAACTCCCAGCGAAAGTTGGGAGTTTAGGAGTGGACAAATTATTGGACATATAAACTAATATATGATAAACTGTAGGTATGGAAAAAGAAGGGATAATAAAATGTCCGCGGTGCGGCGGGTTAGTAGTGAACAGCGGTAAAACAGAATACGGTTCTCAAAGGAAACTTTGTACGGAATGCGGTAAAAGGTTTACGCCCAACCCCAAAAAGAAAGGCTACCCAAAAGAAGTGCGCGACCAAGCGATTAAGCTGCACTTTGCAGGCGCAAGCGGTCGGACTGTGGGAAATATAATGGGGATGAGTAAGGCCAATGTATACAATTGGGTAAAAAAAATCCCAAGCGATGTGGATAAGTGATTTAACGCTTAAAGA
>JAVBLK010000003.1:0-26789 GCA_031553565.1 Eubacteriales bacterium
ATGAATTATTGCATTTAGGACAGAAAAGTGATACATTTGCAGACATAAGGCATTCTCCTTTAAGTGATGTTTTGTGTGTGCAAACCAATTATATCACTTCCGGGACGAGTGCCTTATTTCATGTTAAGTTAACAGAACGAACGGCATAGGAAGGAGAGTCGATATGAAAAAATTTAAGTTAAAAAAATTGCTGCTTCTTCTGCCGCTCGCCGCGCTGTTCGTATTTTCGGGCTGCATGACGCCGCAGGTGGAGCTGCGGATGGAATACGACAAGATGACCATTGCTATGCTTTCTTCGGACGCGGCGGCGTATTCGGCAGTTGCGGGCAACGGCGATGTGAAAGCCGCGCTGGATTATATCTATGAAACGGCGCAGGCGACAAAGGCGATGATCATAGGCTTTTCGCAAAAAACAAAGGCTGAAATAGACGCGGTCAACCCGGGCTTCTTCTTAATGCAATCTATCCCAAGCGGCGACGCCAACCAGTCCGCCGTTACAGAATTCCCCTATTACATCAAAGATGTCAAGCTCAGCGTCATGACGATGGGCTTTAAGGTGACTGAAACGGACGGTACACATATGACGGCCGACGCACATTTTATGCTGACCGTGACCGGCACGGCGACCGACTCCGCTGGAAACGTCAAAAAGGACGGCAGCAAGAAAGACATCACCTATACCGCGATGGTGATCCTGCTGGATTTAATGCCCGTTCCTGCCGCGCCGATCAGCTTAAATCTGCACTGGTACAAGATAAGCAACGACAGCGACCCGGCGCCGGTTTACAACCTTATTTACGGCTATGAGAAAACCGGCGAAACCTGGCGGATCACCTCAGCCGCCGACAGCGGTAAGGATATCGTCACGATGGAAGAGCTGGCAAAGCTTATGGGCAGATAAGGCAAAGCGGCAGAAATCCTGACGCGCCTCCGCGGAACCTCCGCAGGGCGCGTTTTTTTTGCCGCCGCTCTTTTTACTTTTAACGCCAAAGATGGTATAATGCTTTGGCAAAAACAATGGATACCAAAGAAAGTTTTTTTATTGATAACAGTTACGACGCGGTCGTAATAGGCGCGGGGCACGCGGGCTGCGAGGCCGCGCTGGCATTGTCCGGCAACGGTTACCGGACGCTTTTACTGACGCTCAACCTTGAGAGCGTGGCTTTTTTGGCGTGCAATCCGTCTATCGGCGGCACGGCCAAGGGGCATCTGGTGCGCGAGATCGACGCGATCGGCGGCATGCAGGGCATAACGGCGGATAAAACGCTGCTTTCCTTGCGCATGCTGAACCGCGGCGGCGGCGCGGCCGTCCACTCGCTGCGCGGCCAGGTCGATAAAAACGCGTACCACAGCTTGATGAAAAAGACCGTCGAGAACGCTGATAACCTGTTTTTAAAGCAGGGCGAGGCCATAGCTGTTCTTTCTGAAAACGGTAAGGCGGCGGGCGTAAGGACGGCGCTCGGCGTCGAATACAGGGCGAAAGCCGTCGTCGTCGCGACAGGCGTCTACCTTAACTCCAAGGTGCTGATCGGCGATTGGCAGGAGGAGCGCGGGCCGTCGGGTTTTCTGTCGGCAAAAAGGCTTTCCGGCTCGCTTAAAGATTTAGGCTTTTCAATCAGGCGGTTCAAGACCGGCACGCCGGCAAGGATCGACAAACGCAGTATCGACCTTTCTAAATTCGAGGTGCAACGCGGCGAGGCCGACATCTATCCCTTCTCATTCATGTCGGACAGCGTAAATTACGACGCTGTTCCCTGTTACCTTGGCTACACCAACCAAAGGACGCATGAGGTCATATTAAAGAATATCAAGCGCAGCGCGATGTACAGCGGCAATATAACGGGCACCGGCGCGCGGTACTGCCCCTCGATCGAGGACAAGATCGTGCGCTTTGCCGACAAGGACCGCCACCAGCTGTTTTTAGAGCCCGAGGGCGCGGACACCAACGAGATATACGTCCAGGGCGTTTCGACCAGCCTGCCGGTGGACGTGCAGCAGCAGCTTTTGCAAAGCATCTCCGGCCTGGAAAACGTGCGGATCATGCGCGACGCATACGCGATCGAGTACGACTGCATCGACAGCCGCGCGCTGGACCGGAGCCTTATGTCAAAGGATATAGAGGGCCTGTTCTTTGCCGGGCAGATAAACGGCACCAGCGGCTATGAGGAGGCCGCCGCCCAGGGGCTGATGGCAGGGATAAACGCCGCGCTGCTGCTTCGCGGCGAGCCGCCCTATGTTTTGAGGCGCGACGAGGCGTACATCGGCGTGCTGATCGACGACCTTGTGACCAAGGGCACCAACGAACCCTACCGCATGATGACGGGGCGCGCCGAGTACCGGCTGACACTGCGGCAGGATAACGCCGACCTCAGGCTTACCGCGGGCGCGGCGCGGTGCGGGCTTGTCTCGAACGCGCGCCGCGAGAGGTTTGACCGGAAATACGGGGACTATATGCGCGCAAAGGCACAGCTTAATACCGTATATCCGCCAGCCGCGCTGCAAACGCTTTTCGCCGAATGCGGCGAGGCTTTGCCGAAAACCGGGCTTACCCTGGCGTCGGTTATAAAGCGCGGGAATATAACCGCCCGCGACGCCGCGCGGTTTCTAGGCTGCTTTCAGGGGCTTTTAAGCGACGCGCTGCTTGCCCTAGAGACCGAGCTTAAGTACGAAGGCTATTTAAAACGGCAGGCGCTGCAGATCGAAAAGGCCAGGAAAATGGAGCAGACGAGTATTCCGGACGGCTTCGATTACAGCAAGCTCAAGGGGCTCAGGATCGAGGCGCGGCAAAAGCTGTCAGCGATCCGCCCGTCGTCGGTCGGCCAGGCGGCAAGGATCAGCGGCGTCAACCCCGCCGACATAGCGGTGTTATTATTGAGCCTGTAAACGCAAATTACGATGAACGATCTTATAAAAAAACATCAAAGCGAATTTGACTTATATTATTCCCTGCTGGCCGAATGGAATGAAAAATTCAACCTGACGGCCATAACAGACAGGGAATCGGTTTTCGCGCGCCATTTTTGCGACAGCATTTCGGCGGCGGGATATCTGCCGCAAAATGCATCGGTCTGCGATATAGGCAGCGGCGCGGGCTTCCCCGGCCTGCCGCTTAAGATCGTCCGCCCGGATATAAATATCACGCTTATCGACAGCGTGAACAAAAAGGTCGGCTTTTTAAACGAGGTCATTGCCCGGCTTGGCCTGAAGAACGCCGCCGCCTTCCATGTCCGCGCCGAGGACGCGGCAAGCCCGGATAAATACCGCGGAAAGTTCAACGTCACGCTTTCCCGCGCGGTCGCCCCCCTGCCCGTCCTTTGCGAATACGCCCTGCCGCTGACCAAACCCGGCGGCGTTTTTATCGCCTACAAAGCGTCGTCCGGCGAAAAAGAGGAAACCGCTTCAGCGCAGAACGCATTGAAAATACTGGGCGGCAGGCTGAAGCAAACAGCCCCTTATACCTTGACCGCGCCCGTAAAGGCCGGCGCGGACGGCAGCCCGACCGGAACGGAGGATATCGCCCTCTCCCTTATCATAATCGAAAAGACCGCGGAGTGCCCGTTAAAATACCCGCGCGGCGGTAATAAACCGAGGCTGCAGCCCTTATAAGCCCGGCACATTTTAATGGAAAGCAAACCCTCCTTTCGCTTTTTATCAGAAAAACGTCGTTAAATGCCAAACTAACTTCCGCCAAGACCCTTTGTCACACTAACTTCCACATCTAACTTCCACTCTGGAACTTACTTTGGCATTGGACGCTTTCACTTTTATCAGAAAAAACCGGTTTTAAAACAAAACCTTTTTAGAACGCTTTACAAAAAAGCCGGTTTGATATATAATATTAAAGCTTTTCATATGATTATGGAAGCGCATGTGGCGGCATAGCTCAGCGGTAGAGCAATCGGTTCATACCCGATCGGTCGATGGTTCAAATCTGTCTGCCGCTACCACAAACGCCGGACGGAATAACCGTCCGGCATTCATAATGGCCCCGTGGTCAAGCGGTTAAGACATCGCCCTTTCACGGCGGTATCGCGGGTTCGATTCCCGCCGGGGTCACCAACCTGAGGGCATCATAATGGATGCCCTTTTTCTTTTCCTATGCGATCTGCACGTTTGTTCGGTGTATTGTTTTTTGCTTGCTATATCTTTATTTTTAGTATATAATTCTAAGTGAAAAAATAGGAGAAACATGGGCGAGCCTGCGAAACAATTGAATAATTTGCCATCAGCAGGAAAGCACTCTTTTACCGCAGTAGAATTGTTCGCCGGAGCCGGCGGGCTGGCGCTTGGCATTGAAAAAGCCGGCTTTGATACTATTGCATTTATCGAGTATAATAAAGACGCTGCTGATACATTAAAAACTAATCGTCCGGCCTGGAATGTACTTTGCCGCGATATAGCCGACATTTCGCATAGTAACCTAGTAAAACTTTTCGGCATGGAGGTCGGCGAACTGGATTTACTGTCCGGCGGCGCGCCCTGTCAATCTTTTTCATATGCAGGAAGCCGGCTGGGGCTGGAAGACACGCGTGGAACTCTGTTTTACCACTTTGCCGTTTTTTTGAAAAAACTGCAACCAAAAACCTTTTTATTCGAAAACGTAAAGGGGCTGCTGACTCACAACGGAGGAGCAACATATAAAACGATCCTTGAAGTTTTTGAACAAGCTGGGTACGCCATTCAAAAACGTGTTTTGAACGCTTGGGATTACGGCGTTGCCCAAAAAAGGGAGCGCTTAATTACTATCGGAACGCGTAACGACTTAGCGGGAAAAATCAACATCAAGTTCCCTCTTCCCAAACAATATAAACCTGTTTTATGGGATGTTTTGCAGAATGTCCCCGATGGCCCTTGCGCATTATATTCCGAGAGCAAACGCAAAATTTATGAGCTTGTGCCTCCGGGCGGTTACTGGCGGGATATCCCCCCGGAAATCGCTAAGAGCTATATGAAAAGCTGTTGGAATATGGGTGGCGGCAGAACAGGGATTTTGCGCCGCATGTCTTTTGACGAGCCTGCATTAACCGTTTTGACTTCCCCATCCCAAAAACAGACGGACAGATGCCATCCGTCGGAGCCCCGTCCCTTCAGCGTCCGGGAAAACGCACGTTGCCAAAGTTTCCCTGACGATTGGGTTTTCTGCGGTACGATCGGAAGCCAGTACAGGCAGGTCGGCAATGCCGTGCCTGTAAATCTGGCATATGAGATTGCCCGGGAAATTTATAAAAGTTTGGAGAAAGCGCAATGCCGCGACTGAGTTTTATATCTGATGAAAACTTGAAAAAACATATTCAGCTTACTATCCAGCATTATGGGGAAAAGCTTGACCCTTACGATATCAAAAAGTTTAACAGCAATATTATTGACCCGATAAAACTGATTTTTGATAAAACGGTTTATCGATATAGTTGGGAAGAAATTATTAAAAACGAAATATCACGTCAGCGAGATAAATCGAACAACAACGATATAGGCTATTTCCATCAACGCATATTTCAGTATATGGCCGATTGCTCCGTTCCCGCAGCAGGGTGGGATGTGATATATCGCCCCGAGCAACGCATTGCCCTGCCAAATGACGATAATGTCAAAACCGTGTTTGTCGAAATGAAAAACAAACACAATACAATGAATTCCGCATCCGGTGCGAAAACATATCTAAGTATGCAAAGTCAATTGCTTGCCGACGATGATTGCGCTTGTTTTCTTGTTGAAGTTATTGCAAAACACTCGCAAAATATTATTTGGGAAATTAGCGTTGACGGCAAAAAACAAAAGCACCGCAGGATACGACGTGTCAGCATTGATGACTTTTACAGAATTGTCACCGGACAATCTGACGCGTTTTTTCATATGTGCATGGTTCTGCCCGGCCTTATTGAGGAAGTTGTTAATAACGCTTGTGCCGCCGCCGTGCCAAACGATACTGTGCTTGAAGAACTCAACAGCCTTGTTGAGCGTGATAACGGCTCCATGGCTTTAGCTTTGTATTTATTAGGATTCGGAGCGTATAAAGGTTTCCAATAATTTTCTTTTATTCGTAAGAATCTTCCATTAGGCTTCGTATCAGCTTCGGTTACTGCGGATTGCACATAAATTTCCGCGTTAAAAACTATTTCTCTTTCTTTTTTACCATCTGCGCCTTGAAGTTCTTTTCCCTGGTTTTTCTGTGATAGGTTATGGCAAAGCGGTGGGCTTCGTCGCGGACGCGCTGCAACAGCTTTAAGGCGTTGCTGCGCTTATCCAATAATACCGGGTCGCTTTCGCCTACACGGAAGACCTCCTCCTCGCGCTTGGCAAGGCCGATCATCGGGTAATTTAAGCCCAGTTCTGTCATGGCGGCGTGCGCGGAGGACAGCTGGCCTTTGCCGCCGTCCACCACGATCAGGTCGGGGGGCAGGGCGAACGTTTCGTCGCCCGCTTTGTCGCGCAGCAGCCGGCGCTTTAGGACTTCCTTCATACTGGCAAAGTCGTCTGCGCCCTCGACCGTTTTGATCTTGAACCTGCGGTAGTCCTTTTTCGCCGCCTCGCCGTTGATAAAGACGACCATGGACGCAACCTTGTCCACGCCGCTGATGTTGGATATATCAAAGCATTCTATCCTGTGCGGCGTCTTAGAAAGCTCCAGCGCCTTTTGCAGCTGCAATACCGCGCCCAGGGTAAAGTCCTCCTTGCGTTTAATAGTATCCAGTGATTTCACTAAATAGTCGTGCGCGTTAAGCGCCGCCGTATCGAGGAGCTTCTTTCTGACGCCCTTTTGCGGGACTGTAAACTCCGGCTTTATCCCCGTCCGTTCCAAGATATACTGCTGTGCGGCGTCCTCTCCCTCTATATTTACGGCAGTAACGACCTCGGGCGGCGGCACGGCCTTATCCGCGTAATAGCGCGTAATAAACTCGGACAGCGCCTGCCCCTCTGACAGCGACACATCGGTCACGGGGAAGTTCTCGCAGCCTATTGACTTGCCGCCGCGCACCATCAGCACCGATACCGCCGCGTGAAGGCCGCTTTCGGCATAGGCGAACACGTCCATAGATATGTTTTTGGGAAGATCCGTCACCGCGCGCTCGGTTAGCCGCGACAGCATCAAAAGGTAGTCGCGGCAGCGCACCGCTGTCTCGAACTCCTCCCTGCCGGCGGCGGCAAGCATCTTTTCCTTTAATGCGGCTTCGATCGCGTCGTCCTTGCCGTTTAAAAAGGCCGCCGCCTGCTCCATGACGGCTGCATAGCCTTCCTTGGTGACTCTGCCCTTGCAGGGCGCGCTGCAAAGGTGCATGTGGTAATTAAGGCATTCCCTGTGATTCTTAGGCACCTTGCTTAAATTTAGGCCGCAGGTGCGTATCGGGTATGCGGATTTTATAAGCTCGACGATATCCCTCGCCCTTATCCCGTTAAAATACGGCCCGAAATATCTGGCGCCGTCCTTTTTTAACCGCCGCGTGATCTCCAGCGCGGGGTAATCGGCCTTGAAGTTTATCTTGATGTACGGATAGGATTTATCATCCTTTAAGAGGATGTTGTACTGGGGCATGTGTTTTTTGATGAGGTTGTTTTCCAGCGCCAGCGCGTCCTTTTCGGACGAGGTGATGATGTATCGGAAGCCGGCGACGCGCTCCACCATCCTCTGCACCTTTTCGGGCTTGCTTCCGGACTGGTGAAAATACTGGCGCACGCGGTTCTTTAATACCACTGCCTTGCCCACGTAAATGACCGTCCCCTCGGCGTCATACATGATATATACGCCACTGGACGCAGGCAGATCCTTCAGTTTTTCCTCTAGGTCGGGCATGGACGTATTATATCACAATGACAAATCCGCGTAAAGAGGGCAGGCCGCCGGTCGGCTTTCTTTTGCGCACCTTTTTCCTCTAAAAGTAACAATATTGTGTTACAAGGAACTAGCCAAATGTATGCGGATAAAGTATAATCTTTACGTCAATAATAATGTCGCGTTCTGCGGCGTTAAGGAAACAATGAATAAATGAGGTTCAAAAAAGACGCAGCTATAAATTATTCTTAAATTTTCAGCGGTTCCGTAAATAAGCGAACGCCGCCCGGCGCGCCGGAGAAGGTGCAGAGGAAAAAAACTATGGGAAACTTTATCTTAGCAACAGATTCCTGCTGTGACATCAAAAAGTCAGAGCTTAGGAAAAACAATATTTTCTGCGCGGAAATGAGCTACGTTATCGACGGCGTAGCGCACAAGGACAATTTTGACAGCGATGCGGAATATTACGATTATATCGGCATTTTAAGGCGCGGCATTATGCCCTCTACCTCGCAGCTGAACGAGCACGAGCTGGAGGTGTTTTTTACCGGCATTCTAAGCCAAACCACAGGCGACCTGCTGTTTATATCCTTGTCCTCCGGCATCAGCGGATCTTATAACAACGCTATGGCGGTCTCGCGCCGGCTTATGGCGGGGCCCTTTAACGGGCGCTCTATATATATTTTGGACAGCAAGGGCGGCGCGGCCGGGCAGCACGCCCTTGTGGATATCGCCCAAAGGATGCGCGATGAGGGGCTTAATGCGGAGGACGCGTTCAACCGTCTGAACAGGCTGGTTGCAAATCAGCAGGTCTACGTGCTTGTGGATGACTTAAAGCACTTAAAGCGCGGCGGCCGCATATCGGCGCTGTCGGCGATCGTCGGAACGATATTGAACCTTAAACCGCTGTTGGTCGTAAACCATTTAGGGCAGATCCGCGTGTACGCAAAATCGCGCGGTATCAACAAAGTCATGGCGCTGACCGCAGACCTGGTCAGCAATAATTATCTGCCGGCCGAGGCGTTCCGCGACGAGGCGGGCGAAAACGCATTTTACATCTCGGACGCAGACTCGGCCGAAAACGTCGCCCTTTTATGCAGCGCGATAAAGGAAAGGCTCCCCCAGGCAAAATTCAAGATAAATCCGGTCGGCCCGCTCATCGGTACGCATGTCGGGCCCGGCGCAATAGGCCTGTTCTTTTTCGGCAAGCCCAGGCTGACCGTCACCTGAGTTTCCGCCGCGTCCTTACCCGACCCCAACATTTTCACTAGCAAAAGAACCCTGTTTCCGAACGAAACAGGGTCCTTTTTTTCGATTGGGCTTTCCCTTATTTTTTCTCGCCGTTTACAAAGCTTAGCGCCTTTTCGACGACGTGGTGCATGTCGTAATACTTATAGTCGCCCAGCCGCCCCGCCGCGATCATTTTTTTCTCTTTTTTGACCAGCTCCAGATATTTATTGTAAAGCGCGTTGTTCTTTTCATCGTTGACGGGATAATAAGGCTCCTTGCCTTCCCCGAACGTTTCGGGATATTCCCTGGTCACCACGGTATACGGACAAACGATATTGTCGAAATGCTTATGCTCGATGATCCGCGTAAACGGGGTCGCCGCGTCGGTATAGTTTATTACCGCGTTGCCCTGGTAATTTTCAAGCTCCAGCCGTTCGGTCCCGAATCTTAAACTGCGGTATTCCAGCCTGCCGAAACGGTAGCTGTACAGCGTATCAAGCTGTCCGGTATATATGATCTTCTCCGCAACCTTTTCCAGCTCGACCCGGTTTTCGATAAAATCGCAGTCAAGCTTTACCTCGATATTCTCCAGCCACTTATCAAAAAGCATGTTATAGCCGCCTGTCGGGATCCCCTGATATGCGTCGTTGAAGTAGTTGTTGTCAAACGTAAACCTGACGGGCAGCCGCGTGATGATAAACGCGGGCAGATCCTTGCATGCCCTGCCCCACTGCTTTTCGGTATAGCCCTTAATAAGCTTTTCATAGATATCGGTGCCGACCAGGCTGATCGCCTTTTCTTCCAGGTTCTTAGGCCCGGTTATTCCGGCCGCCTTGACCTGCGCGTCTATCCTTGCCTTTGCCTCGGCGGGAGTCCTTACCCCCCACATCGCGTAAAACGTGTTCATGTTAAAGGGCAGATTATATAATTCGCCGTTGTAGTTCGCCACCGGGCAGTTGGTATAACGGTTGAAAGGCACAAACCCGTTGACGTAATCCCACACGGCTTTATTGTTGGTATGGAAGATATGCGCTCCGTATTTATGTACGGGGATCGCGCCCTCGGCCTCGCAATAAACGTTGCCGCCGGTATGCCCGCGCTTGTCAATCACAAGGCATTTCTTTCCGCGTTTATTAAGCTCGTAAGCCGCCACGCTGCCGAAAATCCCCGCGCCCACTATCAAATAATCGTACTTTGCCATAATTTATCCCTTTTATTCCCTGATCCTAAAACCCACGAATGCTTACTCAATTCCCAAATTTTTTACACGCCTTCTCTGTTTCCTTCCGGCTTGCAAAAAGATCCTTCGCTTACGCTCAGGATGACAAGCCTAAGTAGCCGCTGATTAAATGAGCGAGATTTTGAAGGAGCGGATTTTCGAGCGAGAAATGGCTTGTTTTTGGCGGGCGTAGCAGAGCTACGTAAGCCAAAAAGAAGACTTTTCGCAGCCGATAAAGCCGCCCTGCAAATCGAAGTGAATTAATCAGCGTTTACCTAAGTAACCGCTGATTAATTAGATAGAACTAATAGCCGCATCTTTTTTGTCTGAAAATGCCTTCATATTGCTATTAGTTCTATTATTTGCCGCAAAAACAAGTTGTTTTCATTGCTAAAAAATACTTGCTCTAAATTAGCCTCATTTATTCATCGTTTCCTTAATTCCTGTTCATCCTCACCGCTGCTCCGGCTTACAAAAAGATCCTTCGCTTACGCTCAGGATGACAAGCCTAAGTAAACGCTGATTAATTCGATAGAACTTTGACGCATCGTCTTTTTGGGCCTAAAACATCTTCTTTTTTCGTCAATAGCTCTGCTATTGCCTTCAAAAATAATACGGCCTTGTTGCGGCTGACTGACGGGCAAACATGAGGGGCAACCTGACGGGCTTTTATCGCCGCCGATTTTCTTGCCGCGCATATGCCCGCCAAATCAAACCGATTTTCTTGTACATTTATGCCCGCCGCCGAACCCCTCTAACAAATCCTTATCAGCTTCAACCCGGCATCAGCCCAGTTTCAGTTTTTTGCGGAAGTAAAGATATCCCCAAACCAGGGCCTTCCTTCTCAGCAGCCCTCCCGGGATCATATATATATAAGCGGGGTATCCCCCGAACCTGATCTTCTTGTAAAGCTTTATGTCTGCCGCCTTAAGCTGCGCCCACAGCTCCTTCATGTCTTTTTTCCGCTCGGCAGACTTCTCGCCCAGTGTAAACATCAGGGTGTTAATCATGATCACGTTAAGGTTATGAAACATATAGCGGCGCAGGCCTTTTTCCATTTTGTTTATCTCGTCAAAGCTGTACGAGTCCAGCATACAGCGCATAACGGCCAGCTGCTGCTTGTATCTTTTAACTATATTGGTGATGTTGACCGACTGGTCGGCGCGGCCGATAAAATAATGGTAAAGGTCGACGTTCAAATAAAAGATCGTCTTCATAAACGGCAGCGGCTTGTACGCGTAAAGGTTGTCCACATAAAAAGTATGCTCCGGCAGGATCGTGCCGCTCTCCCTTAAGGCCGCCGTGCGGTACATTATCGCGTGCATCAAAAGCACAGACGTGGTCGAAAAAGGCTTTACTTTGTCCCATGTGCAAAAATCGTTTTCGCGGAAATTATCGGTGTAGCGCCGCGTAAAAGAGGTGTTGTCCGAAACGCGGTCATAGATGAAGTTGGTTATATACAGATCGGCATTCTTTCCCTCCGCCACGTGTCCGCGCAAAACCTCTAAAAGCTTCTTAAGCGCGTCACCGTCCACCCAGTCGTCCGAATCGACGACCTTATAATATAAGCCTTGCGCCAGCTCCAGCCCCTTGTTGACGCCCGAGCCGTGCCCGCCGTTGGGCTTGTGCACGGCCCTGACGATGGAAGGATATTTTGCCTGATACGCGTCGGCGATCTCCTTGGTCCTGTCCTTAGAGCCGTCGTTGACAATGATTATCTCGACCTCCTCCCCGCCCGAAAGCAGGGTGTCGACGCATTTATTGAGGTAAGCTTCCGAGTTGTAGCTGGGAACGGCAAAGGTGATAAGTTTCATATTTTTCCTCCGTTGTGCTGGCGCACGTCGTTAGCTGCCTGCTTTTCAGATTGCCGCGAGATTGCGGCTGGCCGTATGTATACTATATTCTACACTATTTTCAGCATATTTGCCGTATATTATTCTGCCTTTTTCCCGCCGTTCAAGCGATCAACCCGCCTGCCGCGGCAAGAAAGCGGGCTTAAGTAACCGCTTCTGCCCGAGTATTTATTCAGCGTTCCTTAAAAATATAGGGCTGCCTTGAAAAGATCAAAGCAGCCCCGCATGGAATGTTTTTATTATTTTATGTTATGCCGCCGCCGTCGCAGTCTTCAGCTTCTCGGCCTCTGCCTTGGCCGCCGCAAACGCTGCGTCCGCCTCATCCTTGATGATTATCGCGTCGCTGACCGCCTGATGGCGCATGGGCACGAACGACTGCTGCGTCTGCAGCGTTTGCTTAGCTTTTTCAAGCTTCGCTTGGTCGCCGCCGTTAGACAGCGCTGCGACATCCGCTTTTGCTTTTTCAGCCGCGTTCAGCGTTGCAAAATATGCGATCGCCTTGGAGCTTGCCTGAGTCTTTGCCTTTGCGGCCGCCTTTTCGGTGTTGGACAGCTTTGCCTTCATTTCGGCGTCGGCAACCGCCGCCTCGGCTTTCTTGATCTTGGCTGCATCGGCGCCCGCTGCCTTCAGTTTCTCGTACTTAGCCTTAGCGCGCTTGGCAACGGCGTTGTAATCCGGGAAAATTACCAGGAACACAAAGAAGAATATCGCCATAGACACGCCGCCCATGACCACAGTGTCAAGCAGTACAACTACGCCGACAGGCAAAGACGCGCCTATTACGCCCCAAACAAGATACTTCCATAAGCTTCCGATCATATCGCAGAACGGTTGAATAAGTAACCAGCCGATAAAATACCATGTCGCCTGCCAAACGGGGTTACCGTGAGACTTGAATGTGATGTTCCTTTGCAGCGGGAAATTGATGCACTGCGCAAGGAACGTAGCAATCAAGAACGCAAAGAAGTAACCCAAGCCGCCGCCGATGACTACACGGCCCGCCTCATTATGTGCCAGCGGTTTGCCCAGGATAAAGAAAAAAAATTGTTCTTTCCACTCGTCATAGGGCACACCGTTTAAAACACCGGCAGCGTGTGTAATTTCTCCTAATTTTATGTCTTTCGGAAACATCCATGGGTTCGCAGCCAAATCCGTGCCGAACAGATGCGGCAGGAAAAGGAATACCAGGAATTGAAATACGGTTACCGCCTGACTGAACAGAACAAAGAAGAACAGCATGTAGATGATTTTTGCAAGCTTCGGATGCCTGTCGGCAAAGCCGTACCATATCGTCAGCCAGCCGCGCCCTATTTTCTGGAAAAAGGCGACAAACGAGTTGTCGGAAAGAGGCTTGATCTGTTTTTGAATCGCCTCCGCCGACTGCAACGGCGCCGGGGCTCTTACGGCCTCGGCAGTGTTTTCTTTCTTAGCCATTTTGATCGTTCCCTCCCTGGAACTTATTTTTTTATTTTCACCGCCGGACTCCCCGGCGGAGAAAGCTTTACTTCTTTGCCGCCGCCTCGGCAGCCGCCGCAGCCTTTTCAGCCTTATGCAACTTCTTCTTGATCTTGCCCTGCTTCATAAAGACGCCCAGGCCCTTAAAGAACTTGCCGTTGAACATCATTATCATGCCGTTAAGCTGTCCCCAGCTGATCGCGCCGCCCGTCATACGCGAGAGCCCGCGCATCGGCTGATGGTATACGCCCATGATCAGCACGTTTGACAGCGTACGCCTGCCGATACCGCGCAGGAACTTGATGCCGAACCTGATGCCGCCCGCGAACAGCCTGCCGACCCAGCGTTTTGAGTACCGCAGCTGAGCCACCGTCGAGTTGTAGCCGATGACCATCCTCTTTTTCTTGTAGAACTTAAAGTGCGGGTCGGGGGCCTTATGCCCAAGCAGCCTTTCAAACTCCTCCAGCGAAACGTTTGCCGCCTTGCCGCTGTAGTACGACTGCAATTCCGAAGCAACGTAGGGGCATTCCGCGCCGGTGCCCTTGATCCCGACCTCGGCCGACAGCTTTATATCCGCGCTGGACGCGCCGATCATGATATTGTAGGTTCCGCCCTCGACCTCCCACTTGTTGGTCTTGACATTGAAATAACGGAAAGTATATTCGTCGAAAAGAATTGTGACCTGCTTGCTTTCGCCGGGATTAAGGAATATCTTTTTAAAGCCCTTAAGTTCCTTCGACGGACGGAAAACCTGACCGTCCTTCATCCCGACATACAGCTGCGCCGCCTCCGCGCCGGAGGCCTTTCCGGTATTCTTAAGCGTAAAGGAGACGCCTTTCTCATTGGCGGAAATATTGGAATATTCAAAGGTAGTGTAGCTTAAACCGAATCCGAACGGGAAGCGCACGGGTACCCCCGCCGTGTCGTAATAGCGGTAGCCGATGAACGGCCCCTCGCGATATTCGATAGTCTCCTCGTGGCCGGGGAAATTGCTGGCCGACGGGGTATCCTCATATTTATAGGGATAGCTTTCGGACAATTTGCCCGACGGGTTGACCTTGCCTGTAAGGACGTTGAACACGGCGTTTGCGCCCGCCTGCCCCGCAAGGTATGCGTGCACGACAGCGTCGGCCATATCTGTCCAGCCGGTTTCGATCGCAGAGCCGCACGAAAGCACGACAACGATCTTCTTGCCGGTTTTCTTGAGTTCGGCAAGCAGGGCTTTCTGGTTCTCGGGCAGGTTGATGTCTTCCCTGTCCAGCCCCTCGGCCTCGGTGACCTCGTCAAGCCCAAGATAAAGGATGACTACGTCGGCTCTCTTTGCAAGCTTGACAGCTTTCTTTATCAGCCCGCCTTTCTTTTTGCCGTAGCGGTTGAAGCCCTGCTCATATCCTATGTAATTGAGCCCGCTGTTCTCCATGCAGGACAGCGCGCTGTCTAAACGCGACGGGTTGACCACGGACGAGCCCGCTCCCTGATAGCGGGGGTTTTGGGCAAAATCCCCGATGACCGCCGCTTTGACGGATTTATCCAGCGGCAGCACGTTCCCCTCGTTCTTTAAAAGGACGATACATTCCTCCGCGCACTTTTGCGCCAATTTATGGTGGACCTTATCGTCAAAAATATCGGCGCCTTCCTTTAACGCCTTGCTTGTTTCAAAAACCAGCGTCAGCAGCCTGTCGACGCATTCGTCTAATACGGACTCCTGTATGCGCCCGCTCTTTACCGCCTCGATAATGTCGCGGTTGGTGTCGCCGCAGGTCGTGGGCATCTCCAGCTCGTTGCCGCACTTCAAGCCCTCGACGCGGTCGTTGTCGCCGCCCCAATCGGTAACGACGACGCCTTTAAAGCCCCAGTCGTCGCGCAGTATTTCCTTTAAAAGATGGTTGTTTTCGTTGGCAAACTCGCCGTTGACCTTGTTGTAGGCGGACATAACAGTCTTTAATCCGCCCTCCTTGACAGCTATTTCAAAGTTTGTCAAATATATCTCGCGGTATGTACGCTCGTCGATGACCGAGTCGATGACCATACGGCGCTCTTCCTGGTTATTTGCCGCAAAGTGCTTTCCGCACGCCGCGACACCGCTCTTTTGTATGCCGCGTATGTATGACGCCGCCATCTTGCCGGCCAGGTACGGATCCTCCGAAAAGTATTCGAAGTTCCTGCCGCAGCGCGGATTCCTCTTGATATTCATTCCGGGCCCTAAGAGAACGTTTACACGCTGCGCAACGGCCTCGATGCCGAGAGCCGTGCCCATTTCCTCGCCCAACACGTCGTTGAAGCTGTTCGCCATCGTCGCGCCGGTAGGAAAGCATGTTGCCTTAAGACTGGGATTGAGACCAAGGTGATCGGCCGCGGAAGCCTGCTTCCTGATGCCGTGCGGACCGTCGGCAAGGAACGCCGAAGGTATCCCGTATTTTGGAAGATCCTGCGTCATCCAAAAGTTTTTGCCGCTCATAAGCGACGCCTTTTCCTCAAGCGTCATCTTAGCGATAAGCTCTTTATTTTTCATTCTCCGCCCTCCCGGATTTTATTTTTACAAAGTTGTTTCCGCATTAACATGCCAGCCTCAAATATCTTTTCCGCCCGTCTTAGCCCTATATTGCGGCTTGCAAGCTTAAAAAAATTCACATTTTACTGTATTCCGCCAAGCCCTGCCGCAACGCGTCAAAACCGGTCTTTTTTTTTGCCCGTTTCCTAAACTGTCTTTTTTTCGTCCTAACCTTAATAAAGATACACGCTATACACATTATTGTCAAGGCATTCGGCACGAACTGTATAAAAAAACGCATAAGTTGCATACAGCCCGGCGTAACCGGCGGGCTTCAGCGGCGAAACCGGCCTGCCTGTCCGTCCGGGTCAGCTCTTTTCCCGCTTGCCGCGCGATAAAATTTTGTCCGAAATTTTCTTGTTGAAAATAACGAACTTGCAATACAGGAAGTCCAGCGCGAAATTCAGCACCATCTTGATCGCTTTCGCCAAAAATTCGCTTAAGCCGTGCGTCTGTAAAAAGGTTATGAACAGCGCGCCCAGCGGCGTTGCCAGGGCGTAATACGCGCCGTACATCACCATCCCCAGGGCGATATTCGTTGCGGCCTTGAACGTAAACTTGCGGTTTACAGTAAAATTGAACAGGCACGACAGCGCGACAGAGACTATTTCTATCCATATGATGGTGCCTTTCGGCAATATATCCGTATGCCATACGCTTCTGAATATCAGGTCGAGCAGCGTAAACGAGCCGAACTCGACAACGCCCGCGCCCAGGGAAACGCACAAAAACTTCAGGAATTGTATAAAACCGCGCCGGTCTGTATGCGGCTTAACGGCCCCTCCGTCTGCCGCGGCCGCATCACCGCCTTGCGCTGCGCAGGGTTTTTCCTCGTCTGCAGCGTTCATCTTTTGCTTTATCATATATGTTATTATACCACAGATACCGGATAAAAAACTGTTTTAAGGCAGCGGCGAATAAATGGGATCAATTTAAGGCAAGTATTTTTTAGCCCGGGAAATGACTTGTTTTGCGGCAAATCAACTTTGCTATACTTGCCTTTTCAGCTGTTATGGTTTAAAATATGCCGTATGGAAAACGCTATTACAAGTGATAGGAATGCCGCAAAGAATAAAGCGGCAGGCGCCGTTCAAAAGGTCAAAAAGCCTAAATATTACGCTTTGGAGATGTTTTCGTACCCGTCTGCGGCCAAGCTGCACATGGGCCACTGGTACAATTTCGGCCTGTCGGACAGCTTTGCCCGCTTTAAAAGAATGCAGGGCTATGACGTGTTCCAGCCGATGGGCTTTGACGCGTTCGGGCTGCCGGCGGAAAACTATGCGATAAAGACAAATATCCACCCCAAGGACAGCACCGAAAAGAATATCGCGGCGATGGAAGTCCAGCTGAAAAAAATGAACGGGATGTTCGACTGGAGCGCCGAGATCAAGACTTGCGACCCCTCGTATTATAAGTGGACACAATGGCTGTTTATCCAGCTGTATAAAAAAGGGCTGGCCTACCAAAAGGAATCCCCCGTCAACTGGTGCGGCGGCTGCCAAACCGTTATCGCAAACGAGCAGGTTATAGACGGCGGCTGCGAGCGGTGCGGAAGCGTGGTCAAAAAGCGTTTCTTAAAGCAATGGTTTTTTAAGATAACGGATTACGCCGAGGAGCTGCTTTCCGATCTGCCCGGGCTGGACTGGCCTGAAAAGACCAAGGCTATGCAAAAGAACTGGATAGGCAAATCGACGGGCGGCGAGATAGATTTTGCCGTTCCGGATAAGGGCGTCACGTTCAAGGTGTTCACCACCCGCGCCGACACATTGTTCGGCGTGACCTATGTTGTCCTCGCGCCCGAGCATCCCCTGGTAGATAAGCTGACTGAAAAAGAAAATCTAAAGTCAATAAGCGAATACCGTGACGCCGCCGCAAAACAGGAGGATACCGAAAGGCTGTCCTCGGCGCGCGAAAAGACGGGCGTATTCACCGGCTCCTATGCGATAAATCCCGTCAACGGCGAAAAGGTGCCGGTATACGTTGCGGACTATGTTTTATACACCTACGGCACGGGCGCGGTCATGGCCGTTCCCGCGCACGACGAGCGCGACTATGCTTTTGCACAAAAGTACCGCCTTCCGGTAAAATATGTTATCGGGCCTGCAGGCGGCGAAAAAACAGACGGCTGCTTTACGGACGACGGCGTTATGATAAACAGCGGCTCTTTCTCCGGACTTTCTTCCGGGGAAGGGCGCATAGCGGTTTTGGCGGAGCTTAATAAAAAGGGCTTAGGCAGCGGGAAGGTGAACTACCGCTTGCGCGACTGGTCGGTCAGCCGCCAAAGATTCTGGGGCGCGCCCATCCCCATCATATACTGCCCTCAGCACGGCGCGGTGCCAGTCCCCGAAAAGGACCTGCCGGTCGAGCTGCCGTATGACGTAGACTTTAAGCCCAGCGGCAAATCGCCGCTGCTCGATCACAAGGGCTTTATGAATACTGTCTGCCCCGTTTGCGGCAAGCCCGCGACAAGAGACCCCGATACCCTTGACACCTTTGTTTGCAGCAGCTGGTATTTTCTCAGGTACCCGTTCTCTAAGCTTAAGAGCAAGCCTTTCGATTTTAAGAAGATAAACGATATAATGCCGGTCGATAAATACGTCGGCGGCGCCGAGCACGCATGTATGCACCTTTTGTACGCGCGGTTTATCACAAAGGCGCTGCGCGATATGGGATATGTCAAGTTCGGCGAGCCGTTCAAATCACTGGTGCATCAGGGCATGATCCTTGGGACGGACGGCTTTAAGATGAGCAAGAACCGCGGCAACGTCGTCAATCCCGATATTTATGTGGATGAATACGGCGCGGACGTATTGAGGCTGTATCTGCTGTTCGGCTTTTCGTATTTCGAGGGCGGCCCATGGAACGACGACGGGATAAAGAGCGCGGCGAAATTCTTGGACAGGGTCACGCGCTTTGTCAAAAACTATATAGCTGCGGATAAGGCCGTTTCCGCGCCGCAAAAAGAGGATGCGGAGCTTAAATATGTACTCAATTACACCATAAAGGCTATGACCGCCGATATGGAGGTCTTCGGGTTCAACACCTCGGTGGCGCGTCTGATGGAGCTTTTTAACGCGATGTATAAATACGACGCCCTGGAAAAAAAGAATTACGCGCTGATATGTGAGGCGGTGGAAAAAGCCGTTAAGCTGCTGGGGCCGCTGGCGCCGAAAGCGTCGCAGGGCCTGTGGAAAGCCTTGGGGCATAAAACAAAGCTGATGGACGAAAGCTATCCTGTATGCGATGAAAGCGCCCTTATTAAGCAGTCGGTGGAGATCGCGGTACAGTTGAACGGCAAGATAAAGGCGCGTATCGATATCCCCGCCGGGATCGGCGATAAGGAGCTGGAAAAGCTGCTTATGTCCGATCCGAAAACGGCGGGCGTCACCGAGGGCAGGCCGGTCAAAAAAATGATAATCGTCCCCGGCCGGCTGGTCAATATTATTGTATAATGTAACCGCCTTTTACTTAAGGCGGCGGATCGTTTGCAAAGATCCCCCCGCCAAAGGAACGGCCGGAAAAAAAAGTAAGACTGCCTATCGGAAGGAAATTTTATGTTAGATTTAAAATATGTATGTGAAAACCTGGACGCTGTAAAGAAAGCGTTGTCGAACCGCAGCGGCAAAACCGACCTTGACGAGATCGCCGTCTTAGCGCAAAAACGCAGGGATATATTGAAAGAGGTCGAGAAAGACAAGGCCGCGCGGAATTCCGCGACCGGCGATATTGCGAAACTGAAGGCTGAAAAAAAGGATGCGTCCGCGCTTATCGCCGAAATGAAGGCTTTGGGCGACAAGATAAAGGTCTTGGACGAGGAGCTTAACGCCGTCGAGGCAGATTTGAAGCTGAAGATATTATCCGTACCCAACATACCCTCCTCCGGCGTTCCCGTGGGCAGGGACGAAACGGGCAACGTCGAGGTAAGGCGCGTCGGCAAGCCGGCCGAGTTTAAGTTTGCCCCGAAAGCGCACTGGGATCTGGGCGAATCATTGAATATTTTCGACTGGCCGCGCGCCGCCAAGATCAGCGGCGCAAGATTTACGGTATACAAGGGTTTCGGGGCAAGGTTAGAGCGCGCGATAATGAACTTCATGCTGGACACGCATATATTTAAAAACGGATACACCGAGATATTCCCGCCCTTTATGGTCAACCGCGACAGTATGACCGGCACGGGTCAGCTGCCCAAATTTGAAGAGGACGCGTTCGCCGTAAAGAACAACGGCTTTTTTTTGGTGCCGACCGCCGAGGTCCCGGTCACCAACCTGCACCGCGACGAGGTTTTGGCCTTGTCCGACCTGCCGGTAAAGTACTGCGCGTACACCGCGTGTTTCCGTGCCGAGGCGGGCAGCGCGGGGCGCGACACGCGCGGGCTTATCCGCCAGCACCAGTTCAATAAGGTCGAGCTGGTCAAGTTTGCAAGGCCCGAAAACTCGTATGACGAGCTGGAAAGCCTGACTGCGGACGCGGAGAGTATTCTGAAGGCGCTGGGCCTTCCCTTCCGCACCGTTGCGCTGTGTACCGGCGATATGGGCTTTTCCAGCGCGAAAACGTACGATATCGAGGTGTGGATGCCAAGTTACAACCGCTATGTAGAGATCAGCAGCTGCTCCAATTTCGAGGACTTCCAGGCGCGCCGCATGAACATCAAGTTCCGTGACGAGGACGGTAAAACCAGGCTTGTGCATACCTTGAACGGCAGCGGCCTTGCCGTTGGGCGCACGACCGCCGCGATAATCGAGAATTTTCAGAACGCGGACGGCACCGTAACCGTGCCCGATGCCTTAAGGACATATATGGGCGCCGGAATGATAAAATAAATCGGTCTTCTTCCCCGGGGCAGAGGCAGCATAAACAGAGCCAGTTTTTGCGCTGCCTGCCTATATTTCCCAGTAAAAAAACACACCCCGCGCGGCATGCTTTCTTGACTAATTTTCAGTTTTTCGTTTATAATTAGTATATGAATATTGTTATCCCTGTAAGTTTGAAAAATCTTGCACAGCAGTTTTTGGCTGCCGGCAGCAAGCTGTACATCGTCGGCGGCTATGTACGGAATGCGGTGATGGGCGATTTCCCTACCGACATCGATATTACCGCCAACGTGGCGCCCGAACGGCTGCACGGCATCCTGCGCGGCGTGAAAATCATCCCGGTCAATAAGTCGCTGGGCACTTGCATCCTGGGTACGGGCAACATGAAATTCGATTATACCCCTTACCGCAGCGAGACTTATGCCGAGGGCGGCTCGCACAGGCCTATTTCGGTGTTTTTTACCAATAGTATGGCCGAGGACAGCCGCCGCCGCGACTTTACCTGCAATACGCTGTATTACGATATTTTGGATAATAAGATCCTCGACCCTTACGGCGGCGTCGCCGATATCACCAGGAAGGTATTGCGCGCGATAGTTTCCCCCGCGCATGTCTTCAAGCGCGACGGGCTGCGTATCCTGCGAATGGTGCGGCAGGCGGCCGAGATGGGCTTTACCGTCGACCCGGCTACGTTCGACTGCGCCAGGGAGCTGGTGGCTCAATTGAGGGACATCAGTCCGGAAAGAAAGGCGCAGGAGCTGGATAAGATCCTGGCCGCCGACCAAAAGTACGGCGCTGTTGACGGGCCATACCGCGGCCTTAAAATGATCGGCGAGCTGAACGCATGGCAGTATATCATCCCCGAAATAGCCGACGGCATCGGCGTCGCCCAAAACCCGAAGTTCCATAAGCACGACGTGTACGAGCATACGCTGCTTACGGTAAAATACGCGCCGGTAAACCTGCGCCTTGCCGCGCTTATGCACGATATAGCCAAACCCGACGCCCTGCGCCAGCACGGCAATATGTACAAGCACCCGGAGATCGGCGCCGCGCTTGCAAAGGAACGGCTGTCACAGGCGGGCTTAAAGTATCCCAACAATACCGTAAACCATATCTGCAAGCTTATCCGTCACCACAATTACGATCTTGACGGCAGCACTTCTTTAAACAAGCTGCGCGTCTTTATCGCCAAAAATCACAGCATCATGGACGATCTGATCGCCCTGAAAAAGGCCGACGCGCTGGCAACAGGAATGGCGGCCGAACCGGTGACGGTAAGGATGGAAGCGGTCTATGATCAGATGAAGGCCGAAAATTGCCCGATGAAACTGTCCGAACTGGCCATAAACGGTGCGGATATTCTGGCGGCCTATCCCGATGCCGCCAAGGACAAAACCGGCAAGACCCTGCACGCCCTGCTGGAAGAGGTAGTAATGAATCCTCCTTTGAATAACAGGGAATGGCTTTTAAAGCGCGCCGGAAGCCTGATTTAAGCCTTTTAACCCTATGACCCCCCGAACCCCCGGAAAAGCGAGGCTTTCCGGGGGTTCGTTTTTTTGTGGCGTTCCTTTTAACTGACCGGTCAGAAGTTCACCCGGGTCTTGACCGCAATATCCATGCTGCATTCTTCAATAAGCTGCTCCACGGTATGCGTTTCCAGATATTTTTTATAGTCTTTATGATTCCTGCGGAAAAAGGCTCTTTCCAACTGCAGCACGTCCAGTCCGTTTTCCACACACACAGCCTTCAGCCCCATGATCTCGCTCCTTATAACTTCCTCCGCCTTGCGGTTGATCTCGTTGCTGAACGCCAGGCTTTCCTCGTACGTAATGAGCGCCGGCAGATGCTCGCCCTCGATCTCTTCCAGGTTCAGCTTCAGCTCTATTTTTATATCCGCCGCGGGCTTTCCGTCTTTCAGCGTCGTTTTGATTTTGAGCGACTTTTGGTAGATCGTCAGAGACACCTTAGTTTTTTCGCCTTTCGGGCATTCTACGTCCTCAAGTATGAGCCGCCCTCTCTGAACGGTTTTATCCAGCCAAAGCATCGCGCGCGTGTCCCTTTCCTCCAGGATCTTAACCTGTTTGCCGTCCTTAAATACCGCCGTCTCAAACTTGTCCGCGATCTCCGACTTCGGCTCCGTATCCTTTGCGCCGCCGGATTCCTGCCCGCCTGCGCCCTCTTTCTTCTTTATTTCTATAACCGGCAGATATGTGTCGCCGCGCCGGCTGTAAAAATTCTCCAAGAAATCGATAAGCATGATCGCCGTCCCCATATTGTTCATGTGGTTCTGCGTCAAAAATTCAGAGAGCGCGAAGGCGGATGTATGGTCAAAGTTCTTCAGCTCGTTCAGCGCTTCCTTGGCCGTGCCCTTTGCCGCCACCAGCGTTATGCCCGTATCGATCTCGACCGAGCGCATGAAATAGTCCAGCGCGGGGGCGACGTTATCCTCTGACAGCTCTTTGCCCAAGAGTACGAGCCTGCAATGCGAAAGATTTGTTATCCGCCCTGTCTTGATCGCTATGCCGTCAATAGCCTCGCGCACGGTTTTGCCCTTGCTGGAAACAATGGCCTGTATTTCAGGCTCCTCCTGCGAGGATTGCGGTATTATCAGCTGCGCGGTCACCTCGAACTCCTCGCCCGCCTTATCCACGCCAAGGGTCGTGATTATTGTCCTTACGTTTATCTGCATCGAGTGCATTTTAAGGTTGGGCAGCATGATAAGGACCACCGCGGCAAAAACGGCTACATATACGATATAGCGCAGTCTTTTGGCCTCAGGCTTTTTCTTGCGCGGCTGAGTTTCTCTTTGAGGCACTTCTTCCCGCGTTTTTTTTGCCCCGCCGTTTTTTTGCTTTGTCTCCATCCTTCCCTTTCTCCTTCCGCGCGTAGACAAGCGCGCATACCAATATGACCGCAGGCAAAACGTAGTGTGCCGCCGCCGCCAGATAGTTTATATACGCCAGCGCGACGTACTTTGTCAGTATGTCATTGACCAAAACCCTCGTATCCAGGATGTACAGCGCGATTGCCAGCGGAACGGCCGTGTAGATCGGCCTTTTTGCGCCGGTGATCTTTATCAGGCTTTCGTTGACCGCCCAAAAAAAAGCCGTAAACTTAACCAGGACGGCCAACAGCCAGAATATCGTCATGAAACTGTCCAGGATCCCCGCGCTGCTTGCGTCGCCCGTGATGCTCATGTTAGTAAGCACCTGCCCATGCGCGGAAAGCCCCGCGATAGAGCCGTAATTGCCGTAATAGCTTATGGTCAGAAATAGTATCGCCACCGCCGCCAGCGCGTTCCCGCCCGCCGCCAGCAGCGACAGGTTTTTTCCGTGCTTGATCTTGCCGAACATCATCAGTACCACGAAAAAGTCGCCGAACCAGATCGTCGTTTTGCCTACGGTCTTTGCGACGGGGTACACGCCGTGCTCTAAAACCGGCAGAAGCCGCTGCGGGTGAGATTGCAGCAGCGAGTACGCCACCACGAATATTATTGCCGCAAGCACAAAAAGAACGGTCAGCTCGCAATTCCTGGCGATAGCGTTTAGCCCTTTGACGGCCACGTACGCCATCATCAGATAGAGCGGGACCAGATACAGATTCCACGGCAAGTTCATGTAGAGCCGGGTTATACAAAAGCCCGACGTTTCATTTGAAAGCATCAGGATCTTATAAAAGAAAAGTATTGCGTAAAGCCCATAGACTATTTTTGCGCCTGCAACCCCTATCGTGCCCTTCAAAATATCATACAACTGCTTGCCGGGATTGAGCCTGTATATCCACAGCACCAGCATAAAGAGCAGAAAATAGATTGCCAGTGAAACCGCCATTGCTATCCACGCGTCCCTGCCCGCGTCCTCGGCCATGACCGAGGGCAGCACCAGCGACTGCGACGTCACGCCCATGATAAACACCAGGCTGGCAAGCTGGGTCTTTGTAACCTCCTTGGACTTAGGCATCATCTCCGGTATCCTCCATTTCCCCAACGCGGGTCTTGTTGGGCCCCGGGATCGAAAAAGGCCGCGTTTTCCTTTCAGCAACGTTCAGCTTGGTGATCCCGTCCTTGAGGTCGCTGACAATTAGCGGCGAAAAGGGCGCCATAAAAGGCGTGCCGTAGCTGTCCAGTGAGGACATATATGTCAATAAGGTTATCGTCCCCGCGATCAGCCCGAGTACGCCCATAAGGCCCGCCGCAACGATAAGCAGTATTTTTATGAACCCAGTCGCCGAAACCTGGTCGGGGACAAGATGCGCGGCAAGCGTGCTTATGGCGGCGATCAGAACTGATGGGCTGCTGATTATGCCTGCCTTTACCGCCGTGTCCCCCAGTACCAGCGCGCCGACAATGCTCATCGCCATGCCGACGTACTTCGGCATGCGTAAGGACGCCTCGTGAATAATGACGAACAGGAACGTAACTATCAGCATTTCGGTCAGCGGCGCAAATGGCGTGCCCTGTATCGCGTTCGTAAGGGTAATGATCATTTTTATCGGCAGCACGTTATAATGATATATCTGCATCGCCACATAAAAGCCCGGCAAAAGAATGGAAATAAAGAGGGCAAGGAACCTTACGACCATGCCGATGCTTGCAAGCGGGCTCATATTATAATAGTCCTGGCTGCTTTGAAGGTCTTCCAAAAACATATACGGCAGCGTCAGTACGATGGGGCTGCCGTCCACGATCAGCGCGACCCTGCCCTCCAGCATCCTTGCGGCTGCGATATCGGGCTTTTCGCAATAGTTGATCATTTTAAAGATGCTGTTCTTGCGTTCTTCCAAAAACTGCTGAATATAAAAGCTGTCGATTATTCCGTCAATACTGATTTTTTTCAGGCGTTCTTTGACTTTTTTTATGATATTCTCGTCCGCCACGCCTTTAATATAGGAAACCGCAACGTTGGTATGGCTGTAGCGCCCGATAGGTATGATCTCAAAAATAAGGTCGGGCGTACGCAGCCGGCGCCTTATCTGTACCGTATTCCCCTTCATATCTTCGGTAAAGCCTTCCCTCGGCCCCCGGATAACCGCCGAGGTCGGCGGCTCGGAGATGCCGCGCTTTTCCCATTTCTTGGCCGCCGCAACGATCGCCGTTTCCTCGCCGTCGATAAGTATGACACAATCACCGTACAGCAACGCCGTCGATATCTCGCCGAATTCTGCGGCCTGCTTTATCTCGGCCGCCTCCAGTACGTTTTCCAGGATAAAGTCTGTGATCCCGGCGTGTACCTCCGCATTCTTCTTTGTTTTCCTGGCGCTCTGCGGATTTTCCGCGCTATCCTCACCCTGCGGCTTGTTTTCGGCCTTCCCCTTTTCTTTCGATAAAAAAAACAGCCCCCTTTGCAAAAGCTTGGCGTTTTCGCGCGCGGCGCCTGCGGACTCCTGCCGCGGCTTTTTTTCGGGCAGCATGATGCTGTCGTCTGCGCGCATATTGATCAGCGGCTTGATAACGTATTCCTGCACCATGTCTACGTCAGTGACGCCGCTCATATAGAAAATGGCGGCGGCGCGTTTGCCGCCCAGTCTGAAGGACCTCTCTATAAGGTCGATGCTGTCGTTAAACAGCTCTTTGACCGCCGCCTTATTTTCTTCAAGCGACCCGGAAAGTTTCTGCGTTTCCATATAACATAATGTGCGGAAACAGCAACAGATTTATGCAAAACCGGCAAGGCCGTCAGCCGTGACTCTCCCGCCGCTATTGGATGTTATCAGGGAAAATAAAAAGAATAGCTTTCGGTAAACAAAAATATGACAATTAACGAATATGCGATTAAGTAAGGTTTTGGAAGCGTCCTAAGTTTTTTGTGGACAATTAGGGCGCTTCAAAACCTTTTTAATCGAACATACTTTTTTGCTTTTCTTATTTTTTCCGGTTTATTTCGTTTTTTTGACCTTTTTT
>JAVBLK010000032.1:0-24036 GCA_031553565.1 Eubacteriales bacterium
GGGTCGCAGCAAGCTGCGGGGAATTAAACCCTGTACTCCCATTTTTCTTTTCTCGTCATCCTTACTTTCTTTTTTGGCCGGACTATTTTCTTTTGACGGGTCTTGTGCATTCTCGCTCAAAGAAAAATGTCCGTAGATTAAAGCGCTCACTCCGTGTTGACTTTGATTGTATGCACACCTAGCGTTATATCGTAATAGTCGGAAACAATCGCGTAAAAGGTTTGCCGCGAAAAGATAAGCAATCCGTTTTGCAGTCTGGTTGCTTTGTCGCAAGGCTCCTCGCAATTACGAGCAGAAAAATCCCAGGCAAATTGACCAACAGGGCAAATGCCCGACTTATAGTCTACAGCAAGCAATTATACCGGAAGTTTTCCGGTGGAAAACGCGCCATTACGAGAAGCAAAAGCAATGAAGCAATCCGGAAACAGACGTTATCACAGAAAAGTAAGGCTATGTTTGCGAAAAGCGAAAGCGGCATGAAGCGGGCAAGAGCCCGATAATAGCGGCAGGCTTGAATTGCGGAGAAATGGTTTACCACAAGCAAAAGAGTTTTTTACAGTAAAAAATGGCTAAAAAATTTAAAGTACATACGAAAGAAAATATCGGCAGCCGGATCATCGGCCCCATCGCGCGCTTTTTCAAAAAGCGTCCGGAGATCGTCAACCTGAGCGGGGGCGAGCTCCCTGAAGTCTGCATCATGATCGGCAACCACAACGGGGCGGGCGGCGCGTTCAATTACCGTACATACCTGAAAAACCGGTTCATGACATGGGGCGCGCATCAAATGTGCGAAGGGTATATCAGCCGTTTCCGCTACCTGAAGAACGTGTTTTACGGGCGCAAACTTAAATACGGCAAGGTGCGGTCTTTTTTCTGCGCGTTATTGTTCGCGCTGGTGTCGCGGATCATATACGCCAGCGCGGGCATGATCCCCGTGTATTACGATATGCGCGTATACTCCACCATGAAATATTCCATGGAATGCCTTAAAAAGGATGTGGCAGTGTTTATTTTCCCGGAGGATTCCGGGGACGGGTACCTGGAGAAGCCGGCGCGGCTGCATTCGGGATTCGTACAGCTTTCCCGGCTGTACCACAAAATGCGCGGCGTGGACATTCCGGTATACACCATACTTTATCAAAGGAAACCGAAGCGCATCATCATCGGCAAGCCGATGTATGTGCAGGAACTCATGAAAACGCACACCGTCGAGGAAACGTGCGACATTTTCCGGCAGTACATGAACGGGCTGGACGCTTTACAGCAATAGCTGTGCGCATATGACGAATAAGCAAAGCGGCAAAAAGCCGTTACCCCGGAAAATAAAACAAAGGCTGGGAAGGAATTGCTGAGTAAGTTTGTTTTCCATGCTGAAAGCGCGATATCAAAAAAATGGATTTCACAATCAAATGGAGGGAGAATTTATGAGATGTCCCAGATGCAAGTACCTGCAAGAAAAGGCGGATTTTTGTTCGCATTGCGGCAGGGATATGAGGGAAACAGTTTTAACATGCCCTGACTGCGGCAAAAGGAACAAGGCCGGTTCGCTTAAGTGTAAATGCGGGAAAATATTGCAGGAGCTCCCTGTTTGCGTGTCATGCGGCACAGTTGCGGTTAGTACGGCCGGGAAATTCTGCGCCGAGTGCGGAAAACCGTTTGATAAAAAATAGATACAAACAGAAAATTATAAAGAATTGTTGCGGGATACCGGAATAAGGTTTTCGGGAGGTTTTTCATTTTGGATGAAATATATAGACTCGTAGGCCAAATGGTAGAAGCGTGTCAATACATAGAGGGAATATTTCAGCAAATAATTGCTTTTCAGAAATTATTGGAAAGTGATTATGATGATGAAAAAGAAACTATAAACGGCATACCTTTGCAAGCATATGTTCTGGAGCATCAAGGCGAGATAGTGAATGATTGCAAGAAAGCGTATGAAACGTGTTTGGGGAACGCCACCAGCAACGCTTTCTCGATGCTTGAATTTCCACCAAATCTTGTTAATGCGATTATGAAAATAATAAAAGAACGTAATCAAATAATTCATTGCTATTTTAAGGAAACTGATTTTTATACGCATTGGAACAATGACGTTTTTTTAAAAGGACAAGCAGCTTATCTGCAAAAAAGGGTTATAAAGGCAAGGAATGTATGTGATCAACTGCGCGTTGCCATTGGAGCACAGCTTTGGGAAGATCGTTGGGACAAGAAGTTAGGAGACCACAAAAAATTGAAAGACAGACGCTGATCTAAACTATGTCCGAAAATGCAAGAAATAGCCCGCGGTTTATCTTAAAACTCTACTATTTTTGGGGAAGAACTTTCAAATGGAAAGTAATGAAATAGAAAAACAACTCTCATTATCATATGCCGATTTAGTTGAGTACCTTTTATTAAAATACGGACGTTGTTTGTATAATTATTTTAGTTCGCCCTTGTGTAAGTCGCAAAATCAGAGAGCAAAAAGGACTGATGAAGGGTTGGTAATCCACCACATAGACGAGGATAAGGCGATTATGTTGAGCGATCCGGAACACGCAGCCAAAAATCCTTTGTCTTATCAACATTCAGACAGATTAGTATATTGCAACATTTTAGAACATCTTATCTTGCATATAAAGATTGTTGAAGAGCCAAGGCATCCTAAAGCAAACGCCGATGAGCGGTTGGGGATAGGCGGCATCAAAAATTATTTGTGCCCTGAAATAAATGATTATTTTAATGGGAAACAAATCAGCGAGTGGCAGTTGCCTGTTTTTAAACAAATAGAAAATAATTTTGAGGAATACATATATATAATAAAGTATTTCTTGGATTTAGTGGACAAAAATGCCGAATTAAAAGTAAGAATCAACAAGCATACAATTTCCTGCGGACGATTCAGGAAAATTGCAGAGAGAGTGTTTTTAGCGGTAAACAAAGCCGAAATTTTTTGCGCCGCAAATAAAAACGACAATCAAAGCAAAGAAGAGATTTTATTTAAAAGCTATAATTCTTCAGAAGAAAGCGCGATTATCCAATATTGCCTTGGATATTGCTATTTTTACGGATTAGGTGTGACGGCGGATGCGGAAGAAGCATTTAAGTGGTTCGGTAAAGCAGCAAAAGAGAATAAGAATGCAAAACTGTTTTTAGATAAACGGAAAGAACTGTCGGCGGAAAAAATGAAAAAAAACACAGATATTTTGGAATTCGACAATCTAAAGAAATCCGCGGAGTCCGGCGATCCTGAAGCGCAATATAATTTGTTTTTCCGTTATAATAGTGGCAGAGGAGTAAAGGCAGACAGGTCGAGAGCGCTTCAGTGGCTGAAAAAATCCGCCGAGGCCGGATATGCGCGCGCACAATGGTATCTGGGAAATGAATACATATTTGGCGCATCCGGGTTGAAGGCCGACAAAAATGAAGCGCTTAGATGGTTCAAGTTGTCCGCCGAACAAGGGTATCAAATGGGGATAGAGGCATATAAGCGTTATTCAGGGGACAATCATGGCTAAATCAACTTGAAAATTACTAAAAAAGGGGTGGACGATCATGGACAAATTGAACAATATTTTAAACGACGGTTATGAAAACAAGAATTGGTTTTCCAGGAACTATTTTTGGGCCGGTACGGTTTTTGTGGTTTTGTTATGCAATCTTTTGTACATGTTCGGCGGCAATCATTGGAACCCCATAAAATTAGACAGTTACATAAGCTGGTCGGACGGACTGAATTTCAGTGCGCTGTTGTACGGTTTTTTCCACAGCTTCGGCCACAGCAACTTACAGCATACGCTGCTTAATATGCTTTGCTTTCTTATTGTCGGCTTGTACCTGGAAAGAAAGACCGGGACGATCAAGCTGCTGCTTTTAGTCATCGGCTTTGCCTTTTTATCAACCGGGATCATTGCGGCAATGTCCGGGGGCGTGGGGAGTATCGGCTATTCCGGGGTAAATTTTGCATTTTATTTCTATATCATTATCGATTTTATATTTGTGCTCTTTCTGCGTAAAGAAAGGACTAAATCAGCTGTGATCCTTGGTATAATCATGTTTGCGCTGATTTATCTTGCTATGTGCTTTAACGGCGGCACAACAAGCTTCGGCTTTGAGTGGTATCCCTGGGATCTGATGCACAATCAAGGTCATACCGGCGGCGCGGTTTCGGGAATAATTGTCGCATTAATCGTGAACATTGCGCCCTTAGGAAAGAAAACGGTAAACACGTGATATTGCCCGCGACATGAATTTTTGCGATCAGAAAAAGGGCAGAGCTTAAAGACAGGCATGCGTGGTTCATTACTATATTGTGATAAAGAGTCTCCAAGGTCAATAAAACGGCGACGGCTTTTAAAGCGCGTAACCTTTTGTTTGGATTGACTAAATCCGGATTTCAGCCTATAATTAGAAGGTGTCACAAGGGCATTCCGGCAGCGATAATGCCACAGTGGAATAAATGAAACGCTGATTAATTCGATAGAACTTTGACGCATCGTCATTTTCGACCTAAAACATCTTCTTTTTTCGTCAATAGCTCTGCTATTGCCTTCAAAAACAAGCCGTTTTACGTCTGAAAAATACCCGGTCAAATTTTATCTCATTTAATCAGCGTTTACTTAGCGCCGGCATGAGGTGCGAAAGGGTAAATATGCAAAAATTTACTAACGATTCTCACGGCGATATTCCGGATGTGGAATACTATATTATGAAATACGGCCCGGACAAGCAGGAGAGATTGCTGCAAATACGGGCAATTATGTTCGAGAAATACCCTGACGCCGCGGAAAGGATATACTTCGGTATCCCGACGGTGGATCATAAGGGGAAGATCATCCTGCAATATGCGGCTTACAAAAAGCATATCAGCCTGATCATCGGCAGCGATTTTTCCGCATTGCTGCAACAGGAATATCCGCAATACCATTATACGGACTACACCGTTTATTTCCCCGATAACGAGCCTTTCCCCGGGGATTTTATCAAAACGGTATGCGGGATGCTGGATAAAGTGCACAGAAACATAAAACCGTTCAACTAAGCAGCGTTTAAACGCGGATCAGTTCAACTGACGGAATCCGGACGCATCCCGCGGGTCGCTGCACGGAATGGATATGACGATTATACTAAGGCGAATAAGCGTTGTCGCCGGCAGAAAAGAAAACTATTGAAGGAAAACAGTCAGCCTTGTGAGCGGCGCTCACAGTTTCAAGAAGAATAAATGAAAGGAATTGTTGTTAAGTCACTGCGCGGCTGCTTTTCGGTGGACGGCGCGGACGGGAAGAGGTACGATTGCGCGCCGCGCGGGAAAATGCGCGGCGGCGGTATCTTTTGCGGCGATAACGTTGAATTCAATGAAAGGGAGCTTGTGGTCGAAAGGGTCGCCGAGAGGAAAAACCAATTTGCCAGGCCTCCTATGTCGAATATCACTCGCGCGCTTATCGTGACCGCCGTTACACCGGTTCCCGATATGCTGCTTATCGATAAAATGCTGGTAAAATGCTACGCGCGGAAAATAGAGCCCGTGCTTTGCATGGATAAAAACGATCTGCCGGGCGCGGCGGAATATTTTGACAAATTAAAAACGGAATATGCGGCATGCTGTGATAAGATCTTATCGGTGTCGGCGAAAACAGGGAACGGGATCCCGGAGCTTTGCCGGGCTTTGGGCGGCAGGAACGAGATCATCTGCGTGGCCGGGCAGTCGGCAATGGGCAAGAGCAGCATTCTGAACGCTGTCCTGCCGCTGCTTAGCCTTAAAACGGGCGGAATATCCGAAAAGTCGGGGCGGGGCAGGCATACTACGCGGCACACTGAAATGTTTTCCTTGCCGGACGGCGGCTATATCGCGGATACGGCGGGCTTCTCCTTACTTTCTGAGCAGGATATAGAGGCGGAGCAGCTTAAATATTACTATCCCGAATTTGTGCCGCTGCAATCGAAATGCAAATATTACGGCTGCAACCACCTGACAGAGCCGGATTGCGCGGTCATGGCGGAATTGAGCCGGTCGGTTTCTTCCGGCAGATATCAAAGGTATAAAGATTTCTATGCCGAGCTGAATGATTATCAGAAAAAAAAGTACAGATAGAGAAAAGGTGCAAAAGCTATGACCAAAAGATCTGTTAAGATCGCTCCGTCTATTTTAAGCGCGGACTTTTCCAACATGGCGGCCGGGGTCAAGAGGGCGGAGGCCGCGGGCGCGGATATGATCCACTGCGACGTTATGGACGGCGTGTTCGTGCCGAACCTTACGTTCGGCTTCAAGATGATAGAGGATATAAAAAAGAGCACCCGGCTGCCGCTGGACGTGCATCTGATGATAGTCGAGCCCGAAAGGTACGTTGAAAGGTTTGTAAAGGCCGGCGCCGATATCGTGACCTTTCATATCGAGGCGTGTAAATCCGTGCCCGAAACCCTTGCCGCGATAAAGGCAGCGGGGGCGAGGCGCGGACTCGTCATAAACCCGCATACGCCGGTTGACGGGATATTGCCGTACCTTAAAGATTGCGATATGGTGCTGGTAATGAGTGTTATGCCCGGCTTCGGCGGCCAGAAATTCATGCCGCACGTGCTTGATAAGGTCAGGACGCTGAAAAAAATCGCCGTGGAAAAGAATTACACATTCGATATCGAGATCGACGGCGGCATAACGATAGAGAACGCCTCCGAGGTCAAGGCCGCGGGCGTCAACGTGATCGTCGCGGGCAACACCCTTTTTGCCGCGAAGGATATGAAAGCGGCGGTAGAGGGGCTCAGATAAGGCAAGTTGTAAAAGGAGGCTCTTGTAAACGCCAAACCGGGTATTGCCTTTGACAAGCGGCTGCCAAAAAATGTATAATATTGTTATACGTGCCGCATAGTGAAAATCTTTAAGGAGTTTAAGAATGAACCCGAAAACCTATAAATTCTATAAAGGTATTTTTGATCTTGCCAGGACTGATTATTATTCCGATACCGCTGCCGTAACCGCGTTTATACGTAACTCGCTGGACTTTGATTACGACATCGCTGTGGAATTGTGGGACTTTCTGGCGACCGACGCGATCGACTGCGGCGCGCCGCAAAAAGAGGCCGCCGCGGCATTGGGCGAGGCAGTGCTTATCCAGATGCAGAAGAAAAATGCCGGCAGGACCCTGCGCAGTATTGTGGAAAAGGATACCATAGCGTTTTTGCTGTACGGCTTTCCCGAAAAGCCTTGCGACGCGGCGCGCGATATCCTGCTGCGGCTTATAATGGGCGGAAAATTCGAGGACGCCGACGTAATTTTTTCCGCTTTCCAAAAGAGCAGGAATTACGGCGCGGCGATGAGGGAGCTGGTCGAGCAGCTTTTTGAAGAAATCAGGAAAAAGACGGGCAGCGTCAAGGTCACAATGCCGAAAAAGAACGCCGAGTTTTTGCGCGGGCATATACAAAAGATTAAGGGCCCCGAAAAGGCTCTCTTAGATCAGCGGATAAAAGAAATACTGTGAACGGCAAAAGAGCGGGGTTGATACGGACTACGTTCGTCATTTTTTCCTTGTCGTGTACGTCAGAGTACACTTCCTCGTCAAAATGCCGACTGTTGTCCGTCTGAACCCCGCTCTTTACCGTTCGTTGGAGCCGGGCAACATACATAAAAAAAGGGACGCTCGTTTTAAAGCGTCCTTTTTTGGTTTATAACGTAATACTAATCCTCATTATAATTTACTAATCTTTCGCCATCTTTTCGGTACAAAGCCGCCTAAAATGCTCGCGCGTAGGCTTTGCTACGCGCTCCGCTTTTAGCCGACTTTGCCCCCCAAAAATCCTTGCGAAATATTGGTAAATTATAGATGGTATTAGTATAAATTGTTTTCCGCGAGAAGCGGAGCAAAAACATTGCCGCTTTTATGCGGTCGCGTTCAGTTTCTTCAGCATTGCGTTTAAGTCTATGCCGTGCGCGGCTGCGGCCTGTTCTATGTTCTCGCCGTGGGAAATCGGGCAGCCCAGACAGTGCATCCCGAACTCGTAAAAGACCTCGGCAAGATTTTCGTCCAGCTTCAGTACGTCTGCGATCAGCATATCCTTGGTAATTTTCTTATCAGCCATTTTGTATATCCTCCGTAAAATTTAGGAATCGCTGAATAATTCGATATAATTTATTGCCGCGTCTTTTTTGCCTGAAAACGCCTTCTTTACTTAGCAAATAGTTCTACTATTTGCGTCAAAAACAAGTCATTTTCCAGGCTAAAAAATACTTGCTCTAAATTGATCTCATTTATTCATCGCTTCCTTTATATCTTTTTGAACGCCGAAACAATATCGGAAAAGTTTATTGCAAGACATAGTATATACCTCTTTATATAAAAATACAAGCGTTGGGCCGGCGGCAGAAAGGCTGCGTGCGTTCATAAGCGCTGCGGTGCTATTTTTTTCAGGAGGACGCTGAGAGGCTTATAGAGCACAAGCACTATGGCGAAGTTGCTTACCATATGGATCACGTCGAAAAGTATGCCTGCGGCGTAGAGCGGAACAAACGCGACGCCCGCGACGATGCTTTGACACGCGGCCATAAGCGCGCCGAAAATAAACGACATAAAGAAAGCGAACAGCGCGTAAACAAGGGGAGAGCGGACGCCGCTTTTATGGATAAGATAAGACAGCAGGCATAAGAGATTCCAGTATAAAAAATAACCAATAATAATACTGGGAAATGACATTGTCTTTGGATAGATTATTGGGTCAAGCGCGCAAAAGACATTGACGGCAATCATTGTCGGCATATATCCGAACGCCGAGGCAAAAACGATTATAAAAACCGTCACGACTTCGACGTTGGCGATTAACGCTAAGGAATATTTGCCTGCGACCAGCAGCGCCGCCATGATAGCGGTGAAAACGATAAATATCGCGGGGGAACCGCCGCTTTTGCTTTTTGCGCCGGACATAGTTTAAAAGCTTACCCACTTAATCATAATGAAGGAGCCGTCAAATATAACAAAGCCCGGAATTCCGGGATTGCCGGACGGGTATATATCCCAGCCGGCCGTATCGAGATCGGTGTATTCGTTGCTTTCAAACAGCGCGTCGTCCCAATTCACGTGCCAAGAGCAAAAGACCTGATAGTATTTAGCGCTGTCCTTTTCTCCGTTGACCGAGTTCACAAAGGATGTGCCGAAAGACGTTAAGACCTCGAAAGTGAGCCCGCCATTTTTTCCAGTGATCTCATCAAGCAACCCGTGCACGGTGCTTTGCGCAGTAGTGCATTGAGTGCGTACAAAGCGGGAGTCGGAAAAATAAACTGTTACCGTCACATCTTTTTTTCCTTGAGACGGCAGCCAGTACGCACTGTCGGCCAAGAAGTCCGGATATTTGCTGTCGGTATATGTACCATCCGTTTTTATCTTTTCGGGGATAAAACTATACTTTTCGCCGTCCTTTAATTTCAGCTGTTTAACGCCGTAATTTGCGGCCTTGCCGTTGACATATATCTTAAAATACTCGGTACTCCTGTCGGGGGAATAGCCGTAAAAGCCGGTTACAAAGCCCGAAGCGTCTATACCGACTTCAAGCCCCGCGTCGGCCTTAAGATACATCAGGTAATCGTAAACGGTAGCGTCTTTCTTGCCTTTGTCGAAATCGGACGAAGCGTTTTTAAAGCTGTAGATCTTATCGCCGGGGACAACTATTTCCGCCTTTATCGTCTTGACGCCGGGGGAGGCGGGGTTGATCACAGTAAACCACAGGATAAGCATTACGGCAGTTAAAACGACGGCCGTTAATGCTGCGGCTGCGGCAATGATTTTCTTTCGCCGTACGGGATTTTTGGCGGTCGCGCCGCCATGATTATCAGACATTTCCTTTCTCCCTCCGAGAAAATAAAATTATTTAAAGCTTTTTCAAGCAGGTTTCCTGACTTTTCCGGCGCGGCGTCTCTTGCCTTAAAGGAAACGCTGAATAATTCGATATAATTTACAGCGGCGTCTTTTTCGCCTGAAAACATCTTCTTTCCTTCACAAATAGTTCTACTATTTGCTGCAAAAACAAGCCGTTTTCATACTGAAAAATACTTGCTCTAAATTAACCTCATTTATTCATCGTTCCTTAACTGTTTTCCCTTCCCGCGAAAAATTTTTGCGCAGTGGAAAAACATCCGAACCGACAGTAGCGGGGGCTGTACGGGCGTTACCCGTTTCCCTTTTAACCCTTAACTCTTTGCATAAGAAAAGGGCACTTGAAAAATATTTAAGAAAACACTGAATATTCGGTTAAATTTACAGCGGTGTCTTTTTCGCCTGAAAACGTCTTCTTTTTTTGCAAATAGTTCTACTATTTACTGCAAAAACAAGCCGTTTTCATGCTGAAAAATACTTGCTCTAAATTAACCTCATTTATTCATTGTTTTCTTAATTCTCTTAAATATAATACAGGGGGGAAATTATGTCAAGGAAACAATGACTTGCGGCGGACAGGCCGCATGCGGAATAAGGTTTTTTCAGTTATAAAACCAATACGATCAGCGTCAGCATTATCAGTCCCGGTACCCCTAAAAAGCCTATAATAAACGCGTTCATCGGATTGAGCGGCAGGGCAATTATCCCGAACAGGTTGAACGCGATAATGATGGCCGCGCCTAAAACCGAGGAGAGCAGCAGCCGCAAATACCATTTGACGCGGCTCTTGAAAAGCCAGCAGCACAGCACTATCAGGATCAAACCTATGATAAAGCCCGTTATAATCTCCGCATATACCATATACTATGCTTATTCGCGGACAAGCAGGGGTATGACGGTAATTAAGCGACTAAACGAAACGTGTTTTCCGTTGTCCAAACTTAAGTGACATCGCAAACCGCTTTGTGCTATAATGTTTTCTACTTTACGAGGCAGCTGAAGCCGCACTGCCAAAAGGCACGGGCAAAAACAAATTGTTTGGATATTCAGCCGGATGATTTTTTGCGGCGCAGTAACGGCCAAGGATAAAAAAAGAAAGAATTTTTGGGATTTATCGAACTTACAAACGTCAGCTTTGACTATAACGGCGAGCCGCCCGTCCGCGCGGTAAAAAACGTCAGCCTTTCCATAGAGGAGGGCGAGTTTGTCGCGCTTGCGGGACATAACGGCAGCGGCAAGAGTACCCTTGCAAAGCTTTTGAACGGCATTTTGACACCGAAAGAGGGGACAGTTTTAATCAACGGCATGGATACCGCTGACAGCGGCAAGCTGTACGACATCCGCAAGACCCTGGGTATCGTATTCCAAAACCCCGATAACCAGATGGTGGCGACCATCATTGAGGACGACGTGGCGTTCGGCCCCGAAAATGTCGGGATACCGCAGCCGGAGATCAGGGAGCGGGTAGACCGCGCGCTGTCCGCCGTCGGTATGTCCGAATACGCGCATAAGACCGCGTCCAGATTGAGCGGCGGGCAGAAACAGCGGGTCGCGATCGCGGGGATTTTGGCGCTGAAGCCCAAGGTCATCGTGTTGGACGAAAGTACGGCAATGCTTGATCCCAAGGGGCGCAAGGAGGTTTTGGAAACCGTTATGCGCCTTAACCGCGAGGAAAAGATAACCGTCATCCTGATCACGCACTATATGGAGGAGGCGCTGCTGGCCGACAGGATATATATTATGAACCAGGGCAGTGTGATCCTTTCCGGCGGGCGCGGGATCTTTACAGAGCGCGCGCAAGAGTTAAAAGAGGCCGGTTTGGACCTGCCGCGCGCAGGAAGCATCGCGCAGGCACTGCGTGAAAGGGGCGTACCTGTCGCGACGGGGACGCTGGACGCGGAGGGCTTGGGCGCGGAGCTTATAAGACTTCTGAAAGGCAAGCCTGCGGCTGCCGGCAGAAAGGCCGGGGCGGTCAGTGACGGCGTTACCTGCGTCGCCGCCGAAAAGCTTTCATACGCATATTCGCCCAACACTACTTTCCGCACGGACGCGCTTTATAAGCTCTCTTGTATCGTGCGCGAGGGCGATTTTTACGGCATTATCGGACACAGCGGCAGCGGGAAATCGACCTTTGTGCAGCACATCAACGGGCTGATAAAGGTGCAGAAACCCTCCAAAAAAGAAATTCGGCGCGCCAGGCGGGCGGGGCAGGCCCCTGATTACGGCACGATAGTCGTAAACGGCGCTGACTTAAGCAAAAAATACGACCATATGCTGCTGCGCTCGTCCGTCGGCATGGTTTTTCAATACCCCGAGTACCAGCTCTTTGACGAGACGGTCGAAAAGGACGTAGGCTTCGGCCCGAGGAACCTCGGCTTGCCGAAAGAAGAAATAGATATCAGAGTAAGGGCTGCCATAGAGGCTGTCGGCCTCGATTTTGACGCCGTAAAGTCCGTGTCGCCGTTCGAGCTGTCCGGCGGCCAGAAACGGCGCGTGGCGATCGCGGGCGTTATTGCAATGCGCCCGAAGGTCCTGATACTGGACGAACCCGCGGCAGGGCTTGACCCAAAGGGCAGAAAGGAAATAATGTCGCTTATCCTGAAAATCAAGCAGGAGACGACGCCGACAATTATCATGATCAGCCACGACATGGACGAGATCGCGCGTTACTGCAACCGCGTACTGGTCTTGAATAAAGGAAAAAAAGAGTACGAGCTTTCCACAGAGGAGCTATTTGAGAAGGCGGAGGAATTGCGCGGATTGGGTCTGGACGTGCCTATGGCGGCGACCCTTACGCAAAGCCTACGGAAAAACGGTATCGAAATAGGCGGCGGCGTTTGCCGTGACGGTGGACTTATCGATGCGGCGGCGGAGATATATCATGCGTGACGTAAGCTTCGGACAATTTTATCCCGCGTCGTCGTTTGTCCACCGTATGGACGCGCGCATCAAGTTCCTTTTGATGATCGCCTATATCGTCTTTATTTTCTTTATAAGGAGCTATATCGGCTATGCGGTGACGCTGGCAGTCCTGATAGTGATAATAATCTGCTCGCGCGTGCCTGTAAGGCTGGTATTAAGAAGCCTTAAAATGATACTGTTCCTGATACTGTTTACGGCGGTGCTCAACGTGTTCTTTTACGGCGGCACTGCGGGCGAGGCGCCGATCGCGTCGTGGGGGATATTCAGCATCAGGCTGTCCGGGCTGCATTACGCCGCAAAAATGGCGTTAAGGCTGATGCTGCTGGTTTTGGGGCCGTCTATATTAACGCTTACGACCACGCCCGTGCAGATGACCGACGCGATAGAGAGCCTTTTGTATCCCTTGAAGCTGATACGTTTTCCCGTGCACGAGCTGGCGATGATAATGAGCATCGCGCTGTCGATCGTGCCCACGCTGATGGACGAGACCGACAAAATTATCAAGGCGCAGAAGGCCAGGGGCGCGGACTTTGAAAGCGGCAATATTTTTAAACGGGCCAAGGCGCTGATCCCTATTTTGATACCGCTGTTCGTGTCGTCTTTCAGGCGGGCCGACGATCTGGCGCTTGCGATGGACAGCCGCTGCTATAAGGGCGGGAAGGGGCGCACCAAACTGAAGGTGCCGCAGCTTACGTGGCGCGACGCGGTTGCGTCGGCGTTTATACTGCTGTTCGGCGCGGCGATATTGTTTTTGAGTTATAACTGGTTTGACTGGGAGTTTATTAAGATCGTCACGAAGTATTAGTTTTATATGGAACGCGTAAAACTTACAATCGAATATAAGGGTACGGCGTACAGCGGCTGGCAGCGGCAGCTAAACGGCGTGGGCGTGCAGCAGGTCGTCGAGGAGGCGCTGTCGTATGTCCTCAACGAGGAGATAAAGATCACGGGCAGCGGCAGGACGGACGAGGGCGCGCACGCTATCGGCCAGGTCGCGCATTTCGACACCGCGACAAACGTCGATATATCGAAAATCGCGCTTGCCGCGAACAGTCATCTGCCGCAGGACATAAGGATACTTAAAAGCGAGCGGGCGGACGCAAAGTTCAACGCGCGGTTTGACGCGGTCCAAAAGACCTATTTGTATAAATGCTATGTCGGAAGCATCCGCAGCGCGCTCAGGGACGAGACGCACTGCCAGATCGTGCCGCCGCTGGATCTGGGCGATATGCGCGCCGCGGCCGCGCATTTTATCGGCAAGCACGATTTCAAGGCGTTTATGTCGACGGGCAGCTCGCCGCAGATCTCCACCGTCCGCGAGATATTCGATCTCAGGATCGAGGAGCGCGAGTTTAATGAGCTGTGGTTTTATGTTACCGGCAGCGGCTTCCTGTATAATATGGTAAGGATCATCGTCAGGACGCTTATCTCGGCGGGCAAGGGTAAAATAAAGCCTGCCGATATCCCGGGGATCATCCTGGCCGGGGACAGGCGCGTTGTCCGCGAGATCGCGCCGGCAAAAGGGTTGTATTTACTGGATATCAACTACAGCAAATAAATAAAAACTGGTGTTAGCGGCGTGTGGATATATGAGGACAAAACGGGATAAAAGCACAGGCCCCGGCAGGGCCTAAGGCCGGGCAGTTTGTACAGCGTTATCCCAAACATTCGCCGGATACACAGCGGATTTCAGGTTTAACTGCTATATATAAAGAAGCGCGGCAGCCGGGCCTGTTGAAGGGTTTCTATCCAGCCTCGGCGCGCCGCCGCGAAACCGTCCGTCAATAATTTTTTTATGTGCCGAAAACCCCGTTTTTTTACTTGACAAGAAAAAAGATACATATTAAACTTATGAAACATTAAAGGAAACCTATGTAAAGTATAGATTTTTACATACGGTAGGATAGGAAGAAACGCAATGAAGACATTTATGGCTAACGCCGAAAATATCGAAAGAAAGTGGTACGTGGTTGACGCCGCGGGTATGCCTTTAGGCCGCGTGGCAAGTCAGGTCGCCTCGGTCTTAAGGGGCAAGAACAAGCCTCAATTCACGCCGCACGCCGATGCGGGCGACTATGTGATCGTAATAAACACCGATAACGCGATCCTCACCGGCGACAAAAGCAACGAGGTTTACCGCCACCATACGCTGAAGTCCAACGGGCTGAAGGAAGTCAAAATGTCCAAGCTGATGGCGGAGAAGTCCGACGAGGTTATGTACAGGGCGGTAAAGGGCATGCTGCCCAAAAATTCCCTGGGGCGCACTATGCTGAAAAAGCTGCGCGTTTATAAGGGCGCCGAGCATGACCATCAGGCTCAAAAGCCCGAGGCGCTGCAACTGGTTGTTAAGAAGTACTAAGCGTTTTGCCGTTTGCGGCGAAAGGCGAGGACATAAAAAAGTTTTTAAAGTATATACGGAGATAATATTATAAGTATGGCGACGAAAGTTAAGACAGCAAAAAAAGTTCAGTATTTCGGGACCGGAAGGCGTAAAAAGGCTATTGCGCGCGTCAGGATACTGCCGGGAGGCAACGGTAATATCGTTATCAACGACCGCACGATCGACGAGTATTTCGGCATGGACACTATGAAGCTTATCGTGCGCCAGCCGCTTGTCCTGACCGATTCGCTGAAGGTATTCGATATTATCGTCAACGTCTGCGGCGGCGGCTTTACCGGCCAGGCGGGCGCTATCCGCCATGGCATATCCAGGGCGCTGGTTTCGGCAAATATCGAGTACAAGAGCGCGCTTAAAAAGGAAGGTTTTTTAACGCGCGACCCCAGGATGAAGGAAAGAAAGAAGTACGGCCTGAAGAAGGCGCGCCGCGCTCCGCAGTTCAGCAAGCGTTAAAACATCGCAGTTTCTCGCTGCCGGCCAAGGCTTTTCAAGAAGCCGGCGCGGAAAAGAAATACTGCAATGCAGGTGAAACTACTAAATACAATTTTGGGGCTCCCGGAAGGTCGGGAGCCCTTTCATTTTTATAGATTTTTGCTGCAGAAAGGCAATAACGTCAAAATGCTTTTCTGTATAAGCATAAATTATGCTATAATACGAAAAAAAGGGAATCATAATAGTGAAAGATAAAACGGATCACGATGTAATAATCTGCGGCGGCGGGCCCGCGGGGCTGACTGCCGCCGTTTACGCCGCGCGCGCAGGGCTTAAGGCAGCTGTAATGGAGGGGCTGGTTACGGGCGGGCAGGCCGCGTTGCCGGAGAAAATAGAAAATTTCCCGGGCTACAAATCGATCGACGGCTTTACTCTGTGCCAGAACATGCTTGCACAGGCCGAGGCCTTGGGCGTGGAGATAATATACGGACAGGCCGTGTCAACGGCGCTGTCCGGAAAAATAAAAAAAATCAAAACTGATACGCAGGAAATAACAGCCCGCGCGGTGATCCTGGCAATGGGCGCAAAGCCCCGGCTGCTCGGGCTGGATAACGAAATTGGATTATCGGGGCGCGGAGTCAGTTATTGCGCGACGTGCGACGGCGCGTTTTACAAGGACAAGGAAGTTATGGTCGCCGGCGGCGGCAATACCGCGGCAGAGGACGCGCTGTATCTGTCGCGCATGTGTAGAAAGGTTTATCTGGTCCACCGCCGCGACACCCTGCGCGCGCACAAAATAACTGCGGACAAGGTCGTAAGGGATCCGAAAATCACCGTGCTGTGGGACAGCGTGATCACCGGGCTTTCCGCCGGGAAAAAGCTGACGGGCGCAACGGTTAAAAATGTCAAGACCGGCGCAACGCATGAAATCCCGTGCGAAGGGCTTTTTGTGGCGATCGGACAGCTGCCGTCAACGGATATTTTAAAGCGTGACGAGCCTAAAATTCTGCTTGACGACGGCGGCTATATATTGACAGATGAGCATATGCGCACTAAAATAAAGGGCGTGTTTGCCGCGGGCGATATCCGCGCGGGCGTTATGAAACAGATAGTGACGGCTTGCGCCGACGGCGCGGTCGCGGCGGATTCGGCAAGCAAATATTTACAGTAAGTATTCCGTGATCTGCAACGGAAGGAAAAAATCGGGGGCGCACCGGCTGCAGCCCCTTTTTCATATAATATATATGCGCGGTGTGTCCGGCGTTTTAGGAATGCGCGGCAATAAATTTTGGCTAAGTAAACATAGGAAGCTTTTCAGGAGAGTATATGTGCGGAATTGTAGGTTTTGTAAGCAATAAAAACGAAGCGCTCCCCGTTCTTTTGGACGGGCTGACGGCTCTTGAATACCGCGGCTACGACAGCAGCGGCATAGCGGTGTTAAACGGCGGGCAGATCTCGGTAGTCAAGAAAAAAGGCCGGATAAAAGCTTTGAAGGATGAGCTTATGCGCACTTGTATAAATGGCCATACCGGCATTGCGCATACGCGTTGGGCGACGCACGGCGAGCCCTCGGACGCTAACTCGCATCCGCATATGGACATATCGGGCACATTCGCAATCGTACATAACGGCATAATAGAAAATTACCTTACGTTAAAGCAGGAGCTGATGAACAAGGGCGTTATTTTCCGGTCGCAGACCGACACCGAGGTCATTGCGCACCTGATTGCCGAAAATTATCAGGATAACCTTGTATCCGCCCTGCAAGCCGCTGTAAAAAGGCTGCACGGCTCGTTTGCAATATTGGCGCTGTGCGGAAAGGAACAGGGGCTTATCGCCGCCGCGGCCAAGGACAACCCCCTGATAATCGGCGAAGGGCGCGGCGAAAATTTTATCGCAAGCGACATACCCGCCCTTTTAAAGCATACGAAAAAGGTTTACCGCTTGCATGACGGCGAAACGGCAGCGGTCAAAACTGACTCGGTAACGGTTTTTGACAAATCGGGTTTGCAGATAGATAAGGCCGCGCTTATAATCGACTGGGACAGCGAGGCAGCCGGGCTTTCAGGATACGAGAGCTTTATGCTTAAGGAGATAAACGAAATTCCCGCTGCGCTGAAAAACACTTTTAACGCCTGTATATCGTCCTCGGGCGCGTTTTCAAAAATCCCCGATAAGTTTTTCACGGATATCGACAATATTACTGTCACCGCGTGCGGCACTGCATACCACGCGGGGATGGTGGGGAAGAACATTATCGAACGGTTTATCCGTATTCCCGTGAATATCGAGGTCGCCAGCGAATTCAGGTACAAGGATCCGATAGTAAACGAAAGGACTCTGTGTATTGCGGTAAGCCAGAGCGGCGAGACCGCCGACACTATCGCGGCGCTGAAGGAGGCCAAGGCGCGCGGATGCAAGACTTTGGCGATCGCGAACGTGGTCGGCAGCACGCTGACGTACGCCGCTGATCACTGTATCCCGACGCTCGCGGGGCCGGAGATCGCCGTCGCGTCCACAAAGGCGTACAACAGCCAGCTTATGGCGTTCTATTGTCTGTGCGGACATATAGCAAAAGTGCGGGGCAGCATGGACGCGGACGCGCTGAAGGCCTATTACGACGGGCTTTCAAAGCTTTCCGCGCTGTCATCCCGGCTTGTCAAGGACGACGGAGTTATGCAGCGGCTGGCGGACGAGTGTAAGGACAGGCACAGCGTGTTCTTCCTGGGGCGCGGCCTCGATTACGCGGTGGCGATGGAAGGCAGCCTGAAATTAAAGGAAATATCCTATATACACAGCGAGGCGTATCCCGCGGGCGAAATTAAGCACGGCACACTTGCCCTTATCGAGAACGGAACGGTCGTCATAGTACTGCTTACGGACGGCGCGGTGATAGGCAAGACAATGAACGCAGTCAGCGAGGTCAAGGCCAGGGGCGCCAAGGTCATTGCGGTCGCAATGAATGCGGAGCCGCTCTATGGCGCGCCCGTAGACCATGCTTTGATTATCCCCGAATGCGCCGATGTATTCGCGCCGATGCTGGCCGTGATCCCTATGCAGAAATTCGCGTACTATATGGCAAGGGCAAGGGGCTGCGACGCGGATAAGCCGAGGAATCTGGCCAAGTCCGTCACCGTCGAGTGACGACTTCAGGGAAACCCTGAAAAGTCGGTTATGTCTTTTAAAACTGCTGCGATCCCAAAATCGCTCCTCCACATATGTTTGTAACCTTTCTTTCGCTCTCCGAATAATATGGCAGTGAAATACAACAGCAAATAAACTTTAAAAATACTACATCGCCGGCGTATATTCGGTGCAAAACGGTATAAACTGCTCGCCCGTAGGTTCGCTACGGTCTGCGCTTTTATCCCATTTTGCCCTCAAATACCCGCTCGGCACTGCTAAGCATTTTTCAAGTTGATTTACTGTACTATTTTGGGAGAGTGCTTATGTTTACTATCGGCGGCAAGAGGATACATCAGTTAAGCGAGAGCGAATTAAGCGGCGGGCCGGACGCGGCTAAGGCGGGCGGCGGGGCGCCAAATACATATTACGGGGACAGCTTAAAGAACGGCTCTATTGACGGCGCCGTGTTTGTTGCCGCGGCCGCATCGGACTATTTGATCGCGGGCAATGACGAGCACGGGATGGATCCGCCCACATACGGGAAAAGGACTCCGGTTTTGCCGTACTTAGGCTACCCTTTCTATGAGAACCAGTTTAATTCGGAGGCAAAGAAATACTTTTTGACGGCATGCAGGCGTATCGGTTTCAGAACGTTCGACGTAAAGCCGGGCGCCAGGGATATGAGTATAAACGAACGCGTTACGCGCATCAATAACGCAAAGCCCGACGTTGTTATAACGTTTGCATATAACGCTTTCGGCGACGGCGCATTCAACCCGGTCAGCGGAGTGGAGTGCTTGTACAGCAGCTCAAACGCTTACGCCTCAAAAAGCCTTGCGCTTGCCAATGCGTTTTATCAGCAGCTTTTAAAGGGGACGCCGCAGCGGGGCAGGGGAGTTTACGCAAATAATACGATAGGCGTGCTTGCCAATGTCAGGATGCCGTCGGCACTGGGAGAATGCGGTTTTATGACCAGTTTTACCGAGCCGAAATTTATGCTTGACCCGGACTTTCAGATGGAGTGCGGCGAGGCGGGCTGTGCGGCGGTATGCAGCTTTTTCGGAATTATTTATACTCCTGCGTATCCAAATCACAACCGTCCCACACTGCGGCGCGGGTCGCGCGGCAACGACGTTAAATATTTGCAGAGCAAGCTTACGACCAAGCTGTATCCCGCCGGGGCGATAGACGGCATTTTCGGACAAAAGACAGAGGCGGCGGTTAAACAGTTCCAAATTGAAAACACTTTGGCGGCGGACGGCATAGTCGGCAAAAAAACCTGGGCAAAGCTGTATCCCATCGGCGGCGGCAGGGTCATAACAAATTAGCGCGATGCAAAAACGGTTAAAGCCGGAAAAAATGTTTTTCAGCCTTTGAAAATGGCGGAGGAGCGGTCAAATTTGTGGAGATATCTTTTGGCGTCTTTTTGGCTCTGAACAGTCAACGGCATATAAATGCCTAAATTTTTAACGCATAGCTCTGCTATGAGCTAAAAATTTTGACAGTTCTGCCCTCAAAAATCCATCCAAAATCTTATTCTCCACAAAAATGTCCACTCCTAACGGCGGCAAACTCTGGCTAGATATACCCGATCTATAGTATAATAAATGTGTGCTTAGGCTTATCAGATATTTAAAGGGCTACCGCGTACAGGCGGTACTTGCGCCGCTGTTCAAGTTTCTGGAAACCGCGACCGAGCTTATAATGCCCCTTATCATGGCCAACCTTATCGACAAGGGTATCGCTTCTGGCGATACGGCCTATATCATCCGGCAGAGCGTTTATATGGGCGCGCTGACTTTCGGCGCGTTTTTTTGCGTTATGATGTGCCAGTGGCTGGCGTCGATCGCCTCCATCGGGATGGGCGCAAACATCCGGCGGGTGCTGCTTAATAAAATCGGACGCTTTTCTTATTCGCAGCTGGATAAGTTCGGGACGCATTCCCTTACCAACCGTGCCACAAACGACGTCATACAGGTGCAGACCGCCGCCGCTATGTTTTTAAGGCTTTTAATGCGGCTGCCCTTTTTGCTTATAGGCGGCATAGTCATGGCCGTCATCATCAACGCCAGGATGTCGCTTGTGCTGGCGGTGGTAGTCCCCGTTTTTGTCGCGGTGATGTTTTTGATAGTCGGCAGGACTGCGCCGCTTTACCGCGGCGCGCAAAAGTCGCTGGACCAGATGACGCTGGTCGTCCGCGAGAATATACAGGGGACGCGGGTCGTCAGGGCATTCAACAAATCATCGGACGAGGACGCGCATTTTTCGCGCGTCAACGGCGCCTATTCCGGCATAGCGGTAAAGGCCGGGCGGTTCGCCGCGCTATTCTCTCCGCTGACCGCGCTGATAATGAATATCGCGGTAATCGCGGTGCTGTGGCTTGCCGGCGGCATACACTCGACCTATTTCGGTATGACCAGCGGCCAGCTCATGGCTTTTATCAATTACCTCACGCAGATAATAACCGCCCTTACCGTTGCGGCCAACCTGTCGCAGAATTTTATTAAGGCCGCCGCGTCGGCAAGGCGCATAAACGAGGTGCTTGACCTGCCCGAAGAGGGGGGAGTGGCGTGTACGGGCGGCGTAGAAGCCCCGGAAAGCCCCGGCGCGCCTGCCGTAGAGTTTAAAAACGCGTTCTTCTCTTACGGCGGGAAGAACGTGCTGACGGACGTCAGTTTTACGCTCCCGGATGGCGGGACGCTCGGCATAATAGGCGGCACCGGCAGCGGCAAGACTACGCTCGTAAATCTTGTCCCGGGCTTTTACGGGCCCAATGAAGGCGTTGTGCGCGTGCTGGGGAAACGAACGGACGAATATGACGCAGTGACGCTGCATGATTTGGTCGGCGTCGTGCCGCAGCAGGCGCTGCTGTTTTCGGGCACGATAGCCGATAATTTAAGATGGGGAAAGCCCGGCGCGGACGAAGAGGATATGCGCGCCGCGTGTAAGACTGCGCAGGCACTGGAGTTTGTGGATAAGCTGCCGCATAAATTCGATACCGTGCTTACCGAGGGCGGCAAGAACCTTTCGGGCGGGCAAAAACAGCGGCTGACTATTGCGCGCGCGCTTATCAAAAAGCCGCGTATACTGATACTTGACGACAGCGCCAGCGCGCTGGACGCAAAGACCGACGCGCGCCTTAGGAAAGCCTTAAAGCGTGACCTGAAGGAAACAGGCGTCATCATCGTTTCGCAGAGGGTCAACGCCGTAATGGACGCGGACAAGATAATAGTGCTTACCGAGGGGAGCGTGGCCGGGGCAGGCACGCATAAGGAGCTGCTTACCGGTTGTCCGCTGTATAAAGAGATCTGTGAGTCGCAGAACGCGGCGGGAGGCGCGCTATGAGAAAAAACGCCGCCGCTAAAAACCGCAAAGAAAAGATAGTTATTCAAAAGGGCGCCATAAAAAGACTTGTAGGGTACCTTCGTCCGCACAGGGCGCGGCTGGCCGTATTGATATTTTTTGCGCTGCTCACCTCGGCGTGCGGCCTTGCCGCGCCGTATATCATCGGCAAGGCGATAGACTTTATCAAGCTGAAGGACGCGGCGCAGGTCATGCTGTGCGTGATTTCCCTCTGCGTCATATTCCCTGTCGCGGGGCTTTCCCAGTGGCTGCTTACAGAAAGCGCGGTAAGTCTTTCCCAACGGATAGTAAAGGATCTAAGGGAGCAGCTGTTTCAAAAGTTCTTAAAGCTGCCGCTTAAAACGCTCGACATCATGCACGCGGGCGATTTGACCAGCCGGTTTGTAAGCGATGCCGAGACGGCGGCCGAGGGCATTTTTCAGGCGCTGGGCCAGCTCTTTTCGGGAATATTCACGATAATCGGCTGTACGGTCATAATGCTGATAATAGACTACGCGATCGCGATCGTGATAGTTATCGTTGCGCCGCTGGCGCTGATCATCGCGGCGTTCGTGACAAAGAACACACGCAGGATATTCCGTCAGCAGCAGGCGGAGCTGGGCCTGTATAACGCATATATAGACGAGATGATCGCGGGCCAAAAGGTCGTGCGCGCCTTTAACCGCGAGGGGAAGATGGCGGCGGAATCCGAGGGGTATAACAAAAAACTGTACGCGGTGGGGCAGAAGGCGATGTTTTTTTCCTCGATAGTCAACCCTACGACGCGGTTCGTAAACAATATAGCGTACGTGATGGTCGGGCTTATCGGCGGTATCGGCGCGGCGGCGGGCGGCCTGTCCGTGGGGCTGATCTCCTCCCTGATATCCTATTCGGCGCAGTTTGCTAAGCCGTTGAACGAGCTGACCGCAGTTTCCACGCAATTGCAGGCGGCGTTTGCGGCCGCGGGGCGCATATTCGAGCTTTTCGATATGGAATCCGAGCCGGACGAGAGCGGTAAAACAGATATGCTGACGCTTTCGGGCGACGTGGAATTCCGTAACGTTTGCTTTTCCTATTCGCCCGATAAAAAGCTTATTGAAAACTTTAACTTAAAGGTCAAGGCCGGACAGACGGCGGCGATAGTGGGCAGGACGGGCGCGGGCAAGACGACCCTTGTCAACCTTATCATGCGCTTTTACGAGGTCGACAGCGGCCAGATTTTAGTAGGCGGCGTTCCGATCAATACAGTGCGGCGGGAGAGCGTCAGGGCGGCGTTCGGCATGGTCTTGCAGGACTCCTTCCTGTTTTCGGGTACTATCGCCGACAACATAAAGTACGGCATGCCCGAGGCGGGGTTCGAGCAGGTCGTGGCCGCGGCAAAATCCGCGCACGCGTACGGCTTTATCTCGCGCACCGAAAAGGGTTTCGACACGCTGATCAGCAGTGAGGGCGGCGCGGTCTCGCAAGGGCAGAAACAGCTTTTGACCATCGCCCGCGCCACGATAAAGAACCCGCCGATGCTGATCCTGGACGAGGCGACCTCCTCGGTAGACACTCGCACCGAGCGCAGGATACAAAAAGGGCTTAACGAGATCCGGCAGGGCAAGACCAGCTTTATAATCGCGCACCGCCTTTCCACCATTGAAAACGCCGATATAATAATCGTCATGGAAAACGGCAGCATTGCCGAAAGCGGCACCCACGCCGAACTCCTTGAAAAAGGCGGCGTATACGCAGGGATGTACAACGCGGATTAATACCGAATAAGTCCGATATAATAACTGACCGAATCCACCTATAATTAAACTATCACCTGTACAGTACAGGCGATAGGCCGTTATTAAGGAAACAATGAACAAATACCTTTGAATTTGGCTGTGGATTTTTGAGATAAAAATTGACGGACACGCGCAGACAATATCGGGATATTGGCAAGCGGGTCCGGCGGTTTTTAGCCAAAAAGACACGCCACATTCAAAG
>JAVBLK010000046.1:0-3833 GCA_031553565.1 Eubacteriales bacterium
GGTCAAAAAAACGAAATAAACCGGAAAAAATAAGAAAAGCAAAAAAGTATGTTCGATTAAAAAGGTTTTGAAGCGCCCTAATTGTCCACAAAAAACTTAGGACGCTTCCAAAACCTTACTTAATCGCATATTCGTAAAGAATCAGAGGTATTATTTTTGGATTCCGAAGAAAGATTCATATCCAGTCTGAAGATAGACGGCGACGGCGAGGCCGAGATATCTTTGCGCCCGAAAGCTATGTCGGACTATGTGGGGCAAAGCAAGGTAAAGGAAAACCTGAAGGTCTTTATCAATGCGGCAAGAGGCAGGGGCGAGTCGCTTGACCACGTGCTTTTATACGGCCCGCCGGGGCTGGGCAAGACCACCTTGTCGCACATAATCGCCGCCGAGATGGGCGTACAGATACGCATCACCAGCGGCCCCGCGATCGAACGCGCGGGCGACCTTGCGGCGATACTTACGAACCTTTCCGAGGGGGACGTGCTGTTCATCGACGAGATCCACAGACTCAACCGCGCCGTTGAGGAGATATTGTATCCAGCGATGGAGGACTTTGCGCTGGACATAGTCATAGGCAAAGGCCCGGCGGCGCGCAGCATGCGTATCGACCTGCCGCGCTTTACCCTTATCGGCGCGACAACAAGGGCGGGGATGCTGACCGGGCCGCTCAGGGACCGGTTCGGCGTTATCTGCCGTTTGGAAATGTACAGCGCGGAGGAATTGTATACCATCATCAAACGCTCGGCGGGCATACTTAAGATAGCGATCGACGAGTCCGCAGGTATCGAGATAGCGAAAAGGTCAAGGGGCACGCCGCGTATAGCCAACCGTTTATTAAAGCGCGTCCGCGACTTCTCGCAGGTCAAGGGCGAGAGGACGGTTACCGCGGCGGCGGCAAGGTCGGCGCTGGACATGCTGGAGGTGGACGGCCTGGGGCTCGATTTCAACGACCGCAACATTTTGCGGACGATGATAGTTAAGTTCGAGGGGCGCGCAGTCGGCCTGGATACCTTAAGCGCGGCTACAAACGAGGAAAGCGTTACGATAGAGGATGTGATCGAGCCGTACCTTCTGCAGCTGGGCTTTATCGCAAGAACGCCGCGCGGGCGCGTGGCGCTGCCGGCCGCATACCGCCATATGGGAATATCGATAAGCAAGGCGGCCAAGGAACAGCTGTCTATATTCGGAAACACGGAAACCGGAAGCGATAATATATAAGCATGAAAACGAGTGATTTTTATTACGACCTGCCGCCGCGGCTTATTGCCCAGACGCCGGCCGAGCCGCGCGACAGCTCGCGCATGCTGGCGTATAATATGAAGACCGGCGCGGCCGCGCATAAGGTTTTCCGGGAAATAACCGATTTTATCCAGCCCGGCGATCTCCTGGTCATAAACAATACCCGCGTAATAAACGCAAGGCTTGACGGCGTCAAACGGTCAAGCGGCGGCAAAATGGAGTTCCTGCTGCTGAAAAGGATCGACCTTAACCACTGGGAGGTCATGGTCAAGCCCGGCAAGAAGGCGGGGCTGGGTACGGAGTTTGTTTTCGGCGGCAATGCGGAGCTTACGGCAAAAATAATCGCAAAGACCGACAGCGGCGGCCGCGTGGCAGAGTTTTTATATGACGGCGCGTTCGAGGACGTTATAAGCCGCGTGGGACACGTGCCGCTGCCGCATTATATAAAGCAGGGATCGGATATAAAACGCTACAACACCGTCTACGCCGAATACGACGGCTCGGCGGCCGCGCCGACGGCGGGGCTGCACTTTACGCCCGCGCTTATGGAAAAGATACGGGATAAGGGCGCGGAGTTTTGCGAGGTGCTGCTGCACGTGGGATTGGGCACGTTCCGTCCGGTAAAGGCAGATAACCTTGAGGGGCATAAAATGCACAGCGAATACTGTGTTATAAGCGATACGGCGGCGGCAAAGATAAACACTGCGAAGCGTCAGGGGCGCAGGATAATAGCGGTCGGCACCACCTCGGTAAGGACGCTGGAATCTATGGCAAACAATGACGGCACGGTGACGCCCGGCGCGCGCGACACCGACATATTCATCTATCCGCCCTATAAATTCAAAGCCGTCGACGCGCTGATAACGAACTTCCACCTGCCGGAATCGACGCTTTTGATGCTGCTGTCGGCCTTTATACAGGACAAAGGGCAGGCCGACGGGATCAGGGCGGTCATGGACGTGTACGCAGCGGCCATTAAGGAAGAATACCGCTTCTTCAGTTTCGGCGACGCAGGCTTTTTTTATTGAAACTGATCTTTTAAATTACTATTACGTTACTTCAATATTAAACGCCAATTTGCGACACAGCCGCTTATATATCGTAACATTATTGTTAAGGAACCACTGAATAATTCGGAATATTTATAGCGGCGTCTTTTTCGCCTGAAAACGTCTTCTTTTTTTGCAAATAGTTCTACTATTTACTGCAAAAACAAGCCGTTTTCATACTGAAGAATACTTGCTCTAAATTAACCTCATTTATTCATTGTTTCCTTAAACAAACAATGCTATAATTATAAAGATCAATCGTGAAGGATCAATCGTGGCAGAAAAATTCAGCTATAAAGTAAAGAAAGTATGTAAACAATCGGGCGCCAGGATCGGAGAGTTCACTACGCCGCACGGCGTGATCGAGACTCCGGTCTTTATGCCTGTGGGCACGCAGGCGAGCGTAAAAGCGTTGTCCCCTGAGGAGCTTACCGGCATCGGCGCGCAGATCATACTTTCTAACACTTATCACCTTTTTTTAAGGCCGGGGCACGAGCTGGTAAAAAAAGCGGGCGGACTGCATAAATTTATGGCCTGGGACAGGCCGATACTTACCGACAGCGGCGGCTTTCAGGTTTTCTCGCTGTCGTCGTTAAGGCAGATCACCGAGGACGGCGTAAAGTTCAATTCGCATATTGACGGCGCGGTACACCATTTAACGCCCGAATACGTGATGGAGATCGAGAACGCGCTTGGCGCAGACATCATCATGGCCTTTGACGAATGCACCTCTGCGGGCGCGGAGCATAAAACCGCGGAGGCGGCGTATATGCGGACCTTGCGCTGGCTGGAGCGCTGCGAAAAGTCACATAAGCGAAAGGATCAGGCGCTGTTTCCGATCGTGCAGGGCAACCTGTACCGCGACCTCAGGATAAAGTCTATAAAGGAAACGCTGCCGTATGCGAGGCACGGGATCGCGGTAGGCGGCCTTTCGGTGGGCGAGCCGAAGCCTGTTATGTACGAAGTGCTTGACGAATTACGGCCGTTCTTTCCCGAAAAGATGCCGCGATATCTTATGGGCGTGGGCAGCCCCGACTGTATTATCGAGGGCGTCTGCCGCGGTATCGATATGTTTGACTGCGTACTGCCGACGCGTATCGCCAGGAACGGCACCGCGCTGACATACAACGGAAAATTGGTGATCAGGAACGCCGGGTACGCCGAGGACTTCAGGCCAATTGATGAAAACTGCGGCTGTTACGCGTGCAGGAATTATTCCAGGAGCTATCTGCGCCACCTGATAAACGTAAACGAGATTTTGGGCGGCAGGATGATATCCTTACACAACCTTTATTTCCTGATCCACCTTATGGAAAAGATAAAAGAGGCAATAATGAATGACAGGCTTCTCGATTTCCGCGCCGAATTACTTGCTAATTTATCTGAAATAGATTAAAATTCTTTGGTAACCGCTGATTAATTCGATAGAACTTTGACGCATCGTCTTTTTCGACCTAAAAAAACTTCTTTTTTCGTCAATAGCTCTGCTATTGCCTTCAAAAACAAGCCGTTTTATGCCTGAAAAATACTCGGTCAAAATTTATC
>JAVBLK010000011.1:0-32659 GCA_031553565.1 Eubacteriales bacterium
AATAAACTATATATGCTTTTTGGATTGGTCAACCTCTATTTTGTTATGCAAAAAAACAAGTTGTCCACACAGAAAGCATAAAAAAGGTCGAAAAAACGAAATAAACCGGAAAAAATAAGAAAAGCAAAAAAGTATGTTCGATTAAAAAGGTTTTGAAGCGCCCTAATTGTCCACAAAAAACTTAGGACGCTTCCAAAACCTTACTTAATCGCATATTCGTAAAACGATACCAATATTTGATAATTCGTTTTCAGAGGATATATGATTATGAAAAGAAGTAAATGGTTTGCGGCGGTCGCGGCGGTGCTTGCACTGACCTTTGTTTTGGGCGCGTGCTCCCTTTTCGGCGGCGGCGGCGGCCAGACGCCCATAAACTATTACCTTACCTACGGCGAGGACGCCGATTATATGATCGGCGTTGCGGCAATTGGGATGAAGAGTACGGTCAAGATCGAAACCATTTTTTCTATAGGGTCTAATAAGGGCGCGGCCGGTACCGGAGTCATCATTGATGTCGATATTGATAATTCTTATGCCTATATCGTCACAAACAATCACGTCGTCAGAAGGCCGCGGGAAGTCAATGAAAATATTTACGATCAGGATGTTAGTAAGATAAATGTTACATTGCACGAGGCGACCTCAACGGTTAAAGCGACGTTAATCAAGTCAACGGACACCCTAACGAATACAGATCTCGCGCTTATCCGTGTAAAATACGACACTGATTTAGACAAAAAAAAGTTAGCTGAAAATCGCATTATTGCCAATTTCTTGGCAGACGAGTTGAAACATGGACAGCATGTTATGGCTATTGGAAACGGGCTTGGTTACGGGATTTCGGTCTGTGACGGTCTGGTCAGCAATCCTTCGCTTGCGCTCAATACCGAGTATTTCAAGGCATCCGTCATCCAGACGTCCGCGCCGATAAACAGCGGTAATTCGGGCGGCGGCCTGTTCGATATGCGCGGCAATCTGGTCGGCATCAATACATTAAAGGCCGTTGTTTCCGATAATGACGATCCGGTGACCGTCTTTGCCGACAACATCAGTTTTTCCCTGAAAATGTCTCAGGTCAAGGCTTTTGTCGAATCATGCACCGATCCGAATACCAAAAAGAAGATAACCATGACGGAATATGTTGCTGAAGCATTATGAGTGCATTTTTCCTGTAAAATACGTTTCCTAAAGTAAAGGCTGCGGTTAAAGCGGCCTTTTCCTTTACAAGAGGCGGGTCGTTCCTATATAATTGGATGTATGAGATTCAAGGAATTCTGTAAAAAATATATACTGCGTTTTCCCGTCATCGAGATCATCGTATTTGCGCTGGTCATGCTTATCGACCAGTTGAGCAAGTATCTGGTCGCAAAGGCGGCTTATGCTTCGGGCAGCCCGTTTTCTTACGAGGTTCACGTTTTGGGCAATTTTCTTAAAATAGTATACGCAGAAAATGAGGGCGCGGCATGGAGCTTCCTTGCGGGCGTGCCCTGGGCGCCTACATTCTTTTTAGTAATGGCTGCCGTCGCGATACCCGGCTTCATTGTATATCTTTTCTTTAACCGCAAGAAAGGGCTGCTGCCGCGTATCTCGCTGGCTCTTATTATAGCGGGTGCGGCGGGGAACGTAGTCGACAGGATATTCATGGTGAACGGGAACGGGCACGTCCGCGATTTCATATCGTTCAGTTTTTTCAGCCCTGTGTTCAACATTGCCGATTCCGCGCTGTCGATCGGCGTTTGCTTGTTTATACTCTATGCGATTTTTGACATCGTAAAGGACGGAAAAAAACAGAAGGCGATCAAGGAAACGGGGGAAGCCGCGGACGGCGCTGAAAAGCCGGTAAAAGAAAGCGAAGGCTCCGGTGAAGCGTTTACGGACGGCGAAGGCTCCGGAAAGTCATAGAGCCATGCGCATTGAAGGAACTGACATCAAAGAAACCAAAACGTTTGTCTCGGCGGTATCCGGCGTGCGGCTGGACGTTTTTTTATCCGTCGTCACGGGCTTTACCCGTTCGCGCATCAAGCAGCTGATCGACGCCGGCCATATCTTTTACTACCCGTGCAAACCGGTCAAAAGCCCTGCGGGGGAATACCAATACGGCATTGCTCCCTCAAAGTTCAAATCGGGCGAAACTCTGAAAACGGGGGACAAGGTGATTGTTGAGATCCCCGGGGACAGGACGCTGGACTTAAGCCCCGAAAATATCCCCGTCGAGATAGTTTACGAGGACGAATATCTTGCGGTCGTCAATAAGCCGCAGGGGCTGACCGTGCATCCGGCGGGCGGCAGCGAGTCCGGCACCCTGGTCAACGCGCTTTTATATAAGCTCAATTCCCTAAGCTCGATAAACGGAGCGGTAAGGCCGGGTATCGTACACCGGCTGGACAAGAATACCAGCGGCCTGCTCGTGATCGCCAAAACGGATGAGGCGCACTTAAGCCTAAGCCGTCAGATCGCAGAGAAGACCGCCGTAAGGATCTACCACGCGGTATTAGAGGGCGTGATAAAGGAAGACAGCGGCACGGTGAACAAGCCCGTGGGACGCGATCTTAAGGACAGAAAAAAAATGGCGGTGACTGAAAGCGGCAGGGCGGCGGTCACACATTACAGGGTACTGAAAAGATTTGATAATCATACCTATGCCGAATTCCGGCTGGAAACGGGCAGGACGCACCAGATACGCGTACATGCGAAGCATCTAGGGCATCCTGTAGTGGGCGATATTGTGTACGGCTTTAAAAACCAACGCTTCAAAAGCCTTTCCGGCCAGCTTTTGCACGCGAAGGAGCTAAGCTTCGTGCATCCCGTACTTAACCAGGCGATGACCTTTAAAACAGACTTGCCGGATTATTTTGTTGAAGTTTTACGGAAATTGTGATACTATATTCAGGATATGGTTAAAACAAAAGATTTTCTTGGCCTGAAGGATGTTCCGCCCGAAATCGTAAGCAGTATTTTGGATCGCGCGGCGGATATGAAGCAGGCTTTTTTAATGTCAAAAAAGCTGGATACCATGGCCGGCAAATCGGTCGTAACGCTGTTTTACGAGAACAGTACGCGCACCAGGATGTCCTTTGAAATGGCCGCCAGGAACCTTTCGGCGAATGTTTCCAGCCTGACTGTCGCCCAGAGCAGCGTTTCCAAGGGCGAAAGCCTTATCGATACGGGCAAGACGCTGGACGCGCTGCGCACAGATTTTATCATTATACGCCACCAGATGGCGGGTGCGCCGCACCTTTTGGGCGCAAACGTCAGCGCGCGCGTGATAAGCGGCGGCGACGGGATGAACGAGCACCCGACCCAGGGACTCCTCGACATGTTCACCATACGCGAAAAGTTCGGGACGCTTAAGGGGTTGAAGGTTTTAATCGCGGGCGACATAAAGCACTCGCGCGTGGCAAGGTCGAATATCTGGGGGCTGACAAAGGCGGGGGCGGAGGTCACCGTATGCGCGCCGCAGACGCTGATGCCCGAGGGCATCGAACGGATGGGCGTTAAGATCGCAAGGAACATCAAGGAAGGCGCGGCGGGCGCAAACGTACTGATGGCGCTGCGGCTGCAATTGGAGCGGCAGAAGGCCGGGCTTTTCCCCACTATAACGGAATACAACCATTTCTTCAACATAAACGACAAGATAATAAAGCTTGCCGAAAAGGACGCTATCGTGATGCACCCGGGGCCGATTAACCGCGGTATGGAAATATCCAGCAACGCCGCGGACTCTAACGCCTCGGTGATAACGCGTCAGGTCACCAACGGCGTGGCGGTCAGGATGGCTATCTTAAGTATGATGGCGGAGGGTGCGGTATAATATGAAAACACTTATTATAAACGGCGATGTGCTGACGGGCGGCAAGCTGATAAATACGGACGTATATATCGAAAACGGTTTCATTAAAAAAATCGGCAGGGAGCTTTCCTTAAAGGCCGACAAGACTATCGACGCCGCAGGGCTGGCCGTCATGCCTGGCTTTATCGATATGCACTGCCATCTGCGCGAGCCGGGCTTTGAATATAAGGAAACTATCAAGAGCGGCGGCATGGCGGCGGCGGCAGGCGGCTTTACTGCGGTGTGCTGTATGCCCAACACAAATCCGCCTATCGACAACGCGCCTATCGTGTCTTACGTGGTCAATAAAGCCAAACAGGCGGATCTTGTAAAGGTCTATCCTATCGGCGCGATAACGAAAGGGCAGCAGGGGTCGGAGCTTACCGAAATGGGCTTTATGAAGGAGGCCGGGGCGATCGCGGTATCCGATGACGGCGTGCCGGTATCTGGCTCCGGCATGATGCGTTCCGCGCTTGAATACGCCAAAACGATCGGCCTGCCCGTGATATCGCATTGCGAGGACAAGGATCTAAGCGGCGACGGTTCGGTAAACGAGGGCTATAACGCTACTATCGCAGGCTTAAAGGGTATACCCAGGGCGGCCGAGGAGGTTATGATCGCGCGCGACATAATCCTGGCAGAAACGCTGAAAGCGTCCGTCCATATCGCGCATGTCAGCACAAAGGGCGGCGTGCAGCTTATCCGCGAGGCCAAAAAGCGCGGCGTCAAGGTAACGGCAGAGACCTGTCCGCACTACTTCTGCGCGACCGACGACCTTATATTGAATTACAACACCTCTGCAAAGATCAATCCGCCCTTACGCGAAAAGGCCGATATGCTGGCCGTATGCGAGGGGCTTATCGACGGCACAATAGACGTTATCGCAACCGACCACGCGCCGCACAACGCCGACAGCAAATCGGTGGAGTTCGCCGCCGCCGCGTTCGGCACGACGGGCTTTGAAACGGCCTTCGCGCTGGCGAACACTTATCTTGTAAATATGGGCAGGCTGGACATTGTGCGCTTAAGCAGGCTGATGTCCGCGCGCCCCGCTGAAATACTGGGGCTTAAGCAGCAGGGCGAGATAGCCGAAGGGTATGCCGCCGATATCGCGCTTATAGACCTTAAAAAGAAATGGAAGGCAGATAAAAACAAGATGCTTTCCAAGAGCAAAAACACGCTGTTCGACGGCTGGGATCTGACCGGCAAGGTAATCTGCACGCTGGTCGACGGCGAAATCAAATATGACGGGAAGGCTAAATAATGACTATGACGATTGATTTGCTTATAGAACGAATAAAGGATATGAAGAACCCGTCTGCGGTCGGGATCGATACCTGCCTTGATTACCTGCCGCAGGAATTGACCGCGGGCGTCAACGAGCTTGGCGGCGCGGCAGCCGCAATCCTTGAATTCAACAAACGTATCATTGACGCGGTATACGATATCGTGCCTTCCGTAAAGGTGCAGGTTGCCTATTACGAGATGTACGGCTGGCAGGGGATGAAGGCGTTTTCTGAAACCCTGGCATACGCGAAAAAGCGCGGGCTTATAACGATCGCCGACGTCAAAAGGAACGATATAGGCAGCACGGCGGCGGCGTATTCGTCCGCATATTTAGGGAAAGTAAATATTGCGGGAAAAGCATTTACGGGCTTTGAAAGCGATTTCGTGACGTTAAACGCGTATTTAGGGAACGACGGCATCAAGCCGTTCCTTGATGACTGCAAATTATACGGCAAGGGCGCGTTTATCCTGTGTAAGACCTCCAATCCCGGCAGCGGGGAGCTGCAAGACCTGAAATATCAGGACGGCAGGACGCTGTACGAGACTATGGGCGGCCTTGTTGCAGCGTGGGGGGCGGGGCTTACAGGAAAGCACGGCTACAGCGCGGCCGGCGCGGTCGTGGGCGCAACGCATAAGGAGCAGGCGGCGGCTTTACGTAAAATAATGCCGAATACTTTTTTCCTTGTCCCCGGTTACGGCGCGCAGGGCGGAAAGGCAGACGACCTTAAGGTATGCTTTGACAAGGAAGGCGGCGGCGCGGTCGTAAACAGCAGCCGCGCGATACTTTGCGCTTACAGGGCCGACAAATATAAGGGCTTGTCCTTCGATAAAGCGGCCAGGGCGGCTGCGGCCGATATGCAAAAAGATTTATCAGGATTAAAGGGATAAGAGGAAAGATCATGCCGTTTAACGATTACCCTTTTGAAATCATAGAAAACAGGCTCGCCGCAACAGGCGCATATAAAATGGTTCTTAAGACGGGAATGAAGATTCCGCCTATCCTTGGCGGGCAATTCTTGCAGCTTTCGGTTCCCGGCCGCCCCGACCTTACCCTAAGGCGGCCGTTCTGTATATGCGCTTACGACTATAACACGGTGACCATCGTTTACGCTGTCGTGGGCAAGGGTACGGCGGCAATGGCCGATTTGCAGGAAGGGACGCTTGTCAAATGCGTTATGCCCCTCGGAAACGGCTTTATCTTAAAGGAAAGTTATAAAAAAGTCGCGCTGATCGGCGGCGGCCTCGGCGTCGCGCCGCTCTTACCGGTCGCGGCAAACTATCCGGGCAGGAGCTTTAGGGCATATCTTGGCTTTAACAGCGCGGCGCATATGATCTTGCACAGGGAGTTTGTAACCGCGTGCGGCGAGGTCAGTGTTGCGACCGATGACGGGACATTCGGCGCGGCGGGCTTTCCGACTGACCTGCTTAAGGCGGACATTCTGGGCGGAAACAGGCCTGACGTGATACTTACCTGCGGGCCGGAGCCTATGGTGCGGGCGGTAAGGAATTTAGCCGAAAATCACAATATTGACGCGTTTATGTCGGGCGAAAACAGGATGGGCTGCGGCGTGGGCGCGTGCCTTGTATGTACGTGCGCCGTAAAGGACGACAAGGGCGAATATCACAATCTGCGCGCGTGCGCTGACGGGCCGGTATTCGATCTGAAAAAAATCAAGCTTTGATTTTTACTGTCCTGTTTTTCTTTTAGTAAACGCTGAATAACTCGGTAAAATTTACAGCGGCGTCTTTTTCGCCTGAAAACGTCTACTTTTTTTGCCGATAGTTCTACTATTTGCTGCAAAAACAAGCCGTTTTCATACTGAAAAATACTTGCTCTAAATTGACCTCATTTATTCATCGTTTACTTTACCCCCGGGCGGCTTCTTTTGACGGGTTTACGGAAGCTGCCTAAATGAAAAAAGCCCGAAGAAAATCATATGGAAATAATCGATAAAGACAACGTCAATACGGCGGTGAAGATTGCGGGAGTGCTGCTTAAGAACCCGGTCATCGCGGCCAGCGGCACATTCGGCTTCGGGCGCGAATACTCGGAGTTTTACAAGCTGTCGGTTTTGGGCGGCGTTTCGACCAAGGGAACGACGCTTTACCCGCGTGAGGGGAATCCCGGCTGCCGCGTTGCCGAGACGGACAGCGGTATGCTGAACAGCGTGGGGCTGCAAAACCCCGGCGTGGACGCGTTCATCGAAAAGGAACTGCCGTTTTTAAGCAAGCAGGGGACGGCGGTCATCGCCAATATCGCGGGCAATACCGAGGACGACTATTGTTTGGCAGTGCAGAAGCTGCACAACGCGCCCGTCGATATGATCGAGCTGAATATTTCCTGCCCCAACGTTAAGGAAGGCGGCATGGCGTTCGGGGTAAAGCCCGAAAGCGTTTTCGATATCACAAAGGCGGTCAAGCTGTATTGTAAGCAGCCGCTGATCGTAAAGCTGTCGCCGAACGTCGCCGACATTGCCGAGAACGCGAAAGCGGCGGAGAACGCGGGCGCGGACGCAATATCGCTGATAAATACTATAACGGGCATGGCGGTCGATCATCGTACGCGCCGCCCGATACTGGGTAACACTGTCGGCGGCCTGTCCGGCAAGGCGGTCAAGCCGGTCGCCCTGCGTATGGTTTGGCAGGTATATAACGCCGTGCGCGTCCCTATAATAGGGATGGGCGGTATATATACGGCCGCCGACGTTTTGGAATTTATGATCTGCGGCGCGTCCGCGGTGCAGGTTGGCACAGCCAACATCACCAACCCCTATGCCTGCCGCGACATTGTAAACGGCTTGACAACGCTTATGGCAGAATGTAATATATCAGATATAAACGAGATTGTAGGGACGCTTAAGGTCAACTGAATGCGCGCCGTCTATGACGGCTTTACACGCAAATGGTTCCTTAACTTTTAAAAGGAAATGCTTATGCCGGGAAAAAATTTGACAAACAATGAGATGATCGAAATATTCAAGAGCAGCGGAGGGTTGCTTGAGGGCCACTTCCTGCTTACCAGCGGACGCCACAGCGACAGGTATATGCAGTGCGCAAAGCTGTTTATTCAGCCTGAAAAGGCCGAAGTCCTGTGCGCGGCATTGTCCGAAAAGCTGAAGGACGTCAAAATCAATATGGTGGCATCGCCCGCGGTAGGCGGGATAATAATGGGCTATATCATGGCGCGGCACTTAAACGCCGAAAACGTCTTCTGCGAGAGGGTCGACGGCAAAATGACCTTGCGCAGGGGCTTTGAAATACCCGCGGGCAGCCGGGTGCTGGTGGTGGAGGACGTTGTGACGACGGGCGGCTCGGTAAAGGAAGTCGTTGAGTTAGTAAAGGCATGCGGCGCAACGGTCGCTGCGGTCGCCTCCGTAGTGGACAGGAGCAACGGCCAGGTCGATTTCGGCGTCACATATAAGGCGCTGCTTTCAATGGACGTGACCTCTTATGACGCTTCCGACTGCCCGATATGTAAGGCGGGCAAGCTGCCGCTGGTTAAGCCCGGCAGCCGCAATTTAAAGTAATACTAATCCTCATTTTAATTTAGGAAACAATGAATATATACTCGAGCTGAATTCGGACAGATTTTTGTAAGATAATATAGCCCGGCGCAAATATATTTTGATGCGGCGGGCAGAATATATTAAAGAGCATTTTTAAGGAGGAACTTTTTCAATGGGAAAATCAAAAAGCTTTTGGTCGTTTTGGGCGGTCGTTATCGCGGGTATAGCTTACCTTGCGGCATGGCTGTTTCAAAAATTCGGCGCAGGCACGCTTGCCAGCATCGGAATGTGGGTCGCGGCTATTTGCGGTATCGGCGCGTGGATAATCGTATTTGTCCTGGGCTGGAACAAGGTGCGCGAGAACAACACGTGGATGGTAGTGGTATATGTCATCTGTATGATCCTTATCATCGTATTTGCTTTCCTGCCGATCATTCTTTAATGCGTATACAGCCTTTTCCGCCGCATGGGCGGAAAAGGCTGTAAACGTATACGCAATTACAAATCAAAACAATTAACAGACATAGACAAAATCATTTGATAAAACATAAGAAAAATGATAATATATATAACGGCTGGTAAGATCTGCCGTTTATATTGAATATAAAAGGACATAAGAATTGCTATGGATGAAAGAACCTCAAAAATAAGGGAGCGCAACCGCCGCCGCCGCGAAAAGAAAGCGGGCTTCAACCTGAAGTTTATTGTTGACCTGCTTTATGTCGCGACCGTTGTTCTGATAATCGTCGGTTTCAGCGTGACGTTGCCGCTGCTGTTCCTTATCGGGGGCGGATTGATGCTGCTGGGCACCGCGTACTATGTCTATAACTGTATAATGACACTCCGCAAGAATCCTGCGAAAAGCCCCGAACACAAGGATGCGCTGATATCGATTGTTTTCTTTTCCATCATGGCGCTGATCGCGATCATGGCTGTAATATTCGCTATTACCGATATGGTCGGCTTTTAACAGCTGCCGGCTTTTCCTAAACCGGCTTTTTATTAGGGCTGCCCGTTAAGGTTTGCCGGCCTTTTCAGCCGGTTGATGGAAAGAGAAACAAGGTTATATTGATTTGTATGAAAATAAATGCGCCGCTGCGGTTTTGTCAGCGGCGCATTTTGCGTTGTTTTGCATGTTTTTTGGTACACGGCAGCTTATGGTGTTTTCAAGTCGCGGATATAGATGGCCTGGTTGGTTTTAAAGAAACCCCGGTCAAGGCCGACGGTCAGAACGACAGTAAGGAAAGTATTCAATGCCAATACCAGCGGTTGGAAGATTATGCGCGGCGGGATCGTAAAGACAAGCACCTGCCAATATGTCCAGCCGAATTGCGGCGAGAACGGCTCGACCATGAAAGCGATCGTATTTATCCCTAACGTGACCACGAACAGTATAACGGCGGCGCCCAGGATTATTTTTACCGGAAGCTTGATTTTTTTGAAGCGTGTGCCGGGGAGCAAATCCAGCGCTTGTACGGCTATTCCCATAATGAGCCCCATAAGGCCCTGGCTGACAACGTTGAGCAGCCACGGCGGATAGTCGCCGAACAGCAGGAATTTCGAGAACGGCATTATTATGCCTACGAAAGCTGCAAACAGGGGGCCGAAGTAAATCGCCGCGATAAAGCACGGCAGATATGAAAATGTGATTTTGACCGAGGCAATGTCGATCGACAGCGGGCTCAACGCGATTGCAAGCGCGATCAGCAGCGCCATATACGTCATATACGCCGTCTTGTTTTTGAATTTAATGCGGTTGCCGAAAATCAGGAAGAGTATGAAACGCTTTAAAACCGCCGCTTTGTGTTTTGGTTCAACAGGCTGCGGCGCAAACTTACCGCTTTTCGCGGTTTCGTCTTTAGGCGCAATTTCCTGTTGAACGACCTTTTTTTTAAGTTCGTTCAATGTCGGGCATCTCCTAAATAAATTTCGCCTTTTTTCTTTAAGACTGCCGGTCAGGTGGGCCCGTCAAAAGAAAACCGGCGAGGGGAAAAAGAAAATAGGGATTACACTAATCCGCGTATAAATTTACCGTTTTTACGGTATCTTTCCGGTGTAAAAAAACCTGAAATACTCGTTCGTATCCTGCGGATACAGCCTGTGTTTTCAGACATTTTTCCTCTCGTAAATCTACTCGTAAAAAGCTGCGGATTTAACGCTGCTTAGTATGATTTTTTTGTTTTCGCCTTTTTTCTTTAAGACTGCCGGTCAGGTGGGCCCGTCAAAAGAAAGCCGGCGAGGGGAAAAAGAAAATTAGGAAAAAATTTTTCCGAAATTTATTATAGAGCATTTGAAATAAAAAATCAAATATATCGGCCGTTGTTTATCCAGTTAACTCTGGATGGTATTTATATTAAGAGAGTCATAACTGAGTATAATTCATTTGTATTTGCAGGCGTTTTGTATTAATATATACGGGTATGAAAAAAAGGTTTTTAAAAATAAGCCTTACCAAGAATATTACTTACAGCAGTTTGTTTATCGCAATGGGGCTGCTTTTGCCGCAGCTGTTCCACAGTACCGAGACGATAGGCAGTTTGATATCGCCGATGCATATCCCGATACTTATTTGCGCGTTCTTTTTGGACTGGCCGTTCGCGCTTGCCGTCGGCGCGCTGACGCCGGTTTTATCCAACCTTCTGATGGGTATGCCGCCGTATCATATGATGTTGATTATGGCGTTCGAGCTTGCCGGATATGCGCTGACCGCTAACCTTATTTACACAAGGGTGATGCCGCGCTTATCAAAGCGGATCAAGCCCGGCATAATCAATATATACATAAGCCTTGCCGCCGCTATGATTGCTGGCAGGCTTTTGGGCGCATGTGTTGCGCCAGCCGCATTCTCGCTGTTCGGCGCGGCCGGTTACGCAGGGTTTTTTGTCTATTTGCTGCGGCTGTTTACGGGCGGGGTGACCGCTATCGTATTGCAGCTGCTGCTTATCCCGCCGATCGTCGAGATATTAAAGCGTTACACTGTCCCCGTAAATACTCCTGCGCCGCCTGCCGCTGTCAAGCCCGGCGAAAAGGATGATCCGGAAAGCTTAAAGCAAGATTAAAACACATTAAAAGCGCGACAAAATTTCCGTAATTTGCTATAATTAAAACGTAGATCAAGCTCGTATACGCAAGGATTTACCGCTGCTTGACCGTAATCCGCCTATGGTTCCGGCGCAGGAAAAAGCACGCTTTCATTTGCCGGAGACTTGAGAAAATTCCCTGAAATCCCCAACAAAAATCTATCGAGATATATACAAACCGCTAAAACAAACGCGGCATAGCCGCATAGGAGAAATATAATGGACTTATCGTTAAAAGCAAAGGAGATACGCCGCAATACGCTCCAATGTATCGGATCATTGGGCGTCGGCCATATAGGCGGCTCGCTGTCGATCGCGGAAACGCTGGCCGCGCTGTATTTCAAGCATATGAACGTCGACCCGAAAAACCCTAAGATGGAAGGGCGCGACAGGCTGATCGTGTCGAAGGGGCACGCGGGCCCCGGCGTCTATGCCGCGCTGGCGGCAAAGGGATATATAGCAAAGGAAGAGCTGCTTACCCTTAACCGCGCCGGCACCAACCTGCCCAGCCATTGCGATATGAATAAGACCCCCGGCGTCGACATGACCACCGGATCCTTGGGGCAGGGGTTTTCTTGCGCGGCCGGGATCGCAAAGGCCAGCAAGCTCGCAAACGACAACGCTACGATCTATACTATCATCGGCGACGGCGAAAGCCAGGAGGGACAGATCTGGGAGGCGGCTATGTTCGCTGCCCAGCACGGCCTGGACAACCTGATCGCGTTCACAGACTTCAACGGCTTTCAGATAGACGGCGGGGTGGACGAGATCTGCGGGGTCGCGCCGCTTGATAAAAAGTGGGAGGCGTTCAATTGGCGCGTTATAAACGTCGCGGACGGCAATAATATGGGCGAGGTGGACAAGGCGATAACACAGGCAAGGAAACGCAGCGGCAAGCCCGTAATGATAATATTAAAGACCGTAAAGGGCAAGGGCGTCAGTTTTATCGAGGCGGCAAAGGCCGGCAATCACAGTATGAACCTTTCAAAGGAGCAAATAGACGCGGCTCTGGGCGAAATAGTGTAACAGGAAAAAATCGAAGAACTTGCAAATGCGGGAAACCGCTTACGCAAAAGAGAGAAATAATATGACTTTGAATGAAATGGAAATGCGCCAGGTGCTGGCTGTTGAGCTGGAAAAGCACATGGCGGTGGATAAAAAAATAGTCGTTATCGACGCGGACTTGAGCAAGCCGAACGGCACCTTTCCCCTTAAGTCAAAATTCCCCGACAGGGTTTTCGACGTCGGTATCGCCGAGCAGAATATGGCGTCCGTTGCCGCGGGAATGGCCTCCTACGGCTATAATCCGTTTATCTTTACCTTTACGCCGTTTGCGTCCCGCCGGATCGCCGATCAGGTCGCTATATCCTGCGCCTATGCGCGGCAGAACGTAAAGATATTCGGCACCGACCCCGGGATCGCCGCCGAGTTCAACGGCGGCACGCATATGTCGATGGAGGACATCGGAATAATGCGCGCGATCCCCGGCATTGCAATTTTCGAGCCGGTGGACGCGTTCCAGCTGGCTGCCGCAATGCCCGCTATAATTGCGTTTCAGGGCGTCTTGTATGTCAGGATGTGGCGCAAGAAGATCGATACGGTGTTTAATGAAGGCTATAAATTCGACATGGCTGCCGCGGACATAATAAAGCTCGGCAAGGACGTAACTATCCTGGCGTCCGGCCTGATGGTGCAGCAGGCGGTAAAGGCCTCGGAAGGCTTTAAAGCCGCCGGGATCGACGCCGAGATAATAAACGTGCATACGATAAAGCCGCTTGACGAAAAGACGGTATTAAGCAGTATTAAAAAGACCGGGGCGGCAGTCGTTTGCGAAAACGGCAGCTATTGCGGCGGCCTGTGCGAAGCCGTGGCAGGTTTAAGTGTAAGAAACCTGCCCGTACCGATGGAGTTCGTCGCGGTAAACGACAGGTTCGGCCAGGTCGGAAAGCTGGACTTTTTAGCAAAAGAATACGGCCTGACGCCGGAGGATATAGTGTCGGCGGCGCAAAAGGCAATCAAGCGCAAACAGTCGCGATAACTTTTTCTGATACCAAACAATAAATAACTGTACTTTGCAGTCCGCTATCATGCATATTGCATACTTGCTTAACGCAGCGGTACAGGAGTATCGTGCGCGTTTGACGAAAAACGTGCTAACGCTTCCTGCATGCGGGGAAGCGCATCTATCCGATGTTTTGCCGCCTTTATTGCCGCCCCGGCTTTTTTAGGCGGAAGGCAAATATATATTATCAGGAGGGAACTATCATGGGAGTCTTTTTGGGGATTATTATCTTTTTACTGATGGCGGGGTCAGCCGCTTTAGCGGTATTCGGCTTCAGAAACAGCAAGCGCGTAAGGGCGGCGATCGGTGCTTTGGGCGCGCTGACGTTCCTGATCTTGTTTGTGTTTATACCTTTCGGTTTTGTTAAGGTTGACGCGGGCGAGGTCGCGGTCGTCAAAGTTTGGGGAAAGCCGACCGGGATCAAGACAGCAGGGCTTCATTTTCGTAACGTTGTATCAACAAGCTATCAGGTCTTTGATATAAAGATACAGCAGGTGGATATTAAGACTGACGCGTATTCGCACGATGCTCAGAGCGTCGCGCTGGAGATGACTATGCAGTTCAGCATACAGGCCGACAAGGCGATGGAGATTGCCAAAAGCTACGGCGATCTCAGCGTTTTGACCAGCCGGATAACCGCGATAGCGCAGGAAAAGGCCAAGATCGTTATTTCCAGCAAGTCCGCAATGACAGTTATCGAAACGCGTGAAACGCTGTCGCCCACCGTCATTCAGGAGCTTAAGCCGCTGGAGGCGCAATACTATGTCACGATCGATAATTTTGTAATACATAACCTTGTTTTTAACGACGCGTTTGAATTGGCCGTCGAAAACAAGATGATCGCCGAGCAGGAGAAACTGAAGGCACAGTACGATAAGGAAAAGGCGATAATCAAGGCCGAGGAAGAGCTGGAGGTAGCTAAGAAACAGGCCGAGGCGGCCATCGAAAAGGCCAAGGGCGAGGCGCAGGCGGAAATCGAAATAGCTACGGCGCAAGCGCAGGCGATCAAGCTGAAGTCCGTTGAGGTTGCAAGGGCATTGGGCTTCAGTATTACCGAAACGGCGATAACGAATCCCGACAGTACCGTTTCAAAAAGCTATAACATCGATTTTGCGGGCAAGACTGCCGATGAGGTCAAGCTCATCACCGATTACATCAAATATATCGAGTACCTTAATAAGTGGGACGGAAAACTCCCCGGCGTTCTTGTTACTGACGGAGGCGCCGAGATCATAATCCCCGCGCCGTAAATGCCGCCGCACGGCAGGTCAAGCAATTTTTGCCGATTTTTCATAGGATATAAAAAGCAAACGCGCTCCCCGAAAGGGGGCGCGTTTGCATATCCGTCGGGATATTCGTCCCCATCAGGCTGTATGATTACTCGTTATTAGCCCCGGCTTCCAGGTTGGCAATTTTCCTTCTGGGCAACAGTAATATACGGCTTACCTGCTTTTTATACTCGGCATAGCCGGGGCGGCCGGCCATTCGCTTTTCCATCAGCGGTATGCTGATAAAGACGAACAGCAGGGTGATCGCAAGGGCTCCTGCGATCGTCAACAGGTTGAAAACGGGGGTTGCCATAATGAAGAAGCCCCACCATAGACAGACCTCGCCCAAATAGTTGGGGTGGCGCGAATATTTCCATAGGCCGCTGTCGATACAGCCGCCTGTATTGAGTTTTTTGAAGTCTGCCAGCTGTTTGTCCGCCGTTGTCTGCAGCAGCATGGCAAGGAACGAAACTGTACAGCCCAGGATCGACAGGCCCGGGTTAAAGCTGCCCGCCGCCATGTATTGCAGGATCGGGATCGTACCGCCGAAAACAAGGATAGTCGGCATCATATTGATCCCGCCGAAATTCACTATCTGCCAGATCTTCGGATTTTTCTCTTTCAGCATCACATAGCGCCAGTCCTGCCACTTCAGGTCTGTAAAGCCCTTTGCCCAATTGACTGTCAAGCGAAACGCCCATGCGGATAGCGGGAGGAGTGCGAACAGGTGATACGCGTTAAAAGGCGTCCCGGTCATTATATAGAAGCCCGCTATTACTGCCAATGACTGAACGCTCCAATACGGGTCGTACACGCTGGAGTTCTTGATTATTACGCCGTATGCGTATACGATGACAGTGCCGGCAACGTCGCCTATAAACAACAGCAGCAGCCAATTTCCGATATAAGGCCTCAGGACGGCGATAACCGCCGCGGCGGCTGCGACCGCCGCGATATAGAGCAGCAGGATGATAAGCAGAGAAATGATTTTCTTTTTCATTTGCAAGGTTCCTTTTATAAAAAATATATAAAGACTGTATAATTATACAGTTTAAAAGCGGATATGACAAATATTTTCCATTGTTTTGTCGGAACTGCCGTATTTCATTGACAAAAAACACTTGGAAAAGGTAAAATGAATGTGCGATAAACATATAAACAGTTATTCATACTAAGCAGCGTTTTAGTAATTTAAAACGCGGGTTTGTACTTCACGATTGTTTTGTTTACCGTTTCAATTTGCGGCGCCGTGCCGCGCGGATTTATTGTGTTCATTTATTATAGGAGAAAAAAAGAAAAGAATGGCGATCAGGATACTGACCGACACTACATGTGACATCGCTTTGTCGCGGCAGCAGGAGCTGGGTATAAAGATCTTGCCGATAAGAGTCATATTCGGCGACAAGGAATACATAGAGGGCGTCGATATGACCAAGCAGGAGTTTTTTCAAAAGCTTGCGGCTTGCGAAAAACTGCCCGGCACCGCGCAGATAACTCCCAGTGAATTCTGCGACTACTTTCAGGAATATCTGGAGGCGGGCGATGAGATCGTGTGCATGCTGATCTCCTCGGAATTGAGCGGTACGCACAACAACGTGCATATTGCGAAAAACATGCTGATCGAGCAGGGCGCGGGCGGCGAGAGGATACATATTGTCGATACGAAAGCCGTTACGTTCAGTTTGGGCCTGCTGGTGCTTGAGGCCGTGAAATTAAGGGCAACGGGTATGCCGGCTGCGGCTCTTTGCGCCGAGCTAAACGAGATCCGCAAGAAAATAAGGCTGTGGGCGGTCGTCGATACCTTGAAATTTTTAAAGATGGGCGGCAGGCTTTCGGGCGCGGCGGCTGTCGTAGGCACGCTCTTAAATATCAAGCCGGTCATTACGGTGCGCGACGGGCAGGTGCATTCGCTGACAAAGGGCAAGGGATACAGAAAGGCAATGCAGCTGCTGCTGGAAATCATGGAAAAGCATCCGATCGATTACGGCCGGAACATTACCTTCGGCGCGTCGGACAGCCCGGAAATGCTGGAGGCCGCGATCCGTGACATTACGGCGGTATATCCGGAAATAAAACAATATGCTGCGCTGGAGATCGGTTCGGTGGTGGGGACGCATATCGGCCCAAGGTGCGCCGGGATAGCTTATTTCGAGAAATAATATTTCTTCACTTAACGGCCCCTTTAGCGTTTGCGAAAAAATGGACGCCCGTCGCGGGAAGGGCAAGTCTGTTCTTTCAATGCAGGGCGGCTTTAAAACTGTCAGAAAACGCAGATATCGCGTTTTCTGATTTTTCTATAGCGTGTTTAACGCGCAAATTCTCGTAAAACACAATGGAAACATTTGTAATAAGCAGTGTTTCCTTATATAATGGAAGTATATGAGCCAGAAAGATAAACAGCTTATCAGGAATTTTTGTATAATCGCGCATATCGACCACGGTAAATCGACATTGGCCGACAGGCTGATCGAGCTTACGCATACCGTGGCAAAGCGCGACCTTACCGCGCAGCTGCTGGACAGTATGGAGCTGGAGCGCGAGCGGGGCATCACCATCAAGCTGACGCCCGTCCGGATGTTCTACGAAAAGGACGGCAAGACGTACACCCTGAACCTTATCGATACGCCCGGGCACGTAGACTTTACCTATGAAGTCTCGCGCTCGTTACGCGCCTGCGAGGGCGCGGTTTTGGTCGTGGACGCGGCGCAGGGGATCGAGGCGCAGACGCTTGCCAACGTTTACCTTGCGCTTGACAATAATCTGGAGATCCTGCCCGTCATCAACAAGATCGACCTGCCGAGCGCCCAGCCCGATATCGTGGCAAAGGAGATCGAGGACGTGATAGGCCTGTCCGCGATGGACGCGCCAAAAATCAGTGCGAAGGCCGGCATAAATATCGAGGAAGTATTGAGCCGTATAATCGAAACCGTCCCGCCGCCGAAGGGCGACGATTCCGCGCCGCTTTCCGCGCTTATTTTCGACAGCTATTACGATAATTTCAAGGGCGCGATATGCTTTGTGCGTATTGTGGACGGCACGGTGAAACAGGGTACCAGGATCCGAATGATGTCCACAGGTAAGGAGTTCGACGTAACCGAGGTCGGCATATTCAACCCAAGCGTCGTTCCGGTGGCGTCGCTGTCGGCGGGTGAGGTCGGATATGTCGCCGCCAGTATCAAGAACGTGTCCGAGACTGCGCCCGGCGATACGATAACTGACGCGGCAAATCCGGCTAAGGCGCCGCTGCCCGGTTATAAAAAAGTGCAGCCGGTCGTTTTCAGCGGCGTTTTCCCCGTGGACGGCAGCCGGTACGGCGACCTGAAGGAGGCGCTGGAAAAGCTGAAGCTGAACGACGCGTCGCTCTCTTACGAGCCGGAGACGTCGAACGCTTTAGGCTTCGGCTTCCGCTGCGGCTTCCTGGGGCTTCTGCATATGGAGATCATACAGGAGCGTTTAGAGCGCGAGTTCGACATCGACCTTATTACCACCGCGCCCAGCGTCTCTTACCACGTTATGAAAAACAGCGGCGAGGTTTCTGACGTATCCAATCCCGCAAATCTGCCCGACCCGACCGAAATAGCGATGATGGAGGAGCCGGTCGTCACCGCCAATATCTATACGCCGCCCGAATACGTCGGCGCGATCATGGAGCTGTGCCAGGAAAAGCGCGGCACGTATACCGACATGCAGTACCTGGACAAGACGCGCGTGGAATTACATTACGAAATACCCTTGAACGAGATCGTATACGACTTTTTTGACAGCTTAAAGAGCCGCACCAGGGGCTATGCCTCGCTGGATTACGAGATCAAGGGATATAAGGAAAGCGACCTTATCAAAATGGACATCCTGTTAAACGGCGAGGTCTGCGACGCGCTGAGTATGATAGTGCACCGCGAGAAAGCGTACGCAAGGGGCAGGATCATCTGCGAAAAGCTGAAGGACGTTATCCCGCGCCAGATGTTCGAGATCCCCGTACAGGCGGCGATCGGCAATAAGATAATCGCGCGCGAAACCGTAAAAGCAATGCGTAAAGACGTCCTTGCAAAATGCTACGGCGGCGATATCTCGCGCAAAAAGAAGCTGCTGGAAAAACAAAAGGAAGGCAAAAAGCGCATGCGGCAGTTCGGCAGCGTGGAGCTGCCCAGCGAGGCGTTCATGTCGGTTTTGAAGCTGGATACAAAATGATTCCGGATGCAGGATCAAAAAAAGCCGCGTCCGCAGGTCGGGCGCCAATCGAAAACCTTGGATTGTATTTCCATATACCTTTCTGCAGGTCGAAATGCGGCTATTGCAGCTTCGTATCCGGCACAGACTTCTCAAAAATGCCCGAATACCACAAAAGTATTCTCGAAAACGTCGATTTATACAGTACTTTATTCCAAAAAAAGCTTATCAACAGCATATATTTCGGGGGCGGAACGCCGTCGGTTTATTTTAACGGCGGTATCGCGGATATATTAAGCGCCGTAAGGCGTTCCTTTAGGCTGTCGGACGATTGTGAAATAACGGCTGAAGCCAATCCGGAAAGCCTTACGCGCGGCAAGGCGGCTGAATGGGCGGCGGCCGGAATAAACAGGGTGTCGGTCGGCATGCAGTCCGCGGATGATAAAACCCTTGCTTTGATAGGCCGCCCGCACAAAACAGACGATTTTTTTAAGGCGTATGAGGCTGCGGTTTGCGCGGGGATCAGGAATATAAGCGCCGATATCATGCTCGGCCTGCCGGGGCAAACGATAAACGATATTGAGAAAACCATAAAAGTACTCTATAAATTGCCATATTTAAGACATCTTTCGGTTTACGCGCTGAAATTGGAGCCGGGGACGCCGATGTTTTCGCGCTTTAGCAGCGATTGTATGATCCGGAGTGCAGACAATAATGGATCAAGCGCGGCTGTAAATAAGGCTTTATGCGTCGAGCCGCCGTTGCCGGACGAAGACCTGGCCGCCGACATGTACGATGCTGCGCACAAGCTGTTGGTGCAAGCTGGATTTTTAAGGTACGAGGTTTCTAATTTTGCAGTGCCGGGCTTTGAGTGCCGTCACAACCTGAAATATTGGGATCTTGACAAATACCTTGGCATCGGCGTTGCGGCGCATTCATTTTACGGCGGGAAAAGGTATGCGGAAACGGACGACATCGATAAATTTATCGCCGGGCAAAAACCGGTTTGCTTTGCGCTGAATCCTGAAGATATCCATACAGAATATATCATGCTTAAATCACGGCTGGAAAACGGGATAGATTTAAACGAATTCAAGCAAAAATTCGGCTATGACCTTGCCGCCGCGGCCGGCGCCGGTTTTCTTATCCGGCACGGCCTCATATTAATTGAAAGCGGCAGGCTGAAGATTGCCCCCGGAAAGTTTTACGTTATGAATTCGATTATCCTTAAACTGCTTGAATAAGCGGACGGTTTCGGGATGTATGTGGTATAATATTCCAAACGAATAAGGAACAATAGATAAATCATGGATAACGAGGTTTTAAAGGCTATCCGCGACAGGCGGTCATGCCGCGCATTCAAGGATACAAAGCTTTCAAAGGAACAGGTCGGCGCGCTGATCCTGGCCGCGCTTTGTGCGCCCACGGGCGGCAATATGCGCGGCGTGCACGTTTCGGCTGTTACGGATGCAGGTGTGATCGAGGAAATGGAGCAGGGGATCGTCGCGATACTTCAGGCGACAAAGAACGAGTCCATGCTGAAGAAGCTTGCCGTCCACAACCACAAGGCGTTTTATAACGCGCCGGTCGTTTTTTTTCTGTCCGTCGGCAACAAGATCACGCCGCAGCTGGACGCGGGGATATGCGCGCAGACTCTCGCGCTGGCGGCGCATTCGCTCGGCCTTGGCAGCGTTATACTGGCCTCGCCCGCAATGCTGTTCGGCATCGACAAAGCTGAATCCTGGAAAGAGAAGCTGCAATTCCCCGACGGCCATAATTTTGCCGTCGCCGTGGCCGTAGGCCATGCCGCAGATACGGGCGCGCCGCACGAGCCGGATACGGGAAAAGCCGTTATAATATAAGTTTATAATTTTACCGAAAATTAAGAAAACTGCACAATTTTGATGCTTTATGTAACAGCTATATTAGACATGAGAGATTTGATTTTTGTCGATTTTTTCTATAACGAAAAAAGAGCGTCCGGTTTGGGGGCGCTCTTTTTCTTATAGATGTAATTTAACTTGAAATGTTTCAGGACAGCTGCTGAGAGATCCCGCTGAATTTCTTTTTTGCCTGCTGGACCTCGGTGGCGGGCGCTTCCTTGACAGGGTACATGTCGCGCGTATTCATCGTATTAAAAACGCCGTACTGGCCGTCCGCGCTGTCCTTAAGGTTTTTGCTTAAAACGCCTCTTAAGTTTTCGCAGGACGCCTCGATCAGGTAGCTGGCATAAGTTTTTACAATGTCTTTTTCAAGTACAAGGATATCCTGAAGCATATCCTTTTCTGTCATAATGTTTCCGGTCATAATGTTCTCCTTTTTTTAGTTTGATTTTTGCCTTGATTCAGATTGGTTTTTGCATGAAAGGTTAAATGCCTCGCTTTAAGGCGAATATTCAACTGGTCATTGTCATTGCGAGGAGCCGTTGGCGGCCGGGACATTGTAAAATGCATTCGGCGGCGTCGCGGCAATCCAGGAAGAAAATCGGGGCTGTAAACCGGATCGCGCTGCATTGAGGCTACCCGCAATGACGGCGATGATAGATCTGAATATAGCTGCTATTCATGTGTGTTCAGATAATTGTACAGCGACGTAAAGCGTGTTCTGTGGCTGTTGGCAAGGTCGGTACACTGTTTTTTCAGCGCGGCGTCCTTGAATTGTCCCGAATAAAGCTCGCATTTCTTATAGGCCAGCTCCTCGATAAGCATAAGCTCGGACAAAACTTCCAGGTTCTTTGCGGCAAGCTTAGGTTTTGTAGGCATAATTTTTTCCTCCGTTTTTTTCTTGGGCGCGTAAAAATCGCGCCGTCTTAAACTATTATCTGCGGTAAAGCGTTAAAATATGCGCGTAAATACTGATTTTTTAGTAAATGTTGAATAAATGAGGTTAATTTAGAGCAAGTATTTTTAAGGCAGAAAACGGCTTGTTTTTGAAGCAAATAGTAGAACTATTGGCAAAAAAAGAAGACGTTTTCAGGCGAAAAAGACGCCGCTGTAAATTACATCGAATTAATCAGCGTTTACTTAGTAAACGTTTGTTATTGCATCATGAGCGGCTTTTGGGTGACAACAATAAACGAAAGGAATAAAGCGGCTTATTGGGGATTTTGGGCAAAGCACATTTTTCATATCCGTTATGAGCCGCAGGCGTTACAGCCGTATAAGGACTTATGTAAAATCATAGGCGGAAAGAAGCATTTTATTTGTTCCACCAACGTAGACGGACAGCTTGAAAAAGCAGGATTTAACCGGGACAAGATATTTGCGCCGCAAGGTGATTACGCTTTGCTTCAATGCCGGACAGCTTGCACCGACGAGGTATATGATAATCATGCAGCTATAGACTCCATGCTGGCAAACATGAGAACGCCGCTCGAAGTGCGGGAATCAGATATTCCGCGCTGTCCTCATTGCGGCGATTTTCTGGTACCGAATCTGCGGTGCGATGGAAATTTTGTTGAAAAGCCGCATATAGCAAACTACCCGAACTACGAAGATTACATTATAGGAGCAGAGAATAAGAATCTTGTCCTGTTAGAGATCGGCGTCGGGTTTAATACCCCGGTCATTATACGCTATCCGTTTGAGCAGATAGCAAGTCAATTTAAAAACGCAACTTTAGTCAGGATAAACAGAGAAGACGCCTTTATACAAAAAGGGATAGAGAATAAGTCAATATCTATACAGGCGGATGCCGCACAGGTTTTGAAAGATGTTTTGGGTTGCTAACTTTTTCAAGCTATGCCGTCGTGCGCCGTATCAGTCCATTTCAAAGCCGTGCAAAAACACTCCTCAAAAAGCCTTTTTTTATTTCCATAGTCCACTCACGCTATTTGACAGAACATTACTAAGGTTGCAAGTGGTAGCATTTATATAAAAAAGGTCAATTGAACCGTTACAACAAATCGCACTTTTTTAGGATAAGGGTGGAAATGGAGCCTATTCCGATGGCACCGGCTGCGCCAGCTATTAAGGTGAGAAGCAGCGTTATTACCGTAGAGTTAAGCGTAGCGACGCTTGCTGCCGGGTAGAGCATCATGCCGAATAGGAAAGTAAAGATTATTGTAAGCCACAGCTTGTTCCGGAAAAATACCGCTATACCCAAGAACAAGGAAGCGAAGATTGCCATTAGGAACATTTTTGACATAAAGCACAATATCAGGCCGCCCGCATTTACGTCAAAAGATTTCGAGGTAATAAGTCCGGCAATAACCGTTCCTAAAAAATAAGTGATTATCATTCCTATGCCGCTAAAAATGCCGACTGCGCTTTTTGAAACAACATAGTCCATCTTTTTTGAGTGAACCGTGAAAATGTTTTTTACAAAGCCGGAGCTGTAATCGTGCGCGACAAATACTGCCATAAGTATTCCGGCGAAAATGAACACCATATTGATATTTGCAAATCCGGCAAAATCCATTGGATTTTCGGCGACTGCGGAACCGCCCGTTGATTCGATGAGCTGCCAAGCGTTTACAAATTCCATGCCTTTTTGCACGGTGCCGTCGGGCAACGTTGTTTCCATTCCCGACATTGTCAGAACCATAGCGGGGATTATAGCGGCAATCGCAAGCATGATATAAAAGACCGGAGTATGAAACAGTCTGTAAAAGTCGAGTTTAAGCATTGATTTGATTCGGCTCGTAAGAGTTGGTTCCGCAAAGGTGTTTTGCGAGTTCATTGTTTTTACCGTAGCCATTTTAGTTCCGCTCCTTTTTGTGCGACATAACGCGCAGATAATATTCTTCAAGTCCGATTTTCTGAAAATTGATTTCGTTGATCGGAACGCCGTTGTTATATAATAATCCTGCGACGTTAGAGCTTTCTGTTTCGTCGTATATACGGATTCCGTTGTCTTTCTGCTCTATCTCGCGGTATCTTTGCCGAAGCACTCCGATTGCTTTTGCGTCGTTTCCCGTTTTCACAAAAACAAAGTCGCGGCACTCCTCGCTCATGGCGCTTGCAGGCATTTCACGGATCAATGTGCCGTTCCGGATAATGCCGTAATGCGTGGCGATCTTGCTTAGTTCGCCGAGAATATGCGAGCTTATAAGGATCGTAACGCCTTCCTCACGGTTTAAGTCGGTCAGGGTGTCCCTGACGATCCGCATGCCGTCGGCATCTAAGCCGTTGATCGGCTCGTCTAAAATAAGCAATCTCGGACGGCCAAGCAAGGATTGAGCAACGCCTATGCGCTGCTTCATGCCGAGCGAGCATTGCTTAAATTTGCGCTCCGCAGCACCCGCCATGCTGACGAGTTTAAGTACGCGCTCGACCTCCGCTTTCGGGTTTTGGATGTCAAGGTTCAATGCCTGCATCATAAGGTTTTGATAAACGGTGCTTGACGGAAAACACGCGGGGTTTTCAATCAGTACGCCTATACGGGCGCGGACTCCTGCGTCTGTATAATGCTTGCCGAACAGCCTTGTTTCGCCGCCGCTTGGCACCAACAGCCCGCTGATAAGTTTTTCTGTAGTGGATTTGCCGGAACCGTTTTCCCCGATAAATCCATAAATGGAACCCTCCGGAACGGTCATGTTCAAGTTTTGAACGGCGTAAATATTCCGGAAAGATTTTGATAATCCGATGGTTTCGATTGCGTTCATTTTGTCCTCCTGCTTTTTATGCTTTAAGTTTAGGCGGTGAAAATAACTCTTGCATAACGCGAATGTAAACTCTGCATAAACTAAATTATTTTATAGACGGCATCAGGGTTATTAACAACTAACCGCAAGTTTGATATAATGAAGAAAACAAGCATTATAGTTTACGATAATTTTATTTTGACCGCCTATAATAAAGAAAAAACAAGGAAAAAAATGATATGGCAAAGATATTGATTGTAGAGGATGACGAGAATTTGCAGCTTTTAATGGAAGCGCGTTTAGAGGACGAATATACGGTATATAAGGCGGGCAATGGCTTGGATGCTTTGGGGATTATTGAGGATGAAAAGATTGATCTCATTATCGCCGATATTATGATGCCGAAAATGGACGGCTATCAGTTTGTGGCTGAGCTTCGTGACCGCGGATTCCAAACCCCCGTTATTATGGCGACGGCAAAGCAGGAACTCAGCGACAAGCGCGATGGGTTTAAGGTCGGCGCGGACGATTATATGACTAAGCCGATCGTCTTTGACGAATTAAAATGGCGTGTCGAAGCATTGTTGCGCCGCTCCAAAATTGCCAAGGATAAGGAAATCGTTATAGGCGCATTCCGTTTGAATGCAACGACGCACGAGGCTTTGCACGGCGACAAAAGCATTGAGCTTACCGCCAAGGAATTTGAGCTGCTTTTCAAGCTGCTGTCTTACCCCAACAAACTTTTCACCAAGGAAAAATTGATGGAGGATATTTGGGGGTACGACACCGAAAGCGATGACACGACGATAAGGACGCACTTCAACCGCCTACGCAACAAATTGGAAGGCATAACGGAATTTGAAATTGTAACGATTCGCGGCATCGGATATAAGGCCGTCATCAAGGATAAGAAATGAAGCAAAAAACCAAATCAAAAACGCGGAATACTGCGCGTGATAATATCTTTCTAATAAAATGGCTTTCCGTTATTGCGGGCGCACTGATAGCGGGCGGCGCGGTATCGCTTGGACTTATCCTTTTGACGGCGCACTTTATACAGGGCAACGAGCCTTTAAGCCCTATTTGGATTGTCGGGATGATACCGCTCATGGCGATCGTCGCGATTCCTGTTACATTTGTCGTATATAAGCAAGTGCGTAAAAATGTTTCAACCTTGGTCGCAGGAATGGCTAATGTCGCGGGCGGCAATTTAGACACCTACATCCCCACTGCCAAAGCGGGAGATTTTGCCACGGTTTTTGAAAACTTCAATAAAATGGTGGCGGAAATCCAAAGTGCGGAAATTATGAGAAGCGGCATGGCTGATTCGCTTTCGCATGAGCTAAAAACCCCGCTCGCCTCAATCGGAGGTTTTGCAAAACTTCTTTCCGAAAAAGACCTGCCGGAAGATAAAAAGAAAAAATATCTTAAAATTATTATCGAGGAATCGGATCGCATTGCGGGAATGGTAAAAAATATATTGACGCTTAGTAAGCTCGATTCCCAAGAAATCGCAGTGCGTAAAGCCCCGTATAGTTTGAACGCGCAGATTACCGATTGTATTATAGGGCTTGAGGCTGAATGGACGCGGAAAAATATAGAGATGTCGGCAGAACTTGCGGAAGTCGAATACAATGTTGATCCCGATATGCTCAAAAGCCTATGGCTGAATCTTGTTGGAAACGCTGTAAAATACACGCCCGAAAACGGCAGTGTAGAAATAAAAATGACTGCTGACGATAAAGAAATCTGCGTAACCGTTACGGACAGCGGCATAGGCATGAGCAAGGCAGTCAAAGACCGTATCTTTGAGAGGAATTTTCAAGCCGATAAATCACATTCGGGCGGCGGGCAAGGGCTTGGGCTTCCGATAGTAAAGCGTATCGTCAAATTGTGCGGAGGAAGTATATCCGTGACGAGCGAGGAAGGCAAAGGCAGCACCTTTACAGTCATACTTCCGCGATAGCAAAAGAATAGAGTTGATTGGCCGCGTTTGTAAATCAAGCGCGGCTTTTTCAGTTTACGGAAAAGTTATGTTTCTTTGCTATTCTGTTGCCGGAGGCAATGGAAATGAGCAAGTGGCAAAAGCCCGTGAAGACGCGAACGATAAAAAGTACAGTATATAATTCTAAGACGCGCAAAATGGAACAGCGTGTCATTACTGTCACGGAAGCTCCGATACGGAAAATGATTTCGGTCATAGCCGCAATCGCACTTGAGCTTGCGGGACTAATTTATCTGTATATTTATTTTTTAAGTTTTTTCAGCTGGTTCATCTATGTCGCTATGGGGCTTTCAGTATTATGTTGCTTCCGCGTGCTTGTAGGCAGCAAAAACCCTTCCTCAAAAACGGCATGGGTTATGTTCTTGCTGCTTTGCGCTCCGATTGCCTTTGCCGTGTATATCGTCTGGGGGGAACTCACAAGCGCGCCGCATAAAATACGGAAATCCAAGCGGATCGCCGAAAAATCAAAAAGCATTGCCGTTTCGGAAGCGACACCGGAGCTGCCGCCGCGGATAAAGGGTGACTGCGAATTTCTGTCAAAGACTGCCGGAGTTTTTCCGCTTCGCGATCAAGGCTCACATTATTTTCCAATGGGTGCGCCGTTGTTTGACGATATATTATCGCGGTTAAAATCAGCACAAAAATATATCTTCATTGAATTTTTTATCATCAGCGAAGGAAAGTTGCTTGACCGCGTTTTAGACATTTTAGAGGAAAGAGCGGCTGCGGGCGTAGACGTCCGCATTATATACGACGCTTTAGGCTCACAGGAAATCAGCCTGTACACGATCAAACAAATCAAAAAAGCCGGAATAAAAATCCTCCCTTTCGAGCGTGTCTATCCGCTGCTTGATTTTTTCATCACATACCGCGACCACCGCAAGATCGTAGTAATTGACGGGCTAACGGCATACACGGGCGGCGCAAACCTTGCCGACGAATATATAAACGAGCGTGAAAAGCATGTGCATTGGAAGGATGCCGGAATACGCACCGACGGTTTTTCCGCAAAATCCTTCGCCCTGATGTTTTTGCGGATGTGGGAATATGCGTCAAAAGAAAAAATCGACTATGCGGACTTTTTACAGTTAGAAGGCATAGAGGAAAATTCAGAAAAAGCCGCACAAAGCATTGTTGTGCCTTATTCCGACGCGCCCTTTAACAAGGCGGCAGTCGGGAAAAATATGTACGCGAACCTGATTGCAAACAGCCGGAAATACGTTTGGATCATGTCGCCTTATTTTATCGTTGACGACGCTATGGTTGATATTATAAAGAATAAGGCGCTGACAGGCGTGGATGTCCGCATCATGATACCCGGCGTTCCCGACAAGAAGATGGTATATATCCAAACGGTAAGCAATCTCGAAAAGCTGGTGCCTTACGGCGTGCGCCTTTATAAATACTCAAAGGGATTTCTTCACAGCAAAGTAATGCTGTCCGACGACGAATGCGGGATCGTATCGACGGTAAACTTTGATTTCCGCAGTTTTCATCAGCAAAACGAATGCGGGCTGTATCTGAACAACCCCGTTACGCTCTCAGAGATCAAAGCCGATTTTGAAAACAGCTTTGCGGAATGTGAGGAAGCCACAATCGCCGCTATTAAAAAGCGTTCCGTGTTTACAAGGATGTTCTTGGCGTTCCTAAAACTTTTTGCACCGCTCATGTAGAGTTTATATAAACGTTATGTTCAATTTATATCTAAGTTATATTCATGCCATAAAATGAAATCATCAAAAACCCAAAGGAGATAAAAATTATGTCAAACGAAACAAGAAAAAAAGGCCTTGCCGGAGCTTTTCAGGATATGGCCGCAAGCGCAAGAGCGCAGAGCAAAGTTGACAAAGCAAACTTTGCAGCAGTCAAAGCTGAATCGAGGGCAAACTTTGAGGAAACAAGGATGAGTCCCAAAGCAAAGGAAGAACAAAGACAAATCGAGCGCGATAAACAAATTGCCGAAGCTGATTCAAGGCGCGTGGAAGCCGAAGCGCGTACCGCAGCAGCAATGGCTTCAAGAAAGTAAATCAATTGAACAAGGAGCACGAAAAAGATGTTTTGCGAAAAATGCGGGAAAGAAACAGCCGAAGGAACAAAGTGCGAATGCGCGGGAGCGGTTGCCAAAGATTATAGGAGCTATGACTATACCACCGTCCAGACAAGCCAAAAAGATGCGCCGCAAACGATAGACTGTTACGAGTGCTTGGGGTGGGAGCTTGTTAAAAGCAGTGATTACGGCATCCTGCCGTGGGTCACATTGCAATTTAAGCGCAACCGCAAAATCAAAAACAAGGAGCAGCTTACCAGGATTCAGGTAAGGCTTAACGACGCGATGGATTCGCTCGACGTAATGGAGCAGGAAAAGACAAAGAACGCGACGATCTGGTCGCTTGTACTTGGGATCATCGGTGCGCTGATATTCGGCGGCGGCTTATGCTTGTTCTTAGTAGAAACCTTTGCTTTCGGGCTTGCCGGGTTTATCGTCGGTGTGGTTTTGGGTGCAATCGGTGCTGTCGTATGCGGATTTGCATATCCCATATACAAAAAAATCCGCGCCCAAAAGACGGCGCAGATGAATGTCCTGATTGAAAAGAAAAAAGATGAAATAGCGCAGCTTTGCGAGGACGCGCAAAAACTGTTTAACTAAGTAACCACTGATTAATTCGCTATAAATTTACAGGGCGTCTTTTCGGCTGCGAAAAGTCTTCTTTTTGACGCCAATAGCGCTGCTATTGACGCCCAAAACAAGCCTTTTCTCGCTCGAATATCCGCTCCTGTAAATCTCAGCTCATTTAATCAGCGGTTACCTAATCTTCATGCGCCTTTCAAAAAAGAAAGGCGCATGGCATTTCGGGGAGAGGGAATATCTCCCGGCGGGGCAGTATGAAACGGGTAAAAGATTTTTTTGACAGCTTAATAGAGAAAAACAGGAAGCATCATATCGCTACACATATATCCAAATATTTCGGATATTTTTGGGCGGCGGCCAAAATGCTTTTTGGTATTTTTTCCGGCAGTTTTTTCTTTTGCGTGAGCGCAATGTATACGCTTGCCTTTGCGCTTACCAAGGAAGTGTTTTTTAAGGGCAGAAAAGAAAGCGGCGGCGATACCCTAAAACAAAGAAAATATTATCTTCAAATGTGCGGGATATTGGCTCTTGCCTCGGTCATCTATATCGCGTACATGGCAAGGCTTTTCTTTTATCCGTCCAATCCGCAGTACGGCATGATAATGGGAATAGCAATCGCCACCTTTGCCTTTACCGATTTGATTATCGCCATTGTTAATCTCGCAAAGAAAAACACGCACCGGGATTTGCTTGTCAGCGGCGTAAAAAGCATCGGCCTTGCCGGTGCCTTACTTGCAATAGCCTTTGCGCAAATAGCGATCCTCAGCTTTACAACGACTGATACCGACCCCTCGCAGTACAACGCAATCGGCGGCATCGTCATGGGCGGCGGATGTCTTGTGATTTGTGTGTTTATGCTTGTGAAATATTTTAAAGTCAAGCCCTATATTAATCCTGGTGTTGACGAGTTTAGCCAGTAGATTCATTTAATAAATTTTGTTTTTCTGCCATAATTTACTTTCGTTACTAATGGAACATGTATATAATGAAACCAATAATATTAAAGGCGGGAAATTTCATGATAAAACCAAGTTTAAGGTTTAAGGGCAATGCGGCGGAAGCGATAGACTTTTATGAGTCGCTTTTTAAAGGAACGGATAAATTGGTGCTGCGGTACTGCGATATGCCTTTGGATCAAAGCACGATACCTCCCGAATCAAAAAACCTGATAGGCCATGCCGAGATGACATTCTGCGGCACGACCTTTACTTTTTGCGATGCGCAGGACTGCGCGGGGAACGGCAACCAAGTGTCCTTTATGGTTATTTTTAATACCGCTCGGGAAGTTGAAAAGGTGTTTAACACGCTGGCAAAAGACGGAAAAGTAATTCAGGAATTGGCTCCGCAATTCTATGCCAAGCTATACGGATGGGTGAGGGACAAGTTCGGGATAGAATGGCAAATCATAACCGGGGAGTGACCGGTTACGGCCCCAAAGGAGCGTTTGAAAACAGTATGAGCCATATGATTTCTAAACTCAACGATCCCGTGAGGATAGCGGAGCTTGCTCCGGCGGAAACGCTGAAAAAACTTGGGCTGAAAGCGGGTAAAGTCATGTGCGATATCGGAGCGGGCACGGGGATATTTACGTTCCCGGCTGCGGGAATTTCGGGAAGCAGGGTTTACGCCGTAGACATTTCTCCGGATATGCGCGCGTATCTGACGGCAGAGGCAAAGGGCCTTCCCGTGGAAGTTTGTGCCTCTGTTTCGGGCGTTCCGCAAAATGGCGCGGATATTGTACTGCTCTGCGCGGTGCTGCACGAAATAAGCGACGTGCCGGGCTTGCTGAGCGGCATTAAGCGCATATTAAAAAAAGGCGGTACGCTGGCGATAATAGAGTTTCACAAAAGCGAGACCACGATGGGGCCGCCCATGCACATGCGCATAGCGGAAACAGAGCTGATTAGCCGCCTTGCGCGGCACGGCTTTACGGTTTCGGACCGGTTTGTCATCGGGCAAAACTATTATTGCGCAGTTTTTACTGCGGCTGAATAAGGAGATGCACATGAAAATTATTGCGTTAAACGGAAGCCCGCGTAAAAACTGGAACACGCACATCATGCTGAAAAGCGCCCTCGAGGGCGCGGAAAGCGCGGGCGCACAGACCGAGCTTATCAATCTGTACGACATCGATTACAAAGGGTGTACCAGCTGCTTTGCCTGCCAAAACAGCGACGGCAAGAGTAAGGGGCGCTGCGCCTATAACGACGGGCTTAAAACCGTCCTGGAAAAAATTGACGCCTGTGACGGTATCATACTGGGCTCGCCGGTATATTTCGGAGACATAACCGCCATGACGCGCGCATTGTTGGAGCGGTTATTGTTTCAGCACCTAAGCTATGACCGCAATCATTCCATGACTAAGTCAAACAAGAAGGTCGGATTCATCTATACTATGAACGGACCCGAAAGCTATTTTGACGATCTGTATAAAAAATATCAGGAAATGCTCGGCATGTTTTTTGATTACGCAGGAACGGCAGTCGCAGCAGAAACATTGCAAGCCAACGATTATGCAAAATACAATATGACTTTTTTTGATGAGGCCGGGCGTAAAGCGCGTAAGAAGGAGGTTTTTCCTAAGGACTGCCAATCGGCCTTTGAATTAGGCAAACGCTTGGCGCAGCGGTGAATTAGGTTAAGGCCTTTTCAAACTTAACGCTTAGTTAAAGCAAAGAAATAACTTTCCCGCAGCCAATCCATCAGCTGTTCGTCGATTTCCTTTTCGGAAACGATAAGCACATGGTGCGTCCATCGTCCGGGATAGGGCTCTACGGATTCAACAATGCGCGGGTGTTCTGTTCGTTTGCCGAGCCCGAACGTCACACCGAGAAACTCTTTCGGCCAACCCTTCCTCCTTGTAAACGGCGGCCATATCCACGCAAAGCCGCGCCGGTTGAAAAAGCTTACCTGCGTTTTTCCTATTTTCGTTGTTACGTTTTCAAAGGTATCACAAATACGTTTTTCCAATTGCAAATAGAGCGGCAGCATATGAGGCGCTTTTTCAAACAGCCTTAAAATTTCCGGATTTGTATTATTCATCTCAGGTTTATCGTTCACTTGCATATCCAACATTATATCATATTTATTTAATGATTATAATGCCTTACGGAAAATTAAACGAGCAGTCAACAAAATGAAATTTTCCGTTTGGATTGACTAACACAGGTTTGTAGCCTATAATTAAACAAAAATACATTATTCTTTGGCGATATTGGGTACTATGTGGATAAAACCCATAA
>JAVBLK010000005.1:0-11894 GCA_031553565.1 Eubacteriales bacterium
TATCACGTTGTGCTACGCGGAATAAATAAGCAGACAGTATTTTAGTACACAAAAATTCCCCCGTCCCCATTCGTTCGAATTTAAGCAAAGAACAGAAACGAGCTTAAGGAAATAGCCAACAGAATGGAAATAGGTCGGGAATGTGTCACGGGGACGTAAAAGATGACCGCGATGAATTGACATAGAAAACAAAAAGTATATAGGAAGCGATGAAGCATCCGGTTTCAGCATCACGTTATGCACCCATTTGCCGCGCCTTAAACGGATAAGGCCGGCGGTAAGCTTGAAGACCAGCTCGGCGGCGGACAGCGCAAAAACGTTTGACATAGGGCCTTTTTACTGCTATTATATACCCGATAGAAAGAAGAAACGGGTTTCGTGCTTGTTTCTCACCGTCCAAGGCTTGCTTTCGGACGAGTTGATATCTTGTCAGGTTATTTAGTTTTTTACGCGCTTAAGTGTGCGTTTAATTAGATCCGCGGATATTCTTTTTATTGGATATCCGCTTTTTTTTGTATCGGGCTTTTTGCCGGTCAATCATTGCCCGTCAAAATAAACCGCCCGGCGGAAAAGAGATTAAGGATTGTTTACGTGTAGTTCATCAGCTGCGAAACCATATTATCGGGCAAAGCATTAACAGAAAATCGACAGAGAATAATAATAAAATTATTTTTCACGGAGGGATTTAATTATCGCTAGTAACAACAGAGAACGGGAAAGAGAGCCGGACATCAACCAGCGGATCAGGGACAGGGAAGTCAGGGTCATCGCAGAGGACGGAGTGCAGCTGGGGATCATGAGCTCGTACGAGGCGCTGCGGATCGCTGAGGAGAAGGGGCTTGACCTTGTAAAGATCTCGCCGCAGCTGGTGCCGCCGGTCTGCAAGATCATGGACTACGGCAAGTTCAAGTTTGACCAGAGCAAGAAGCAGCGTGAGGCCAAGAAAAACCAGAAGGTCAACGAACTGAAGGAAATGTGGCTGTCGATGACGATCGAGCAGCACGACTTAGAGACCAAGGCGCGTATAGTCAACGGTTTCCTTGAGGAAGGCGACAAGGTCAAGGTCTCAATCAGGATGAAGGGCCGCCAGCAGGCGCACCCCGAAATAGGCGCGAACGTGATGCTGAAGTTTGCCGCATTGTGCGAACAGTTCGGCTTGCCGGAGAAAAAGCCCGTTTTCGAGGGAAGGAATATATTGATGATCCTCAACCCCAAGAAATAACGGCGGATTGACGTCGGGATCGGCTTTAAAACGCGGTTTGCCGATCTCGCCCGTACGTTTCAGTACGGTCATCGTCCGCCAAAGCACGTTTTCAAACCGCTGCCTCGTCACTACGCCGTTATTTCCCCGTGGAGCGTGCGGATTGACGTCGGGATCGGCTTAAAACGCGGTTTGCCTTGTTTTGCGCGTCAGGGTAAAATTATGCAAGTACAATTTGCGGCGGCAAACAATAAAACTAACCGGTATTTACGCCCTTTGCTTTAGGGTAAGGGATATAAATAGAATTAATATTGCACATTACGGCTTATTTCTTGTTTGCAATACAGAAAAAAGCTATTAAGGAGAGAAACTATTATGCCAAAAATGAAAAGCCACAGCGGCGCTAAAAAGCGTTTCAGAGTGACCAAGAGCGGCAACGTGAAGCGCGGCCAGATGGGAAAAAACCATATCCTTACCAAGAAACCGCGTAAGCGTAAGCGGAACCTCAGACAGGGCGCATATATGAACAACGCCAAGGAAGCCAAGGTTATCCGCAGGCTTATACAACAGTAAAGGAAGAGAGGTAAGAGATTATGAGAATCAAGAGAGCGGTCAACGCAGTTAAAAAACGCAGAAAAATATTAAAACTCAGCAAGGGCTATTGGGGTTCCAAGCACAGGTCGTACCGTATCGCGCGGCAGGCCGTTATGAAGTCGGGTATGTACGCCTTTATCGGCAGGCGCAGAAAGAAGCGTGATTTCCGCAAGCTTTGGATCGCGCGTATCAACGCAGCAGCAAGGATGAACGGACTTTCCTACAGCAGGTTTATGCACGGCTTAAAAACGGCAGGCATTACTCTGGACAGGAAGGTTTTATCGGATATAGCCGTAACGGACGCCGCCGCCTTTAAGGCGCTGGCCGAAAAAGCCGCGGGCGCGGCCGCTGCAAAATAATTTAGCCGCACAGTAAGCCTTCAGGACAGCGTACACATTATTTTACGGACATTCTGTTATACCCCTAAAGCTCTGCCCCGGGGTGTAATACCGATTTATTTGACAAAAAAATAGGGCGGCCGTCAGGCCGCCCATATGCGTTAAAAGGAAAAGATGTCACAAAAAATAGACAGCCCGGACAACGATACCATAAAGAAGTACGCGTCCTTAAAGGAGAAAAAGTACCGGAAACAATACGGTATGTATCTTTTGGAGGGCGCGCGGATCGTCCGCGACGCAGTTTTATCGGGCGCGGATTTGGATAAGGTTTTTGTGCGCGAGGGCTGCGAAGCCGAAATAGCGGGATCCGGTTTGCCGGAAGATAAAATCACCATAGTTTCGCCCCGCGCTTTTACCCGCTTATGCGATACGGACACGCCGCAGGGCATAATCGCGGCGGCGCGGATACCCGACAACACCGGGAAGCCTTTTTCCGGGCGCGGCCTGATCCTTGACGGCATCTCGGATGCGGGCAATCTTGGCACGCTTATACGGAGCGCCGCTGGCTTTTCCTATAATGATGTTTACCTTATAAGCTGTGCCGACGCTTACGCGCCCAAGACTATCCGCAGCACGATGGGCGGCATATTCCGGGTGAATATACATGAATGCGGCCTTGAGATACTTGACGGATTGAAAGCGCATGGCGTTCAAATCCTTGCCGCAGACATGGGCGGGGAAGACGCGGCATCGGTCAAGCCGCAGAAAAGCTTTGCCCTGTGCATAGGCAGCGAGGCGCACGGATTAAGCCCGGAGATCCGCGCCGCGGCAAATAAAACGGTCGCCATAAAGCAGGAAAGCATAGAGAGCCTGAACGCGGCGGTCGCGGGAAGTATACTTATGTATATTTTGAAGTAAAGATTATTGTACTTTCAAACAAAATTTTTCTTTATTTATCCCGGCGTTCTATAGTATAATTTATATCGACCAAACACAGCACTGAAGATTCAGCGGTGCGCAGCAACGAGGATTTCCGGGAACTGGTTTTTCTGAAAAGCGCAAACAAGTAAAAAATAAGAACAATAGCAAAAAAACAAAAGAATCCGCCCTAAGTCCGACCGAATTTCGCGGCTGAAGGAAAGGCGGCGGAGCAAACAAAAGTAATAAAATAATAGCGCGGCTTGCGGCGCCGGAATTTAAGAACCGCGTTTCTTCAATTCCGCCCTTAATGCGACAAAAAAAATCTACGATTTTTTTTCGGTCGCCAGGGGGTTGCTCAAGGGGGGCGTAGTAGACGCCCCGAAGGGGCGGCTGCATAGCCCCCCTTGAAGGAGAATTTATGTCAGGTCATTCCAAATGGAACAACATCAAACGAACCAAGGGAAAAGCGGACGCCGCGAAAGCCGCGTCGTTTACCAAGATCGGCAGGGAGCTTGCTGTCGCCGTAAAACTCGGCGGCTCCGACCCGGCGTCGAACGCGAAGCTGAGGGATCTTATCTCCAAGGCAAAGGCGGCGAATATCCCCAACGACAATATTTTCCGCTCTATCAAGAAAGCGGCGGGCGAGCTGTCAAGCATAAATTACGAAACCATCGTATACGAGGGTTACGGCCCCGGCGGCAGCGCGGTAATAGTCGAATGCCTTACCGACAATAAAAACAGGACGGTCGGCGACGTCAGGCATATTTTCGATAAGTACGGCGGCGGCATGGGCACGACGGGCTGTGTTTCGTTCATGTTCGAGACCAAGGGCGTGCTTATTCTGGAAAAGACCGAAAAGTCCGACGATGACGAAATTATGATGCATGCGCTGGAATCGGGCGCGGCGGACATTATTGTAAGCGGCGACGTGTACGAGATTTATACCGACAGCGGCTCTTTGTCGGCTGTGAGGGAAAATTTGGAAAAGCGCGGCTTTACCTTCCTGTCCGGCGAGGTCGAAAGGATACCGCAGAACTATGTGACTCTGGACGAGGAAACAACGGCACGTTTCAACAACATGGTTGAAAAGCTGGATGAGCTGGACGACGTGCAGAACGTCTTCTCCAACGTCGAATAGCACTTGCGCGGCCATCATACAGGGCGTGATCCGGGCTTGACAGCGTAAATACGGCGGAAAATATAGTATGCAAGAAAAACAGGGGGCATCAGAAAGACCCTATGAAACCTAAATACAAGATGACGCGTGAGGATAACGTCTTTTACGCGAAACGGAATATTGTAGATTTGATATACGGCAGCGCCAAATTGGAGGGGCTGGGCGTCACTTTTCCGCAGACGCAGACTATATTTGACGGATTCAGCGTTGCGGGCGTGCCGGTCAACGATATTATAGCGGTCAACAACCTGAAAAACGCATGGTTGTTTCTTTTCCAAAATATCGATTACCCGATGGACTACGTTTACTTCTGTAAGCTGCACCAGCTGTTAGGCGCCGATAACCTGATAGTAAATCCCGGCTATATACGCAAAGCTGCAGTTACGATAGGCGGGACAAAGTGGGCGCCGGAAATCCCGTCGGAGAAAGAAGTTAAAGGCGAGTTGGCCGGTATATTAAGCATAAAAAGCGCGACAGACCGTGCGATAACGCTGATGCTGTACGGCATGCGCCGCCAGGTCTTCTTGGACGGGAACAAGCGCGTCAGTATGCTTGCGGCAAACCAGATCATGATATCGGCGGGCGAAGGAGTTATTTCAGTGCCGGTAGAACTTCAGGAAGAGTTTTACAAACTGCTTTTGGCGTATTATGAAACGGGTAAGGAAACGGCGATCAAAGAATTCATCTATGATAATTGTATCGGCGGCGCGGTATACGGCAAGGCCGAAAACAAACCGATAGATTTTCCCGGCAAGAAATAGGCGGGCACACACTATTAAGGAAACAATGAATAATCCGGTAAAATTTACAGCGGCGTCTTTTTCGGATGAAAAATACTTGCTCTAAATTAATCTCATTTATTCAGCGTTTACTTAAACGCCGGCGGCAAGAGGTCATAATTATGGAAAAAAAATTCATCGAAATCGAGAATAAATGCAGGGCGGCGGCGGAGACCGCCGGGACGCTGGCGGTCCTTTCCCCGGCGGATAAGGACGCTATGCTTTCCGTATGCGAAAGTGCGCTGCTTGATAATACCGCCGCGATACTTTCCGCCAATGCTGCGGATGTGGCGGCAGCGGAGGGGGCGGGGAGGTTAAAGTCCTTTATCGACCGTTTAAAGCTTACCGAAAAGCGTATCGCGGATATGGCGGACGGCATCAGGCAGATAAGGGAGCTTAATGACCCGGTAGGCGAGATCCTGGATAAATGGACGACGGCAAAGGGCCTTCAAATAACAAAGGTGCGCGTTCCTCTAGGGGTCGTCGGCATAATCTACGAGGCGCGCCCGAACGTTACCGCCGACTGTATCGCCCTGTGCGTAAAGAGCGGCAACTGCGTGGTACTGCGCGGCAGCAAGGACGCATACAACTCTAACCTTGCCATCGTAACGGCAGTAAAAGCCGCTCTTGTCAAGAACAAATTCGCGGCAGAATGCGTGCAGCTTATCGAAGACACTACCCGCGAGGGCGCCGAGGCCTTTATGCGGCAAAGGAAGTATGTGGACGTGCTGATGCCCAGGGGCAGCGCGTCGCTTATCAACAGCGTAGTCGAAAACTCCAGGATCCCGGTCATCGAAACGGGCACAGGCAACTGTCATATCTACCTTGAAAAAACGGGCGATATCGATATGGCGGCGCGGATAACGGTAAACGCCAAAGTCAGCCGCCCGTCCGTCTGCAACGCGGCAGAAAGCCTGCTTTGCGACGAGGAAATAGCGCAAAAAGCCCTGCCGGTGATTTTATCCGCGCTCTGTGAAAAGGGCGTAAGAATCAAGGCGTGCGAAAAAACAGCCGCGATAATGAAAAAGCAAAAGGCGGCGGTTACGACCGAGCCGGCAACGGACGAGGATTTCTACACCGAATACGGCGACCTTATCATCAGCGTGAAGGTCGTAAAAGATATTAAGGAAGCTGTCGCGCATATCAATAAATACGGCACAAAGCACAGCGACAGCATTATAACAAATAATGATCCGGCGGCGGCATTCTTTTTAAACAGCATCGATTCGGCGGCGGTCTATGTGAACGCCTCGACGCGCTTTACCGACGGCGGCGAATTCGGTTTCGGCGCCGAGATGGGCATCTCGACCCAAAAACTGCACGCCCGCGGGCCGGTAGGCCTAAAGGAAATGACCTCGTACAAATACCTTGTCAAGGGTACGGGGCAGGTCAGGGAATAGGCGGCGGCAGGCGCTTTTGTCACAGCTGCAGCAGCCTGAAGCCCTGACCTGCGACCAGCCCTAAGTAGTACAATTTCCCGTTTATATTGAACAGCGCGTCTGTGGCGGTATCCGAAAGCTTGATGTTTGCGGTACCGTCTTTTTTTACGCAATAGAGCTTGTTTGACGCGTCGGCGTTCGCGTAATAGACCGTATCGCCGGCCACGGCCAGCTGGTACGGCTCGTTGGCGGTGACCAGCCTTGCGCCCGTTCCGTTTTCGCCCATTGCGTACAGCCTGTATTTCAGTTTGCCCGACACGTTGACGCAGGCGCGGTAAAATATTTCGCCGCCGTCAAAGTCTATTGCTCGCGTATTTTCCTTCAGTACGCATATCAGCTGTATCCCTTCGCCGTCCAAACCGCATTTATACAGGTTATATGTACCGTCCGCAAACCGCTGGAAATATATGCTTCCGTTATGTATATGCAAGTAGAATACGGGCAAAGTTATCAGGGCGGCTGTTCCGCCTGTCGATAACGAGTATCGGCATACCTTATTGCCGTCCGAATCGTCGATAAAATAAGCATTCCCGTCATATACGTGCAAACAGGAAATACGTTTGTCGTAAAGCTGCCTTTCGCCGCTGCCGTCCGTTTTCACGGTATACAGGCTGCCGAACATCCCGCTGCCCTTAAAATAGATATCATCGCCGTATACGTTTATTTCCTTGGCGTTGACAGAAGAAACCCTTGTGTCCGGCTTGCCGGGTTCCGACTTATATATGCGGTCGCCGTCGCCGGGGTTGGAATAATAGATGCAGCCGCCCGCCGCAGCCATATAGCCGCCGTTGATTATGTTGCCGGGGGTGGCGCCGGCCTTAAGGTGCGCCGCGGGCAAAACGTCCGCGCCTATACCGGGCAGGCTGTCGGAAAGCGCGCCGGGGTCATCGATCACTATCCCGGGAGTTTCATCCCCTAGATCCGCGCCGCCGTTTTCCGGGGCGCAGCCCAAAAGGCACAGCGCGGCGGCGGCAATCAAAAAAACGCAAGCTATATATTTTTTCATATATATAGTTTGCGTTTTAGTTCAGAAGTTATTCTATGGACTTTTTCAGCGGCCTTGCTTAAAGCTGGAGGATCATTGTGTTATCTTAAGCCTTCCGCGCCTGACCGGTCATTCTGCCCAGATGCTCCAGCCTGGCCACTATAGACCGGATATTTTGTTTCACATCAGCCGCGCCGCCTATCACAGCGCGGTTCTTTACCATATTTTCGGGCTTGACCGCATCGGTGATATCGCTGCCGAAGAGAGGGGAGAAGCGTGAAAAATCCGCCGCGGAAAGGCCGGCGAGGCCCAGGTTATTTTTTTCGCAATACCCGACGATCTCCTTGGTGATATGGTACGCGTCGCGGAACGCCGCGCCCTTTTTGACTAAATAATCGGCTATGTCGGTCGCCGCCATAAAGCCGCCCGTTACCGCCGCCTTCATTTTACCGGTATCGAATTTTGCCGTGGCGATCATGCCCGAAAACACAGCCAAACAGATATCCAGCGTATCGTGCGCGTTGAAGACGGCCTCCTTGTCCTCCTGCATATCCTTGTTGTAGGTCAGGGGCAAGCCCTTCATCATGGTCAAAAGAGCGGTCAAACTGCCGTAGACGCGCCCGGTCTTGCCGCGTATCAGCTCGGCCATGTCGGGGTTGCGCTTCTGCGGCATCATCGAGCTGCCCGTCGTGTACTCGTCCGCCATTTTCACAAACCCGAACTCCGCGCCCGACCAAAGAATCAGCTCCTCGCAAAAGCGGGACAGGTGCATCATCGTTACCGCACAGGCGGATACAAAATCGATGCAGAAATCGCGGTCGGAAACGGCGTCCATCGAGTTCGCCGAAAGCCCGCTAAAGCCCATTTCGTGCGCGGTGACCTCCCTGTCTATCGGGAAGGTGGTGCCGGCAAGCGCGCCGCTGCCTAAGGGACAGCAGTCAGCGGAAATAAAACTGTTGTTAAAGCGGTGGATATCGCGCAGGAACATTTCGCAGTACGCGCAAAGATGATGCCCCAGTGTTACCGGCTGCGCGCGCTGCATATGCGTGTATCCGGGCATCAAAGCCGGGGAGTATTCGTCCGCAATTTTACAAAGTACGCTTATAAGCCCCGTAAGACGGGCTTTAAGCCCCGATGCCGCGTCCCTGACATAAAGCCTGAGGCCGGTGACCGACTGGTCGTTGCGGCTGCGCGCAGTGTGAAGTTTTTTCCCTGCGTCGCCTATGCGGCTTGTCAGCTCGGCCTCGATAAACATATGGATATCCTCGGCGCCGTGCAGTTTCAGCACGCCTTCGTCGATATCTGAAAGGATCGAGCTGAGCCCGTTTATAATGGCAATACTGTCCTTCTTATCGATGATGCCCTCAAGGCCCAGCATTTTTGCGTGCGCGATACTGCCCGCGATGTCGTACTTATACAGCCGCTTATCAAAGGGCAGGCTGTCGTTAAAGCGCGAAATCAGCCTCTCTGCCGGAGTCTTTTCTTTCTGTCCGTCATTCTTTAAAACGTTTTTCATCTATCTGTTCCTTATAAAAACCGCGCCGTTATATTACAACGGCGCGGGAAAGAGCATCTATTTTTTATTCTTCTCCATTGCCTGCATTTTGGTCGCCCTGACCTTCAGCGGCAGGCCGAACAGATTTATAAAGCCGCCTGCGTCCTTCTGGTTGTAGACCTCGTCCTTTTCAAATGTGGCGATGGCGGAATCATACAACGAATAGGGGGACTTAACGCCCGCGGCGCGGCAGCTGCCCTTGAATAATTTTATGCGCGCTGTGCCGGTGACCGTAGCCTGCGTGCTGTCCACAAACGCTGACAGAGCCTCGCGCAGCGGGGTAAACCAGCAGCCGTCGTACACAAGCTCGGCAAAGCGCACCGCTACCGTCTCCTTATAATGCGAGGTCGCCCTGTCGAGGGTAAGGCTCTCGACCGCTCTGTGCGCCTCGTACAGGATAGTTCCTGCCGGAGTCTCATACACGCCGCGCGACTTCATGCCTACAAGGCGGTTTTCCACCATGTCCGCAACGCCTACGCCGTGCTTTGCGCCGATAGTATTCAGCGCGTCGATAAGGTCGATACCGCTCATTTTCCTGCCGTTTACAGCAACCGGCACGCCCTTTTCAAAATCGACCGTCACATACTCGGCCTTATCCGGCGCCTTTTCGGGAGTGTTGCAGATAAGCAGCAGATCGTCCTTAGGCTCGTTCCACGGATCCTCTAAATCATAGCCTTCATGGCTTAAATGCCACAGGTTCCTGTCCATACTGTAGGGACGCTTTTTATTGACGCCCGCGGGCAGCTCGATGCCGCGTTCTTCCAAATAGTTTATCTCGTCCTCACGCGATTTCAGATCCCAGATGCGCCACGGGGCGATGATCTCCAGCTCGGGCGCAAGCGCTTTTACGGTAAGCTCGAACCGCACCTGGTCATTGCCCTTGCCCGTCGCGCCGTGGCAGATGGCGTATGCGTTCTCGCGCCTTGCTATTTCCACAAGCCGCTTTGCGATGACCGGGCGGGCGAACGATGTGCCCAACAGGTATCTGCCCTCATAGACCGCGCCGGCCTTTAAGGTAGGGAAGATAAAGTCGTTTACGAATTCCTCGCGGATATCCTCGATGTAGATCTTGCTGGCGCCCGTCCTGATCGCCTTTTCCTTTAAGGGCGACAATTCCTCGCCCTGGCCTACGTCGCCGGCGACCGCGATGACCTCGCAGTCATAGTTTTCACGCAGCCACGGAATAATGACGGTCGTGTCGAGGCCGCCCGAATAGGCCAGTACGATTTTCTTTTTCATATATTAACTCCCAAAAATAAAAATTTTTCCTGCATATGCCGCAATAACGGCGGCGCAAACCAAAATTGAAACAGACTGCAAGAAAATGCGCTATGTCCGTTTTCTTGACTAATTTGCCATAAAATATTATAGTAGATTGTAAGAAAATAATCAAGGAAACGCGGAAGCAATATAATCGTTTCCTTTATGGGAACGCGCATCAGATGACAATTTTGGGTATCGACCCCGGCTTTGCCATATTGGGCTACGGGGTCATAGAAAAATTAGACGGCAATACCTTAAAGGCGCTCGATTACGGCGTGTTGAGAACGCCGCCCGCCGAAAACGATGCCGTCCGCCTGGCAATGATAGCGGAGGGCCTGGAAAAACTGATCAAGATACATAAGCCCGACGCGGTCGCGGTGGAGGAATTGTTTTTCAGCCAGAATGCAAAGACGGTAATACAGGTTGCGCAGGCAAGGGGCGTTATCCTCTTATGCTCGGTCAGGGAATGCGGCAAGCTGTATGAGTATACCCCCCTTCAGATAAAGCAGGCGCTGACGGGAAACGGCAGGGCGGACAAGCGGCAGATACAATATATGGTGCGCGTCATCTTGAAGCTTAAGGAAATACCGCGGCCCGACGACGCGGCCGACGCGCTGGCCGCGGCGATCTGCCACGCGAACACCAGCGAATATGCGCAAAAAGCGCTCAAGTCAAAATAAAAGGAAAAACGGAGGGCAGAAGCTATTTTTTCATTTATTTGCGGCAATATCGTCGAAAAGACCGAAAATATGCTTGTTGTGGAAAACAACGGCATGGGCTATGAGATCTATGTCAGCGCCAACGTTCTGTTCAAAATGAATACGGGCGACAAGGCGCAGCTTTTTACATATTTCCAGGTAAAAGAGGACGGAGTCGCGCTGTACGGGTTCGGCAGCAGGGAAGAAAAGGCTATGTTCTTAAAGCTGATCACCGTGGGCAGCGTGGGCTGCAAGCTGGCGATGACGGTGCTGTCGGGCATATCGGTACGCGACCTTGCCGTATCGGTATTAAGCGGCGACGTGTCCGCGCTGACCAGGGTAAAAGGCGTGGGCAAAAAGACCGCCGAGCGCATCATACTGGAGCTTAAGGAAAAGGTGGGCGAGGGCGAAACCTTGGGCAGGGAGCAGGGCGGCGCGGTATCCGGCGGCGCGGCCTCCGACGCGGTCCTGGCGCTGGCCGCGCTGGGCTATACGCGCGGCGAGGCGGATAAATTGGTGCGGGCGGTTTTCGATCCCGCGCTTTCGGCCGAGGAGCTTATTACCAAGGCGCTTAAAGGCGGCAGATAAGCGGACTGCTCTCAAAGCGCACAAAGCGCAGTAAGTATTTTGCAAAAAACTAAGGAACCACTGAATAATTCGGCATAATTTACGGCGGCGTCTTTTTCGCCTGAAAACGTCTTCTTCACTTCACAAATAGTTCTACTATTTGCTGCAAAAACAAGCCGTTTTCTGTCTTAAAAATACTTGCTCTAAATTAACCTCATTTATTCATTGTTTCCCTAAACAAAGATGCGAATAAGTCTTTTAAGCAAAACAGCAATAGAGATAAATGTGATAAAATAATGATATGGAAAAGCAAGTAAGTTTTAGTGAACTTGAGTATAGCGGGAAACGGAAAAAGACAAAGCGGGAAATATTTCTTG
>JAVBLK010000052.1:0-11602 GCA_031553565.1 Eubacteriales bacterium
CAAGCTTAGGATACATCACCCCGCTCGAGATGGAAAACCGCCTCCGGTATCAAGAGCAGGCAGCTGCCTGCTTCTTTAACAACAGCATTACCCCAACCCAACTCTCCTCTTAATTCAGTCCAACCACTTGACAGTAGTTCAATCTTTTTTTTCTATAATATCAACACATCATATCTTCATACCATCATTTTCACTTTAGCGAAAACTTCATTTGCGGTCAATTGCGTGTTTTGCACGTGTTTGTTTCCGCCTATCAATAAGTCGGGCATTAGACCATTTTAGATCAATTTGTCGGGGATTTTCCGCTCGTCATTGCGAGGAGCGCAGCGACGAAGCAATCCAGACTATAAAATGAAATATTTATAGAAATGCAAGGGAATGTAATTTTTTCTGTGTTTTTTCCGCCTATCAATAAGTCGGGCATTTACCCTTTCATGGTCAATTTGTCGGGAATTTTCCGCTCGTCATTGCGAGGAGCGCAGCGACGAAGCAATCCAGACTATAAAATCTCATAATATAAATCACGCCAGTCCGGATTATTTTGCTCAATCAACGCCAATTTATCCTTTCTTGAACCGCCTTTAATTTGTTTTTCCCGCTCGATTGCCGCCAGCACACTCTCGAATACCTCAAAGTAGCCTAATTTGTCTACGCTGTATTTTTTAGTAAAGCCTTCATCCAACTTTTCTTTATGCTGCCACACTCTTTTTACCAAGTCGCTTGTAACTCCAGTATAAAGAGTCCCGTTTCTCTTATTGAATAGAATATATACATACCCCTTCTGATCTGTCATAACCCCTCTCCCTCTGGATTGCTTCGTCGCTTTCGCTCCTCGCAATGACGCAGCGGCTATTTATCCCCGGCTTTTGCAATCTTCTTTTCTATAATATCAACACATCATATCTTCATACCATCATTTTCACTTTAGCGAAAACTTCATTTGCGGTCAATTGCGTGCTTTTCCGCTCGTCATTGCGAGAAGCGCAGCGACGAAGCAATCCAGACTATAAAACGGAATGTTTATAGAAATGCAAGGGAATAAAATTTTTTCTGTGTTTGTTTCCGCCTATCAATAAGTCGGGCATTAGACCATTTTAGATCAATTTGTCGGGGCATTTAGCTTAAAATTTAATAATTCATACCATTTTTTATTTACTTGGAAATATAAAACATGATTTATATAAACTCTATAAATAAGCCGATATCTTGTAATTTTTTGAATCGAAGCAATAGGTATTGTTAATTCCCGCTTTTTTCTTTTTCCTATTGTGCTGAAAATTAAGTTCTTCTCAGTTAGAAATAACCAACCTTCAAAAACTTTTGGCAGTTCCGCTAAATAATATACCGCGCCATCAAAAATAATTAAATCTTTTTGCGCAATTTCCTTTTTGATTTTTCCTGCTTTTCTTAATATTATTAACCTATATATTTCCAGCATTGGTATTAATAGCGCGGCTAAAGCTGCGCTTGAAATTGCAGCGTCCGACCAAAAACTTAGCATATAATTATAACCTGAAACGCGTGAAAACAATGCGGTGAAAAGTAATCCCCATATAACGCTAAACAAAAAATATGAAATTAGCCTAATATGTAATTTCAATCCAGCTATTGCCATTTATATCGCCCTTTTTTCATCAAAATAATCATTTTATAATTTAGTAATTTACAATATCTCTTTTTCGCTATTTATCCCTTTCTGCGTAATTGACCGCAGGCGCCTTCTATGTCGCTGCCTAATGACCTTCTTACCGTACAGGTGACGCCCTTTTCTTCCAGGAGCTGCTTGAATTTTTCCGCTTCTTCCCTGGTGCAGGCTTTAATGCCTTTGTTGCCGGTGTCGTTCAGCATGATAAGGTTAAGGTGCGAGGGCATGCCGCGCAGCATGGCGGCCAGGCGGAAGGCGTCGTCCTCGAACATATTGAATTCCTTGATCAGAGTGTATTCAAAGGTGATCCTTCTGCCGGTCTTTTCAAAGAAATAGCGCGAGGCGTCCAGGACCTGGGCGATCGGATAGGCGCGGTTGACCGGCATTATCATGTTGCGTTCCTTGTCGGTGGTCGCGTGAAGGGATACCGTCAGCATTATCTGGTGACCTTCGTCGGCAAGGCGTTTCATCTTGTCTGCTACGCCGCAGGTGGACAGCGAGATATTCCTTTGGCCTATGTTTATCCCTTCCTTTGCGGTGGCAAGCCCGATAAACTTTACCACATTGTCGTAGTTATCGAGAGGCTCGCCGCTGCCCATCAGCACCACGTTTTGGACTGCGCGGTCCTTTAATGTGCCCTTCAGCCCGCGGTTGACATACAGCAGCTGCGACAGTATCTCGCCCGCCGAAAGGTTGCGGAGTAACCCGTCCTTGCCGCTGGCGCAAAAAGCGCAGCCCATGCGGCAGCCCGCCTGCGTGCTTATGCAGAGGGTGCGGCCGTATTTATAGTCCATCAGCACGCTTTCGATCAGCGCGCCGTCATTTAATCTGAAAAGGTATTTTACCGTACCGTCCCTGGACGTCAGTTTTTTTACCTCGGCAAGCGCATTCGGTTCAAAGCCTGCCGCAAGCTTTTCGCGAAATTCCAGCGGCAGATCGCTCATTTCTTCGTAAGGCGAAAATTGGTGCGCCCACTTGAAAACCTGCGCGGCGCGGTAAGGCTTCTGCCCTAAGTCCGTCACGATCTGTTTTAATTCTTCTATACTGTAATCTGTAAGTAAATTCAAGTTTTTATCCTTATTTAACAGCCTAATATGAGGCTGGTTTTAATACTAATACCATTTATAATTTACCTAAATATTTCGCATAGCTTTTGGGGGACAAAGCCGGCTAAAAGCGGAGTGCGTAGCAAAGCCTACGCGCGAGCATTTTAGGCGGCTTTGTCCCGAAAAGATGGCGAAAGATTAGTAAATTGAAATGAGGATTAGTATAAAGTTTGTATTTATCTTCCTTCCCGCGGTTTCTCTTGCCGGCAGGCTTGACAGGCTGACATAAAGAAAAAGTAAAGGAAACGCTGAATAATCCGGGATAATTTATTCATTATTTCCTAAAATATTTTTACAGCTGCCCGCAGAAAACCGTTCCGGAGGGTATCGGCCTGCCCTTTATAAAGTCGGCGGCGGCCATGCGCTTTGCGCCGGACGCCTGTATATCCGAAAGCTTTAATATGCCCTTGCCGCACTGCACGAATACCCCGTCCTTGCCGCTCCTTATGACCTCGCCGGGATTTTTACCCGCGCCGTCTTCCTCCGCGATTTCGGCAGACCAGATTTTCAGCGGCGCGTCGCCCATATACGTGTACGCGCCCGGCCACGGGTTTACGCCGCGGATAAGGTCAAAGATCTCCCTTGCCGTTTTGCCCCAGTTGATCTCGCCGTCTGTTTTCCTGAGCGGCGGGAAATGCGTCGCGCGGCTTTCGTCCTGCGGCTTATATTCCGCCCTGCCGGTTTCGATAAGGTCAAGGGCTTTTATAAGCGCGTCCGCACCAACCGGCATCAGCCTTTCAAACAGTTGCCCCGCCGTCTCGGTTTCACCTATCGCGACCCTTTCCGTCAAAATGACCGGGCCGCAGTCGAGTCCCGCCTCGGTCTGCATGATACTGACGCCCGTCCCGGTTTCGCCGCGTATCACCGCCCATTGTATCGGCGCCGCGCCGCGGTAGGCGGGCAAGAGCGACGCGTGCACGTTTATTATGCCGTGCGTCGGAATGTCGATTATTTCCTGTGAAAGTATCTGTCCGTACGCAGCCGTAACCATTATGTCCGGGGCAAGCTGACGTAATCCTTCTGCGCCCTCGCGGCTGATCCTTTCATACTGCAATACGGGGATATTATGCTTTTGCGCCAGCTCCTTTACTGGCGAGGGAGTGACCCGCCCGCGGTCGCGCGGCCTGTCGGGCTGCGTAACGGCGGCAAGCACCTTGTGCCGCCCGCTTTCTAAAAGCTTTGAAAAAATATACGCCGCAAAATCCGGCGTTCCCAAAAAAACTATTTTCATTTCTTCCTTAAGTTTACACCGCCGCTTATCACACCGTTGCTTTTTGCCGCCGCGCCGCCCTTTTTCGCAACTGCGCCTGCGCCCGCTGCGGGCGTTTCGATCCTGTCAATGAACAATACGCCGTCCATATGGTCCATCTCGTGGCAGACAGCCCTTGCCGTATATTCCCTGACGGTAAATTCCTTTATCTTGCCCTTACGGTCATACGTGCGGACCGTGACCGTTTTCGGCCTCCTGATATCGGCGCGCCTGCCGGGGATAGACAAACACCCCTCGCTGTCGCAGACCTCGCCCTCGGACTTTATAATCACGGGGTTGATAAGCTCGTATACAACGCCGCCGTTCTTGACGACCGCCACGCGCTTTAAAATGCCCACCTGGACGGCGGCAAGCCCCGCGCCCTCTTCCTTGTCCATCGTCTCGATCATATCGTCAAGCAATTCAGCGAGCTTTTTATCAAAGCTGTCCACCGGCCTTGATTTCTGCCGCAATATGCTGTCGCCGTATTTTACCACTGTACGTAATGCCATGCGTCCCGATACACTCCTATCCGTTATGTTCCCCGCACGGAACAAAAGCCGATTCTCAGTTCAAATTTTGCGGATTTATCTCGACGAAACACATTACTTCCTTGTTTGTCAGCGTCCCGTCAACTATATTATATATCGAATCGATGATTTTGTCTAAGTCCTGACCCATGATTCTCGCGAGTATCTGGAAACGGAATTTGTCCTGGATACGCTTGACCGGGCTGCGCATACAATTTAAAAAGGCGAAAGCCGCCCGGTTTTGTTCCGCAAGCTCTTTCACCCTTTCGTAAGCGGGCTTTAAACACTCCCCGATATCGCTTTCCTTTTCGGCCGAATACAGCACGCGCAGGACCTTGGAGTACGGCGGAAATTTAGTCGCAAGCCGTATGCTGCTCTCCTTTTTATAAAATCCCGTATAATCGCCCGCCGCCGCGAACCGGTAGACATAATGCTTGGGCGAATAGGTCTGCAGTATCACCTTTCCTTCCTGCGTATCCCTGCCCGCGCGCCCTGCCACCTGCGTGACCAGCTGAAAAGTCCGCTCCGCCGCGCGGTAGTCCGAAAAATGTAACGACAGGTCGGCGTCCATAAGCCCTACAAGCGTGACGAACGGGAAGTCGTGGCCCTTGGCTATCATCTGCGTACCGATAAGGATCTGCGCTTCGCGCCGCAGGAACTTTCCTAATATCTTTAAATGCGCGTCCTTGGTGCGCGTGGTGTCGTTATCCATGCGCAGTATCCCGGCCTTCGGGAACATTGTTTTCAGCTCGGTTTCCACCCTTTGCGTTCCGACGTTGCCGTACCTAATGTGCTCGTCGCCGCATTCGGGGCACTCGGTCAGCATCGAATAGCTCGCCCCGCAATAGTGGCATTTAAGTGTCTCGTCATCGCGGTGATAGACCAGCGACACGTCGCAGGAAGCGCATTTTGCCACATAGCCGCACGCCCGGCAGGACACAAAGGACGAATGTCCGCGCCGGTTTATAAAGATCATCGCCTGATTGCCCTGCTCGATACATTCGTGCAAGGCCCGTAAAAGCTCGGCCGAAAATATGCCGGGATTGCCGCGGCGGACCTCTGTGCGCATATCGAGTATCCGCATATCGGGCAGCCGCCGCTTGTTTATCCTGTCGGGCAGCTCCAAAAGCGTTATCTCACCCGTTTCGGTCTCGCAATAGCTGTCGATTGACGGCGTCGCGCTGCCCAAAAGCAGCGGGCAGCCGCTGTCCTTTGCCCGCGCGGCGGCGACCTCGTGCGTGAAATAGCGCGGGTTGCTCTCGGATATATAGCTGCCGTCGTGCTCCTCGTCGATTATGATAAGCCCCAGGTTTTGAAGCGGCGCGAATATCGCGCTGCGAGCGCCTATCGCTATCACCGCCTCGCCGCCGTACAGCCGCCGCCACTCGTCAAAGCGTTCGCCAGCGGACAAGCCGCTGTGCAGAATCGCGACCTTATCCCCGAAACGCCGGCGGAATACGCGGAATACCTGCGGCGTAAGCGATATCTCCGGCACCAGCATTATCGCCGTCCTGCCCTTTTTCACCGCCGCGCTGATGCAGTTCATATAGACCTCGGTCTTGCCGCTGCCCGTCACGCCGTGCAACAGGAAACGGCTGTACCCGCCGGCGTCCGTTACCGCGCTGACCGCCGCCCGCTGCTTGTCGGTAAGCACGATATCTATGTCGTGTGATTCGTCAGCCTCCGACGCGGGACGGCGCATCGCCCCCACGCTTTCGGTAAGGACTATACCCTTTTCCTTAAGGTTCTTAAGCGCGGCGGCCGAAAAATTCTTATTTACAAAGCTCTGCTGCGCGCGCTTTTCGGCCTGTAAAAATGCAAATACGGCGCGCTGTCCCGCGCCCTTTAAAAGCGTATCGCCGTCAAAGCTTTCATATTCCGGGTTTATGTAGACGAAGGTCTGAAAAAGCTCCTTTACGCGCCCCTTCCTCATCTCGCTGGGTATGAAAAGGCGCAGCGCGTCCACCGTCTTAAGGTGATAACGCGCCGTCATAAATTCCATCAGCCGCAGCATTTCGGGCAGGATCACCGGATATGGATCCAGCGCGGCCTTTATATCCTTTATCTTGGAATTGTCGTAATCCGACCGTTCCTTAAGGCCGATAATGTACCCTTCGATATCGCGCACGCCGAACGGCACAAGTACGCGGCAACCCGCCGTCAAATGCGCCAGCGCGTCCGGGACACGGTAATCGAAAATCTTATCGACCTCGGAATTTGCAATATCGACTATTACGGAAGCATACACCTTTGATTTCACCAGAACCCGAAAGGGCGTTTACATTTTGACGCTGCGCAGGGAAAGGCGGCATTTCCGCTAAAGCTTTAGAAGCCTGTCTAAGATTTCTTCGGCGACCGCGGCTTTAGGCATGATGTCATATGACCTTTCGCCGTTTTTATCGATTATGGTCACTATATTTGTATCGGTATCAAAGCCCGCGCCTTCTTTTGTTATATCGTTTGCGACCACCATATCGGCGTTCTTGGCTTTCAGCTTTTTACGCGCGTTCTCAATAAGCTCCGTGGTCTCGGCGCAGAAAATGACCAGCTTTTTCGCGCTCTTGTTTTTTCCGACGTACGCCGCGATATCCGGATTTTTTTTCAAGGTCAGCGTTATGTTATCGCCCTTTAATTTTTCGGGCGCAGCCGTTTCCACGCTGTAGTCCGCGGGTGCCGCCGCCTTGATGATATAGTCCGCGGCCTTCATTTCCGTTTTAACGGCGTTAAACATATCCTCTGTCGATTTTACGCTCACTAACCTAATCGACGGGTCTTTCGGCAGTACCTTGACCGCGCCCGCGACAAGCGTGACGACGGCTCCCCTTTTTGCGGCGGCGTCGGCTATCGCCGCGCCCATCTTTCCGCTGGAATAATTGCTGATAAAGCGCACCCTGTCCACGTCCTCGACTGTCGCGCCGGCGGTTACCAGCACGCTTTTCCCGGCATAGTCAGCTTTTGGGTGCAGCATCGCCATGATCTTACTAAACAGCGCTGCCGGCTCGGCCATACGTCCCGCGCCCGTGTCGCCGCATGCCAAAATGCCGTCGCCGCCGTAGATAAAATTGACGCCGCGCCGGTTCAAAAGCCCGATGTTCGCCTGTACCGCCGCCGATTGCAGCATAGCGGTATTCATGGCGGGCGCGATCAGGACGGGCACCTTTACCGCCATAGCGGTCGTCGACAGAAAGTCGTCGGCAATGCCGCAGGCGTACTTTCCGATAAAGTTTGCGGTCGCGGGCGCGACGACAAATATATCGGCGCGTTTAGCCAGCGAGATATGCTCGACGTCGTAAACAAGTTTCTCTTTAAATTCGTCGACCGTAACAGCGTTACCCGACAGCGTCTCAAACGTCAGCGGCGCGACAAACCTTACCGCGTTCTTTGTCATCGCGATATGTACGCCGAGCCCCGCCTTTTTCAAAAGCGAGATAAGCGTCCCGATCTTATAAGCCGCAATAGAGCCGGTCACGCCTATCACGACTGTTTTTTGAGTTTTCAACTCGTTCATATCATCAATAGTAAATCAAGGAAACGATGAATAAGCCCGTATCAAAGCCGCTGTGACCCTTTTACTCTTGGACGAGAGTTATCTTATCATGATACAGCTCTGCCGCGGCATAGCTGATGGCCTTTACCCCGCTGTCCTCTAGAAGATTGAGCCGCTTGTCGTACAACAAGCGCGCGCGCTTAGTTATAAGGCATACCAGCGAGTATTTGCCGTTTGTCTTTTCGACCATTTCGTCGATCGGCGGTTGGTTCATCATAGTTTTTATATCATCCTTTTAAAAATTATCGGTTAAATTTCAGCGTTTCTATAATATTACTTTTTAGACGGCTGCTTCTGCGCCAGCATTATTTTTATTCTGTCCTCCCGGCGCGCGATGCGGTTTTTCTCGGCGGCGATGATGGCAATTATATCGTCCCTGGCCTTGTCAAGGTCGTCGTTATAGACCAGGTAATCATAATTTTTGTATGTAGAAAGCTCCTTCTGCGCGGCTGTCATCCTGCGCAAAAGGCTGTCGGCGTCCTCGGTCCCGCGGCTCTTCAGCCTTTCGTGCAAGACCTTGAACGAGGACGGGATAAGGAATATGCGCACGCTTTCGGGATAACTCTTTTTTACCTGCGCCGCGCCGATGGTGTCCAGCTCGCCTATCACGTCGGCGCCGCCTTCGATCAGCTCCATGACCTTGCTTTTCGGCGTGCCGTAAAAGTTGGTATAGACCTCGGCCGTCTCTAAAAACGCGCCGTCGGCGATCATCTGCTGATACTCGCGCAGTGTTTTAAAGTAATAATGCACGCCCTCCGTTTCGCCGGGACGCGGCTTGCGCGTAGTGACCGACACGGACTTATTAAGGCCCGGCACCGCGTTTAGGAGGTGCTGGATGACCGTGCTCTTGCCCGAGCCGGACGGCCCGCTTATAACGATATAAAGTCCTTTTTCCATATGCTTATTCTACGTTCCTGGCCTGTTCCTTTATCTTCTCGATTACCGCCTTAGTCTCCATAACCAGCGCGGTTATCTTTATGTTGGTCACCTTACTGCCTATCGTGTTCGCCTCGCGGTTGAGCTCCTGCGTCAAAAAATCCAGCTTCTTGCCCGGCTCGGGCTCGTCAAGCAGACGGTAGTACTGCTTCATATGCGACTTAAGGCGCGCCAGCTCCTCGGTGATGTCAGACCTGTCGGCAAGAAAAGCGATCTCGTTCAAAAGCTTTGCCTCATCGACCGAAACGTCGCCTAAAATTTCTTTCATGCGCTGTCCGACCTTTGTCCGGTATTCCTCCGCGGCCGTTTCAGAGAGCGCGTCTATCTTTTTTACAAGCTCTTCCAGCGTCTTGCCCTGGCCCGTCAGCTCGGCTTTCAGCGTTTCGCCCTCGGCCGCGCGCATTTTATCCAATGCCTCTGTCGCGGCAGAGCCGGCCGCTGTCATCAGCTGTAAAAGCGCGTCTGCGTCCGCAATGTTTTGCTCCTGTTTTAATACGCCTTCCTGGCGCATTATAAATGCCGCGTCCGCGTTGTTCTTGATTTTCAGCTGCGCCGACATAGCCTTTGCCTGCCGCGCGTACTCGGCGGCGGCGTTCATATCGACACACAGCGCGAAGCTCTTTACGGACTTGTCCTCATAGTTAATAAATACGTCCACCGCGCCGCGTTTAAGCTTTTGCCCGATAAGCTTCTTTAAGCCGTCCTCGCACGCCGCGAATATCTTGGGCATACGGCAGTTTATTTCCAGAAAGCGGTTATTGACCGATTTCATCTCGACCGTAAGCGTTCTTTTATCTATTTCGGCCGTACCCTTGCCGTAGCCTGTCATACTTCGCATATTTTATCCAACTTTATTTGTTGCAATGTAATGCCCGCATCATATCTTTTTATAATCCCTGTTTGTATCGGTCATATCGGCAAATGAACGGGGTGCATACGGGCAGCAGGCGGCATATTGATCGAGGAAGGCACTAAAACGCACTCAGCGGGGAAAGACGTGCGCAGCCAGGATCAAACACGCTTTTATCCGCACGCTCACATGCAGCGATCGTACAGCTTGTACATCTGATCCTTCTCGCACTTGATTTCTGTCTTTATTCCCTTTTTGCCTATTGTATATACGCCCGGCTCCGCCGTTATCTTTCCTATGACTGCGGCCTCTATGCCCGCCGCGTTCAGCTCGGCGATAAGGGCCTTGGGCTTTTTGCACGTGCAGACCATGCTGCCGCTGGAAAGGATGCGGTAAGGATCCAGTTTAAGTATCTTGCATATCTTGTCGGTAACAGGCGCCACCGGGATCCTGGACGGCAGGATTTCGGCGCCAAGCGGCGAGTTATAGCACATTTCCGCGACCGCGCCGTATATGCCGCCCTCGGTTATGTCGTGCATAGATGTCACCTCGTGCTTGACCATGATCCGGCTCTCGGGCAAAACGCTGATATTCTTAAACAGCGCGGCGGCCTCTTCCTCCTCGGCGGCGGTAAGCGACAGCTTTTCGGTGTATTTCGCCTTTAAATATGCGGTAAAGTCCGACGCGATCAGCCACGTACCCTCGATAGCCGCCGTCTTTGTCATAACGATAGCGTCGCCGGCTTCCATAGTCTTTGCCTTGACGGCCTTCCGCGCCATACCGACAGCCGTCGCGGACACGACGGGCGAATTGACCGCAGAAGTAAACTCGGTATGCCCGCCCAGAATATCCATCCGCAAGGTTTTACAGGCGTCCTCGGCCGACTCGACGATACTTCTTACCGCCGCGGTATCCATCGAGGTCGGCAAAAGGATCGTCAGCATGATGCCCAATGGCTCGGCGCCGCTCGCCGCGATGTCGTTGCAGTTGATATGGACGGCCAGCGCGCCCAAATTGGACGACGCGCCGGTTATCGGGTCGCAGGTAACGAATACAAGCCCCTCGGTCGCGCGTATAACCGCGCAGTCCTCGCCCGCGCCCGGCCGCACGATCACCTCGTTCCTGCGCGGCTTTATAAGCTTCAGGACATTATCGTTAAGCTCTTCAACAGTAAGTTTGCCCGTTCTCATGACGCCTATATTATACCACGTTTGATAAAAATCGCAAAGCAATAGAAAGGCAAGCAAATAAGCAAACGTAACGCCATATTGTACAAAAAACCCTTTCCCGCTAAGAAAGAGGTTGAAATAATTCTGAAAACGGAAGAATTCATCAACGCCGCGATCTGCCTAATCCGCTATCCAGATCGCGTACAGCACCGCGGAGGAAGGCGCACCGCCTATGCTGTTTATGTCGTAATCCGCGGTCGTCCCGCCCTCCGTCAGCGACCAGCCGCCGAAGGTGTAGCCGTAGCGGTACGGATCGTTCAGGTTATTGGCGCCTTCTATGTTATTCGTTGTTATCGATACCACATATGTTTCGTCTTCCGAAAGCGTACAGCCCCATACCACCGTACTATAATACTGCATCCAATCCCAGGGCCAATCTTCCGGCTGACTCTCCTTTCCTGTGTATATCGTTACGTAATAACACCAGTAAAACGCATTCTGGCCTATGTATTCTATATTGCCCGTTATTGTTATCGTCAGCATATAGCAGTCAAAGAAGGCGCTGTCACC
>JAVBLK010000001.1:0-14919 GCA_031553565.1 Eubacteriales bacterium
TTGGCTACCCTTACCCTTATTCACTTTTTGCGTTATTTACTCAAAAACCCGCCTTTACAATATTTGAAAGCTTAAATTCCAATAAAAAACTAAAAAGGCAGCCAGGTTTTAATTCCTAAACTGCCTTTTTCTACGGTCTGACAGCCGCGTCAGGATTCCTGACGCGGCTGTAAAAAAACAAAAAATTCAGTTCAGAGCGGCGGTTACTTAATAAACTCTGCCTTTCCGTTGCAGCCCAGGACCGTTACCAGCTTGTGCCTTACGACTTCGGTTATCGCTGCGCGCGCGGGGGAGAGGTATTGGCGCGGGTCAAAGTGCGCGGTATTCTCGTACAGATGCTCTCTGATGGAAGCCGTAAACGCAAGGCGCAGGTCGCTGTCAATGTTTATTTTGCAGACTGCCATGGACGCGGCTTTGCGCAGCATTTCCTCCGGCACTCCCTTGGCGTCCGCCATGCTGCCGCCGTACCGCTGGATCTTCTCGACATACTCCGGCACAACGCTTGACGCTCCGTGAAGGACAATAGGGAAGTTAGGCAGACGCTTGCCGACCTCCTCCAAAATATCGAAACGCAGGCGCGCCTCGCCCTTGAATTTGAATGCGCCGTGGCTGGTGCCGATTGCGATCGCAAGGCTGTCCACGCCGGTCTTAGTCACAAATTCCTCGACCTGAGCGGGGTCGGTATAGCTGGCGTCAGAAGCCGCGACATTGACCGCGTCCTCGATCCCTGCCAGGCGGCCTAACTCCGCCTCGACGGTGACGCCGCGCGCGTGCGCGTATTGCACGACCTGCGAGGTGATCTTGATGTTCTCGTTAAAGCTGTGGTGCGAAGCGTCGATCATAACTGAGGTAAAGCCGTCGTCGATGGCGGACTTGCACAGCTCGTAGCTGTCGCCGTGGTCAAGATGCAGGGCGATCGGCAGCCCGCTGTCCTCGACTGCGGCCTCGACCAGCTTTCTTAAGTAAATAGGGCTTGCGTATTTTCTTGCGCCGCTTGAAACCTGCAGAATGAGAGGCGCTTTTTCCAGCTTTCCTGCCTCGACAATGCCCTGTATCGTCTCCATATTATTGACATTGAAGGCGCCTATTGCGTAGTGGTTTTCGTAAGCGTGCTGAAGCATTTTCTTTGTGTTGATAAGGGACATAAATTTCTTCCTCCGGGATGTAAAATAAATTTTTTGAACTATATATAAATCAGGCGGATATAAGCCTGTGATTTTTTTGTAATGCAGTCGTAATGGAGGAAATCTATATGAATTCTAAAAGGCATTATAACGTAATCCGGTGTATTTTGCAAATGTTTATGATAGAATAAGAGTGCAGGGAGCTTTGCTGCGCGTAATTTCACCACTGATATTAGGGCCGGCTTCCCGTTAAAAGGAGAACAACATAAATGACAGACCACAGGATCATAAAGCTTGCGGAAAACCTTGTTAACTATTCCTGCGAATTGAAGAAGGGCGAAAAGGTGCTGATCGAGGCCAGCGGTGTTGACCACACGCTTGTGACCGAGCTTATCAAGCAGGCGTATAAAAAAGGCGCGTACCCGTTTTACAGTCTTAACGACACGCGGATACAGCGCGAAATGCTGCTGGGTACCGATAAGGCGCATTGCGACCTTATGGCAAGGTACGCAAAGGTACGGATGGACGAAATGGACGCCTATATCGGCATACGCGGCGGACACAATACCTATGAGCTGTCCGACGTCCCAAGCGAGAAGACCGAAGCATACTCCAAGTACTATTCGCACCCCGTACACCACGATATCCGCGTGGCAAAGACCAAGTGGGTGATACTGCGCTACCCGAACCCGTCGATGGCGCAGCTGGCGGGCTGGTCGACAAATAAGTTTGAGGACTTCTATTTTGACGTGTGCAACCTTGACTATTCCAAAATGGACAAGGCTATGACGCCGCTTGTTAACCTTATGCAAAGGACTGACAAGGTCAGGCTCATCGCAAAGGGCACCGATATATCCTTTTCGATAAAGGGCATCCCGGCGATAAAATGCAGCGGCCTTCGGAACATCCCCGACGGCGAAGTCTATACCGCGCCAGTAAGGACCAGCGTAAACGGCACGATAAAATACAACGCCCCCTCGATAAACAGCGGGATCAAGCACGAGAACGTCACTCTTACCTTTAAGGACGGTAAGATAATAAACGCAGAGGGCAACTTTACAAGGAAGCTGAACGAGGTGCTTGACACGGACGAGGGCGCGCGCTATATAGGCGAATTTGCCATAGGCTTAAACCCTTATATAAACGAGCCTATGGGCGATATCCTGTTCGACGAAAAGATAGCGGGCAGCATTCACTTTACGCCGGGCGCGTGCTATGACGAAGCGTCTAACGGCAACAAGTCCGCCGTCCACTGGGATCTGGTACTGATCCAAACCCCGGAGTTCGGCGGCGGCGAGATCTGGTTCGACGACAAGCTGATCAGAAAGGACGGCAAGTTTGTAATTAAAGAACTGGAGTGTTTGAACCCGGAAAAGTTAAAGTAAAGGCTGATTAATGGATAAATTTTGAGCAAGTATTTTTCAGGCAGAAAACGGCTTGTTTTCGAAGGCAATACCCGAAGGTATTGACGAGAAAAGAAGACTTTTTATGACGAAAAAGACGCGGTCACAAAATTCTATCGAATTAATCAGCGGTTACTTAAAGTAAAGGCTGAATCCTTGCGGAAAGCGCCCGGCGAAGCAATTGTTGCGCCGGGCGCTTTTCAATAGAGATCAAGTAACAAGATGGGCCGGTATCCATTGGAACAGAGTCAGGCCGTCGTATAAGAGAAATTTCCGCTGATGTGGAAATAATATCCGAATTTCGTCCAGTCGATCTGATTTTTGCAAGAATAATGCGCGGCAAATATATATTGTTTGTCCGCGGAAGTGCGGATGCTGAGTCCGGTCGCGCTTTTATGGAATTCTTTCGCGCTGTACGGAGGGATCGAGACGGTGCCGTAATCGATTTTGCTTTCGGGGATAATCGTGAAGATCTGCGTTCCCGCCGGCGCCTCAAAAAGCGCGAAAAAACAGCGGAACACATTAAACTGGCGCGTGCCGGCTTCATGCAGCAACTCTGTGTGGAACGTGGTGTTGATATCCAGAATCAGCGTTTCCGGAAAATCTATATAGGGTATTTGATGCGAGCCCATATCGATCGTTGCGCCGTCAGAATTGAAGGGCAGGACCGCCTGATACGACGATATCACAGTATTGTAACTGTAATCGTTTAGGTTGTGCGAGATATTCAGCGGCAAATTTCTTGATGCAGTTTGATTTTCCTCCGGGAAAGCATCACTGCAGCCGCAGTTTTCGCAGCAGGCTTTTTCATTGACCGGGCGGCAAGGGCAGCATATGCGCGGCTTGCCGCATGACCCGTGGATTTGCCCCTCAGCGCATTGAGTCTTTTCGTCAAGGAACATATTTTTGCAATTTATTACGTTAGAATTTTCCATATTTTTATACCTTTTTCGGGAAACTTTTGTTGTATAATATATGCTATGATTATACAGCTTCAAGCGTGCTCTGGCCTCTAAGCGCGGCGTTTATTGTCGGCAAAATACAACATGTAAAAACATTCTGAAATCCGCAAAGATTGCTATAATCTATCTGTAAGCTGGTTAAGCGTTTGCTTGTTAATGATTTGATTGTAAGATAAAATGCAGAAACACTTTTGCGGTAAAATCATTGTGGCAAAAAAATTTTGCTATTATTATTGTTAAATATGGAACTGATTTAAATATTAGAAGCACTTATATAATGTAGGCGGTGAAATGTGTCGGAATCTGCAAACAACTCGGATGCTTTTATAAATGAATTTAATAGGATCTACAATGAGACATATGCCATTTTGAGAAAATATGTCGCAGCCAGGTGTTCCGATATAAATTATGTGCCGGATATTTTGCAGCAATCCTATTTAGATTATTATAAATTGATTTTTAAAAAAGGAATAGGCCATGTAAATAATCCGCTGTCAGTTTTGTTCAAGATCGCGAAAAGAAAGATTTTTCGCTACTATTCGCTAAAAGACAGGTTAAAAATTTTCATTCCAAATACTCAAAAGGATAGAGAAAGCCATGAATATTTATTAACCGATAATGAAGGCATTTACGAACATCTTGTTGATGACAAAATATTGCAAAGCATTGAAATTGAAAGACTTTGGAGCATTATCAATAATTACCCGGCTGATACAAGGAAAATCTTTTATTTATATTTTTACGAAGAAATGACACTTTCTAAAATCGCCGAAAACATGAGGCTAAGTCTTTCAAATGTCAAGCACAGATTATACAGAACGCTTGATGAAATCCGCAAGAGGGAGCAAAACCATGAATAAAGATCATTTCAAAAAAATGTATGATAATAAACTTGCTGATCAAAATGATGTTTATGAAAACGTTATGAATGAAATCCAAGGCAAGAATCATGAAAAACGGTCTCGCTTTCAGCTGAAGCCGATTATTGCCGTCTGTATGGCGGCAGTTTTGCTTATAGGATGCTTTTCGGGATATACTGTCATAACGGAAGCCAAGGAATATAAGGCGGCGGCGGCGTTTTTTGAAGAATACGATTTGCCGACGGAAGGCCTAACGCGCGCTGATATAAAAGCTATATATAAAGATATTACGTTAAAAGCTTTTTCTTATGAAAAAACGTTGGAAATCTTAAACGCTTTTTCCGTGGAAACTTTTTCTGTAGAACTCGGCGCAAGAAACAGAGAGGAATTAGAAAATCTTTGGGATTACAGGAATTATATATTGAGAAATCCGCTGACTCGGCAAGACGGTATACATTATGAAATCAACGGCACCGATTTTGGCGCAGACGGACTGCCTACAAAATCGATCATAAAGAGATTTCATGGGGATGAATTGCTATGGATCCGGCCGGTCGACTGTTGGATCATACTCGGCTTAAGCTCCGGCTTTGTTGAATTTGCGGAAGGAACTATTTTGTATGCGACGGCACGCGGCAATATTCCTTCATACGGCATCGTTATGATGTTTGATAATACAGGCAATATTCTTTGGGAAAAAACATCCGAGGCGGAACCGGATTCTGATTTTACGGCGGCAGTCTTAGACAATGATCAGATAGCAATTTTCGGCCACAGATTCAAAGACACGGGCAGCGGCAGGCAGTGGTATTTTATTTATAAAAGATATAATTTTCAAGGCGAGCTTTTGCTGGAACATGAGCGTCAGTTGGAAGCCTATCAAAGGATTTCGACCGTTACGCTTATAGGTGATCATTATTTAGCGAAACGTTTTAGCCATAATGACAGCTATCAGTTGCTTTCCATATCAAAACAGGGCGATTTCATTGATAAAATCTCATATGCCGAAAACGGTAAAGAATATTTGATACAAGATATTTATACCTACAACGGAAAAGTCTATTTAAGCGCGATGCTGTCCAATACGGATGCAGAAATTTTCAGCAAAGAATTTCAGGATCTTTTGATGGAATATTATAAAGATTATTTGAGGGATGATATTACAGCGCCTGAAAGCTACAACAAGCGCTTGCGTGACTTACTTATTGAACGGTATACGGCGGTGTTGCTTGTTTGTGACAATAACGGGGCTGTAGAAATAGCTTACTCTGCGCCAAACGCAAGAGCCGGTTCTTTTTCCGTTACTTCCAACCAATTATTACAATGGCAGGTGATTCGAATAGATGATGTTAAGCCGGTTCATCCTGGTATTTCCAGCCGTAATGTAGATATAGTTGCAACCGATTTCCGCTTTATATTTGATACGAACTATGGAATGGTAGCAAAGATAGAAATAGGTATAATTCCGCTTATGGGTTAAGCGTAATTTTATCCGTACAGTTTTGTACCAAATAGTGTTTTTTTCAGTTTTTCAAAACACCATACAAGAACCGAACCCAATTCCCAAGCAGGATTGGGTTCGTGTCATATTAATTGGTTAGGGGAGAACCATTTTTCCTTAAATGTTCCGAAACAAAAAAGTAGAAAGTCAAGCGTTCTTTCCTATGGACGCAAATACATATCCTAGTGTATAATCAAGCCAATATTTTGTCTGAAAAAGGTGGAGGGGAAATATGGAAACCACATTTGAAGCCGGCAATAAGTCGTCGAACATCCAGCTTGCGTTTTTGGGATTTGTATCACTTTTGATCGGCATCGTCTGCATGGTATGCACAGTTGTTGTATACGGGTTCGATCCGCTGACCAGCATAAGCGAAAGCGCGACTACCGGGAATGCGGCGGGGATGATATTACCCTTTGCGCTGGGCTGCATGTTTACATACACGATAGCGTACGTGGGCTATTGCCGGTCAGAGCGCATCATTACCCGGATCATGGGCATCTGCTTTCTTGTCGTCGCCATGCAGATCTGCAACAGCCGCTATGTGACCGATTCCCATGTCGGGCTTTTCGGACTGCCCGCCGGGGTGTCGAACATAGTCCATTTGATCGCCGCGGCGTCAGGGTTCGGGCTGATGTTCGTATGGATAACCTTTTATTTCACGCGTTCGGACAAGGAAAAAAAGGACAGGACGCGGCAGAAGATCATACGCAATTATATCTACATAGCTTGCGGTGCGGCAATGTTTTGCGGCCTTACCATGCTGCTAATCGGCAATTTTGTGCCGATGGGGCGGTACATAGTCTTTATCGGCGAAGAATTCATCCTCATCCCGGCCAGCCTTGCGATCATCATAAAGAGCGGCCTGATATTAAAGGATAAATGCCCAAATATAGGGACGTAAAGGCGGCGGTTTGCCGCGGCTGACGGCGATACGGATAAGGCAGCGGGCGATACCGCAAAGGCGCCTGGGGATTTTTGACGGTTTTTTGATGCCGGATTTTAATCTTAAGGAATCCATTCAAACTATTGTTTATTCCATGTCTTTGTGCTATAATATAAAAATGGACAACCTCTTTACGGCTGCGGCCAAGACCAGGGCGCCGCTTGCCGACAGGATGCGGCCCGCGACCTTGGACGACTTTGTCGGCCAGTCGCATATAATCGGCGAAGGTATGGTACTGCGGCGCGCGGTTTTGGCGGATAAATTGGGCAGCTGCATATTTTACGGGCCGCCCGGCTGCGGCAAAACTACGCTGGCGCACATAATCGCAGCCAACACAAACAGCGCGTTTGAAAAACTGAATGCGGTCTCCAGCGGCGTCGCCGACGCAAAACGTGTAATTGACGAGGCGAGAAAACGTCTGGAGATCTCCGGTAAGCGCACGTACCTTCTTTTAGACGAGTGCCACCGCTGGAACAAGGCGCAGTCCGACTGCGTACTGTCGGCGATAGAGGAGGGAGTGATCGTCTTCATCGGCAGTACTACCGAGAACCCAAACGTTTCGATGACAAAGGCTATCGTTTCGCGCTGCCGTGTTTTCGAGTTCAAGCCGCTGACGACTGCCGAGATTTCCGCATTCTTGTATAAGGCGGTTAAAAATACCGACAGGGGCTTGGGACGGATGAGCATAAACCTTTTGCCCGACGCGGCCGATCTTATCGCGTTCACCTCAGGCGGGGATATGCGCAGCGCGCTGAACGCGCTGGAATTGGCGGCTCTCACCACGCCGCCCGACAAAACCGGCGTTATCGTCATTGATAAGGGTACCGCCGCCGAGAGCATGCAGAAAAAGGCTCTGTCTGTGGACGAAAGCCTGTATTACGATATTTTAAGCGCGTTTTGTAAATCTTTACGCGGCAGCGACGAGAACGCCGCGCTGTATTGGGCGAGCCGGCTGATTGAGGCGGGCGTCGATCCGATGCTGATCGCGCGCAGGCTGATCGCGCACGCATCCGAGGATGTGGGTATGGCCGACAGCAACGCAAGTATAATGGCCGTAAACGCTATGCTTGCCTTAGAGCGGACGGGTCTGCCCGAAGGGCGGCTGCCGCTGTTCCATGCGATAATCTATGTGTGCCGCGCGCCAAAGTCAAACGCGGTGGTCAACGCATTGGGCGCAGCGGTTTCGGACGCAAGGGAGGATTCGGGCGACAATGTCCCGCATCACCTGCGCGACCGCAGCTACGGCCATCCGATCGACGACGGCAGTGTATATAAGTATCCGCACGATTACGGCGGGACCGTACAGCAGCAATACCTGCCGGACAGCCGGAAAAACAGAAAATATTATGTTCCGTCAAAAAACGGGCGCGAAAAAGACTTTTGACAGCTTTTACTTCCGCCTCAAGCGATTGACAATACTATATGTAGTGTGCTATTATATTGCTACATACAATAAGTTGTATATAATTATCCAAAGGAGGAACTATTATGTTTAAATGTAACGTATGCGGGATCGTGTTAAACGAGAAACCGGCGGTGTGCCCGAAGTGCGGGGCAAAGGAATTTACCGGGCTTTCGCAGGAGGCTGCAGCGCTGTATACAAAGAGCCGCGAGACAGATATCCTTTACATCAAGGCGATCAAGGCCGCCGCAAAGCTTCAGTCGCTCTGCGACAAGGGGATCGAGCTGAACCTTGACCCGAACTGCGTCAGCGCGTTCACCAAGATCAAGGCGGCTGCATACCTGACCGAGCAGATGTCGAAGGCGGAGCTTATTTCTCACGCCGCTAAAGGCAAGTTTTAACGGCGGACTGGCGGCGGGACCGGGTGAAGACCGGAATTGCCGGCTTTCGCTGTACGTATGTACGGCAGGCCTGCCGCCAAACGGCTATTTATCGCCGCTGCCTTGTGCCAACCGTAAAACGCTTTTGGAATCGCTGAATATTAATTTATAGCCGCGTCTTTTTTGCCTGAAAATGCCTTCTTTACTTAGCAAATAGTTCTACTATTTGCTGCAAAAACAAGTCATTTCCCGGGCTAAAAAATACTTGCTCTAAATTGATCTCATTTATTCATCGCTTCCTTATGTTTCACGGTTAAAAACTTATATTAAGTACAAACTATATTGTAAAAGGAAGTATACATTTATGGGAATGAATCCGAAACTTAAGGGAACACAGACAGAAAAGAATCTCAGGGCGGCGTTTTCGGGCGAGTCCGAGGCGCGCAATAAGTACACCTATTTCGCGTCAGTCGCAAAGAAAGAGGGTTACGAGCAGATGGCGGCAATTTTCCTGGAGACGGCGGCAAACGAAAAGGAACACGCCGAGCTCTGGTTTAAGGAATTGGGCGGCATAGGCAATACCGCCGACAACTTGAAAGCGGCGGCCGGCGGCGAAAATTACGAATGGACGACTATGTACAAGGAATTTGCCGAAACCGCGAAAAAGGAAGGTTTCCCCGATATCGCGGCGCGTATGGAGCGCGTTGCGGCCATCGAGAAGACGCATGAGGAAAGGTACAATCTGCTGCTTAAGAATTTGGAAAGCGGCAAGGTTTTCAAACGCGAAACCGAACAGGTCTGGGTTTGCCGCAATTGCGGAATGCACGTCACCGGTAAGAACGCGCCCGAACTTTGCCCGACATGCTCGCACCCGAAATCATATTTCGAGGTCGAGTCGCCTGTCAAGTAACAAGCCGGTCGAATATGGATTCGAGCGCGTCTGTTGCGGATTTTCGTAGGAGTGGTCAAATTTGCGGAGATATCTTTTGGCGTCTTTTTGGCTCTGAACAGTCAACGGCATATAAATGCCTAAAATTTTAACGCATAGCTCTGCTATGAGCTAAAAATTTTGCAGTTCTGCCCTCAAAAATCCATCCAAAATCTTATTCTCCACAAAAATGTCCACTCCTATTTTCGTGCGCCGCTTGACATCCTTCAGTTATTGAACGTATACTTAATACGCGCCTATGTGCGCGTATTATGTTTTATAGCGGTAAAAAGAAACCAGGCGCGGGAAGGGATGTATATGTTAAAGATCGAGAATGTCGGGAAAAGCTACCAAAACGATCAGGTTTGGGCGGTGCGCGATCTGTCGCTGCATGTCAAGCCGGGCGAAATTTTCGGGTTCCTCGGGCCGAACGGCGCGGGCAAGACTACTACGATCAAGATGCTTACGGGGATCTTGCCGTTATCGTACGGGCGGATCCTTGTAAACGGCTCCGACATAAAGCAGGACGCTATCGCGGCCAAGCGGAACATCGGCTATGTGCCGGACAGCGGCGTGGTATACGACCGTTTGACCGGCGCGGAATACCTCAATTTTATGGCGGATATATACGGCGTCGGTACGCTTGAGAGGAAGCAGCTGATCGATAAATATCTTACCGTGTTCAGTTTAAAGGATGCGGTAAACAGCCAGATAAAGAGCTTTTCGCACGGTATGAAACAAAAGCTGGTGGTGATCGGCGCGCTCTTGCATAATCCTAAGTTATGGGTGCTGGACGAGCCGCTGACCGGGCTTGATCCGCAGTCGTCGTTCGAGCTTAAAACAATGATGCGCCGGCATTGCGATGCGGGCAACACCGTATTCTTTTCCACGCACGTTCTTGAGGTAGCTGAAAAACTGTGCGACCGAGTGGGGATCATCAACAAAGGGCAGCTTATCATGTGCGGCAGTTTAAAAGAGCTTAAAAAGATGCGCAGCGACGAGTCGTTAGAGCAGATATTTTTAGAGCTTACCTCGGCCGGCACGGGGATGGAGGCGCAGCTATGAGACAATTCCTTTCGCTTGCTTCCGTACTGTTTAAGGCGCGCTATAATTTCCGCGGCCTCAGCAAAAAGGCACGCGCGGCAGGCGGCGGCTCGCAAAAATCGGACCGTACCTGGATAATGGTTTTGGCGCTGGGCATCCTGTTTGTGCCTGTCATAATCCTGGCTGTCTTCGGCATTGCGGCTGTGACGCCGGGAATGCAGGCAAGCGGCGCGCTGACCGAGCTGATGCTGCTTTTCTATATCGTCGTTATGCTGATCATATTGATATTCGGCATAATCAATATGCTTTCATATGTTTATTTTAACCGCGACGCGGAATTTTTGGCGTCGCTTCCGGTAAGCCCATGGAAAATATTCCTGTGCAAGCTTTTTATTGTATATATCAGCGAGATCGCGCTGTCGCTTATATTTATCATACCCGTAAACCTGACGATCGGCATAGTGTCGGGGCAGGGCGTATTGTTTTATTTAGGCACTCTGTTAAGCGTTATACTTGTGCCCGCGCTGCCTGTCTTGCTTGCCTCGATCCTGGCGATACCGCTTATGTTTATAGTATCGTTTTTCCGTAACCGCGGCGCGGTCACGTCTATCGCCGTACTGCTGCTTTTCGGCGGGGTCTTTGCGGCGTACTACTACTTCTATTTTCAGATCCTGAAAATGCCGGAGGGCGGGATCGAAAATCCCTTGGCGGGGCTTATCGCAGGCATTGCGTCATTGAAAAACGTTTTTTATCCTGTGACCGCGCTGATACGCTTTTGCTTATCGGAAAGCGTCTTCGGGCTTGAACCCGCGGTGTCGGCGCTTGTAAATATACTGATAGTGATCGGCTGTTATGCCCTGATGCTGTTAGCCGCAGGCATTATTTCGAATATCGTCTATCAGCGCAGCGTTATCAGCCAATCGTCCGGCGCAAAGAAAAAAAGCGAAAAGGCAGCCGCATATAAAAACACCGGCGTTCTGTCCGCACTGATGGTCAAGGAATGGCGCTCGCTGCTGCGCGAGTCCGCATTCGCGTTCCAATGCCTCTCAGGTCTTGTGATCGGGCCGATAATAACGGTAGTGTTCGGCCTGCAATTCGGGGGCGCAGATCTTTTTACTGACGGGAGCGGCGCGGTTACAGATGCCCAGGCAATATTTAACGCAAATTTCCCGGTCGCGCTGCTGATTTTTGTTTGTGTGTTTGCTTGCGCGGGGATGAACGTTGCCGCCTGCAGCGCGATATCCCGCGAGGGCAAAAATTTTTACATCACCAAAATTATGCCTGTGCCGTACAAGCAGCAGATAAAGGCAAAGCTGTATATAGGCGTGTTTATCAGTCTGGCCGCGTCGTTTATTTCGGCTGTGACCGGAGTTATACTGATGAAGCTCCCGTTCTGGCAGTTCTTTTTGATTTTCGGGTTTTTAGCTGTATATTGTTATACCTTCGCCTGTTTCGCAGTAAGGTTTGACCTGAAAAAACCCAGGCTTAGCTGGTCGACGCCCAACGAAGCGGTCAAGAATACCCGCAGCTCGACTGTGCCGATATTGATCAATATGCTTATCGGAATCCTTTTGATGGGAGTTGCAATTGTGTTTATGCTTTTCGGGCTGATGATCGTTATGTGGATAGTGCTGTATCTTGCGGTGCTGGGGTTTGCATGGCTGTTCCACCGGATGCTGTTTAAAAACCTGGACAGAGCTTACGAGGCGATAGAGGTTTAAGTAAACGCTGAAAATTTAAGAATAATTTACAGCGGCGTCTTTTTCGCCTGAAAACGTCTTCTTTTATTGCAAATAGTTCTACTATTTGCTGCAAAAACAAGCCGTTTTCATACTGAAAAATACTTGCTCTAAATTAACCTATTTATTCAGCGTTTACTTAAGGCGATCCGGAATCACCATATTCAAGGGGAATTATGACGAAAGAAGAAATAAAGAAATACATTGAAAGCAAGCCGTGCGCCATTTACGGCTATCAGGCCGACTGGGGCTGCGACAAGGCGACGCTTTTTGACAAGATGTTCGCGTTTGTCGGCAGCGATAACAAGGGTACGCCTATTCTGAACCTTAAATGCGAGCCCGCGCTGGCCGTAGTTTTGCGCGACGATTATCAGGGTAAGATCATACCCGGCTATTATTCAAACAAAACCCACTGGAATTCGCTCTTGTATGAGGAGTTGGACGACAAGTTAATAAAAAATCTGATCGACCAAAGCTACGAGCTGATAAAAGTCGCGCTGCCTAAAGCACTGCGCGGCAAACTGACGGAATAATTATGCCGGCACACCGTCAACGTGCCAAATGCGCCTTTGGCAGGAACCCCTCAAAAATAATATTATCGCAGAATTCCATAACCAGATCGTAATCGGCAAATGAGCGCACCGTCCAGGCCAGCACGGGCAGGCCGCATCTGGTGACCCAGCGGTTGGGGAGCGCCGTGAAGTCATACGCGATAAAGTCCGGCTTGGAAAACTTGTTCATCATCAGCCGTTTTAAAAAGAATTTCTTGGCACGGGAAAGATCGGAATTTTTGTAAAGTGAGGAAAGCTGTCCGCGCAGGATATGGGGCGCGTTCTTTTTAAAGTATTCCATGGAATAGGGATTAAACGACTGGACGGCGACGTCGCCCTTGTATCCGTCTAATATTTTGATTATCGATTGCTCCAGGGAACCGACCTTATTGGTGTTTTTAATCTCTATCAGTAACGGGACACGGCCGCTTATCGCCGCAAGAACCTCGGAAAGCAGGGGAATGCCCTGATCGGACTTCAGCAGCTTCAGGCCTTTGATATCCTCATGCTTCAGGTTGCTTAAATAACCGTCAGTGCCGGTCATACGCGACAGTCCTTCATCGTGAAAAACAACGACTGTGCCGTCGTCTAATCCGCGTACGTCCAGCTCTATCGCAAATCCGCGGTCTGCGGCGTTCAAAAACGCCGCCAAGGAATTTTCAGGATATTTTTCATTATGCAGCCCGCGGTGCGCAATGGGTATTTTGGTCAGCCACAGATCAGAAACCATATATTTATTCGTTCCCGTAAAAAAAATTCATCAAACGCGGTGTTTTTAAAACCGCGATTACATTTTACATCATCGCAAAGCGTTTTGCAAGTATTACTTTTACGTTATGGTAAATAAACTAAAAACGCGGTGTATCGCCGGTGTATCTTTGGTATAAAACGGTATAAACTGCCCGCCCGGTAGGTTCGCTGCGGCCTGCGTTTTTATCCCGATAAGAAAAATGCCCGTATATTAAAATCGGCTAAAAAATCCTCCGCTCCGAAAAATATCACCATTCATATGATAGAATATGATCATGGTAAGCGGAAAACGGAGGTACGAAAAATGGCGTTGGATATGAATCTTTCAATAATAGTCCCGCATGCGGCTGACCTTGTAAAAGAGGCGTTTACAGCCAGCGGCATAACGGCGGAGCTCGTCGATTTTTATGAAAGCACGTCTGAAAACGCGGGCGTGATGGTAATGACTTTTGAGAAATTCTTCTACCGTAACAGCAGCCGCGCGTCGCTTACAGTGGCAATAGATAACCTTCGCGGTTATACCCGCCTTCACGCAGCCGGCTCCGGCGGCGGCGGCGTTTTCTGGAAATTCGACTGGGGCGCAAAGGATAATATGGAAAACGTAATATATTCTGCCTTGGCAAGGTATACCATAAAATAACCGCTAAGTAAAGGCTGATTAATGGATAGATTTTGAGCAAAATATTTTTTAGTATGAAAGCGGCTTGTTTTCGAAGGCAATATCCGAAGGTATTGACAAGAAAAGAAGACTTTTTATGACGAAAAAGACGCGGCGGCAAAAGTCTATCGAATTAATCAGCGGTTACCTAAATCAGCGGTAGCGGAATATGCTAAAAACCGGCAGTTTTGCCGCATTTTACAACCCGCATTTATCCGGACTTTCTAAAAAACTTTTATCCAAACCGTTGACAAGGCGGGGATGATATGATACTATATGTAAGCTGTCTTAAACAGACGGCCTTTTTTAACTCAAAACTGTGGTTTTGTGGGATAAGAAAAGTCGGCGAGGGTATGGATAAAAAGATCCAAAAACCTTTTAGCCGGCGCTGCCTGAAGCGAAGCGGAAAGCACGTCTGGCGCCGAAGTTGCGTGTAGCAAGCGAAAGGCGAAGCTTTTGACCTGAAAGGTCGAGCGATAGCGCAGCGGAACGCATTTGCACCTTGAAAAGTGAATATTAAAGGCTTGGACCATTATCTTTTAGTCGGGATAGTGGGACAAGAGAAAAAAAGAAACAATGTACAAGAACACCTATTAGGTAGGAAAGGTACTTTGTTGATTTCTTTGAAAAGTTTAAAAAATACTCTTTATAGCAAAAGTTGTTTCGAAAAA
>JAVBLK010000051.1:0-10428 GCA_031553565.1 Eubacteriales bacterium
AAAGATGCCGAAAGCAGCCGAAAAGGCTTATTCAATGGAGTTTTCGCCATAAAAATGATATAATAAATCGGTATTATACCCCAGGGCAAGCCCTGGACCCGAATATTCAAAAACAAAGTTTTTGAATATTCTTTCCGCAGCGAACTGCGGGTATTACACCGATTTGCTTAGATCTCCTCGCAACCGATGTAGGGCAAGTTGCTCGTCGTCGCGTAATAACGGGCAATCTTTGAATGTGGCGTGTCTTTTTGGTTAAAAACCGCCGGACCCGCTTGCCAATATCCCGATATTGCCTGCGCGTGTCCGTCAATTTTTATCTCAAAAATCCACAGCCAAATTCAAAGGTATTTGTTCATTGTTTCCTTAATTTAGAGCAAGTATTTTTTAGCTCGGGAAATGACTTGTTTTTGCAGCAAATAGTAGAACTATTTGCTAAGTAAAGAAGGCATTTTCAGGCAAAAAAGACGCGGCTATAAATTATATCGAATTATTCAGCGGTTACTAAACTATAACTGAACGGAGGGACAGTATCATGCGCAGTACTAATCCGGCGCTTAACCGGCTTTCACATTACGAGAGGACGCAGGAGGAGACCGCAAGCTATAAAGGCGTCGCGTTCAAATCCATATTTTTTGTGGCGCTGACTATTATCAGCGCGGTACTTTCTTTTGTGCTGGCCATACGTTGGCAAAGCGCGGGTTTTTATATTTTCCTTGTGGCCGGCGCGCCTGTGCTGGCGTTCATATGCTCGATGGTCGCATCCTTCGCGCCCTCGACTGCCCGTATTTCGGGCTCGCTTTACGCCGTTTTCATGGGCGCGGCGGTGGGGTTTGTTTCGGGCATCTTAGACGCTGCGTACGGCGGCATAGTCTTTGCCGCGCTGGTTTCGACTATTGCGGTTTTCGGGGTAATGACGGGCTTATATGCGGCGGGGGTCATACGCGCGGGCGGTTTTTTCAAGCGGTTTATGATTAGCGCGCTTTTTGGCATTATCCTTGCGCAGGGCGTAATTTTGATAGTATCTTTATTTTCGCCGGTTTTGTGGGAGCTGTTCTACGGCAACAACATTTTTTCCATATTGGTATCCGCCGTAATGGTCGTGTTCGCCGCGCTGTTTATCCTGCTTGACCTTGACCGCGTGACCGGCATGGTTGAGGCGGGCTTTGACAAAAAATATGAATGGAGCGCGGCGTTCGGCCTGCTGGTCACGCTTATCTGGCTGTATATGCGGTTTTTGCAGCTGTTTGCAAGGATAGCGGGCAGGAAAAGATAACGCCGCCTTTGAGATAACAGGAAATAGCGTCGCTTTATGCGGCGCTATTTCTGTATTAACCTTGACTTTTTAAGGGTAAATAAGGTATAAATATAGTATGAACACACGGAAGTTGCCTTACGGGGTGCAGGATTGCCTGCCTAAAACGGCGGCGGCGCGGCAAAAGCTGTGCGCAGGCGTATCGAAGGTCTTTGAAAAATGGGGCGCCAGCCCTATCGAGCCGCCTGCCGTCGACTACGCTGACAATTTCATACACGGCCGCGGGGCGGTGCCGGTAAGCCGGATGTTCAAGCTGAGTGATAACGACGGCAGCCTCTTGGTGCTGCGGCCGGATACCACCATGCAGATCGCGCGTATCGCGGCGACAAAGTTATATACCGAAAAAGAACTTAAGCTATATTATTGTCTTAACTCGTACGAGAACAACGACGGCAGGCAGGGAAACCGCGCGCGTGAATTCCTGCAATGCGGCGCGGAATATTTTAACGCCGCCGGCGCCGCTGCGGACGCGGACATGATCGCGCTTTCCATAAGCGCGCTGACATCCGCGGGGGTCAGGGATTTTCAGATCGAGATCGGTCAGGTCGGCTTTTATCAAGGGCTTTTATCAAACAGCGGCCTGTCAGTTTCCGAGGAGGACGAGCTGCGCGGGCTTTTAAGCAAGAAGGACGTTGTGGGCGCGGCAAAATTCCTTTCCGGGCGCATAGACGCCGCCGCCGCGAAAAAGCTGCTCAAACTGGCGTCGCTGTTCGGCGGCGCGGAGGTTTTAAACGCGGCGGCACGGCTGTCGGATAATGCGGAGTGCCGGGCCGCGCTGGATAATTTAAACGGCATCTACGAATTGCTTAAGGCGCGCGGGCTGGAAAAATACGCGTGCTTTGACCTGGGGCTGATAAGCGGCGCGGGATATTATACCGGCGTCGTCTTCCGCGGGATAAGCAAGAACCTGGGCGCGCCTATTTTAGAGGGCGGCAGGTACGACGGACTTACCGGCAATTTCGGGAAGCCGATGCCGGCGGTAGGCTTTGCATTAGGCGCAGACAGGGCTTTGTCCGCGGTCACAAACAAAGCGGGAAAGCCCGAGGCGGGCGAAAGGACGGTCATCGCGCTTGCAAAGGGCAGGCTGGCCGATAAGGCGATCGAGCTTTTGTCTATTTGCGGGCTGGACTGCGAGCCGCTGACCGCCGATACAAGGAAGCTGGTCCTGTCCGACGGGCAGGAGAAATTCAACTTTATTTTTGTCAAGCCCGCGGACGTCGCGGTCTATGTGGAGCGCGGCGCAGCCGACATAGGTTTCGTGGGAAAGGATACTCTTTTGGAGGATCCGCGCGATATATACGAGGTGCTGGATCTGAAATACGCCGCGTGCAGGCTGTCTGTTGCCGGCAGGAAGGGGCAGGGGGCGCGGGCGGAGCGCGGCGATGTGCGCGTTGCGACCAAGTACCCCGAGACTGCCAAGAGGTATTATCACGCGCGCGGCCAGAACGCCGAGATAATAAAGCTGAACGGGTCGATCGAGCTTGCGCCTATCCTGGGGCTTTCGGACGTTATCGTCGATATTGTAGAGAGCGGCAATACCTTAAAAGCCAACGACCTGGAGGAATATGTCAAGATTGCCGATATCAGCGCAAGGCTTATCGTGAACAAGGTAAGCTATAAGACGCGGGCAAACGAGATCTTGCCGCTGGTGGCGGCGATCGAGAAGGCCTTGCCGAAAAAATAAGAGAAAATATAATGCTTACTAAAATAAATTACAACGGAAAGCTTCCCGAAAGGATAACCGCCCGGCGCGAGACGGGCGACGTTTCGGCTGCCGTGCGCGCAATAATAGCCGACGTTAAGGCGCGGGGCGACGCCGCCGTTATCGAGTACACCAAAAAATTCGACGGCTTCGGCCTAAGCAAGGACAATTACCTGGTCTCCGAGGCGGAGTTTGACGCGGCGTTTAAAGCGGTCAAGAAATCCGAGATAAAAGCTTTGGAAAAGGCGAAGAAGGCCATTGTCGCCTATAACGAAAAGATTAAGCGCAAGGATATGCTGTTCGGGCCCGAGGGTATGAAGACCGGCTATGTCTGCCGGCCGATGGACAGAGTGGGGCTGTATGTTCCGGGCGGCAAGGCGGCTTACCCGTCCTCCGTCCTGATGTGCGCGCTGCCTGCCGTTGTGGCGGGGGTCAGGGAAATAATCATCTGCACGCCCGCGCCGCTTGGCGCGGCGGTAAACCCGCTTACATTGGTCGCGGCGTCGCTGTGCGGCGTCACAAAGGTGTTCAGGATAGGCGGCGCGCAGGCCGTGGCAGCGATGGCATACGGGACCGAAACCGTGCCGAAGGCCGACCTTGTGACCGGGCCGGGCAACATATATGTGGCAACGGCGAAAAAAGAGGTTTTCGGCGCGGCGGGCATCGATATGGTGGCCGGGCCGTCCGAGATCGCCGTTATCGCGGACGGGACCGCCGAGCCGCGTTTTATCGCCGCCGACCTGCTGTCACAGGCGGAGCACGACGAGCTGGCTATGTCGGTACTGATAACGCCGGATGAACGGCTTACGGATAAAGTGAACGCCGAGATAGAAAAACAGATAAAGCTGCTGCCGAAACAAAAAATAGCGGAAGCGTCCGTAAAAGCCTACGGCACCGCCGTCATATGCAGGGACTTAAAGGAAGCGGCCGCCGTCAGCAACCTTTTGGCGCCGGAGCATCTGGAATTGTGCGTGAAGGATCCCGACGCGCTGCTGCCGCTTATCACGAATGCGGGCGCAGTCTTTATGGGGCATTACAGCCCGGAGGCGTTGGGCGACTATGCGGCGGGGCCCAATCACGTCCTGCCCACCAACGGCTCGGCGCGGTTTTTCTCGGCTTTGAGCGTAGAGACCTATTTAAAGAAGATCAGCGTGATAAAATACGATAAGGCCGGGCTTAAGAAAAAGGCGGCGGCAATCGTTACACTGGCCGAAAACGAGGGGCTCCGCGCCCACGCGGAATCGGTCAATATCAGAATGAAGTAAAGGGCTGCAATATTGACTTTTTAATAAATTTCGAATAAAGCGCGGTCAGTAAAAGGAGCGGTAAATATGCCGGCAAGAAAAGGGAAACTGGAACGGAAGACCAAGGAAACCGATATAATAATGGAGCTGTGCCTTGACGGGGCGGGAAAGGCCGATATAAATACAGGCGTAGGCTTTCTTGACCATATGCTGGAGCTTTTTGCCGTTCACGGCAGCTTTGACCTAAAGCTTATTTGCAAGGGCGATACCAAGGTCGACGGGCATCACTCGGTCGAGGATATAGGCATAACGCTTGGCAAGCTTTTCAATCAGTTGCTCGGCGATAAAAAGGGCATCGCGCGTTTTGCGACTGAGATCATACCGATGGACGAGGCGCTGTGCATGACTGTCGTCGATATCAGCGGCAGGCCATTCTTAAAGCTCGATACGGAAAAAGGGCTCACCGGGAAAACCGGCGAGTTCGATATGGAGCTTGTCGAGGAATTTTTGAGGGCGTTATGCACATACGGAATGATTACCGCGCATATAAAAGTACTCGACGGGAAAAACAATCACCATATTGCCGAGGCGGTCTTTAAATCGCTGGCGCGCAGCTTGTCGGCGGCGGTCAAAATAGTATCCGATAAAATACCCTCCAGTAAAGGGAGTTTAGAAGCATGATCCTGTTTCCCGCAGTCGATATTCTGGACGGACGGTGCGTAAGGCTGCTTTACGGCGACCGGAACAAGGTCACCGATTACGGCGATCCGGTCGAGACAGCTTTAAAATGGCAGAAGGCGGGTGCGGAGTACCTGCATCTGGTCGATCTGAACGGCGCGTTCGACTATTCGGACGTCAACCGTAAGATATTAAAGGAGATAGCCGGCAGCGTAAAAATAAAGACGCAGACGGGCGGCGGCGTACGGAGTTTAAGGGACGTCGGGGACAGGCTGGAGTCTGGTATAACGCGCGTGATCTTGGGCACGGCGGCGTACGAGGACCCGGGCTTTGTAAAGGAATGCGCGAAAAGGTTTCCCGGGCGCGTTGTGTGCGGCGTCGATTGCCGCGACGGGTTTGTCGCGGTAAAGGGCTGGGTCGAAAAGACCAAGAAAACAGGGCTTGAATTCAGCCGGGAGCTTTTTGATATGGGCATCGACACCGTGATTTTCACGGATATATCGCGCGACGGCGCGCTTACGGGCGTCAATGTCGCCGCCTGCAGGGAAATGCAGGATAAGACCGGGCTAAAGGTGGTGGCAAGCGGCGGCGTCAGCGGCTATAACGACATAACCGCGCTTAAGGCGGCGGGGATATACGGCGCAATCTTAGGACGCGCTTTATATACAAAATCCATTGATTTAGTGGAGGCGTTAAAGCTATGAGGATCAAGGTAATACCTGCAATCGATATCTGCGACGGACGAGTGGTCAAGGGTGTCAAATACCGGGATATGAAGGACGTCGGCGATCCGCTTCAGCTTGCGAAGGAATACGAACGGCAGGGAGCGGACGAACTGGTGATACTGGACATATCTGCGACGACCGAGCAGCGGCACGCGCATATGGACATAATCGGGAAGATCGCCGCCGGGGTCAAGATCCCGCTTATCATGGGCGGAGGAGTTTCCTCGCTTTCTGACGCCGGCCTTATAATGGAGGCCGGGGCAAAGAGGCTGACTATCGGCACAGCGGCGATGAGAAAGCCGGAGCTCGTGACCGAATGCGCCGAGAAATACGGGATCAAGAGCGTGGTGGTGACCTTGGACTGCAAGAAAAACATGGGCGGCACCTATACGATATACATAAACGGCGGCACTGAAAACACCGGCCTCGACGCAGTAAGGACGGCAATGAAGGCCGAAAAGTCGGGGGCGGGCAGGATATTGCTGACGAGTTTAGAGCGTGACGGCACGGGCGAGGGCTATGATTTAGAGCTTATAAGAGCTGTGACCGCTGCCGTCAAGATACCCGTTATCGCCAGCGCGGGCGCGGGGAAATTGCAGCATTTTGCGGATGCGGCGGGCGCGGGCGCGGCGGCGGTGCTTACTGCGGGCATGCTGCACTTTAAGAAAACGACGGTCAAAGAAATAAAGGACTATTTAAACAAATCGGGTTATGAAACATTTTGAGTGCTGTGCACGGGCGACAACATCCGCGTAACCAAGCTTGTCATTTAAAGAAATAAAGGGCTATTTAAGGAAACAATGAATAAATGAGTTGAATTTAAAGCAAGTATTTTTCAGTATGAAAACGGCTTGTTTTTGCAGTAAATAGTAGAACTATTTGCAAAAAAAGAAGATGTTTTCAGGCGAAAAAGACGCCGCTGTAAATTTAACTTAAATTTTCAGTGGTTCCTTAAACAAATCGGGCTATGAAACATTTTGAGTGCTGCAGCACGGGCGACAGCATCCGCGTTACCAAGCTTGTCATTTAAAGAAATAAAGGACTATTTAAACAAGTCGGGTTATGAAACATTTTGAGTGCTGCGCACGGGCGACAACATCCGCGTTACCAAGCTTGTCATTCTGAGCGCAGCGAAGAATCTTTAGAACGCGGATCCTTCGCTACGAGGATGACAAAGAGTATATTAGCAATCCTAAAAGGGACATAAAAGTATGATCGATATAAAAGACGTAAAGTTTGATGAAAACGGGCTGGTGCCAGCTATCGCGCAGAGCGCGGCGACGGGCGAAGTCCTGATGCAGGCGTATATGAATAAGGACGCGCTGGAAAAGACGCTTAAAACGGGACAGGCGCACTATTATTCCCGCAGCCGTAAAAAGCTGTGGAGAAAGGGCGAGGAGAGCGGGCACACCCAAAGCGTGGTAAGCGTATTGCTTGACTGCGACGGCGACAGCATTCTTTTAAAGGTCGATCAGACCGGCCCGGCGTGCCATACCAATAACCCTACCTGCTTTTACCGCGAGTTGAAGGCGTTCGGGGAAGCTTACGGCGCCGGCGTGCTTTACGATATCGTGAAAACGATAAAGGACAGAAAGGCGCAGCCCGAGGCCGGCAGCTATACCAACTACCTTTTCGACAAGGGCGTGGACAAGATTTGCAAGAAGGTGGGCGAGGAAGCAAGTGAAACCATCATCGCCGCAAAAAACAAGGATAATAACGAGCTTGCAAATGAGATCGGCGACCTGATTTTCCACCTCTTGGTATTGTGCGAAAACCAGGGCCTCGATATATCAGAGGTTTTCAAGGTCCTGTCCGAAAGGCATTCGGCGCCGAGAAAACGCGAATATAAATAGGCCGCTTCTAACACCGGCAGCCTATAGCCCTTATTGATTGTATATAGGCCATCCGGGAAATTGACTTTTCCAAGACAAGAGCCCAATCGTACGCCCGCTCAAAGAAAAATGTCCGTAGAATAACAAGCAGGAGGAAAATGTATGTCACGTTATGTCAACAAGATTTCCGTAAGCGACCCGAACATCCTTACCCCGAAGATCACGACGTTTCTGCAAAGCAACGGGTTTGCTTTGACCTATTACGGCAACGAGCCGGTCTGGCAAAAAGGCCAGGGGTTTTGGGCTGCGTCGCAGCATATCCTTATTCAGTACGAGCTCGGCGCAGTCATAGTTTCCGCTTTTATCGGCGCGTTCGGCTCTAAGGAAATGAATCTTAAGGGCTTTGTAGGGATCGTCGCAAAAAAACCGCTAAAAAAGGTCGTCGATGCGCTTGAGGAAATGATAAAGGCGAATGCGTAAAGGAGACCGGCAGATATGTCTCGTTATACAAATAAAATCAAAGTACGTGATCCCGCGGCGCTTACGGGGGATATCGCAGCTTTTCTGACAGGGAAGGGAATGATTTTAGGCGATTATTACGGCGATATCGTTTGGCATAAGGACGGGATGAACTGCAAGCAGATAATAATTATTACGTATGAGCCAGGCACTGTCCTTATTACTGCATTCATTAATTTTCATGATATGCTGACCGGCGAAACAGAAATGGGCATAAAAGGCTTTATCGGACTTTTCGGAAAAAGGCCGCTCAAGAAAATAGTTTACGGGCTGGAAGAACTGATACAGAACAAGGCGCAAAACAGTTGAAATCAATATTACTATTATATAAGGAGAATATAACTATATGGCGCGTTATGTGAACAGGGTAGAGGTAGGCAATCCAGGAGCATTTACCGGAGAGATCACCGCGTATATGCAGAAAGAAGGTTTCAAGTTGGAGATCTTCAACAACGAGACAGTCTGGAAGAAAGGCGACGGCGCCCTTATTATGGCGCGGTGCGTCCTCGTGTTATTTGAACCGAACGCGATAGTTTTTAACGCGTTTACTTATGATGCGATGCTGGGCGAGGGCGGCCTGACCGGTTTTGTGGGTATGTTCCCCAAAAAGAAGCTCAAAAAGATAGTAGACACACTTGCGGACAATATCAGGAAAAAGGCGCAGGACGGCCCGGCAGCGCAATAAAAAGCCGAACGGGGATGCCGGAATATATATCTTCCGGCTGACGCCTGACGACGCACCAAAAGGGACAGAGTCACTCACTTTATTATGCTCATTATTTCACGGCGCAGCGCGCCCATATTGTAATCGTCGCGCTTTTGCACGTGTATGATAGGCAGGTTTATCTGCCGGCAGACGGCGTTGACAAAGCCGTCGCGGCGGATGCGGTGCGACTCGTTGTGGCTCTCGTCGTCAAGCTCTATTAAAAGCGCGGGTGCAAGCGACCGATAGGGGAAGACGTCCAGCTTGACCTCCTTAAAGATCCCGTAATCGATGATTTTGCGGTCGATCTTGCTGTTGGCCGCAGCAAGCGAGGGGCGGTCGATAACCGAGGAGAACGGCATCTGCGGCACGATGATAAATCCCGACGGGATGATCTCGGTCAAACGGAAATAAAAATAAGCCTCGGCCTTGGTCATTAAGAGGGGCTTTAAATTGTAATGATAATCCAGCTCGGCGATATTCTCGCGCTTTTTTATCCGCCGTTTGTATATGAAAACGGCGGCCGCGGTGATCAGGGCGGCTATGCCGATAACGATAACGGCGATAAATATATCTTTAACTGATTCCGGCGGCATTTAATATTTCCTTATAAAGGAAACGCTGAAAATTTAAGCATAATTTGCGGCGGCGTCTTTTTTGTCTGAAAACGTCTTCTTTTTTTGCAAATAGTTCTACTATTTGCTGCAAAAACAAGCCGTTTTCATACTGAAAAATACTTGCTCTAAATTAACCTCATTTATTCATCGTTTCCTAAAGTATAAGTATACCATAAACAGCTTGCTTTAAAAAAGGGTTTGACAGCAGCGGCAGCATAAGGTTATACTTAAAACGATTGAACAAGCATTCAACTATGCGGATGCTATGCGTATTAGGGTAACAGCTGTAAGAGGTCTAAAATGTCAGAGAAATACGAAAAGCCTATCAACGCCGCTGCGGTTTTAAAGACTGCGAAAAAAATGCCGCTTGATGAAACGATGTACGACCTCGCCGAGTTTTACAAGACCTTCGGCGACTCTACCCGCACGAAATTACTCACCGCAATTTCCTTTGCCGAGTTGTGTGTCAGCGACTTAAGCGCGCTGTTGAAGATGACCAAGAGCGCGGTTTCCCATCAGCTGCGCATTTTGCGGCACAACAAGCTTATCAAGGGCCGCCGCGACGGCAGGGAAGTATATTATTCCCTGTCCGACAGCCACGTGCAGGATATTTTGAATTGCGGCTACGAGCATATATCGGAAAGGGGATAAGCTTATATCGAATACAAGGAGCGGTACTAATAACGAATATGTTGTCACTCCGGACAATTAAAACAAAGAATAAGTAGGGCGTGTACCAAAGTTCTAAAAAAACGTCTAAAAAAACCGCGTTTTTGGCGGACTTTCTAAAAAACTTTTATCCAAACCGTTGACAAGGCGGGGCTGATATGATACTATATGTAAGCTGTCTTAAACAGACAGCATTTTTTAACGTCAAAACTGTGGTTTTCGCGTTAAAGAAAAAACGCCTGCGGCGTTTTTTGCACCTTGAAAAGTGAATATTAAAGGCTTGGATCATTATCTTTTAGTCGGGATAGTGGGACAAGAGAAAAAAAGAAACAATGTACAAGAACACCTATTAGGTAGGAAAGGTACTTTGTTGATTTCTTTGAAAAGTTTAAAAAATACTCTTTATAGCAAAAGTTGTTTCGAAAAA
>JAVBLK010000029.1:0-14863 GCA_031553565.1 Eubacteriales bacterium
ATAAATAAGGGATATGAATATGTAAGGACAATACAGTATATTTTATGTCTGACCGGCAGAAGGTGTTAATTTGCGGAATTGATCCCAAACAGTTTGACAAGGCTATGCTTTTTTTCATATAATAGTCAGGTAATTTGCGGATGTGGCGGAACTGGCAGACGCGCCAGACTTAGGATCTGGTATCTTCGATGTGCAGGTTCAATTCCTGTCATCCGCACCAATGCGCTTCGCTATAGGGGGAAACAAATCGTGTTTCCCCCTATAGCATTTTTTAATAAAAAATGTGTCAAAAACTGAAATTTGCCGTTTAGATTGACTAAACCAATATTTCAGCCTATACTATGAGATGTTGAGAATCGCAAGCAAGCTCGTTTGCCTATGACCGAAACGCCGAAATAGTGCAATTTACGTGTTCCAAAGACTAGGCTTTGGCGGTTGCTCTAAGCAACCGGAGTTCACCAAAGGTGAACAACACATAGATTATAATTAAACAAAAATACGGTATTAAACAGAAGAAAAGCCTGCAATAAGGAAAATTGGAATTGATGATGAAATTGCCGATAAAAACGAAGCGGCTATATATAACCGAATTTGATGAAAGCATGGCGGAAAGCGTGCATCAGTGTTCGCTTGATGAGGACAACCGCCGCTTTTTGGCGGATGAGGTGTTTAAAACAGTCGGACAGGCGCGCGACGTGATATGCAAACTGAAAGGGTTTTACACGAAAAAGAATGCGCCGCTTGTCTATTCGGTATACTTAAGTGGCGGAACGCATATAGGGCATGTCCAAGCCATACCGTTCGGTGTAGGATGGGAAATCGGGTATCATATCGCCAAACAGTTTACAGGGCAGGGATATGCAACGGAGGCGGTTTCGGCCTTTCTGGTCCCGGTCATGCAACATCTTGGTATCTCGGAAATTTACGGAGTTTGCCATGATGATAACGCCGCATCTGTTAAGGTGCTTAAAAAATGCGGCTTTGTTTTAGATTTTCACGGACTCGATTATTTGCAGGGAAAAAAGCAGATGATGTACCGTTTCAAATATACGAAAGCGCAAAGCTAAAGGTATGATATGAATATTTTAGAAACCGACAGATTGATTTTCAGGCATATCGCCGCGGAGGATTACGCGGCGATATGCCCGATATTGCAAGATATCGAGGTCATGTATGCGTGGGAGCACGCTTTCTCCGATAAGGAAGTGACCGACTGGATCAATGAGAACATCATGCGGTACGAAAGAGACGGCTATAGCTACTGGGCGGTCATAGAAAAGGCGTCGGGCAAGCTGATAGGGGTTTCGGGATTGCTTGCCGAGCAGGCGGACGGCGAGCAATTTGTCGGCGTCGGGTACATTTACAACAAAGCATACTGGCACAAGGGCTACGCCTTTGAGGGCGCGGCAGGCTGTATGCGTTATGCGTTTGAAGTTTTGGGTCTAAACGAAGTGACGGCATCAATCAGACCGAATAATTATCCGTCCCGGAAAGTGGCGGAAAAGCTTGGAATGACCGTCAAGAAAGAATATGTCAAACATTACAAAGGCAAAGTTATGCCGCATTTGTTGTACAGCAAAAATAGGGATGAGCAAGCAAGGACGGCAGCAAATAAGGAACGTCCTGATCTGCTGCTGCAAAACCTTGATAAAATTCACACAACGCCGATGGGCGCAGAGCGTGTAATAAAGAATCTCAAATTAGAAACGGACGATGTTGTCGGGTGGTGCGTACAGGCAACCGGCAGCGCAGACAAAATAACCTGTCAGGGAAAGAATTGGTATGTTTACGCTAAGGATGCCGTAATAACAATCAATATTCGTAGCTATACGATTATAACGGCGCATAAAAAACGTGAGCAAAAATAACGCACTGTATTAAAGGGGAATGATATGTCTATCGATATGAAACCGATCACTACATTAGAAGAGTATATTTCCGTCCAAAGCCCTGAAGCGCAGCAGTGGCTGAAGGAGTTTTTTGGCTATATGGACAAAAAATATCCGCACTTAAAAATTACGATGTTCCGTCAGTGTCCGATGTATAAGAGGACCAATAATTATCTTGACGGATACGTTATGTTTACGGCGTCAAAAACGCATTTTACGCTTCATATTCTGAACTTCGACTTGATCGAATCCGCTAAGGCACGCCTCGACTATGCGGATTTCGGCAAAGGCTGCATTAAGGTGAAATATAAGTACAGGGAAGCCTGGCCAATATTAAAAGAGCTCTGCGATTTTGAAATCGCAAGGTGGTAATCGGCGCGCGATTGCTGAAAGCAACGGAACAAAAAAACAGGAGAAAAATGATGCAGGAAAAATTCAGGTGTTTTGGGACGGGAATCCCGGTATATGAGGACTATCACGATAACGAATGGGGACGGCCGGAGCACGACGATATCAGGCTGTTTGAAATGCTTAACCTTGAAGGGGCGCAGGCGGGGCTGTCGTGGATAACCGTGCTCAAAAAGAGGGAAGCATACCGCAAGGCATTTGACGGCTTCGACCCCGAAAAGATCGCATTGTACGGCGACGCAAAAATAGAAGAGCTGATGGCGAACCCCGGCATAATCCGCAACCGCTTGAAGATTTTTGCGGTTATCGCTAACGCCAAGGCGTATCTTGAAGTGGTGAAAACGCACGGCAGCTTTAATCAATTCATCTGGTCTTACGTCGGCGGCAAGCCTCTTGACGGCAACAAAGAAAAATTTGAGGATTTTTTAGCAAGCACGCCATTGTCCGACAAGATAAGCAAGGACTTAAAAAAGCTTGGCTTCAAGTTTGTGGGCACAACCATAATTTACGCCTTTATGCAGGCCGTCGGCATGGTCAACGACCACCTCAAGTGCTGCCCTGTTTATGAAGAATTAATTATTTAAAATGCAATAAATTATTAAAATTATTTGGCGGAGGAATCATGTTTAACTATAAAATCAAATTTACCAGAAAAAAAGAGGCTGCAGAAATAACAAATGAAAAAGCCTGCGAATTGATTGATGATTATTATAATACATTGAGCAATAACGGACAGGCTATTTGCGGTTTTGAGATTTACTCGGACAAGGATTCTATAATTTTTGCAATTGTACTACCGATGGAGGATTCTCTTTCAGATAATTACAGCAGTACTTATGTAAAAGAAAGATATAATAAACTGAAAGACATATTCGATATAGAAATTATTAGAGAAGGCATAAATATCGAATATCATACATCTTGCGAATGTATTAAACCGTCTTGGTACTTTTTATATAATGAAGGCAATTTAGGCGAAAGCCCGCTTGTTTGCGGGGATTGTCATAAACCTGTGCCGCTTTACAAAATACCTTATATCAGCAAAGAAAAGGATCATTATCCAGTCTTGAGCTGGTGGCGCGCTAAAAATGCAATGGACTCGCTTTGGTATCACGGGTTATGGGACAGATTTACTTACGGGGAAAATGTGCTTCCAAAATCAAAACTAAACCGCGAAGGACGAAAGTTGTGTAAGGAATTAGAAAAAAGTTTAAAAGTACCCGTTTATTATTTTATTTACTATTTTTGCGAAGAAGATGACGATGAGGATATGATAACACCTAAAGGTTTACCGCATCAAATACCAAAGGTATGTCCTCTTTGCGGCGGTGAATGGATAGACGATTCTGAATTTTGCAAATGCGAAAAATGCAGGCTTATAACGGACAGCCCCGCATGGAAAGGGAATCGAAACCTGATGTGATTAATATTTTTCAAGGAGAAGCCTCATGCGTGACGCGGAAAAAACAATCGGAAATTTGATCGACAAGCAAAGCGTTGCTTTTATAGCGTCGTGCGATGCCGACGGCTTTCCAAACATGAAGGCTATGCTGCCGCCGAGAAAGCGGGAAGGCATCAAAGAATTTTACTTTACGACCAACACCTCGTCGATGCGGGTAAAGCAGTACCGGACGAACCCTAAGGCAAGCATATATTTTTACGACAAGCGATTTTTCCAGGGCGTCCAACTGACGGGCAATATGGAAGTGCTGGAGGACGCTGCCGCCAAAGAGATGATCTGGCGAGAGGGCGACACCATGTACTACGCTAAGGGCGTGACCGACCCAGACTAATGCGTACTCAAATTCACCGCGCAAAAAGGCAGATATTATCACAACTTCAAATCAGAGGATTTTGAGGTTTGAAAATAACAAAAAAATAATAAAGGACGCATTGTGGATAAGTATTCTCAGGCGGAAAAGGAAGAAGCTATAAAAGCGCTCCGTTCGTCGATTGGCAAATGCGAAAAAACGCTGTCAAAGCTTAAAGACGGCAGTTGGCAAAAGCGATGGACAGGACGGCAGCTGGAGACCTATTATTTGTCGGTCGGACTATTAGAGCCGGCGCCGGTGCAGTATTCCGGGGACCAATTGACAGCCGCTGCGCAGACACTAAACGAACTCATGGAAAAATGCAAAGGCTTGCCCGAAAAGTTTATTGAAGGCAGCGCCCAAAATACATTGGCAAGGCGGCGGCTGAAAGCTTTTTCTATCGCGCTTACCCTGATAAATGAACAAACCGATAAACAAAAGGAGTCTTTATGAAAATCAATCCGTATCTATACTTTAACGGCAACGCGGCGGAGGCGATCGCCTTGTATGAGAAGGCGTTCGGCGGCAAGGCGATTGTGGCAAAATTCAAGGATGCGCCGCACTTCGACAAGGCATATACCGTCCCGGCAGGAACGGAGGAATGGGTCATGCACGCCCGCCTGAATCTCGGCGGCGAGGCGATGATGTTTTGCGACACGCCCGAAATCAGCAAGCCCGGTGAGCAGGTGCAGCTGATGATCATGTTTGACAGTATCGATGCGCTGCAAAAGGCTTTCGCTGTGCTAAAGAACAGCGGAACGGTGACAATGGAACCGCAAAAAACCTTTTGGAGCGAGTGCTTCGGCTCGGTCAAAGACAAATTTGGCGTATGCTGGCTGCTCTCCTACGAGAACGAAGCCCAGAAAGCGGAAGTCTACGGAGAATAAGCGGGATGGAGCATATCAGCGATTTTTTAGGCGCAGTAGATCCGGCGCACAAGGCCTTTGTGGAGGAGCTGCACGGCATTTTATCGGGAGCTGGCCGCAAAGTAAAGTTCGAAGATAAGGCGGCCGGCCCGTTCGTATCTTACTCTGACCCGAAAACAAGGCGGTCGGTTCTCAATTTTTATTTCAGGAAAAACGGGCTGCACGTCCGGCTGTATCCCGAAACCGACACCGGCAATGCCGCCCTTACGGACAGCATGGTCTCCGATATCGCCAAAGCGCCCGACTGCAAACGGCTTAAGCAAACGGCCGAGTGCAATCCGAAATGCGTCATGGGTTACGATTTTGAGCTGCGCGGGACGCACTATCAAAAATGCCGTTATACCGCATTCCAGTTCCTTGTCACCGAGGAAAACAAACCCGTCATAACAAAATGGGTTGCCGAAGAGTTGGTGAAATCATTGTAGCAATTCTGCAAAGTTTCAGCGTGTTTCTTGAGGTAAACGCTGAAAATTTAAGAATAATTTACAGCGGCGCTTCTTCCCTTCACAAAAAAGTTCTACTGCCTGTGAAGGGAAGAAGACTTTTAATGACAAAAAAGACGCGGTCACAAAATTCTGTCGAATTATTCAACGGTTACCTAAATGTAAAACGGAAAAAGGCAGTGATAAAATCCTTCCCGCAAGTAAAATCTACTGCCAAACTCCAATATATTTTAGTCTTATAAATACTTTGACACATTCTGTTAGCATTCCAAACAAAATGTTTACAAAAATCTTGCATATACTAGAAAAAAATGATACAATTTACGCTATACGCGTTCGGGAAAAGAGAATAAAATCCGACAAAAAATGCGGAAATCCGCCTATGACATGGCAGGAAGTCCAAAGATGAAACGACCATTTTGCCGGTTAAGCGGTTACCTAGATCAACAGCTTTTGCCCTGAACAAGCAAAAAAACCGTCCTAACACATTTATAATGATTAGGTAACGGTTAATTAATGGATAAATTTTGAGCAAGTATTTTTAAGCATGAAAACGGTTTGTTTTCGAAGGCAATACCATAAGGTATTGACGAGAAAAGAAGCCGTTTTATGACGAAAAAGACGCGGCGCCAAAATTCTATCGAATTATTCAGTGTAACTCAGCAAAGTACTGCCGGCAAAATACGGTGGATGCAAAAGAAAGGTGCGTATGAAAACATTAAGAAAGAAACTCAGTTACAGCAGGATCCTTAAATTTGTGATGGTCGCCGCACTCGTCGCGATGGCGATGATCCAGGTCGCTCCGGTCAGCGCGAATAACGAGCCTGTCGAGCTGACAACCACTACCGTTGTCCAGCAGGGCGGTACATACACAATTTCCACCGAGGCGGCTCTTAGGGCGCTTTCGACACAAGTAGGCGGCGGCACGACTTTCAAAAACAGCCGTGTGGAGCTGACCGCGGACATCGATTTAAGGAATGTTAATTTCCCTGCGATCGGCAACGGTACAAGATCCTTTTTGGGTACCTTTGACGGAAACTACCATACGATTTCCAACCTTACCGTAAGCGGCGGAACGGGGTCCGCGGGGTTGTTCGGCATCATAAATCCGGGCGCGACCGACAATATCGAAATAAAAAACTTTGTCATCAAGGGCGGCTCGGCGACCGCCAAGCTGCGCGGCGCCGTTCTCGGCCAGTATATCGGCGTTTCGGGCGCAAAGATTGCTATACGTAATATTGAAGTAGCCGATTTTGAGGTAAGAAATATCACCAACTCGATATCCGGGCATACGGGCGGCGGCATTGCCGGGTATATAGGAGGCGTCTCGGCGGCGGACACGCTTGTTGAAAACTGCATTGTTACCGGCAATTCCGAGGTTTATACCCGCCCCGGCGGCTATGGAACTTACGTCGGGGGTATCGTCGGCACTGTTGCGAATACAACCTTAAACGGATGCTATTCGAACGGGAGAATACGCCATAACGCAACGCATGGGGTGGGTGGCGGCGGTCCTATAATCGGGACGGATAACGGCGGCGCGGTGATAAAATACTGTTATTATGACGGTGATGTATACGGAAGCAGCGGTGATTACGCGCTGCCGACACTTAATCCGGCGGCTTATTCCAACACTTCGGGCACAGGCAAAAAATCCGGCCAGCCGGCCAATACAGTTTATCTCAATACCGTTGCCGGTAACGACGCGCTAAGCGGCGCCGCCGCGGCATCGTCCGTTAAGACGTTCGAGCGTGCAAGGGAGCTGCTGAATAAAAACGGTACTATCGTACTTACAAACAGCGTAAATTTGTCCGCAGACCGGTTGATACACCTTTCGGGGCTTGGGTCTGCTTCGATAAAAAAGAATTCCGGCGCGGAAACAATGTTTATTTTGAACGCCGGAAATTACTGTATAAACAATATTATTGTCAATGGTAACGCTTTGGCGCAGTGTATAGGCGTTGAGGTCGGCGCTGCACTCCGTATTGAAAGCGGCGCCGTTATCACCGGCGGCAAGAGCGCGATCGGCGGCGGAATACGTGTAAACGGCGGCAGCCTGTTGATGAGCGGCGGAACAATCAGCGATTGTACCGCAACGAACGTAGGCGGCGCGGTTTATGTTGTCAGAGGTTCGGCAGATTTTGCCGGCGGCACGATTTCGAACAATACTGCGGCAAACAGCGGCGGCGCGGTCGCCGTCAACAACGGTACAGTCAGCCTTTCAGGCGCGGTGTTTAGCAGCAACAAGGTTACAGGTACCGGTTATTGCTACGGCGGCACGGTGGCGGGGACAAACGGCGCCGTTGTTAACTTTACTGCAGGCAGCATCAAAAATTCCGAAGCGATGGCGGGCGGCGCAGTCTTTTTGGGCTCTGATATCGGATATACTCCCGTTCTCACATCGACGAACATATTCGCCATGTCGGGCAGTGCGCTTATCGAGAACTGCCACTCGAGAAACCTAAACAGGGCGGCGGTGTACCTGAGAGCGGCCGAAGTGCAAATCTACGGCGGAACCTTTAGTAAGTGTAAAGGCGGCGCGCTATTTTTGAACGGATGTGCAAACAGCGTTTTACAGGACTTTACTGTGTCAGAATGTTCTGCGGGCAATAAAGACGGTACGTATACCGAGCTTTCGGGTGCGGGCGGCGGAATACACCTCGAAGGAACAGCGGGCTATACACTAACAGACGTCACCATTGACAAATGCTATGCGGCAAGCGGCGGCGCAATATATACCGCATCGCCTATGACGGTAAACGGCGGCGTAATCAAAAACTGTGTGGCGGTAAACGGCGGCGCCGTATATGTTTACAGGGGCGCATCGGACTTTACAGGCGCGGCGCTGTCCGGCAACAAGGCCGACACCGGCAACGGCGGCGGCATTTACCTTGCGGGCGGCAGTATAGGCATAGGCGAGGGCACAAAGATTTCCGGGAATACTGCATATAACGGCGGCGGCATATATATGGCGGCGGGCACGCTGAATATGACAGCAGGTGAAATTTCCGGAAACAAAGCCGATAACGGCGCAAACGGCGCATTCGGCGGCGGAATCGCAATAAGCGGCGGCGTTGCCGATGTAAGCGGCGGAACCATCGGCGCGGACGGTACGGACGGCGGAAACAGGGCGGTATACGGCGGCGGCGTCGCGGTGGCAAAAAGCGGCGAATTCCGTCTGCGCGGCACCGCACAGATCATCAATAACGACGGCGCGTTCGGCGCGGGCGCATACATAGATCCCGCGGGGCTTACGGGCAGCGGCGCGTCGGCAAGGTTTGTAATGACCGGGGGCAAGGTGACCGGCAACCATAACTGGAGGCGCTGCGCCGGCGTCATGCTGAAAAACGGAGCTGTCGCGGATATTTCCTCTGGCGAGATCACCGGCAACTACAGCACGGGCAGTCTGGCGCTTGTAGGCGGTGTGTACGCGGACGCAACTTCTACGCTCAATATCAAGGGCGACCCGATTATCAGAGACAACTATTATAATTACAACACTGTCACCAAAACAGGCAGCCGCTGCGACGTCAACCTGCTGCACGCAAAATCCTTCAACATAACGGGTCCGATGACCTGCCCGACGGCAGATCAGGTAATCGATTCGCTGTCCGATGATTTGACGGACGCTCAAATGAACGCCGAAATAGACAGGCAGACGAGCCGCATAGGTATATTTATAAACAAAGCTTTTTACCCCCAAGACCAGGCTATCGCGCGGTTTACCTATAACAATGTGCCTGAGGGGGAGGACGCCTGCTTTTTCTCGAACCAAAACTACGCGTTCGGACAGCCGGCAACCAATCTTTCTATTTTAAGGCTGTATCAGAAGGTATATATTTCCGCAAGCCAGACAGCGGTCAATACATATCCGGTCGGCCTCGATGACCATAAGGGAACATACACGGCCAAGGCACAGGTTTATACCGTTTCGGACCCTGTGCAGGAAACGGTCGCGGCCGACCAGCCGGGGGACAGCGCCGGCGCCGACGAGAATAATGTAGTTACCACGTATGTATTGACCGATATCGCAGACACGGACTACCTTTTAGAGATGCGGTTTTACTATTACAATACCGCGACCAGAAGGTGGGTGCAAGGGTTCCCGGTAAACGCCGGCAAATACACCATGCGCGCAACTCTGCCTACGGACAACGATCTGCTGTACTACAGCACATACCGGAATTTCTATTACACGATAAACAAACAGCAGATCAGCGTGCCGGTTGCAGCGCGGAATCAGGCCGGGTATATCGGCTCTCAAATGACTCCGCATTCGCTGCTTACCAACCAGTCCGCGACCGTCACCTATAAATGGTACAAAAAGGTTGCAAACGTATGGCAGACAACCCCTTTCAGCACGGCGGCGGCATATACGCCCGTCAATGCGGATAAGGGCTGTTCCTTCAAGGCGGTTATGACAGGCTCCGGCAACTATACCGGGGTCGAGGAAATAATATACGCAGGCGAAAAAGGCGTAAGCTTTGACCTAAGCGCAAGCGTTCCGTTGCCTGTTCCCGGCGGCGACGGCACATACAGCGTTTCGCCGGGCGTACCGCTCGTGTTCAGCTACGGCACCTATAAAATCACCGTCAACGCCGGGGCGGGCGGCACTGTTTCACAGGTCATGCTGGATCTGGAAGCGGAAATCTATCCCAAGATCCTGGGTACGGCGATCCCCGGCACGGACTATATTTTCGTTGGCTGGGATGTTTCGGGCGGCGGCGTTATAAGCAGCCGGACCAAGCCGCAGGCCACAATTTATACGACCTCGAACAATTATACCGTCACAGCGAAGTTTATCAAAAAACAAACGACGCTTACATTAAACTATAACCAGACTACAGGCATTTGGGACGCAGGCACCTCAAGCTATAAAAATATTAAAGCGTCTAACACTACCGTAGTCAAAACATACGACGCGGACGCGTCAGGCGACCTGCCCGGACCGTCCATCTGGTACGGCGAATTTATGGGCTGGTATACTCAGCCGGGCTATACTGAGGGAACAAAGTACACCGAACTCGGCGGCACAAGCGGCGCACTTGCCGACGCGGCTGCCTTTGGCGGCATACTATATGCCCATTGGAAGTATGACGTAAGTAAATGCCCCGTATCGATGGACATAGATACTGCGGGTACTTATGTCAATTATGACAGTCTGGCACAGGCACTGAGCGCGCTGCGAAAATACGATATGACGTCGCTCCCCAATTTTCAGGGGCTTCCGGATCATCATATTACGATAATAGTCCACGGCACGATTACGGAGACTGAAGCCGCTGTTTTAAGCATTACCAATCTGGCAGAGTCAAGCCTTGTCACCATCACTTCTTTTGGCGGCCCGCATGAAGTTGTGGGCAGCGGGCTGGCGCAGCTGACCGCGGCCATGGGCTATTTACGTATCGAAGGTATCACCTTTACCGACTATCCGGTAATCGCAGGTCAAAACGCTTCCGTTTTTGTCAAAAACGCGACCCTGCAAACAAGAGGAAGCAAGCACGTGCTTACGGTTGGCGCAGGTGACGCGATACTGGAAAGCGGCGCGGTTATTAAGAGCGTTTTTGACTCTTCGAACATCGCGGGATCGGCGCCGGTTTTTGTTAAAAAGGGACGTCTGTCGCTCTATAACGCGGCGGACATACAGGGCAATATAGCGGTTTCAAAAGACAATGTATTGCCGGCGCTTCAGTTTCCCCTGATATTTATAGACGCGGTCGCGGGCAAGTACCTCAGCCTGACGATTACCGACGACAGCGGCGCGGAAGTAAGCGCCTCCGCTCTGACGACGGACTATAAATTGGCAAATAACACCGGAGTTAACGTCGGCTTCGGCAGGATCAGGGTTTCCAACGCGGGCATGGGCGTGATCAAGTCCGGCAACGTGGTGTACGCGACTCAGGCGGGCAATATCCACGTTATGCGCGCAAGTGTTTCAGAACAGGAATTGACATACGACTATAAGACGATAGCCGATGCGCTTATAGACGCTGTTGCGGGCGAAAGCATATATATCGTCAGCCACAACGGTCTGTTTGGCTCTGTGTATACCGAGGCGGCGGCGGTAAACCTTAACAAAGGGGTAACGGTTACATCCGGGCTGCGCCTTGTTACGGGCGACTACAATACGATAGTCACGGTCGCGCCTTCTTCGGGCAATAACGTTAACCAAATAGATCTGACGCATGGCTCAGGACTGACGGTTTCGGCAGCGTCGGTCAGTTTTAAGGATATCAAGGTGACCGGGCTTGTACAGAGCCCGTCATATAATACCGTCCTGTCGGGATTGGCAATATTCGACAAATTGAAAGCGGGCGGTTTATTTACGCTCGACAGCCTTGCCGCGGGCAGCAGCCTTACCTTCGCAAGTTACGGCAGGGGCAGCGCGCTGGCGGCGTCGCCCGCGGGATTTGCAGGATACGTCCGGTTAGGCGCAAAGCCTGATTCCAAGGATTATGTCGTCCGCCACGACGGCACAAAATTTGTCGTGGATCAGGTCAATACGATAACCTTTAACAACAAGTCGGGCGCGGCCGCCATGTATCTGGAAACCGCATTGATTGCCGCGTCGTCTGAAAGCGCGGGTGCGGTATCGCTTTATTATGCGCCGTACAGTAATACGTATAAAAACGACTATGCGCTGTACAGCTTTACTCCCTATGTTTCCGCAAATACGCTGCCCGCGGGCAAATATGTGGTCAAGGGTGAGATTGCCGCTGCAGGGAATTACACGGCGTATGAGGCGTTTACAACGCTCACCATCATCAAAAACAACACGGCAGCAGCAACAATTTCGGGACATAACGGGACTTTTTATACCACGAATTCGCAAAACTGCAACACCGCTATAACCGTATCCCAGCCCGCTGTCGGCTCTCTGGAATACATTGTGCCGGCGCACCAATTCATACGCAAGGCTGACGGGGTCAACATCGGCTACGAAATGCCTGCGAATGCCGAAGCAGGCGATTACACCGTCCGCTTTGTTTTCGCCGAAACGGCTAACTTCGCCGGGTTTACCGTCAGCGCGGATTTCAGTATCCTCAGCGCGTTTACAAAATTTTCTGACGATAATGCAGACATACTGGCCTCGGGTATTAAGCCCGCAGCGCCCCAAACCTTAGACGGATTCCGCGCGGCGGTGGAAAAAGCGCTTTCGGAATTCGAGACTCTAAGTGATAAAACGACGAATGAGGCCAAGGCGGCCAAGGCCTTGCTTGATGCGCAGAATTTCTATGCACAGCACAGCGATATCTTGGAGCTTGATATAACCGGAACCACCATTGCCGACAAGGCCGCGGTAAATGCCGCGCTGGCTGCATATTCCTCGTTATCTGGCGATGCGACAGCAATTGCCGGCATGTCAGGCCTTAAAACGTCGCTGGACGGCAAAAAAGCCGTGCTCGACGCTATCGACAAGGCGGAAGCCTTCCGCTTAGAACAGGTTACCAAGGACGCGCTTGCCGTAAATCCGTTCGGCATTAGATCTACAGATATCGCTGCCGCGCTTGCGAAGGTTGACGCCGCGCTTAACCTGTATGACAGTGCTGCGTACACCGATAACGGAACAGACGCATTGCTTGCAATGCAGCTCCAGACGGAAAAGGCCGCGCTCGACCAGCTCAAAACAGACATGCAGGCGGCGCAAGCGTTCTTGGCAACACATGCTTTGGTATTGAATAAAGGCACAGGCTCAAACGGCGTTGACGCAGGCGACAGAGCCGCATTAAACGCTGCTGCACTAGACTTTATGGCCCTTGCGTCCGGCAATCCGGCGGCCGCTTCCATGATCTCCGACCTTGCCGATTTGCTGGACGCTATGGAATTCCGAATCAGCCATATCGACGAAATCGTTAATACTGCGACCAAAGACGATCTTGCGGCGATCATCGCCGCAATAGATACATATAACTTCTTGTCCGCCGGCGTGCAAAATGAGCTGGCTTTCGAGCGGGACGCGCTCATAGCCAATTATGCCGATGCGGTCAGGGATCAGTATTCAGACGCGCTGAGCGATGACGACATCACTGCGGACGATTATGCCAAACTTGCAGAAGCATACAAAGGGATGACGGTGCTTCCCGCCGAGGTCAAAGCGCTGCTAAGCGGCGAAATTGCGGACGTTTCCCAAAAATTTGCAGAAGCGTTTAACGATAAATTCGGGGCGCTTATCGCCGGGCCGGCCGATAAAACAGAGCTGGATGCGATTGACGCGCTCTATAAGGAAATAAACTCTTTGCCCGGAGAGCTTTTAACGGCAGTTTTGGCCGAAGCCGGCATGACGGAGACAGAGCTCATAGATGCAGTCGCCGACAGGTATACAGAAGCATATCTGGACAAGTATCCCGTGATTACGGCGGGTAATGTGACTGCGGACGACCTTGGCCAGATCGATCTGCTGCTCGCGGCAATAGGCGATCTTCCCCCCGAAGTGCTTGCCAATCTGGACGGCGGTACCGCCGGCTCGTACGCCGGTATGCTGGCAGATAAAAAAGCGGCCGCCGAAGCCGAGCAGGACATCAGGGACAATTGGTCCGGCTACGGCAAAACGCTGGCGCAGATCGTTGCGGGCGACAAGGGCGACATAGAGGCGGCCATTGATGCCATCGAAGCTTTAGGTGACGATGTATCCGCTTACCTTGGCGATCAATTAAGCGCGCTGGAGGAAAAGCTTGCCAAGGCGCATTACTTAGAGGACAACAACGCTATCATAGTTAAACCGCTTACGGATATCACGAAGGACGACATATCTGCGCTCGAGACCGCGCTTGCGGACTTGGCAACAGCGGATCCGACTCTTACAGCGGCTGCAAAGCTAACTCTTGCCGACCTTAAGGCGGAATTAGAGGAAAAGCTTGCTAAAGCAGAATACCTTTCAGACAACAACGCCATCATAGTTAAGCCGCTTGCGGATATCACCAAGGACGACATAGCTGCGCTGGAGACAGCTCTTGCCGATTTGGCAACAGCGGATCCGACTCTTACAGCGGCTGCAAAGCTAACTCTTGCCGACCTTAAGACGGAATTAGAGGAAAAGCTTGCCAAGGCGCAGTACTTAGAGGACAACAACGCTATCATAGTTAAGCCGCTTGCGGATATCACCAAGGACGACATAGCTGCGCTGGAGACCGCGCTTGCCGATTTGGCAACAGCGGATCCGACTCTTACAGCGGCTGCAAAGGCAACGCTTGCCGACCTTAAGGCGGGACTGGAGGAGAAGCTTGCTAAAGCAGAATATCTTGCGGCAAACAACGCCATCATAGTTAAGCCGCTTGCGGACATCACGAAGAACGACATAGCTGCGCTGGAGACAGCGCTTGCCGATTTGGCAACAGCGGATCCGACTCTTACAGCGGCTGCAAAGCTAACTCTTGCCGACCTTAAGA
>JAVBLK010000038.1:0-5867 GCA_031553565.1 Eubacteriales bacterium
TATCTTTGTGTCCCCGCCTTACTATACCCAAACTTTCTTTGTCCGTCTTCAGCTTTGCATTTAGGACAGCTCTGCTCCATTTTTATTCTCGCTTTTTTCATACACCTATTATATCACTTTAAACACTATTTGTCCACTCCTAATGAAATGGAAAATGGCGGCCGGGCCAGCGGCGCGTAAAGCATGCGCTGCTGTGAATGCGGCGCGGCTGCAGGAACGGTAAAGCCGCGGGGCAGGCATCACAGCAAATATAAAAAGTAATTTGTTTCCCTTAACTGGTGGTCGGCGTACAGCGGCAGGATTATCGATTTCAGGCTGTTGTTTAAGATAGCTTTTGTTGTTTCCGCCTTAAAACGTTTGAATCGGGCGGTAAGCTTTTTCGCTTTTTCGGTCATTGCAGGGATAGAGGGGGACAGCGCGCATTCGGCGGCGGTCTCGTCCGACAGCGCGGCGTATTCCTTTACAAAATCGTCGGCGCGGTTAAACATCGCCGCCTCGGTCGGATCCAAAAGCCCCCTTATGCTTGCGGCGTGCTGGCGCATATTCTTATCCCAGAAGCCCTGGACGGCGCAGGCGCTTTGGTGAAGGCTTTCGTTCATGGACAGCTTTTCCAACGAGTCTAAATAATCCTGCGCCTCGTCATTCATATGCATATAGGCCGCGGGATAGCTGTAAGTAAACAGCTTGCCGTCCAGAACTTCGTCCAACGTTTTATTTTGCAGCTCCATCAGCCCGCGCGTCAGAGTGTCGGCCTTTGCATTGATCGCGCGCGTTGCGTCGTAGATGACGGGCAGCTTGCCGACCGGCATCGGGCGCGGCCGCTCCAAGGCACTCCTTTCTGCGGCGGTCACACGCTGGTTTATCGAAATGCCGGTCAGCGCCTGAGTCTTTATTTCGGCGGTTTCGGTAAACTCCGTCAAAAACATGCCGGCGGCCGCCGCGCCCGCGGGCAGGTTGCAGGAAATCTCGATGGTTTCATACAGCAGCATTTCAAACTGTACCTTATAGCGGGCATAGCTCTGCATAAGGTGCATGTCCTTGTACGGCAGCCCGGCCTCGATAAAGATGCAATGCTCCTTCATGATCCGCGCCCAAAATAGGTTCAACCCGATACTGTCCTGAATAAATTCTTCCCTGTTCATATCCGCTCCCTTTTACTATATCATATAAAAATATATGCGGTACAAGGGCAAAAAATGAGCCGAGACATAGAAAAATTGCGGCTTTTCACAGCGGGCAAATACGTGGTTATGGAACCACTGAATAATTCGGTAAAATTTACAGCGGCGTCTTTTTCGCCTGAAAACATCTTCAATATTTCACAAATAGTTCTACTATTTACTGCAAAAACAAGCCGTTTTCATACTGAAAAATACTTGCTTTAAATTAACCTCATTTATTCATTGTTTCCTTAAATTATCAACACGCAAACGTCAGCCCTCGCCGGCGCCGCGGTTTGTCAAAAACCACAGATTTTGTTATAATAAAGCCATGGATAAGCGGCTCGATCTTCACATTCACTCTGTATTTTCCGACGGAAAGCTGACCCCGCGCGAGATTTGTGAAAAAGCAAAGGGCGCGGGGCTGTACGGCTTTGCGCTTACCGACCACGACACAGTCGCGGGGCTCCCGGACGCGGCGGCGGCGGCGCAGGAGCTTGGGCTGCGCTTTGTGCCGGGCGCAGAGATTTCGGCATACGGTAACTGCGAGGTGCACATCATCGGACTGAACATAGATTATAAGCGTCCGGAATTTATAGCGGCGCTGGACGGGATACGCAAGGCACGGGATCAGCGCAACGCAGATATAATAAAGAAGCTGAACCGTCTAGGGATAGGCATAACGGCGGAGGACATCGCGCGCGCAGGCCCCGGCAGCAGCGGCAGGATGCACATAGCGCGCGCTATGGTCGGGAAAGGCTTTGCGCACTCGGTAAAGCAGGCGTTTTACGAGTACCTTGATGAGGGCCGCCCGGCGTACTGCGGCAATGTAAAGGTCGATCCCAAAACGGCGGTCGGCATAATCCGTGCCGGCGGCGGGAAAAGCTTTCTGGCGCACCCCGGCAGATTGTCTGTCGACGACAACTGCAAGTTCGCGCTTATCGATAAACTGACGGGCTTTGGGTTGGACGGTATCGAGGCATATTACCCGACGCACAAAGCCTCGTTTACGGCCGCGCTTGAAAAAAAGGCGCGTGAAAACGGCTTGCTCGTTTCAGGCGGCACTGACAACCACGGCAATCCCGGCGACGCGCCGATAGGCACGGTAAGCGTCCCGGCGGACTTTCTTTTCCGCGGTTGATCCAAGGTAAATGCTTAAAAACGGCAGTGCCTATATTTTTGCCCTGTATTCCTGCGGCGTCATTTTCATAAACTTTTTGAAAACGGGGAAGAAGTATTTTTCGTCGCGGAAGCCGGCGGACAGCGCGGCCTCGTAAATCTTGACTTTGGGGTCTTTCAGTAATTCGCAGGCGGTTTCAACCCGCAGTTTGTTTATATAGTTGTTGAGAGTCGTGCCGGTCTCCTGTTTAAAAAGCATGCTCAGATAACTGGGGCTGACATAAATGCTTTTCGCCACGTCGCCAAGGGTTATATCCTGCGCGTAGTTTTCGCGGATATACTCGATCGCGTGCTTGATGTGGAAATTGTAGGACGGACGGCTGTTATAAAGCTTTGCAGTATCGTTTACCAGAAGCGCGATCTCCCTGCACATGTCGTCAAAGGTTTCACATTCGCGCAAAACCATAAATCTTTCCAGTGAAGAGCCGAAAACGGTATTAAGCTCCAGCTTGTTTTCCTTGGCAAAATCGTAAAGAGAAAACAGCAATGAAAAAGCGATGCTGATTATCGCCTGTTTATGTATGGAAATTTTCCGCAGTTCGCCTATGAAGCCGTCCAGCCCGGCGTTCAGCAGCTTCTCGTCGCCGCTCTGTATACCGCGGAGTATCTGCGTGCGCTGCGCTGTCGGGAACCGCCACGCCGAATCCATCAGCGGCCGGATATCCTTATACAAAAAGACAGAATTTTCGCCGTAATAGAACCGCGCATCCAACGCTGTGCGCGCTTCTGAAAAAGAATCCTTCCATTGCGCGGGCAGGTCGGCGGCTTCCCCGATGCCGGCAGAAATAGTATATTCGGTCTCCGCCTCGATGCGCCCTTTCAGCGAGATCATTGCGCTGTGGAAATCCTTGCGTATGCCGGCTTCATCGCCGTTTATTTCCAACAGCACCGTAACAAACCCCGAGCAGAAGAAAGCCTCGTTGTTAAAATACGGCGCAAAACAGACTTTACATTGCTTGATCAGCTTGCCGATAAAGCCGCCGTCGCTTTCGTTCGGCAGCCTGCTCTCACGCAGGTCGTGGCGGATCACCAGCGCGCATACGGGCTTTGTTGCGCCCAACGTGATATCGTATTCGCTAAGAAGTTTTTTTGCAGGCGCGACCGCGCCTTCCAAAATATCGGCAAGCAGCTTGTCGCGTATGACGCGCCGCGCGATTTTAAGCTGCGCCTGAGTCTCCTCTAAATAAGCCTGTTTTTCGCGTTTGACGCTTATCGCCGCCGCGGCTTTTAACAGCGCGTCGGAAAGCTCGCTGATTTTAAACGGCTTCAAAAGATAGTCGGAGGCGCCGAAACGCATGGCTTCCTTTGCGAAAGAAAACTCGCTGTGTCCGCTTATCACGACTACGGCGGGCGGATTCCCGGTGCCGCTTAAGGTGCGGATAACCTCCAAGCCGTCCATTTCGGGCATGCAGATGTCCAGCAGCATCAGATCCGGCCGCATCGTTCCTGCCATTTCCAGCGCGACGCGGCCGTTATGCGCTTCTCCGCACACCTTAAAACCCAGGGCGCCCCAGTTGATCGAGGTGCGCAGCGAGTCGCGTATGCCGGCGTCGTCCTCGGCGATCAATACCGTTAATAGACCGGAAGCAGTTTCCATTAATGGGATTATACCACATTGCCTGCGGCGATAAAAGGCCTTGCCGGAATTTGTCTTAAAACAAGATAAAATCTCAAACTAAAACAAAAAATACGAAACCCTTCCGCTTCTTTTTTGAATGTATACTTTTGCAAACGGGCTACGGTCCGACGGCCAAGGAGGCGGTGATCATGGGGATGTCTGCGCCGATATGGGACAAGGGTTTTCCTCCCGGATACGGGAACACGTCGATTTCCTACCTTTTGAGGTGTGAGGAGTTCGGCAGAGCCAAGCGCGGCGACCTTTCCGCGGCCAGAAGCGTCGCGACAAAGTGCGTCAAGCTGGACAGCCTTCTGACATTGAGGCGGCTTTACCCCGATGCCGTGCTGCTGCCCGTCCAGCGCGAGAACGCCCTGCCCGTTGCCTTGGCGCAGGCGGTAGGGCTGCCGGTGTGCTATGACGTATACCGCAGCGACGCGGTGCAGAGAAAAAAGCTGCCGGCAATGGAACGTTTTTTACACCGCCCTGTTTTTTGCGGGAGCATAAAGCAGGGCGTAAGCTATATTATAATTGACGACGTGGTCACCCAGGGCGGAACAGTGACCGCGTTAAGGGATTTTGTGGTCACAAGGGGCGGCAAGGTCGTCGCGGTCGCCGCGCTGGCGTTCGCCGGCGGCAGCGTGATAGCCCCCGCCGAGGAAACGCTCAGCCGTGCGGCGCTCCATATATCGCCGGCTTTCTGGGAGAAACTGGGCGTCTACGGGATCACCGCCCAACCTGCAGGCCTGACCGATATGCAGCTTAAATACCTGCTGTCTTTCCGCAGCTCCGAGAGCATTGAGAACAAACTGGAGGAAAGCGCAGCAAAGCTGTCCGCCGCATACAAATCGTAAACACGGAAACAACGCTCATGCGCGGCCGGCGCATGCAGCGTCTTTCTTTTTCTATCTGATGTTTTTTATTTAAGGAAACGCTGAAAATTTAAGCATAATTTACGGCGGCGTCTTTTTCGCCTGAAAACGTCTTCTTCACTTCACAAATAGTTCTACTATTTGCTGCAAAAACAAGCCGTTTTCTGTCTTAAAAATACTTGCTCTAAATTAACCTCATTTATTCATCGTTTCCTTTACAACCCGCCCCGGAAGAGTTTTTGATGGATCGCCCCTTCGCCCTGCTAAGAATAGTTGATATCATACTTTATTTTTGGTATAATAATTTTCACCTCAAGAAAACTGCGGCAAAAGCCCGGCCGCTTATTGCAGGGAAAACTCTGGACAACATCGGGGCGTAGCGCAGCTCGGTAGCGCGCTTGGTTCGGGACCAAGAGGTCGCGTGTTCAAATCACGTCGCTCCGACCAAAAAAGCGGCTGTTTTAGATAAAAACAGCCGCTTTTTGATGCCTTTTGGCTCGCCGCCAAGAGCGGAATTGTGTATGTCTACGATGCGGACTACGATTTATGCAAAAAAATGCTAACTCTAATGTGTTTTCCAGATAGAATCAGATAGAACTCTTTAGTGGTTTTTATGAATTTTTGGGCAAAAAAATACCCGTCCCGAAAAGCCGGGACGGGCATTTTCGAATGCAGGGGCTTCCATAACTTTTGTTGTTTCAACTACGTCGGTAAAGGCAAATTCATACTAAGCGCATCCGCAATCGCGTTCGCTTAGAACTGAAATCCAAGTGGCTGTATATATTCGCTGTGTGGCCAAGTCCCGCACTTATATATTCAATCGTGGAACATAATCGGCATAACGCCAATTCGAATCCCAATCATCATATCTTCCTAAAAAGATACACAACCTTCCCAAGGACGCGCGTGCCCTCTAACTTAGCGCCCTGTATCCTCACCGGCGCGTATTTCGCGTTGAGCGGGATCAGGTCGACGAAGTCGCAGCCGGGCTCGTAATAGACCTTCTTGATAGTGCCGTTCTCGAAGTCCTCATAGCAGACT
>JAVBLK010000040.1:0-60696 GCA_031553565.1 Eubacteriales bacterium
TTACTGGGATCAGGAGACGGAGCTGTACTTCCTGCAGAGCAGGTATTATGATCCGGGCTTTGGCAGGTTTATAAACGCTGACGATGTGGCCTATTTGGATGCGGGGACCGTTAACGGGTTGAACCTGTATGCTTACTGCGGAAACAATCCGATTACCTATGTTGACGACATTGGGAATAAACCATTGCCATGGTGGGGCAAAGTATTAATTGGCGTTGGCATAATAGCCCTGTTAGTTGTTCTTACATGCGTTACAGCCGGAGGCGCGACGGCCGGTTTCGCTGCAATAGGCGGGGCAATAATGGGGACAGGTGCTGCGACAGGGGCAACAGCGGCATTGGCGACAATTACAGCCGGTGCAATATTAGGCGGAGTTTTAAATGCCGGATTGAATTTGGCTGCTGGCTTAATTGACAATAAGAGTTGGGGAGAAATCCTCGACATGACGGCTACCGGCTTTATGACTGGAACCATATTCGGCGCAATGGCAGGACTGGCAAATGTAGTAGCTCCTTTGTTATTTAACAGCACGGTTTTAAAGGGAGTTTTTAAAGTTGCGGCTAGTGCGTTCATTAGTTATGTAAATTATTCGTTAGACTGTTTTATTGCCGGACAAGACCAATCGCCATATGGTATTATAGCATCATTGTTAATAGGAATTACAGGGCTTAGTAAAGTCGGTACGTTAATAACATCAATTACCTCTGGATTAATAACGTTAGTTGGGATATTAATAAAGAAATTTATTGACGGAATAAAAGGAGGAGAAAGTAACTATGGACAAAGAAAGCAAATATTTGCTTGACGCAAAAAAAAATATGTTGTTCATTATTTTTGCTATTATTTTGTTTATTTGCGGGATAATTGGCTTAAGTTATGCAGCTTATGATTCTTTTAAATATACTATGCGGGTAGAAGGTGTAATTGTTAATATAATTGAAGAAAAAGATTATGGTTTTACGGCCAAACAAACTGTGTATTGGGCAGAGGCAGAATACTGTGTTGAGGGCAAGACTTATACTGTTATTTCATCTAAACATACTAGCAAAAAAGACACTATAATTATAGGTAATAAAGTTGAAATACAATATTTGAAAGACAATCCCCAAAAAGCAGATATTGTAGATCCTTTAACCTGGGTAGGATTTGTTATTGGTGGGATTTTTTTGGTTTCATCAATACTTTGGGGTACTTTTTTAATTCGCGCAAAGCGTAAAGGATAAATGGTCAGGGGGGACGTTTACCTTGACAGGGAATAGCAGGTATGATAAAAGGCTCTATGTCAAATGTTGGGGTGGGGTCAGTACAATTGAATTGAAGCAAGTGTGCGATATTGGTGTGAAGGGTACCCTTCACACCAATATTTTTTTGGGGGGACGGGTCAGTGAGCGCAGCAGTGGAGTATGCGGTTACGGAAGCGGTCGAAGTTACGGAAGCCGTAAGCGTTGCGTTTGATGACCTTGATCTTGTTATTGGTGCCTTCCGTAAAGCCGTTGGGTAGGGGTGATCAAGGGAATTGAGGATTTCATTGAACCAGTTGGTAAACACGGTTATGCAGTCGGTAAATTCCGGCAGGCCGCTTTCCTGTGCTGTCAGGATCCAGCTGCGGAGCAAGGCTCTGCCTTGGCCGAGCTTTCGCAGTTCACCGCTTGCTTAACGAAACCGCTTTTATTTTCTGATAAGGGGCACCACATTGTGCGTTCTAAGTATAAACAAAAATACAGATAGTAAGAACATAAGATACTATGTTTTTTTTCGTTTATTACTTATAACTAAAGCAAAGCGCATTATGCTTGGAAGACTACAAATTTACAGTCGCCGAGTATTTTAGCTTTTAATATATTGTAACGTAAGAGTTACAACCAAGGAGGGAACTATGAGTAAGACAAGGACATTTGGCAAAAGGATAATGCTAATAATAATTGCCGCGATGTTGTCAATTGTCAGCGCCTTTTCGTTTGCGGCATGCAAAACAAAAGGGGTTGAAGAAACTTTAGTGTCGGTGACGGGCACAAAATCGGGCTTTCTTGAAAACAAAGGCAAGTTCTTTACAGATTACGCAACACAGAACGAGCAAAGGATTGAGGCGCAAAAACTCAGCATTAAGCTGGCCGAAGAGGGCTTTACAATGCTGAAAAATGCGGACAATGCGTTGCCGCTAGAGAAAAGCGAGAGAAATGTCACGTTGTTCGGCGTACATAGCGTCAATATGATCAGGGGTGGGATAGGCTCTGGCGCCGGAAGTGCAGTTAACGTTGCGGGAGTGGTTGCATCTTCGCAGCTTCCTGACGCGCTGGAGTCGGCGGGTTTTAGGTTGAATCAAAGAACGATTGCGCTTTATCAGCAATTTACAACAGGGGCGGCGCCTGATGCGAACGGTAAATATAATACTCGCACATCGCGAATTATCGATCCCGAGGTACCTCAGGCATACTATACATCTGCGATTACCAGCACTTACGGCGCATATAACGATGCTGCTATTCTTACGTTTTCGCGAATCGGGGCCGAGAATATCGACTTGCTTACGAATAGTGTGCCGGGTCGTAATTATGCAAGCGATGACAATCATTACTTGGAACTTGACCTAGACGAGCAGGCATTGGTAAAACACGCTAAGCAATATTTTAATAAGGTTATTGTGTTAATCAATTCTTCTAATATAATGCAAATACCTGAACTTGCGGAAAACAAGACGACGGACAATCTTGGCGTTGATGCAATTCTTTGGGTAGGCGGCGTCGGCAATAACGGGCCTGACGCGATAGCGAGTATATTAAAAGGAGATGTTAATCCATCCGGCCACACTGTAGATCTGTGGGCGAAAGATTTTACAAAAGCTCCTACATGGACTAACGTGGGCAGAAATTCTCAAAATAAAGACGCGGCTGGAAATCGTCTAGATGTCTTCTATTATGAAAACAATGGCGCGAAAAAGATGGATTTTACAAGTATCGAATATCGCGAAGACATTTATATGGGCTATCGTTATTATGAAACTGCCGCAACGGATATGAACGCCAAAGAAAAAGGCAGCGGGGAAACATGGTATAACCAGCAAGTTTTATTCCCGTTTGGGTATGGATTATCTTATACGACCTTTAAGTGGGAGATGGAGAAAGATATTGCAGCAAAGGCCAACATTACCGCCGCCAACCAAACCGTGACACTAAAAATCAAAGTCACCAATACTGGTAAAGTAGCAGGCAAAGATGTTGTGCAGATTTATTATAATCCTCCGTATTCCAAAGGCGGCATAGAGAAAGCGTCGGCCAATCTTGTCGAGTTTGGTAAAACCCAAATGCTGCGTCCAGGAGAAAGTGAAGTTCTGACGATTTCTTTTGTTGCGCAGGACATGGCTTCTTTTGATTGGGATGATAAGAACAACAACGGATTTAAGGGTTATGAGTTAGAAAAAGGCGATTACAATATTTCGGTTCGCCGCAATTCTCACGATTCTGTTCTGTCGGTTACAAGGAAAATTAAAGATACGATTAAGTGTGAAACAGATTACTATTCAGGCAACAAAATAGAACCCTTGTTTGTTGACCAATTTGCCAGTGTGAATGCCTCGTTATTGAGCAATCTGGTTTCGAGAGAAAACGGGTTGGATCAACCGAAGGCCGCATCCAAAGCTGATCGGACGCTTACGCCGACGGAAGCAAATGAGTTCTATAATCAGCAAACATATTATCCATATCAAGACAAGTCAACGGATCCGTGGTATGTATCGGCAGTGCCTTCTACTTGGAATCAAGCGAACCGTGCGGTTAGCACCAGCAATTCTGATTTCCCGATAAAACTTCAGGATATGTCGGGGATTCCGTATACTGAACCTACTAAGAATGCAAACGGCGTCATGACTGCTCCGACCGATGAAAACACCAAGAAATGGGAAGCTTTTATGAACCAGTTCAGCTGGGAGGAACTGCGTCAGCTGGCGGCCAATGGAACCGGAATCGGCGGACGGTCATTTGCCAGATATTTTGGTGTAGCCGCTGACAGCAACACAGAAGGATCGTTCCAAATCGGCGGCGGCATGCTGTGGCCTACGGCGCCGATAACTTCCGCTACATATAACAAGGAATTGGCGGGAGAGATGGGAAGGCAGCTTGGTAATGAGGGTCTTTTTAACGGCAGGCAGCAGTGGCATGGTCCTGCGGTTAACACGCATCGTTCACCATTTTCGGGACGCAATTTTGAGTATTATTCTGAGGACGGTGTGCAGGCGGCAAAAATGATAGCGGAAGTCTCATTTGGTGTGTACAGCAAGGGAATCAACGCTACGATCAAGCATTTTTTCTTAAATGACCAAGAATCGTATCGTGCGGATTATGGCGGAATTGCGACTTGGGCGACCGAACAAGCAATGAGAGAAATATATTTGAAGCCATTCGAAGCGACGTTCAAACAGGGCCGCGCCCAGATGTTTATGTCATCTTTCAATCGTATCGGCAAGCAAGTCACAGCTGCGAACTTTGCGGTACACGAAAGACTTTTGCGCCAGGAATGGGGCTTTAGCGGTTCGTCTGTTACTGACGCGTGGGCAAAAGATTATGTTCCGCTCAATCTTATGGTGCGTGCTGGCGACTCGCTGCCGCTCGGCGGCGGTGATACCGGCTTTCCGCAGGGCAGGGTTACCGAAGGCGTCTGGGATGCTGTGGCTAAGACCGTAAAGGTACCTACAATAGCAACGCCGGCGGTTAGCACGCCATATACAGATACGATTGCCTCTCCTACGCACTATTATGCGGTTCGTAAATCTGCGCAGCGCACATTGCGCACAAGAGCGAACGCATCAACTGTCAGAAACGGTTTTGTAGCGGGTGCCGAGCATGAAATAAAGGTGATAGCGGGAATATACAACAGTTTGTCAGTTGAAATACCTGAAAATAGGGCGGCAGCGATAGTTCTTGCGTCCGGTGCGACGTGGCCTGCCAGCATGGATACGGCCAGCGGGAGATTAGTAGGCACTCCGTTCGTCGGCACGGGATCGAACACGCGTCCGACAAAGATCTATGAGGACGCAAGCGTCGGCTGGGTTGCTCAGGATTCAAGCGGAGGTATACCGTTCCGCTATACTGATGTTTCTTCGCAAGTCGGGCAGAGTTTCCCGGTCAATGTAAACATTAATGCGGACACTTGGGTTACATCTGCAGCGGTAATGAATGTTAAGGTAGAAAGCGCGCTGCATTATAACGGCGCTCCGATCGGCCAGGAAATTTCTATAAAGTCCGGCCAAGTGCAGAATGCGAAAATCAATGCGCCCTACTTTAAATATATGGACAAGATGAGAATAAACAGCAATACGAACACTGACAGGGTAATAAATTATTATGCATCGGCAACACCGTTTGCAGGTAGGACGTTCTGGCATAGAAATGAAGATAAGTCGGCGGCAGATATTATCACGCGGCCGATTGGCGAGCTTCCGATAAAGTATGAATATAAGTTTAAAGTCGAAGGCTTGCCGTCGGGATTGACGTGGACACCCGAATATGAATCTATCATGGGATTTGCCGGCAGAGGCGCCTATGACGTCAACACAAGCGGCAAGGTTACGGGGTCGACGACAATGGTCGGAGACCACGCAGTGACTATCACGTTATTTATTCCGTGGGTAGCCGCAAGCAACCCGTGGATGACGCCTTCTAACAACACAACTAATTATATTGCTTATGCCCAAACATTTAACCTGAAAGTTACTGCATAATGATAATGTCTTAATGTGACCGTTAGGCTTGGGTACTGACGAGCAACTTGCTTTTCAGTATCCAAGCCACCGGTTATTTTGAAGGAGGAACAGCTAGAATGAAAAAAATGGGAAATTATACATTAGCAAGCAAATGGCGACTTACAGCCGTTTTGGTGACCATAGTCTTGCTGGCAGCGTTCGTATTGGCGGCGTGCGGCGAGAAAAAGGAAAGACCGGTTGAAAAGATTGCGGTGACAACACTGCCAACTAAAACAGAATACTTATTAAACGAAACTTTTAGTGTCGAGGGAGGAATCCTCACCGTCACTTATGACAACGGTACTACTGCAACTGTTCCGCTTACCGACGAAAAGGTAACGATCGCAACAGAGCCCAAAATGTCGGCGGTCGGCAAAAAAACTATTACTGTCCGCTATGGCGGTAAGAATACGAATTTTCAGATTAACGTATCGGCTGAAAGTTTTGCTGTAACGTTTAATCTTGGCAATAATACAACAGAGATTATTACGTTAGAAAAAGGTCAGATAATTGAAAGGCCGGAAAACGATCCCGTTCGCAGTGGCAGTTTCTTTGACGATTGGTATTCCGATCCGCAAATGACTGTATTATTCGAATTTGGTAAGGCAATAACATCCGACACAACAGTGTATGCCAGATTACTCGAAGAAGGCGAGTGGATGAGGTTTTATTTTGACTATAATCAGGAATGGCTCAAGAGGCCGGAAGTGAGACAATTTGTCAAAAACGGTGAAGGTGCGGTACGTCCAACTGTCGACCCAAAACGAACCGGATACAGTTTCAGTGGCTGGTATACTGCTGTGGCGGGCGGCACAACATACACTTTTGGTACGCCTGTTGCTGTTGACAATACAAGAGTGTATGCGAGGTGGACGAGGACACCGATGGAGCCGAATTATATATTTGAAGTTGAACACATTGACCTCAAAGGAATGTCAGGGCCTAGTTGGTCGGGCAGAGTCGCCGGTATCAGCATGATATATTCAGAACCGAATTATGGCGCGAGCAACGGAAAGTTTTTGGGATATTTATATGAAAAGAGCGATAGCACAGTAATTACATTTAAAATTGTCAGCGATATCGACATTTCGAACGTTACCCTTAAACTTAGGTTGTCCATGGAAGCTTTGGGATCTCTTACGAATTGGACAATGACGTCAAACGACTATGAAGTGGCGGTCAATGGGACGGCAGTTTCATATGCTCCGGTTGAGTTCAATAATATTCCTGCCAGCGGCGGTGACGGTGTGTTCAAAGCTCTGCAATTTGCAGATTATACTATTTCGACAACCGTAGCACTAAATAAAGGGATCAACACAATAACGCTAACAACTATTAATTTGACTGATATGCCGGGAACGACCTTCAAGTCGATAGCGCCGCTTGTTGACTGTCTAAAGCTTACCAGTAACGATGCGGTATTTACATGGTCGGATTACTTTGATCTGCCTCAGAACATATAGCGTGCGGTATAATCAGGGAAATTTTAGGAGATAAGATTTTGAAGAAAAAAACTCTAGTATGGATGATAGTGTCTGCCGTGTCGCTTGCCCTAGTGCTTACTGTTAACATTTTGGCGACAACAATGCTATATTCCGTGCTTAACATGGTAATGCCCGGCGGCGGAATAAGGGCAAGGTATGCAGACGGCATAGAACCCATTTACGTCAGCGATTTTGAAAGTAAAGCTGATGCGTATCAAGGTGCCAGAGACTTTAACGTCAAGCTGGCAGAGGAAGGCATTGTTTTGCTAAAAAACAAGAATAACGCGCTCCCGATTTATACCCCGCAATCTACTGCCGATAAAAAAACAGCCGATATGCCTATGGTCAGTATTTTTGGGAAAAACAGCGTGGACCTGGCTTATGGCGGCACAGGATCTGGAGAGGCCAATACGTCGAACGTTATTAATTTATATAAAGCGCTTGGGGATGCAGGTTATAATATAAATCCCACCCTTAAAGCGTTTTATGAGAATACGAGTACATCTGCGGGCGGTTCGGGGAAAAAGAGAGAGCCGTATAAAGGAGGTCTTGACAAAGGAGACACGGTATATTTATCAACGGCAGAAACGCCGCAGTCAATGTATACAGAAAATGTTAAAAGCAGCTATTCCCAATACAGCGACGCAGCATTTATTGTATTTACGCGCATTGCCGGCGAAGGATTTGATCTCCCGCGCTCGATGAATGACCCTGATGTCGTCGGGGCCAGAAATCCGGACGATCATTTTCTTCAGCTTGACGCAAACGAAACGGCGCTGCTGGCAGCCGTATGCGCCGCTCCATTCAAAAAAGTAATTGTGCTGTTGAATGTTGCAACGTCGATGGAGTTGGGCTTTTTGGAAAATCCCGCATATTATGCGTATCAAAGCAAAATAGACGCTGCTATTTGGATGGGTTTTCCCGGAGAGACTGGTACGGTTGCTCTTGGAAACATTCTTAACGGGAACGTAAATCCATCGGGAAGAACAGTCGATACTTACGCCTATGATTTCAAAAAGGATCCTACATGGAATAATTTCGGTGATAACCGTATTACTGGAAACTATAAAAAAGGAATTTTAGGCGGTGATCAGTACTACACAATGAATGGGACGAATCGCCAGATCGAATTCTACTATTTTGTCCACTACGAAGAAAATATTTATTTCGGATATCGGTATTATGAAACCCGTGCTGTCCAACCGGCACAGGGCGATGCGCCGACGTGGTACGAAGATAATGTTGTTTACCCTTTCGGGCACGGAATGTCATATACGCAATTTAGTTGGGAAATAGACGATAAATCCGGAATCGAAAACAAAACGATAGCTAAGGATCAAAAATATACTGTAAAAGTCAAGGTTACAAATAACGGCTCCGTCGCGGGCAAGGACGTGGTTCAGTTGTACGGACATGCGCCTTACACTGCAGGGGGCCTTGAAAAACCAGACGCTGTTTTGCTGGATTTTGCTAAAACAGACATAATTGAGCCGGGTAATTATGAAGTTGTTGAGTTAGTCTGCGATCCCTATTATTTAGCATCGTATGACAATAAGGACGCGAATGCGAACGGCTTCAAGGGATATGAAATTGAGGCGGGGAACGGCTATCAACTTCGCATAAACCGCAATTCACACGATACCGTGTTTACTATTCCTTTTGTTTCCGCAAGTATTCGCTATGACAAAGATCCCGTTACCGATTATTCGGTTAAGAATCTTTACACAGGGCAAGCTGATTACTTTAACTCGGATACGCAGCTTTCTACTTGTCTGTCGCGTGCGAATTGGAATACGACATGGCCGACATCTCCGACCGACGAAAGCGATCGTTTGGCAACAAAGGGTTTTATAAACGCTTTAAAGGATATGAAGCATAACAATCCGAACAACTACGATAACATTGAGATGCCTCTCTTCGAAGAAAAAAACGATCTTGTGCTTCGCGATTTGTTGTTCGATGACAACGGTAAAGAACTAGATAATGACGGCGACGGTATTCCAACTGCCGATTATAAAGATGATCGGTGGGAACTGTTGCTTGATAAAGCTAAAATTAAGGACTTAAGAAGGCTGCACGATTATGCAAGTTATCATACTGAGGCAGTAAGCGATATCGGTTTGCCGCGGACAAACGTTGCGGACGGGCCTGTCGGTTGGGTATGCTTTATGGACTCAACAACATTTTATGGAACATGCTCGTATGTCGCTCAATCGGTTGTTGCGTCGACATGGAATCAGAAACTTATTGAAGAGTTCGGGATATCTGTAGGCAACGAAGGACTTGCCGGCAATGAAAAGGGCGATGGCATGCCCTATTCAGGATGGTATGCCCCTGGTGCCAATACGCACCGTAGCCCATTCGGCGGCAGAAATTTTGAGTATTATTCGGAAGATCCGCTTCTCGCTGGAAAAGCAGCGGCGGCTCAAATCAAAGGCGTGCGGAGTAGAGGGGTTTTTGCTTTTATCAAGCATTTTGCGGTCAATGATCAGGAGACGCATCGTTCGTCAGGTGGAGATTGCTCTTGGTTGACCGAACAATCATTACGGGAGATTTATCTGAGGCCTTTTGAAATTGCCGTTAAAGAAGGCGGTGCTTCCGCGTTAATGACATCTTTTAACCGTATTGGCACGCGTTGGACGGGCGGAGATTACAGATTGCTTACAGAGATACTCCGCAACGAATGGGGATTTAGAGGTGCGGTAATCAACGATTTCAACACTAACCCCGACTATATGGATAGCAGGCAAATGGCATATGCTGGCGGCGATATGAATCTCGCCACACTTCCTGTGCCGTGGTGTGACGAATCATCGGCGGCCGATGTTCACATATTGCGTCAGTGTGTGAAAAATATATGCTATACAATAGTCAATTCTAATGCTATGAATGGCGAGATCATTGGCTACCGGCTGCCTATTTGGACTATTTGTATGATCGTTTTCGATTGCATGCTTCTTGCCGGACTTGCAACATGGGGCGTCTTTGTGTTTAAAAAAGCCGGAAAATCGCAGAAAAAATGACAGAATAGATTTATCCGTTAATCCCCCTTACAACAAAGCGGCACAAAACAGGTGCCGCTTTGTTGTTTTTAATATAGGGGAGGTCGGAAAGCCAATTGTCGCTGAAAAGCCTTTTTACGCCATCTTGCTCTTCTTATACTGCGACGGGGTCATGCCGGTGTGTTTTTTGAAAAGCTTGCAAAAGTAGTTGTAATCGAAAATGCCGGCGGCGTTGGCTGCGTCGGCGACGGATTTGTCTTCCTTTTCCAGAATTTCCTTGGCTTTTTCTATGCGGCGTTCCAGGATGAATTCCGAAATGCCGAGGCCGAAGGCTTTCTTGGAGATTTGGTAAAGCTTTGTGCGCGAGATATAGAAGTGGCGGCACAGGATGTCGCTGGAGAGGTCCTTGTCCAGGTTCTTGTCGATAAAGGCTTTCAGCTGCGCCGAGACGTCCTCGTTCTTCCAGACGGCCAGCTTCTTTATCTGCAGGTATGCGGCGATCGCGTCGAGGAGGCGGATCGACGCCATTATCTTCTCGTTGCTGTGGGTTTTCAGTTCCTTGGCCGCCTCGAACACGTCTTTATCGCTTAAGCCGTATTGCGCCGCGGCAAGGCATATCTCGTTTATAGACTTGCTGTAGTCGTCCTCGGGCAGCATATGGGCAAAGATAGCGTAGCCGATGATGCCGCCGCCTAAAGTTATGGGCGTGATCGCCTCGGTTATGCCTATATGGCACTTATAAACATGGGGCTCACGCATCTGTTTGGCGCGGCTGAAGGCGGCCAGATCGCACGCGCGGCAGGCGGTCCGCCCCGCCTCGGTGGTGCGGATCAGCGAGCATATCGCGGGGGAGGCCTTCGGATATTCGGCGACAAGATTGAATCCGTCGTCGAAAATGGATATGCGGATACCAATGACGGTATAGAGGTCTTTAATAAGCCGGTAAAGGGGTTCCTTATCGAAAATACTTATCATACAACTCCTTCAAGGGGGGCTAAACTTATCGCCTTTTTTCTTTAAGGCGGCCTCAGTTAAGTTGCCCGTCAAAAGAAAACCGGCGAGCGGAAAAAGAAAATATGGTTATTCCCTTTTTGCCCCCGCTTTCCGTAACCCCCGGGCGACCGAAAAAAAATCATAGATTTTTTTGTCCCATTAAGGGCGGAATTGAAATACTAAAATGCGTCTGAGATAAAACATATTCGCGAGCGGGGTTTGGATGTCTATGGCTTGGAAAGGTTCTTTCCCGTACCCGCAGCGGTACAGGAAATGGTTCTTTCCATGCCATAGGCGCCAAAAGACGCCGCGATATTTTTTGGCTCTGATGCAGTTTAGTATCCAAAGCGCGGTTCTAAAATTCCGGCGCCGCCTATCGCGGCGAGGTGATTTGGTTGCGCCTTCCACTATCCTTGTCATCCTGAGCGGAGCGAAGGATCTGTCCTTCGGGGGAAGGATTCCTCGCTGCGCCCGGAATGACAAAGCCGGGGAAACATTTATCAAGCCTATGCGGTTCTAAAATTCCGGCGCCGCCTATCGCGGCGAGGTGATTTGGTTGCGCCTTCCACTATCCTTGTCATCCTGAGCGGAGCGAAGGATCTGTCCTTCGGGAAGGATTCCTCGCTGCGCCCGGACTGACAAAGCGGGGAACATTTATCAAGCCTATGCGGAAAGTACATCGCCTTGCCCGGCACATGGGGACGCGGGCAATTTGCCGGGATTATGCCGGTGCGCATTGCTTTGTGCGCTTGTATCACATTGCCCGGCTTAACGGACTTTCTTTAAATATAAACAATTATACCATTATAAATACATATTTGTCTATACTGAAATTTCAGAATATTGTACAATTATAGGAATAAAACATAAACAAACAACAGCGGTTATATTTATAGGAGCAGAATATGGCGGAAATTTTTAAGAACATCGGCGTGATCAAGTATGAGGGTGCGCAGTCAAAGGAGCCTCTGGCATTCAAGTTTTATGACCCGGCAAGGGTCGTGATGGGCAAGACAATGGAACAGCACCTGCCGTTTGCAATGGCATGGTGGCACAACCTGTGCGCGACCGGCGCGGACATGTTCGGCCGCGGCACGGCGGACAAGGCCTTCGGCGCAAGCGCACAAGGCACGATGGAGCACGCGAAAAGGAAGGTTGACGCGGGCTTTGAGTTTATGCGAAAGCTGGGCATAAGGTACTACTGCTTCCACGACGTTGACCTTGTCCCCGAGGCGGGCGATATCAAGGAAACGAACAAGCGCCTTGACGAGATAACGGATTATATACTTATAAAGTCCAGGGAAACCGGCATTAAATGCCTGTGGGGCACGGCCAATATGTTTTCCAACCCGCGGTTTTGCAACGGGGCGGGCTCTTCCAACAGCGCGGACGTATTCGCGTTTGCCGCGGCGCAGGTAAAGAAGGCTCTTGACCTTACGGTAAAGCTTAACGGCCGCGGCTATGTGTTCTGGGGCGGCAGGGAAGGCTATGAGACGCTCCTTAACACCGACATGAGGTTCGAGCAGGACAATATCGCGCGGCTTATGAAAATGGCGGTGGAATACGGCCGCTCGATAGGCTTTAAGGGCGATTTCTATATCGAGCCGAAGCCGAAGGAGCCTATGAAGCACCAGTACGACTTTGACGCGGCGACCTCGATAGGCTTTTTGCGCGCGCACGGGCTGGACAAGGATTTCAAGCTGAATATCGAGGCCAACCACGCGACGCTGGCGGGGCATACGTTCGAGCACGACCTGCGCGTCTCGGCGGTAAACGGCATGCTGGGCTCGGTGGACGTCAACCAGGGCGATTACCTTTTGGGCTGGGACACTGACGAATTCCCGACAGACGTATATACCGCGACGATGGCTATGTACGAGATAGTAAAGGCGGGCGGGCTTACGGGCGGACTGAATTTCGACGCCAAGAACCGCAGGCCGTCGTATACGGACGAGGATATGTTCAAGGCGTTTATCCTGGGCATGGACACTTACGCGCTCGGGCTTTTGAACGCGGCGGCGGTCATAGAGGACGGGCGCATCGAGAAATTCAAGGAAGAGCGCTACGCAAGCTATAAGTCCGGCATAGGCAAGAAAATAGCCGAGGGCAAAACCGATTTGAAGGAGCTTTTCGCATACGCCGAGAAGATGGGCGCGCCCGCGCTCCCCGGCAGCGGCAATCAGGAAGGGCTGTCCTCAATTATCAACCAAATACTTTTTTCCGGGAAATAATGTGTTTGCACCGGAGGCGTTTATATGAATACATACATCGGTATAGATTTAGGGACTTCGGCGGTTAAGGCGCTGCTGGTTGACGCTGCGGGCAAAATTTTGAATTCTGCCTCCGCAGAGTACCCCATATCGTACCCAAGGAGCGGCTGGAGCGAGCAGAGCCCCGCCGACTGGTATAACGGGACGATAGCGGGGATCAAGCGGCTTTTAGACGGCTTTGACAAGCAATCGGTCAAGGGCATTTCCTTCGGCGGCCAGATGCACGGCCTTGTCGCCCTCGATAAAGACGACAACGTAATACGCCCCGCTATTTTGTGGAACGACGGGCGGACGCAAAAACAGACAGATCACCTCAACAACGCCGTCGGAAGATCCGCGCTGTCGGGATATACTGCCAATATCGCCTTCGCGGGCTTTACCGCGCCAAAAATACTGTGGCTTAAGGAAAACGAGCCTGCAAATTTCAAGCGCATAGCAAAAATAATGCTGCCCAAGGATTACCTTGCTTACAGGCTCACCGGCGTTTTTTCCACTGACTTTTCAGACGCGTCCGGCATGCTTTTACTGGACGTAAAAAACCGTAAATGGTCGGAGGAAATGTGCAATATCTGCGGGGTAAGGCCGGAATGGCTGCCGCGGCTTTATGAATCCTACGAGGTCACGGGCTGTATTAAAAACGATATTGCAAATGAACTCGGCCTTTGCAGCGGCGTGAGGGCCATTGCCGGGGCGGGTGATAACGCCGCCGCGGCGATAGGCACCGGCACGGTGGGCGGCGGCGCGTGCAACGTTTCCTTAGGAACGAGCGGCACGATATTTATTTCCTCCGGCAGCTTCGGCGTTGACAATAAAAACGCGCTGCATTCGTTTTGCCATGCGGACGGGAAATACCATTTGATGGGATGTATGCTGTCGGCCGCGTCGTGCAACAAGTGGTGGATAAAGGATATTTTAAACAGCGATTACGGCGCGGAGCAGGCCGGCGCGGAAAAACACATGGGCAAGAACGAGGTGTTCTTTTTGCCCTATCTGATGGGCGAACGGAGCCCGCACAACGATGTCTTTGCCCGGGGCGCGTTCATCGGCATGAGGCCGGACACGGGCAGGGCGCAGATGACGCTTTCGGTGATGGAAGGCGTGACGTTCGCTTTACGCGACTGTTTGGAAGTAGCAAAATCAAACGGTATAACCGTCAAGCGCACCAAGCTGTGCGGCGGCGGCGCGAAAAACCCGCTGTGGAGAAAGATAGCCGCGAACATTTTGAGGCTGCCGGTCGATATTCCCGCGACGGAGGAAGGCCCCGCGTACGGCGCGGCAATCCTGGCGATGACAGGCTGCGGCGAATACAAGGACGTTAAAGCCGCGGCGGCCGCATGCGTCAGCGTCAAGGAAACCGTCATGCCCGATCCGCGGCTTGTGCAGGCGTACGAAGAAAGGTATGGAATATTCAAGCAGCTTTATCCCGCGTTGAAAAACGTTTTCGCGAATATGCAGGGCGATACGTCAGAGCCGGAGCCGGGAACCAAAGCTATATAATTGTCATGCCCGCGGAAGCTGTCCGGGCAATAGAAAACAAGGAGGAAAGACGTTGAAACAACAAGCTTTTAACCCCTATTTACCCAGTTATGAATATATCCCGGACGCCGAGCCGCATATTTTTGACGGCAGGGTCTATATTTACGGCAGCCATGACAAGTTCAACGGCGTATCGTTCTGCTTAAACGACTACGTATGCTGGAGCGCGCCTACGGACGATCTTTCCGACTGGCGGTACGAGGGCGTCATATTCCGCCAGGCACAGGATCCGATAAAGCCTAAGGGGACGCTTAACTCTATGTTTGCGCCCGACGTGTGCAGAGCGCCGGACGGCAAATATTACCTCTATTATTTCATAGGCTATACCAGCCGTATCGGCGTCGCCGTGTGCGATACCCCGGCGGGTAAATATGAGTTTTTGGGATACGTGAAGTACGCGGACGGCACTCTTTTAGGCAAAAAAGGCGAGCCGCTGCAATTCGATCCGGGGCTTTTCGTAGACGACGACGGACGCGTTTATATGTACACGGGCTTCGGGCCCGTCAATTACCCTAAGTTCCTTATGGGCGGGCATAAGGCCACCGTAGAGGGCGCGATGGGCTTTGAAATGGAGCCCGATATGCTCACCATAAAATCGGGGCTGCATTATATAGGAGTTCCCGCAAAGGCCAAGGGCGCAGGCACGGCGTACGAGGGGCACGAGTTTTTTGAGGCCGCGTCCATGCGCAAATTTGGCGGCAAATATTACTTCATCTATTCGTCCTTTGTCGGGCACGAATTATGTTATGCCACGGGCGACAGCCCGATGGGGCCGTTTACGTTCGGCGGCGTGCTGGTCTCTATCGGGGATATAGGCTTGTCGGGCTATTCGTCCTTAAAGAACGCGGCCAATTTTACGGGGAACACGCACGGCTCGCTTATCGAGATAAACGGCGAATATTTTGTTTTCTATCACCGCCAGACCAACCGGCATCAGTTCTCGCGCCAGGCCTGTGCAGAAAGGGTCAAGCCGGACGGCAGGGGCGGCTTTATACAGGCCGAGCTGACCAGCTGCGGGCTGAACCTTAAGCCGTTGAAAGGTCGCGGCGAATACGAGGCGCGGATCGCCTGCAACCTTATCTCGCCGAAACAAAACCGTTTCTACAGCGTTATAAAGGGTTTTATGGGCAGGGAGCCGTACTTTACCCAAACGGGAAAGGACAGGGAGGATAACCCCGACCAATATATCGCGAATATTACCGACGGCACTATAATCGGCTATAAATATTTTGATTTTGACAACGCAAGGAGCATATCGATAAAGCTCAAAGGCAGCGCGGAGGGGACGGTCTATGTCTCGCAAACCAAAGGGCGCAGGCCATGCGCCGAAATAAAGATCAGCCGCGCAAAGGATTACACGGTATTTACCGCGCCCCTTGTGATAGGCAACGATATAAGCGCGCTTTTCTTTAAATTCAAGGGAACGGGCAGCTTTGATTTCAAATCGTTCGAGATATTATAGGAATAAAGATGCGGGGGATAACACCGGAAAAAGAAAAAGCGAAGGGCCGCCTTCGCTTTTTTTCTGCTTTTGGCAAGGATCATTCCGGCGGGCAAAGCTTGCATTGGTTTACAGTAAACCAGCTGATTAACTGTGCCGGCTTATTATTCTATTAAAAAATGTCAAAGCTCTTATTCAAATTGACTAATAACAGCAGAAATGTTAAACTGAAACAATGCTGCAAATGAATGGAGTTTGAGATAAATGTATCGTGTTTTCTTGAAGCGTTTCCTTGATTTTTTGATTTCTCTTTTTTCGCTGATCGTGCTGTCCCCCATATTTTTGGTCATCGCGGTCTGCATAAAGGCAGGATCAAAGGGGCCGGTTTTTTTTCGCCAGAAACGCGTAGGAAAGGACAAGAAGCTTTTTACTATACTCAAATTCAGGACAATGCGCATCGATACGCCGGCCGATACGCCCACGCATCTGCTGGACGATCCGTTAAGCTATATCACGCGGACCGGGCGTTTTTTAAGGAAAACGAGTTTGGACGAGCTGCCGCAGATAATAAATATTTTTTGCGGAAAAATGTCCATTATCGGGCCGCGCCCCGCCCTTTGGAACCAGGACGACCTTGTCTCTGAAAGGGACAAGTACGGCGCGAACGCTGTGCGCCCCGGCTTGTCGGGGTGGGCGCAGGTCAACGGCCGCGACGAGCTTACAATTGAAAAAAAGGCCGGGCTTGACGGTGAATATGTGCGGCGGCTGGGCTTTTTCTTTGATATCAAGATATTTTTTATGACAGTCGGAAAGGTGTTCAGATCCGACGGAGTGGTCGAGGGCGGGAAGAAAAAGGCAAAAGCGGAAGCAGCCGAAGGCGCAGAGGCGCAAAACCCGGATGAATCCCCGCGACAGGAAGAGTTTGCCGCCGGCCAGGCTGAGAATACGGCGAATGAAACAGAAAACGGGACAGATAACGGATGAAGAAAATATTGATCACCGGCGCCGGCAGCTATATCGGCGTTTCATTTGAAAAATATATCGCGTCTGACAAAGCGTATTCGGCCGACACGCTGGACATGAGGACGGATGCGTGGCGAACGCATGATTTTTCCGGATACGACTGCGTTTTTCATGTGGCCGGGATCGTGCACGATACCGGCAGGAAAAATGACGCCCTTTATTACGCGGTCAACAGGGATCTGGCCGTGGAAACCGCTGTTTTGGCCAGGAACGCGGGGGTCAAGCAGTTTGTTTTTATGTCCAGTATGTCGATATATAACGGCTGCGGTTTAAAAAAAATCACGGAAAAGACTGTGCCGCGCGCCAAAGGCAGCTACGCCGACAGTAAGCTGCGGGCCGACATTGAAATACAAAAGCTGAATTCAGGCGATTTCAAGACGGCGGTATTACGGCCGCCGATGGTCTACGGGCCCGGGTGCAAAGGCAATTACCCGCGGCTGGTAAAGCTGGCGCTGGCCGCCCCGTTTTTTCCTGATATAAAGAACGAACGCAGTATGATCTACATTGATAATCTGTGTGAAATAGTAAGGCTGATAATTGAAAACGACGCCGGAGGCGTGTTTTTTCCGCAGAACGGTGATTTTTTTTGCACAAGCGATTTGGTAAAAAACATTGCAAAAGCCAATGGCAAAAAAATAGCGGGTACGCGCATCTTTAATTGGGCGGTGTGGCTATTATATCCTTTTTCGAATCAAATCAGAAAGCTGTTCGGGAACCTCACTTACGACATGCAAACATCCTCCCATTTCGGCAGAAAATATGTCATTGTGTCTAATGCGGAAAGTATTATTAAGGGCCTTAGCTTAAAAGAAAAGAATTATGAAGATACTGATCATAGCTAGTGACGGAAAGTTTTTATTAAACCTTAAAAAAGAACTGATAGAAAGGATGTCGGAAAAAGACCATGACATATTTGTTTCCGCGCCGGAAAGTGACGCGGACGAAGACTTGAAAAAAATAGGCTGCAAAATACTACGCAGCAGAATAGACAGGCGCGGCTTGAATCTGTTTAAGGATATCAGCACGTATACCGATTACAAGAAGGCAATAAAAAAGACGAAACCTGATCTGGTTATTACTTATACAATTAAGTGCAATATATATGGCGGGTTGGCCGCCAGAAAATATAAAGTCCCGTATGTTGCGAATATTACCGGGCTTGGAACCGCATTTCAAAGAAATCGGATTTTTAAAACGCTTATTACCGCAATATATAAGCGCTCCTTAAAAAAAGCGAAAGTAGTTTTTTTTGAGAATTCCAGCAACAAAGAAGTTATGTTGCAGGCAAAAATTATCAAGGAAACGCAAGCGGTCGTATTAAAAGGCGCCGGAGTAAATCTGGAAAAATTCAAACCGCTGCCGGTGAATGAAAACATTTCAACAATCAGCTTTTTGATGATCGGCAGAATAATGAAAGAAAAGGGAATCGATGAGCTTATTTATGCCGCCAAAAAGCTAAAAGAGAAAAGCACTCCCTGCCGGATAAAAATTATTGGCTCTTTTGAGGAAAACTATCTAGAAGAATTGGACTTACTGAAAAAAGCTGATATACTTTATTATGAAGGGGTCCAATCGGATATTGTCCCCTTTTTGCAGGAATGCCATGCAGTAATTCTGCCGTCGTATCACGAAGGGATGAGTAATGCGTTGCTGGAAGGCGCGGCCAGCGCAAGACCGCTTATAACAAGCGACATACCGGGGTGCAGGGAAGCCGTTATCGATGGGGAAACAGGATATTTGGTGAAAGCAAGAGATGCGGAAGATTTATTTTTGAAAATGAATAAATTTGCAAATTTGACATTAAATCAAATCAAGAATATGTCGCAGGCATCCAGGGCGCATGTAGCGGGAATATTTGACAAGGAGATTGTTGTAAAAACAACGCTAAGTAAAATATTTGATGATTAAAGTTTTACAGGTTTTCAATAAGATGGATATGGGCGGCGCAGAAAATTTTATTATGAACGTTTTCCGCAATATTGACCGCGAAGAGTTTGCTTTTGATTTTGTCGTGCATTCAAAAGAGAAAGGCTGGTTTGATGAAGAGATCAGAGGCTTGGGGGGCAAAATATTTTACATTCCCAAACTGAGCCTTACCAATTATTTCAGCTACAAAAAGAGATGGAACGAGCTACTGCATAAAGAGGAATATGGTGTAGTTCACGGACATATGCAGAGTACGGCCTCTATATATTCCAAGATCGCCCATGAAAACGGGGCAAGAACTATTATCCATAGCCATACATCGGATTATGGGGAAGGGATTAAGGCAGTCTTAAAGAGAATTCTGCAGAGGGATATTAGTAAACATGCTGATGTGCGCTTGGCATGCAGTGATAAAGCGGGTAAGTGGTTGTTCAGAAACAACTCTTTTCAAATAATAAAAAACGGAATTGACGCTGCAAAGTTTTTATATGATCGGGGAATCGCGATACGCATTCGCCAGGAATTAGGATTTGGCGAGAACGATTATATCATAGGGCATGTAGGCCGGTTCGACGCGAACAAAAATCAGCGATTTGCCATTGAAATATACAGAGAGTTCAAAAAAATTGTGCCCGCATCAAAACTTTTGCTTGTCGGCGACGGAGAAACGCGCTCGCGTTTATTGCAGGAAGTCAAAGCCACCAGAGAGGGGGAGGGAATTGTTTTTGCGGGAATAAAGAAAAATATAAATGAAATCTATATGGCAATGGATTTTTTTGTTTTCCCATCATTTTATGAAGGGTTGCCGCTAACATTAATAGAAGCGCAGGCTTCCGGACTGAAAAGCTTGGTTTCGGACGCAGTGTCAAGTGAAAGTAAAATAACTGACTTGTTGAAATTTGCATCAATAAACCGGACAGCTAAAGAATGGGCGGTATCGATCGACACGGGGCGCGGAGAGCGTGAAAAATACAATCCGATAGTTGGAAATAGCGAGTATGGGATCTTTGGGGTTGTGGAAAAATTGAGCGGGATATATCGGAAATATGCATAGAGTTATGTTGCTATGTTTATATTTTCTCTTTATACTGGTTATAGTTATATTAGCGTATAATGCGGAGAGATTCAAAGACGCGAGAAAAGGAAAAAAATTTTTGCGGCTGGCCTTTTTTCTATTATGGGCTTTTTTTACCTTTTCAGGCGTCCACGTCGGGACTGATGCGTTAGAGTACAAACGGCTTTTTTTAAATTCGATCAGCGATTTTAACAATCTGTTTTTCCACAGCGATATGGAGCCGCTTTTTTTTGTTTTTAACGCTTGCATTAGATTTTTTACAGATAGTTTTGTAATATATAAAGGCATCTGCGGAGCGATTATTTTTGGGTTGACCTACAGTACAACAAAATTTTTTAAAGACAAGGTCAATCTTACCTTTCTGCTGCTTGTTTTTACAGTATCCACATATTTTGATTCTTTTAATTTGATTCGGCTGTATCTCGCTTTTTCTATAATTCTATTTGGATTGAGATATATTTATCAGGGAAAGTACCTAAAGTATTCTTTATTCTGCGTTATAGCAGTTTGTTTTCATTTTTCCGCGCTTGTACCGATTTTGATATCATTTTTAATTAGACCCATATTGAAAAAACCGCTACTGATGTTTTTGATTCTTTTAAGTAGTGTTTTAATATTTATTATTACATTCAACATCAGTAAAAGGTATATTACGATTGAAAGATACCAGTATTATTTAGACATTACTTTTGAAAATATTATTAGTTTCTGGTTTGCTCCGTTATTGCCGTTCATTTATTTTTTGTTTTATTTCCGGTGCAAAAAACAGACAGGCAAGGAAATTCAACTATATAAGACATTCGCGGTAATATATATTATTATCATCTTTTTATCAGTCTTTTTACAAGCCGCGGCAAGGCTGAAAGTTTATTATTATTTTCCATTAATTATTTTCTTATCCGTTGTTTTAAAAAACAATATATTCAAGGGAAGAAAAGTATATTATTCTGTTTTAACGGTGTGGTTTGTTTTCTGGTTTGTCTATAGTTTTTTTAGCGCCGGGGCAGAACATATTTTCTTTTGGAGTTGAAGATGAGATTTACAATATTTACCGCCACATACAACAGAGGTTATATAATTGCGCGGCTGTATGAATCGCTAAAAAAACAAAGCTTTATGAATTTTGAGTGGATAGTGATAGATGATTGCTCTAGCGACAATACGGAACAATTATTCAAAAACTGGCTTCAGGAAGAAAACTTTTTTGAAATAACGTATATAAAAAGGAAGACTAACGGTGGAAAGCACAGGGCAATTAATCAAGGCGTGCGGTTGGCTAAGGGGCAATTGTTTTTTATTGTTGATTCTGACGATTATTTAACAGATGACGCTTTGCATAAGGCAGATCAACTAGAGAAAACCATACAATCGGGAGCTTTTGCCGGAATCGCTTTTTGCCGAGCGGACAGAAATGGCCGGATTATCGGGAAAGGCCCGCAGGGAACATATATTGACGCAACAAGCGCCGAGAAAGAAAAGTACCATTTGGACGGCGACAAAGCCGAAATTTTTTACACAGATATATTGATCAAATATCCGTTCCGGGAATTTGAGGGCGAAAACTTTTTAACGGAAATAACAGTTTGGTATCTGCTTTCCAAAGCCGGATTGAAAATAAGATGGCATAGAGATTATATATATATTTGCGAATATTTATCCGATGGTTTAAGTAAAAATTTAGATAAAAAAATCAGACTTAATCCGCAAGGGACAAAATATACCTGCAAAATATATTTAGAAAAAGAGGATTTGCCGTATAAACATAAATTAGTTAATTATTATAACTATTATGCGGCCAACAAAGTTTTAGGACGAAACTTAAGCCAAACGGCCAAGGAAATAAATGTCGGCAAATCGCAAATCATGCTTGCCATTATTTTGATGAAAATGCGCAAACTGCTGAAGGGATAGGATAGTATGATAAAAGTTTTACATGTAACTGGAACCATGAATCTTGGCGGACAAGAAACGTTTATAATGAATTTCTTTCGCAATATTGACAGAGCGAACGTAAAGTTTGACTTTCTGTGCTTAGGGAACGGCAAATATCATTTCGCGGAAGAAATCAGTGCTCTCGGCGGTGAAATTTTTCATTTAAAGAAAACTATTTTTGATAGAATCCCATTATACAAATTGTTCACCAGAAAAAGCCTAACCAAAAGATTTTTACATTGTCACAAATATGACGTAGTCCACATCCACACCGCCAACGCAATATCCTATCTTATGGCGAAAGGAGCGCTTGAGGCTGGCGTGAGAAAAGTTATTGTCCATTCGCACAACACTTCATCCTACGGCTCTGGAATTCACAAATTCTACAAGAAGAGATTATCGGCCTTAAACATAGTAAAAGTTGCTTGCAGCAGGCAGGCGGCGGAGTGGCTTTTTGAGCCTCCTTATTCACAGGTGAAAGTGATATATAATGCGTTTGATTTGGGAAAATTCGCTTTTGATGCGAAAAAGCGGATTGAATTGCGCGATGCTTACGGGATTAAGGAGATGTTGGCGTTCGGGCATGTCGGCAGAATTGACAAACAAAAAAACCAAAAATTCTTAATTGATCTGATGTGTGAATACATTAAAATAAATAACCAAGCTATACTGTTTTTGGTCGGAAAAGGAGACCAAAGAAAGAAACTAGAAAAATATGCAAAAAATTTAAACATAGAAGGGAAGATTGTTTTCTTAGGCATAAAGCCCGACGTTTCTGATTTATATAATATGTTTGATGTCTTTTTGTTTCCATCATTATTTGAAGGGCTTGGCATTGTTTCCGTTGAAGCGCAAGCCAACGCTCTGCCAGTTGTTCAAAGTCCGGGAGTGCCCCGGCTTTCTGTTATAAGCGACAAGGTATTGTATAATGAAATAAATAAGTCATCTGTCCTCGCATGGATAGAATCGATTCATCAATTAGTAAAAAATGACAGAAAAAGTTTTACGCCGACCGAGAATTATGGGAATTACAACATATTCAGTCAGGTAAAAGAACTTCTGGCAATATATGAGGAGCAAAAAAATGATTAAAGTTCTTCATATTTGGGGCGCAATGAACAGAGGTGGTGTTGAAAGCGTTCTAATAAATGTTTTTTCCGAAATCGATAAAGAAAAATATGAATGCTCGCTTTTACTTTCCTCGGTTACAAATCTTTATCAAAAAGAGCTTTTCGATTTGAATATATCAACACATTACATTGCAGGCAATAATTTCAGAGAAATAAACAAAGAGTATCTTTTGTTTTTTAAAAAGAATAAAGAGAGCATAGATATTGTGCATATCCACTATATGCACCCTAAATGTTTTTATATAGCAAGAGCGGCAAAAAGGAACGGTATAAAAACCATAATCCATTCCCATTTGCAGGGCAATGATCATGGAATCAAATATGCGGTTTGCAAATTTTTACTTAGAATATTTACAGACGTAAGAATCGCATGCTCAAAAGCCGCCGGAGAATATATGTTCGGGAAACAAAAATTTATTCAATATAACAATTCAATTAATATTGATAAATTTATTTATGACGAAGATAAAGCTAAATTAAGCAGAGAAAAATACTCTTTAAAAGATAAATTTGTCGTTGGGCATATCGGCAGGTTTTGCTGGCAAAAAAACCATGAAAAACTATTGGAAATTTTTTGCGAGATTAGAAAAATAAAAGAACATGCCGTCCTGTTAATGATCGGCTGGGGAGAGTGGGAAGAAAAAATAAAAGATATGGTGCGTAAATCAGCAAATAATGAGGATATTTTGATGTTGCCGCCCCAAAAAGAGGTAACGGCATATTTCAATATGATGGATGTTTTTGTTTTGCCATCGCATATCGAGGGGTTGCCAATGGTTTTAGTAGAAGCGCAGGCTAACGGATTGAAGTGTTATACGTCCACTACGGTTTCTGAACAAGCGGCGATAACAGACCGGCTTGATTTTATTGACCTTGGACTTTCTTCTGAAAAATGGGCAGAACAGATATGCAGTAAAGATTTTTCCAGAAAAGATGTTACGGATCAAATAATAGCAAAAAAATTTGATAACAAAACCAGCGTTAAAGAGCTGGAAAAAATTTACACGCAGCTTGTGAAAGGAAAGGGATAATGAGCCGGTATAAGGAGCGGGTCACGGTAATCGCATCTGCGGGTTTATAGATCTGGCGTTATGTTATTATGCAAGGCATTGCAATAAGGCATTGCAAAACAAATAGAAACTTTAAAGGAATAAAAGTGTCGCGCATTAAAAATCTTTTCAGAAATTCCGTAATAGGAATGTTATCTTTTGTTTTAAGCACTGTAGCAACGTTTATACTGCAGCGATACTTTGTGCGTATTCTGGGATACAGTATACAAGGCTTGAACGCCGTTTTTACCAACATTATCAACACGCTGTCTATTGTCGAATTGGGAATCGGGATGGCGATAGTTTTCAGCCTATATAAGCCCCTTGCCGATAAGGATGAAAAAAAGATTGCACTTCTTATCGGCCTGTACAGAAAGATATATCTTATTATAGGTGTAGTAGTCGTTGCGATGGGTCTTGCGGCAATACCGCTGCTTACTGTACTGACAAAGCATGAGTTCTCTTTAGGATACCTTATTCCGATACATTTGCTTTTTTTGGCGAATTCTTTTTTGTCATATCTTTTTACATACAACCATACGCTCTTAAGCGCTGACCAAAAGCAATATATGGTCAGTCTTACAACGGTCGGGATTAAGACCGTTGCAGCCGCGATACAGCTGTGCGTACTTATTCTCACTAAAAACTTTTATCTTTATTTAAGCGTAAATATTGTTGTAAACGCAATTTTCAATGTATTTCTGACGCTGTATGTGCGCAAGCAATATCCGTATATAAAGAAAACCGTAGGCAGCCTTTCGAAAGAAGAAACCGCACCTATAAAAGAGAATGTTTGGGCGCTGATGTTCCACAGGGTTGGTAACTATTTGGTTGCGGGCGTGGGCGGTTTGGTAATCTCAGCGTTATTGGGCACAACAGTTGCAGGCTATTATTCGAACTATGTTTATCTTTCCACTGCGCTGATTTCACTTATAACAAGTATTTTTGCGGGGATTACAGCCACTTTCGGGAACATGGTGGTGAAAGAGAGCCAAGAGGTAATTCTCAGCAACTTTAAGCGGGCTAGATTTATCAACTTTGTCTTTTACGCGATTGCCGCGGCAGGCGCGTTTGTGCTGATAAACGATATTTTAACAGTTTGGCTCGACGGTGAAACCGTGCTTGATTTTACTTTCCTTCTCTTGTTTGTATTAAACTTTTTTATAACCGGATACTCGGCGATGCTTGGGAACTTAAGGGCGGCTGCCGGAGTATTCAAGCCGGATAAATACTTGCATATTATTATAGCTGTCATTAACATCGGGATGTCTTTTGCCTTTGTAACGCTTATCGGTGCCGCAGGCGCGCTTTTAGGAATAACGATCAGCCTATTTATAAAGGAATTGACCATACTGCCGTTAATCGGCAAAAAGTACATTTACGGCGGCAAGGCGCGGGATTATTATCTTAGTTTTATATTAGATTTCTTTGTTGCGCTGACGGCTGTAGTGCTATGCTGGTTTACCTATTCAAAATTCGGCGGAATAAATATATATTTGAAAATTTTCGCGGGCGCGGCGGTCTGTATCGCCATTCCGGCGGCGATCATATTCATAACATATTTTAAGACTGACGAATTTAAATACTTGATTACCTTAATTAAGCGGTTTTTAAAAGCGATCGCCGTCCTTTTTAGCAGGAAGGGGGTGGCTGCGGGCACGGCAGACCGCGCCGGCGCTAAACCGGCGGGCGCAGAGGATACGGAACAAACAAACTGCGCGGCCGAAAAAACACAGACAGAGGAACCGAAATAAATTTGCCAGGAAGGCCCAACGGGAATAATCATATAGTAAAACTTTTGGAGCAAAACTCGCCCCCCCCCGCGCCCCCCTAGAACGTCACGCCCAGCTGCCGGTTCATTTCCTCTAATACGGTCATGACCTCTATCGACGCTTTATGCGTCATTATCGGGCTTTCGGTTTTATTATTCCTTATCAGATCGTTGAAATGCAGGATCTCGTATTTAAAGCCGTCCACCTTTTCGAAGGTCTTCTTTTCCCTGCGCCCGTCAGCGTATTTTACGTAAACGCGCTTTGCCTGATAAAAGCGCGGGATCTTTATCATTCCCTTTTCTAAGGTAATATAGCAGCATTCGTGTATCTGCATAGGAATCAGAGAGGTGCGGAAATTTACCGTCACGCCGCCCGGATATTTCAATTCAGCGGTGCAGCAGTGGTCGACGCCGTCCTTATTCAGCTTGCCGGATGCCGTGACGCTTTCCGGCACGCCCAGCAGCATATGCGAGTATGACGCGGGATATACTCCCAGGTCCAGCACGCTGCCGCCGCCGGTCGCGCGGCGGTACACGCGGGAGCCCGGCGCATGGTTTATCCCGGCCTCGAAGCGCGCGCGGATCGATTTGATGCGCCCAAGGCTGCCGCCGCTTATAAGCCCGCGCACATATTCCGCGGAGGGCAGAAACCGCGTCCACATCGCCTCCATCAAGAGGGTATTGTTCGCTTTTGCGGCAGACGTCATCTTTTCCGCGTCGGCCTTAGTTAAAGCGATGGCTTTTTCGCACAAAACCGGGATCCCGGCGGCCATCAGCTTCAGGACGACCCCGCAGTGAAGATTAGTATTATTGCAGACATAGACGGCGTCGAAAACGCCCCGGCTTGCGGCCAGCTCATCATACGTGAACGCCGCCGAAAGCCCGTATCGCGCCTGATATTTTAAGGCGCGCGCCTTGCTGCTTGACGCGCACGCAACTACTTTTGTATCGGGCTGCTTGGATGCGACCTTCAACCACCGCCTCGAAATTGCGCCGAGGCCGCAGACCGCCCACCTGATCGTCTTCTTTTCCATAATATCTCCTTTGCGGGGGAGGCAAGTAGATGCGTCCCTTTCAATAATTTTATCCTTCCGCAAAAATGCGGCGCATCCCGTCAAAGACTGCCTCCGCCGGCAGCGTCCTCCGCGGCTCTTGCCGCGTCCCGCTCATAGACCCGGCAGGTTTTCATCTTTAACAGGGTAAATGCTACGCTGACAATGCAGATCACGCCGGCGGCCGCGGTCAATATCCAGAAAACCGTGTCCTGGAACGCGCCCTCGCCAAGGTCTGCGACCAGCATCCCGCCGAAGTCGAAGGCGGCGTGTAAAGCTACGCACAGCCACAGATTGCCGGTCTTAAGAAGTACCGCCGACAGCATCGCGCCGATCAGGAACGAATAGCCGATCTGCTGGATCGTCCCGACAACGCCGCCGCCGTAAAAAAGGTTGACCAGATGTATCAGCCCGAATACCAATGATGCCGCAAGCACCGAGACTACTATCCGGTTCTTGTGGTCCTTGAATCTCAGCATAATAAATTCCAGCACTATCCCCCGGAAAAGTATCTCCTCAAGCAGTCCGATCCCGATGCATTTTAAGATCAGCAGCCATATCAGGTCGGGGCGCGAAACGACCGCCTTGCCCGAAATAAGCGCCGAAAAAGGAAAATTCGCCAATATAACTAAAAAAACCGGAACGCACCAAAGGAAATCCTTGAAAAAATCTTTCAAAGTCTTGCGGCGCGGTAAAGTGAATATATACGCGCTGCCCATGTAAGCGGCTAAAAGCGCAGCTGCGGCCGCGGCAAAAAGCCTGGTCAGAGTATCGGATAACATAGGGTCGGCAGTTTTATCCCCCGTAAACGCGATCGGCACAAAATAAAAAACAGCCATTGCTATAAAGCACAGCGCCAGCGCAGAGAATGTTATAATTCTTGAGGTTTTTGGCTTCAACACATTTTACCCGGTTTGTTTTTCTTGAGAAAAGGTCCGCCCCGGCCCCAAAAGATGCCCAAAACAGTCAGATCAGACGCAGTTTAGGAAACGCTGAATAAATGAGGCTTAAGCTATCATATATACATTGTTACCTTAGGGGCAACCTAATATTAACAGAGATACTGCAAATATGTCAAAGGAAAAAAATTGAGATAATCAGTAAGTTGCGAAAATAAGCTTTGTCTTTTCCGGGCCAAGATCAGTAGCCGGATCAGTAAAGGCATAAAATAGCCGCCGGGTATTGCACAATCGGCTTTTTTTTGGTAAACTCTTGACATAAGGAAGCGATGGATAAATGAGGTTAATTTAGAGCAAGTATTTTTCAGGATGGAAGCGGCTTGTTTTTGCAGAAAATAGTAGAACTATTTGTGAAGAAAAAAAGACGTTTTCAGGCGAAAAAGACGCCGCTGTAAATTATTCCGAATTATTCAGCGATTCCATAAGTAAAAAATCGGCGCATTTTAAGCGGAAGTACACAAAGAGGAAAAGATGATAAATATTGCTATTGTCGAGGATGACGACAAGGCGGCGGAAACGCTGCTTGGCTGTCTGAATAAATACCGGCACGAGAGCGGCGAGGCTTTTGAGGCCGTAAGGTTTGCCGAGGCCGAAAGCTTTCTGGACACTTGCCGGCGCCAGGCGTTTGAAATCGTATTCATGGACATCGAGATGCCCGGAATGAGCGGTATGGAGGCGGCGGCAAAGCTTAGGGAATTCGACAAGAAGATGGTCCTTATCTTTGTCACCAATATGGCGCAGTATGCGGTCAAGGGCTATGAGGTCAATGCGATGGACTACGTTTTAAAGCCCGTAAACTATCCGCATTTTGCCATAAAGATCAAAAAAGCGCTGGATATAGTCAAGACGGGCGAAAATGTGGAAATCATAATTACGCAGGCAAGCGGCATTAAAAAGCTTCCGGTGAATAATCTTTTTTATATCGAGGTACAGGGGCACAAGCTGCTCTACCATACCGTTGACGGCGACGAGGGCGGCTACGGCTCGCTTTCCGACCTTTCCGAGAAGCTGAAGAGATATAATTTTCTGCGCTGCAATAATTGCTATCTTGTAAATCCGAAATACATAGCGTCGGTACAGGGCTTTACGGTGCTGATGAAAAACGGCGACGCCCTACAGATAAGCCACCCGCGGAAAAAAGCGTTTATGACTGAGCTGGCGGACTGGCTGGGCCAGGGGAACTTTATATAATGTCATCCGCCTTTTTCTTTGAGCGGGCAGGCGCGCACAAGCCCGTCATTCGAACCCGGCGAGGGGAAAAGAAAGATATTTTTCTTTTTGCAAAAATGTGCCGCTGACGGGCAAAACAAGCCGGCCTGGCGGCGCAGTCTAATACGTATAGGTAATATAAACATATGGAATATATATATGATTTCTTTATGGCTCACGGGTTCGTGCTGGAGCTGACGATCTGCGCGGCGCTGTTTGTGTTTGCGTTAAAACGAAAGAAGATGTTCGTTTTAAAGGCGGTCGCATCGGTAATAGTGCTGTTCCTCCTGTCAATAGTATGCGGATTTATCCCTACCGGCATCGCGTTTATCAATATCGTCAAATATGTCGTCTTGTTTGCCGCGCTTTTTGCCATGATCATGCTTTGCTTCGAGGCGTCCGCCTGGCTGGCGCTGTTTTGTATCATAGGGGCGTGCGCGACACAGCACGGCGGCTATAAACTGGGCGAATTCTTACAATACTTGACCGACGGGCACGTCAGCCAGCCGGTATACATCCTGATGTATATATTGGGCGTGGCGCTGGGCTGCGCGCTGTCCTACATCTTTTTTGCGCGTAAGCTTTACAAGACCGAATCCGCATTCTTTGAAAACAAGCAGGTCATTCTCCTGGGGGTAACGCTCGTCTTGTCGGTTACATTATTCCAGAACGTTTTCGCGTCCAACATGGGCGAAATAAAGCTTGAGATGTACTTGGTCTACGCCGCATACGATATCATTTGCTGCGTATTTACCCTGGGCATGCAGTTCGGTATGTTCAGGAGCGGCAAGTTAGAGCAGGAGTATAAATTTATGGGGCATCTCCTGCACGCCCAAAAACAGCAGTTCGAGGCGTCAAAGGAGAATATCGAGCTTATCAATATAAAAAGCCACGACCTTAAAAAGCAGATCTCGATGCTCGGCGGCCGTTTGACCGAGGGCGAGCTTTCCGAGCTTAAACGCGCGGTCTCTATATACGATTCCGCAGTCAAGACCGGCAATGAGGTTTTGGACGTTATCCTGGCGGAAAAGAGCCTCCTATGCGAAAGGGCGGGGATCACGCTGGCCTGTATCGCGGACGGTGAAAAGCTTGGTTTTATGACTGCGTCCGATATCTATTCGCTGTTCGGCAACGCGATCGATAACGCCGTCGAGGCCGTGCAAAAACTGGAGGATCCCCAAAAGCGGGTCATCAGCGTCAACGTGAAGGAGACGGGCGGTATGCTTTCCTGCCATTTCGAGAATTATTATTCCGGGCCGATTTCTTTTTCCGAGAGGCTGCCCGTCACCACTAAGGACGATAAGAGATATCACGGCTTCGGCCTTAAAAGCATCCGGCTGATCACGGACAAATATAACGGTTACTTTTCGCTGAAAACCGAGGGGGAGATATTCAATCTCAATATCCTGTTGCCCGTGCAGGGCGGGCCGGACGCGGCCAGGCAATGGCGGATATGATCCGCGTTTTAAAAGGTTAGGGCGCGAAAAAGCAAGTTTAGGAAAACCTATTGAAATAGCCGAATGTTCCGTTATATAATGACCGCAGCAAAGTAGCGGTGTTTTTTCATTTCCGGGATGCCAGGATGTGCGACGGAAAAAGCATAAAAGAATAATTAGTAAAAAACAACAAAAACTAAAGGTGGCGAGATGAGAAAAACAATTTTCAACGACAATTGGACAGTATTCAAAGAGGGCGACGTCAGCACAAAGAAAGCCGTCACTCTGCCGCATGACGCGATGATGGATGAGGAGCGGAAAGAGGAAAATCCCGGCGGCGTGCATACGGCGTGGTTCGCCGGCGGCGACTATATTTACGAAAAGGCTTTCACTGTTCCGTTAAGCGATTCAAACAAAAAAATTGTCTTCGAGTTCGAGGGCGCATACCGCAACGCCGAGGTCAGTATCAACGGTCAGAAGGCGGGGCAACGCCCTTACGGCTACACCAATTTTTATGTGGACGCAAGCGCCTTTTTAGAATACGGCAAGGAAAACAAAATAGAGGTCGTTTGCAGAAACAGCGAGCAGCCCAATTCCCGCTGGTATTCCGGCTCCGGGCTCTACCGGCCTGTCAACATGTACGCCTTGCCCGAAAAACACATTCTGATAAACGGTATCAAGATAAAGTGCCTCGAGGTTTCCATCCCAAAGCTTGAGGTCACTGTGAACAGGAGTGCGCCGGGCGGCGCGGAAATCGCGATCCTGGACGGCAATAAGGTCATAAAGACAGTAACGCTGTCCGAAGGACAGGATAGCGCCGTCATAGAACTGCCCGGAGCAATGCTCTGGTCGCCCGAACAGCCGAAGCTTTATACCTGCCGCGTAACATTCGGCGGGGATACGGCCGAGGAACGGTTCGGTATACGTAAAGTTGACTGCGACGCGAAACAGGGTCTGAGGATCAACAATAAGCGCGTGATTTTAAGGGGAGCGTGCGTACATCACGACAACGGCCTTTTGGGCGCGGCAGGCCATCCGTTTGCGGAGAGAAGGAAGATCAAGCTCTTGCAGGCGGCGGGCTATAACGCCATACGTTCGGCGCACAACCCGTGCTCTAAGGCTATGCTTGACGTATGCGACGAGCTGGGGATGCTTGTTTTGGACGAGTACGTCGATATGTGGTATATCCATAAGACGCCTTTCGATTACGCGGGGTATTTTGATAAGTGGTGGCGGCAGGACATGTCCGATATGGTCGATAAGGACTATAACCACCCGTCGGTCATCATGTATTCGATAGGAAACGAGGTCAGCGAGACCGGGCAGGCACGTGGCATCGGCCTTACCGGCGAGATGACGGAATATTTACATAAGATCGACAACAGCCGTCCCGTCACGTGCGGCGTCAATATATTCTTTAATTATTTAAGTTCCTTGGGTTTCGGGGTCTATTCCGACAAGAAAGCCAAGAAAGAGGCGGCAAAGGACCATACCAAGAAAAAGAAAGCAGTCGGCAGCGAGTTCTTCAACAACCTTGCCGGGATCTTCGGCGATAAGGTAATGAAGATCGGCGCGACCTTAGGCGGCAGCGACAGAAGGACCCGCGACGCTTTTGCAAAGCTTGACGTGGCCGGTTACAACTACGGCATTATGCGCAATAAGAAGGACGTCAAAAAGTACCCGGACCGCGTTATTTTGGGCAGCGAGACCTTCTGCACGGACGCATATAAATTCTATGAATTTGCGAAAAAGCACCCTGCGCTCATCGGCGACTTTGTGTGGGCGGGCATGGACTATTTGGGCGAGGCGGGCATCGGCGCGTGGGAATACAGGAACTACGCAAAGGATTTTACCAGGAGCTTCGGCTGGCTGACCGCGGGCAGCGGCAAGCTGGATATAACCGGCAAGGGCGGCGGCGAAAGCGCATATACAAGGGTAGCGTTCGAGCTGGACAAGATCCGCATGGCGGTGGTGCCCGTGGATCACGCCTTTCAAAAGCATTCGCCGTCGGCGTGGCGCGCGTCCAACGCGATAGAGAGCTGGGCGTGGAACGGCCGTGAAGGGCGCGAGACGATAGTCGAGGTCTATGCAAAGGCGCATAAGGCCGCGCTGTTTTTAAACGGGAATAAGCTGGCCGAAAAGAAGATAAAGAAAAAGGATTGTTTTGCCGACTTTAAGGTCGTGTTCCAGCCGGGCGAGCTGACGGCGGTAAGCTATGACGAGGCGGGCAAGGAAATAGCCAGGTGCTCGCTGAAGTCTGCAGAAAAGGCAACAAAGTTGTCGCTTGTTCCCGAGGATAAAATAGTTTCGGCGGAGGACGGATTGTGCTACGTAAGGCTCCGGTACACGGACGAGAACGGGCTGGTCCGCCCGCGCACTCACGGCAAGATAGAGGTCAAGGTCGAAAACGGCACGCTTTTGGGATTGGGCCACGCCTGCCCGTACAATACGGACGGCTATAAAAACGCCTGGACGGAGGCCTATTACGGCGAGGCGCTTGCGATCATACGGCCGGACGGCAAGGGCAAAGTCACGGTAGCGGCAAGCAGCCCGTACGGGAATGCGGTGGCGGAGATAGCGGCGGAGTAAGCTTACTTTCACGGCGAGTTTCCCGGCAGTCTAATGATTTTTTTATGCAATGCGGACAAAATGTCCGCATTGCTTTTTTTGTATCCTAGGAAAAATCGTAGTAGAAAATATTGAAAGCCGCGGCTTGATAAACGTGGCAAAGCCACTTTTTTTGCGGTTTTTTAAGTTTTCCATACTAGGTAGCGTTTAAGTAAAGGCTGATTAATGGATAAATTTTAAGCAAGTATTTTTCAGGCAGAAAACTTTTCTATTCTTTTATTTTCTTTATTTTGGCCGTTCGCTTTAGTATTTTTTTTGTGATTTGAGAAAAGCTAGATGTATTAGGGAAAAGATCATACCGCTTTTCAAGGGGCCGGCTAGATCCGGAGCGAGTAGATTTTCTTTTTTAAACGACTTTTACCCGGAGCATTCCGGTATAAAAGGTCGGACCGACAAAACAATTGATCAGGAGGAAACAAGATGTGGTCTAACACAATGAACCGGGTCTGGCGCGGGCTTGCGTTGGTATTTGCGTTTATTATGGCGCTTGCAATCGGCGCCGCGGTCATACTGGAGACGCCCGGGAACAGAATCATGGTTGACGACTATTTAGGGACGAGAAGCTCGCAAATAGTGTCGGAAGAAATCGAGGGAGCCGATCCCTACAATTTCAAGGCCGATTACAGCACTTCGGATGAGCTGGTCGCCGCGGACAAGGCGCTTGCTGAAAAGCTGGCCGAGGAAGGCGTGGTGCTATTTAAGAATGAGGGCAATACGCTCCCGCTCGCGCAGGGGGCGAAAATCACGCTGCTGGGCATCCGCAGCAAAACCCCGCAGTACGGCGGAGTCATAGGCAGCACTCCATTGGAGGCGCAGAATATCCCGCCCGCGGCTGCGTTTACTCAAAAAGGTTTTTCGGTCAATCCGACGATGACCGCGCTGTACGCGACTTTTGCCGACGCGGGCAGGCTGTCTAACAGCTTTCAGACGGTCGTAAACGAGGCAAAATACGATACTGTTAACGAGCCTTCTGTCGCCGCGCTGGAGGCGAAAAACGCGGCGTTCCGCACCAGTTTTGCCGAGTACAACGCCGCCGCGATAGTATTCATCGGTCGCCCCAGCACCGAGGCCGCCGATTTTTTCCCGGGGTCGAGAGGCACAACGCTGGCTACCACTTCGGGAAATATCCTGGGGCTTACGGCGGAAGAGAAGGCTACTATCAAGCTTGCAACCGATAATTTCTCCAAGGTTATAGTGCTGGTAAACAGCGACTCGGCGATGGAGATAGGCGAGATCAAGGCCGATCCGAAGGTGCAGGCGATACTGTGGGTCGGTGCGCCCGGCAGCATGGGCTTTTTAGGCGTCGCCGACATTTTGAAGGGCGATGTAAGCCCGTCCGGACACATCTCGGATATTTATGCAGCGAATTCTACGTCATCGCCGGCAATGCAGAATTTCGGGATAATGCAGTTTGCTAATACTGCGGAAATACAGAACGTTCCTACCGCAACAGCCGACTACAGAGGTAACTGGCTGATTGTCGAAGCGGAAGGCATATACGTAGGCTATAAATATTACGAGACACGTTATAACGACATCGTTACAGGGAAAGGCGGCGCGGCATCGACAACGGGAAAAACCGGAAGCTATGAGGGCGACTGGAGCTACGCCGGCGAGGTCACCTATCCTTTCGGATACGGCCTGTCATATACTACATTTTCGCAGACTTTGGACAGCGTAAATATAGCCAGCAACAAAAAGACCGCGACGGTAAAAGTGACAGTTAAAAATACCGGCACGAAACATTCGGGTAAGGACGTCGTGCAGCTTTATGCGCAGGCGCCGTATATCCACGGGACGACTAAGGTCGAGAAAGCGGCTGTGCAGCTGCTCGATTTTGAAAAAACAGGGCTTCTCGCGCCCGGCAAGTCCGAGCAGGTCACCTTAAACGTCGACATGCAGTACCTTGCCAGTTATGACGCCAAGGACGCCAAGACGTATATCATCGACGGCGGCGATTATTATTTCGCGATCGGGAACGGCTCGCACGAGGCGATGAATAATATCCTGGCCAAGCAGGGCAAAACGACATCGAACGGCATGGACGCCGCGGGCGACGCCGATAAGGCGTACAAATGGACGTGGGCGGCAGATACGACAACTTTCTCGACCTCGAAGGCAAAAGTCAAGGTCACGAACCAGCTTGAGGATTCCGACCTGAACTATTATCTTCCGGGCACCGTAACCTACCTCAGCAGGAACAAATGGACGGAGACCTGGCCGAAAACATACGGTACAAACGCCGCGATCCCCACTGCCGTCCCGATAACGGCAAATGAAAAGCTGATCAAGCAGCTCAAGAACGACACATATGAGATCAAGACGGGCGGCGACCCCAAAAAAGTAACGTTCGGCAAGGAAAACGGACTTAATATCGCCTCTATGAAAGGGGCGTCGTTCGAGGACGACCGCTGGGAGGACATCCTGGATCAGGTGTCGCTGGCCGAAGCGATGGATTTTGTAGTCAGGGGACAGAATCAATTGATACCGATGCCTTCGATCGGATTGTTAAAAGTCGGGGTCAACGACGGGCCGATGGGCTTAAACGGCAGCCTTGCGGCAAATTCCAGGTCCGGTTCGCCTTGGTTTCTGGACAATTCGGCGACTTCCACCGACCCTAATAAGGGCTATAACGCCAGAGTTATCCCTACTGAAGTAGTGATCGGCGCAACGTTCAGCAAGGAACTGGCTTACGAAAACGGCGTAATGTTCGGCAACGACGGGATCTGGGGCGGCACCTCATTTATGTGGGCGCCCGGAATGAATCTCCACCGTACGCCTTACAACGGCAGAAACCACGAATATTACAGCGAAGACCCGATATTGACAGGGCATCTGGGCAGCAATGTTTGTAAAGGCGCGCTGTCGAAAGGGATGATAATGTCGCCGAAGCACTTCGCTTTCAACCCGCAGGAGTCTAACCGCGCCGCGCTTGCCCAGTTTATGACCGAGCAGAAAGCGCGCGAAACAGAGTTGAGAGGATATCAGATAGCGTTCGAGGGCGGAGCCTTGGGCACGATGACTTCGTTCAGCCGGATAGGCGCGACGTACGCGAATGCATCAATAGGACTGATGAGAAAAATATTAAGGGGCGAATGGGGATTCAACGGCTATATAGTTACGGATATGATCAACGGGCCTTATTATATGACGCTTAAAGAATCAATTATCGCCAGCTCCGGCACCTTGGACACAAATTCTCTAAACGCCGCCTGGACATCATATTGGAAAGAGGACGTTGTCACAAAAGACGAGGAGCTTATGGGCTGTATCAGGGAAGCGCTCCATACAATCCTTTATACGGTCGTCAACAGCAACTATATGAACGGGATCAATTCCACATCGCGCGAGGTAAGGCTGCGTACATGGTGGCGTGACGCGTATACGGCAGCGATCGCTGTCAGCGCATCATTATTTGTTGTCTGCGCCGCCTTATATGTAGCGGGCAGCGTATTGGGAAGAAAGGAGGTATAGAAAATGATTATAGATTTTTTTAAAAGGCAAAGCGTTGCGTTTTATGTACTCGCCGGTTCAGCAGTATTTATGATTATAGGCCTGATAATTTACTCGGCAAACGCTAACGGCGCGTACTTTTCCGACAGGCAGGCATCAGTTATATGGTGCACGATAGGAGCGATCGCGCTCTGTATCGCGCTTATGACGGCGCTTCAGTTCGTGGGGGATAAATCGTATCTTGCGGCGTTATATCTGATAATTGTCGGCCTGTTATCACTCGCGATCGTATTGACGCTTATCTCGCGCGCTGTGTCGATGGGGTATGTCCTGTTCACCAGCCTGGACAGGAATCCGATATCTGTCCACGCTATGACCGTTTACTTTATAGCGATCGGGTTTTATGTACTGGCGATCGCAGCGTGCATAGCGGCCGCGTTCATGAAACCGGTCAAGGGAGAGCGGCCGGCGGCGGCGCGGTATTAAGGTAACGCTGAATTTATCCAATGTATCTTTAAAAAACATCTCCGTATAAAAACAGAAAGCGGACCGGTTTTCGATCCGCTTTCTGTTTTCATTGCAGCGGACGCAAAAACCCGCTCATACCAATTCCGACCCTTCCCCGGTCGGGTCGAAACCGGTTTTTCCGCTATTTTCATCCCCTCCGTATCTTTGCGTATTGAAGAACACAAAATCCGGCGGCAGGTCTTTCGGAGTGTAGCCGGTCAGTTTTTTGAACACCCGGTTGAAGTTCCTGATGGTGTCGAAGCCGCATTGCAGGGATATTTCTGTCTTTTTCATCGACGGTTCGCATGAGATCATGGCCACGGCCTTTTCGGTTTTGACGTAATTCAGATAGTCCGAAAACGGCATGCCGGTATGCTTTTTGAAAAACCTGGAAAAGTACGGCTCGCTCATGCTCATAAACCGGGCCGCGTCAGAAAAGGTGAAAAACGCGTATTTACCGTCGATTTCCTGCAAAAGCTTTCTGTACTGCTTTGCGGCGCGCTTTTCGGGCGGCAGGGCGGAAAGAAGCTGTTCGCCGCGGAAGATCTCGCAAAGCAGCAGCACGGCCTTGCAGTTTGCAGCCGGCTGATAGAAAGGCGGCTTTTGCATAAGGCCGGATAACACGTCGCCGATCGCTCCGGGTATGCCGTAGGCGTTTTTCAGCAGCGGATTTTCCAGCCGTGCCGAGGCGGTGAAAGATACTATCAGGCTCTGGTCGAACAGCAGGAAGGAAAGGATCGCGCCCTTATCCGCACGGATGTGGTGAACGGTTTTGGGCGCGATGAACATTGACATCCCTTCGGACAGCTTATAATTTTTATTGCCTGCGGCAACTGTCGCCGCGCCGCTTTCACAATAGATAAGCTCGCCGTCGTAATGCCAATGCGGCAGGTTGGTAAGGTTTTTATACTTACCCGCCCAGACCAGCTCGCCGTTTTGATACCGTCTTATTTCATGCTGCGCCAGCATTTTTGCGCCACCGCCTGTACTGTAATATTCTGATTATATCACAAAGGTTAATAAATGTCCGTAACTCAGCAAAAAAAGTCTTTTTTTATGTACGGCAGTATGTTAAAATTCTATTATGGATAATGCATCAAAATATATAGCGGACGGGAAAGCCGTTTTGGGGATGGAGCTGGGCTCGACGCGGATAAAGGCCGTTCTTATCGGCGAGGACTTTTCGGTCTTGGCCGCAGGCAGCCACGAGTGGGCAAACGAGTTAAAGGACGGGGTATGGACGTATCCGCTGGAGGCTGTTTGGGCGGGTGTGCAGGACGCTTATAAAAAAATGGCGGCCGGGGTAAAAAAGGAGTACGGCGTCACCCTAACGAAGATCAGGGCGGCGGGCTTTTCCGCGATGATGCACGGTTATCTTGTGTTCGGTAAGGACGGGAAACAGCTGGTCCCTTTCCGGACATGGAGGAACACCTCGACCGGCCGCGCGGCCGAGCAGCTTTCGCAGGCGTTCAGCTTCAACATCCCCCAGCGGTGGAGTATAGCGCACCTTTATCAGGCGGCGCTAGACGGCGAAAAGCATGTTAAGGATGTTTCCTATATGACGACCCTTGCGGGGTACGTGCATTGGAAGCTTACCGGGATAAAGACGGTCGGGACGGGCGAGGCGTCCGGCATGTTCCCGTTAGATTGCAGAATAAACGATTACGACGCGGATATGCTGGAAAAATTTGACGCGCTTATAAAGGCGCGCGGCCCTTTTACGCAATTCAGGATAAAGGATATTTTGCCTAAAGTGTCATGCGCGGGCGCAAACGCGGGGACGCTGACCAAAGAGGGCGCGCTCCTTTTGGATCCGTCCGGGAATTTAATGCCCGGCGCGCTCCTTTGCCCGCCGGAGGGCGACGCGGGCACCGGCATGGTCGCGACAAACAGTGTGGCGCAGAAAACGGGCAACGTTTCGGCGGGCACCTCGGTCTTTGCGATGCTGGTACTGGATAAGCCGCTTAAAAAGGTCTATCCCGAGATAGACATCGTCGCCACTCCCGACGGAATGCCCGTGGCGATGGTGCACTGCAATACCTGCACCTCGGACATAAACGCGTGGGCGGGGCTTTTTAACGAGGTAATCAAGGCAGCGGGTGCGGATATCCCGCAAGGCAAGCTTATGATCCTGCTTTTTACGGCGTCGCTGTCAGGTGACGCGGATTGCGGCGGGCTGATGAACTACAACTATTTTTCGGGCGAGCCGGTAACAGGCCTTTCGGAAGGCCGGCCGCTGTTTGCGCGGAAGCCGGACGCGGCGTTTACTTTGGCCAATTTTATGAAAACGCAGCTTTATTCCGCGCTTGCGACCCTCAGGATAGGTATGGAAATTTTAAAGCCGGAAAATATCGGGATAGCGAATATCTGCGGCCACGGCGGCTTTTTCAAAACAAAGGAAGCGGGGCAGCGGGCGATGGCCGCGGCGGTCAATGCTCCGGTCACGGTCATGGAGAACGCGGGCGAGGGCGGCGCGTGGGGCATTGCGCTGCTTGCGGCTTATGCCGCGGACAGCGGCGGTGAAAGCCTGCCGGGGTTTTTGAACAGCCGCGTTTTCAAGAACGCAAAGGCTTCGGTCATAAAACCGCGCAAGAGCGACACGGAAAGTTTTGACAGATTTATGGAGCGGTACAAGGCGGGGCTTAAGGCCGAAAGGGCGGCGGCTGAATGCCTCTAGGAAGAAATCCGGGAAGGAGGGCCAGATGCTGGAAAAATTAAAGGAAGAGGTATACAAGGCGAATCTTGACCTTGTAAAATACGGGCTGGTGGTCCTGACGTGGGGCAACGCCAGCGGCATAGACCGCGAAAGCGGACTGGTCGTCATAAAGCCCAGCGGCGTATCTTACGACAAAATGAAGGCGCAGGATATGGTCGTTGTGGATTATACCGGCAAGGTAATCGAGGGCAAATTACGGCCGTCCAGCGATACCGCGACGCATCTGGAGCTTTACCTTGCGCACCCCGGAATAGGCGGGATCGTCCACACGCACTCGACGTTTTCTACGGCGTTCGCGCAGAGCGGCAGGCAGATTTTGCCGTACGGGACAACGCACGCCGATTATTTTCACGGCGCCATACCCTGTTTGCGGGCCTTAAAACGCGCAGAGGTAGAGTCGGAATATGAAAAGAACAGCGGGCGCGTGATAAACGAGGCGTTTTCGGGCAAGGATATCATGGAGATCCCGGCGTGCCTTTTGGCGAATCACGGGCCGTTTGCATGGGGAGAAACGCCCGGCAAGGCGGCGGAGAACGCGGCTGTGCTGGAGGAGGTCGCCCAAATGGCGTACTACACGGAGGCGCTGGATAAAAATGCGCAGCCTGCCCAAGGATATCTTCTCGACAAGCATTATTTCCGCAAACACGGCAAGGACGCATATTACGGGCAGACGCGCCCCGGCGGCAAAGAATAGTATTATTTGGAAGGCGGATCATATCCGGATATTTTATGGAAGGAAAAAATATGAAAAAACTTTATTTTATCACAGGCAGCCAAGATCTCTACGGCGACGAGGTCTTAAAGAAGGTCGCAAAAAACAGCAGGGAGATAGCTTCATTTTTGGACAGTGCGCTTTCGGGCGCGGCGTCCGTCGAATGGCAGCCTGCCGTGCGCAACAGCGGCGAGGCGCGCGATGTGTGCGTTAAGGCCGCGTCGGACAAAGATTGCGCGGGCGCTATTTTCTGGATGCACACCTTTTCGCCGGCAAAAATGTGGATACGCGGGCTGAAAAACTTTCATAAGCCCGTGCTGCATCTGCATACCCAGTACAACGAAAAGCTGCCCTATGCCACTATCGATATGGATTTCATGAATCTCAACCAGTCCGCGCACGGCGACCGCGAGTTCGGCTTTATCTGCGCGCGCATGGGGATAAAGCGCGAGGTCGCCGCAGGCTATTATAAGAACAAGGCCGTTACGGACAAGATAAAAAGGTTTGCCGCCGTTGCCGCCGCGATCAATTTTTCGGAAACCTTAAGGGTCGCGGCGTTCGGCAACAATATGCGCGACGTCGCGGTGACCGACGGCGACAGGGTAGAGAGCGAGATCCGTTACGGCTGGAACGTAAACTATTACGGGCTAGGCGATCTGGTCGATATCATCGAAAAGATAACGCCCGCAGAGGTCGGGAAGAAGCTTTCCGAGTACGCGTCAAAATATACTATGAACACCGATGACGCCGCGGCGGTCGCCGAGCAGGCAAAATACGAGGCCGCACTGGAGAAATTCCTGGCGCGCGAAAACATAGGCGCGTTTACGGACACCTTTCAGGATCTGCACGGGTTGAAACAGCTGCCGGGCCTGTCGGTGCAGAACCTGATGGCGCGGGGCATAGGCTTCGGGCCGGAGGGGGATTATAAGACAAGCGCGATGATGGCGGTAATGTGCAAGATGGCCGAGGGCAGGAAGGGCGCGACCGGCTTCATCGAGGACTATACCTATGACCTTACGGAAGGGGAGGAGCTGGAATTGGCGGCGCATATGCTGGAGGTCTCGCCCGTGTTTGCGGCAAACAAGCCGAAAATAGAGGTGCACCCCCTGGGGATAGGCGGCAAGGCCGCGCCGGCGCGGCTGGTGTTCGACGGGATCGAGGGCAAGGGCGTTGCGGTCTCGATGGTAGATATGGGTGACAGGTTCCGGCTTATCTGCGCAAGGGTCGATTTAGTAAAGCAGCCCGAGGAAATGCCTAAGCTGCCGGTCGCAAGGCTGATGTGGCGGATACTGCCTGACTTTTCCACCGGCGCGGCCGCGTGGATATATGCGGGCGGCGCGCATCACGCGGTGGTATCGACCGCGCTGGACACGGACGATATCCGGCTGTTTGCGAAACTCACCGGCACAGAGCTGGTGGTCATAGACGAGAAGACCGAGCTCGGCGCATTCGAAAAAGAACTGGGGCTTTTTGCGGCGCGTACCGGAAGACAATGATATTTGTCGCAGTATAACGCTGGGCGAAAAAACGGCAGCGGCAGCACGCTGTCGTTTTTTTGCTTTTTTCCGCACAGACGGTGGATGGAAAACCTGCAGAACGCATAAGATTTTTCCGAAAAACGAAGGTTGCGCTAAAAAAACATTATTCTAGGAAATATACTTGAAAACACCTTTTTTTATCTGTATAATCGGGCTATAATAATTATAAAGCGGCAACGTCGGGATGGAAACTGTTGCCGGCATATTAAGCAGAAAGGAAAGGTAGAAATGGAACCGGGTAAAGAAAAGAAAGGTTTTTTCAATTCGCCGCTGACGCGGACAAGGATCACCTCGGCGAACGTCAAGCTGCCGGAGATATTGTTCGGTTATTTTTTAGGACCGTTAGGCGGACTTTTATCAAGCGGTATTCTGGCAGGAGTTATGACAAGGTATACGCAGGACGTGCTGTTCGGCGCGGAGTCGGATGCCATCAACCTGTTTTTAACGCTGCTGCCGCTGCTGTCTATCGTATTTATTATTGCCGGAAACCTGTTGGTGGGGCAGCTGGTAGAGCGCACCAAGACGTTGCAGGGCAAGGCGCGGCCTTGGATATTATTGTCTGCGCTTACCCTTTCCGTCGCCGGCGTTTTAATGTTTATAGTGCCGTTTGAAAACGTAATAGGGAAAATGATATGGTTCGCCGTTGCATACAACGTGTTTTACGCCGTCGCGTTTCCTATTTACAATACGGCGACCAGCACTTTGGTTCCCGTTTCGACGCGGAACGGCAAGCAGCGCGGGCTGCCTGCATCAGCGGTAAACATGGCGACGCTTGCCGCGACAAGCGGGGGCGCGATGATCTTTCCGATGCTTGCATACGGTTTCCTCAGAACCGACCGGACGCTTTGGTTTCTCGCAATGCTTGCGGTGGCGATCTTTACTTTCTTAACGTGTGTGCTCCAGTATTATTTTACGCGTGAACGCGTCACCGAGGAAGACTTCAAGCTGGGCGTCGTTAAAGAAAAAATCTCGATTAAGAAACAACTTAAGGCGGTTGCGGCATCCAGGACGTGGTGGCTTATGATGGTGGCCTGGTTCGCCATCCAGATCGGCGGAGCGGTGCAAAACGCCTCTATAACGTTTTATGATTATGTGGCCGGCACCGGAGGCGGCGACTGGGGCTTTACCGCGTTCGTACTCGGCGTTGCCGGCGGTATACCTATGGCGATCGCGGTAGTGCTGGTGTGGCCGCTTTCAAATAAATTCGGCAAGAAAAATCTGGCGGTCGCAGGCTTGTTTCTGGGCGCGGCCGGCGGTGTGCTGGCAGGGATATTCGCGACGAATTTTATCATTGTGGCAATCGGTATCGCGCTGCAATGCCTGGGCGCCGCGCCCGTGTGCTATATGGCGCTTGCGATGATTTCAGACGAGCTCGACCATATAGAGGCAAAAAACGGTTTCCGTTGCGACGGGCTTACGATGTCTATCTACAGCCTGATCGCGGCAATCATGACGTCGATCGCAATAGCGGTGTTTAGCGGGCTTATGGGCGCAACCGGATATATCAAGCCGGACGACGCCGACAAGGCGAACATTGTTTACTTTGATCAGCCGGAGGCCGTGCAAAACGCTATCGTCGCCAGCTACGTATGGGTAAGAACGGCCGCCTTTGCGATAGCCGCGATATTGCTGCTGTTCTTTACTGTTGAAAAGAATCTTAAAAATGACCAAAAAGCCATTATAGAGCGGCAGAAGGCAGAAGCGCTTGCACAAGGTAGAGAATGGGTCGAGCCTTCCGAGAGGCTTAAAATAGAGCAGGCCGAGGCCGACCGCATCGCCGACGTGGCCAGGAAAGAGGAGCTGCGCTTGCGCTGTGAAAAGAAAGGCCTTGACTATGAGGCCGAGGAAAGCAGGTATCAAAAGGCACAGGCCGAAAAGCGCGCCGCCGCAGAGGCGAAGAAAGCCGCAAAGGAAGCCGGCAAAAAAGGCTGACCTATAAACCCGATATATTACCTCCATCCTCCTTTAAAGCCGCGGTAAAGCTTAAAATTACCGCGGCTTTTTCCTGTGGTTTTTGGGGACAATATGTATAGTAAACAAACTTTAAAACCAGCTCATCTTCGGTATCTATTTGGTATAAAACGGTATAAACTGCTCGCCTTTATTTCTAATAAAGGCTCCGCTTTTATCCCGTTTAATCCTCAAAAATCTGCTCGAACCTGAAACTGGTTTTTAAGTTGATTTACTATATATGTCATATCCGCGGCGCATCGCAAGACCCCTGCATTAAAAGAATACATTTCCAGGCGGAAAAGACGCCGCTGTAAATTATGCCGGATTATTCATTGGTTCCTCAAACGAAACAGTTGCTTATGCCGCGGAAGTATGATAAAATATCTACATAAATTATTAACACATATTTAACAATTAGTAAAAAATAAGTTTACAAGGGATAAAACAATGTCAAGAAGAAAAAGCGGCTGCTGTATGGGCTTCTTTATGGGGATAATATTTACGTTCGCTGTGCTGATCGGCGGCGTATATTTTGGCGGGAATTACGCGATAAACAGTTTTTTCGGCGAAAGCGGCACAGTTATGCCGTTGGGCGTCCATAACTGGCAGGAGGTGTTCGGGCTGTTCTCCGCGTTCGGGAAGGAGCCGGATATGAGCGCGATCATTGACAGCGCCAGTGCGCCCAGCGAGGAGGCAAAGGAGAGCGCGACCGGGAAGCTGAAGGATTTCGGATTCCCGATGGTCCTGGACGGAGACGGCAATCCGACCGACGAGCTGGACATAGGGAAGATACTTTCAGGGGACATCGACTTTTCGGCCGGCAGTATCAGCGAGATCGAGCTTTCGGGCGCCGAGATCGCGTCGATAGTAAATATGGCTCTCGATTCGGGGGCTGGATCAATGCAGTCGTTCTCCGGACTTAAGATGGAGCAGGTGCAAATAGCGCAGGAAAGCGATGTTGAGGCCGGTATCGCGCTTACCGTCAGCGTTCCGCTTGCGGCTTTGCAGGAAAACCTTGGGCCGGCCGCGTTCCTTATAAAAGCAGACAAAATATACATTACCTGTTATTCGCACATGAGCGTGACAAAGGGCGACCTGCTTACGCCCGCCGAGCCGGGCAACGATAAGATGACGAGCTCGCCTGCGGCAGGGAAAAGCATCAAGGTCAACGATTTAAGCGACAAGCTGTCGGCAAGCGTCATAAACGCGGTCCTCGGCGCATTCGGCGGCGGGGAAGAGATGACCGCCGAAGGCTTTGTGGCAAAGCTGTCGGGGATGCTGACGGACGCGGTAAACAACTTCGGCGGTGAAAAGAGCTTTTTAGAGCACGCCTCCGGCGATACCTTAAAGCCGGCGGCCATTAAGATGATGCTTGCCCCGGCGGCTGTATAACTATGCTGATGTTGGTAGAAAGTCAGTCCGCACTAAGCAACCGCTTATCGATCCTATGCCAGTCAGTTCTTTCTTAATCCAATCTTAATCCCCCTGATATTGCAAACTAAGGCCGTTTATCTTATAATGTATACAGATAGTATACAGGATAACGGCTTTTTTTATCGGCACCGGATCGCCGGCGGGAACGCCGGGGCGGCATCCATGAGCGGTCAGGAACGCATTTAGTTGCGGGGCGGGTCAAAAAAGAAGCAAGGGAGTAAAAGATATGGCAAGAAAGAAAGGATGTTGCGGCTGTTTGTTTTCGATGCTTGCGTTCGTCGTGATCTTAGGCGTCGCGGGATATTTTGCCGGCAACTATTTTATCAGCCAATATATCGGTGACGGCGCAAAATTCATTGACATAGGCGCAAATTCCTGGGGCGATGTTTTCGATATCTACGGGCTGCTGAAGGATGATCCGGACACAGGCAAGTTCATTAACCCCGATTCGGTCCCGAACACGGAAAACGGTGAGAGCGCCGAGGGCAAGCTGATCGATCTGGGCTTCCCGAAGGATGCTGACGGGAATATCGATATCGATAAGCTGTTCGCGGGCGAAGTCGATCTGGCGGCTGTCCCCGAGAATCCCAGTGTGTCGCTTACCGGCGGCGAGCTTGCCGCGCTTTTGAATAAGGCGCTGTTAAAGGGGCTGACCGAACTCAATATAGGTATCGAAGGAATAATGATCGAGCAGATACGCTTTGAGTATCAGGACAGCCGCACGGCCAAGATGACCGTTACGTTCAGTCTGCCGCTTGATATTTTAAGGGAAAAACTGGGCGCCTTTGCGTTCATTATCGGCGCGGAAAAGGCATATATCACGTCTGAAAGCGTCATAACGATAACGGACGGAACCGAAGCCCCGCCCGAACAAAAACACGATACTTTGGCATGCTCGGCGGCCGGCGGCGGCCTTTCGGTCAATGACCTTACACAGGAACAGAGCGGGAAACTGATCAGTGCGCTTTTGTCCCTGACCGGCGGCGGGGAAAGCCTGACTGCGGCAGGCCTTAGCGAGAACATCGGCAAAGCCGTTGCGGATGCGTTCAATAAAATCAAATGCGAAAAGAGCTTCACGAACGCAGACCCGTCGGCGCTGACGCTTTCGGTAAGCGGGATATAAAAAGCCCGGCTTTAAAAAACAGATGTAAAAACGAGCCGCCGCAAAGATTTTGCGGCGGCTCTTGCGTTCGAAGTTAAATGCCGCGGCGCGGCGGATCCTATTCGACGGCGATATGGTTGGATGCGGCGACCTTATACGTTGCGGCCTCCGCCTCGGCCGAGGTGGCGGCGCATGCGTCGCGGAAGATCTTGACCGGCGTTTCGCGGAACTGCGATTTTAATATCAGCGCGTTGCTGATAACACAGATATCGGTCGCGACTCCGATAAGCGCGAATTCCTTGGGGATGATCTGCGCGGTCTTAAGCCTGTGGGGGATCTCCAGTGTGCCGAACTGCATTTTTTCGATCGTCATACTGCCGTTTTTGTTTTCCAGGGCGGCGACTGCCCCATAGAGCGCATGGCCTTTGGTGCTGACAATACAGTGCTTGACAGGCAGGTTTTTGCCCTCTAAGGTTTTAAGGTATGTGGCGGGATGGGTATCCTTCAAGAAAATCACCTGGTCGCCGTTTGCATAAGCGTCGTTTATGCGTTTGGCCACCGCGCCCTCGATGCCGGCGGCGCCGGGGACCTTTAATGACCCGGTGACAAAATCGTTCTGATAATCGACAACAACAAGAATCTTCTGTTCTAACACAGCGATACAACTCCCTTCCCTTTTTCTTTAGTATATCATATATGAATGGTTTTTATTTATAAATTTAACGGGATAAATGCGGTTTCGCCGCCACGGCATTCAAAAGAAAAGGCCCGGAAACAAATGCTCCGGGCGTAACCGTTGCAGAAAATTATGCAGGGTTCAAATAGTGCTAAAAAAATCTCCGGACGCCTACAAAAGCTTCTTGATCTCCGTCTCCACTCTTATACCCGACTCTTTTAAAAGGGCGATCTCCTCCTGCCCGATGAAGGGTGTAAGGAAGCGGTTGAGGCCGTTCTTCCCGACGCCGCCTATCAGGCTTATCGCCGTATCCCGCAGGCCGTATTCGCCCTCTAATTTCGCGCTGACGGGGAGGAGGGCGTTGGTATTATGCAGAATTTCCTTGCACACGCTAAGTATGCCCGCGGCGATGCCGTAATAAGTCGCGCCCTTCAGCGCGATGATATCCGCGCCCGCGGCCTTGGTGCGGTTAAGCAGCAGGGACTTCACCGAATCGTCGAACGGCATATCGACGGTTTTTGCATAGTCCGCAATATTGATGCCGTATATGCTGGTAAGGTTCCAGATCGGGACGGCGGAGTCGCCGTGCTCGCCCATAACGCACGCGATAATGTCGCTTTTGTCCACCTTGAAGTGCTTGGAGATTTCGTCCTTTAGCCGCGCCGTGTCCAAAGTAGTGCCGGTGCCGATTACCCGGCCCTTAGGCAGGCCCAACGCTTCTGTCATGATATATGTAACGACGTCAACGGGATTCGTAACGACCAGCACGACGCCCGTTGTATAATATTTCTTGATGTTTTCTGCGACAGAACGCGCGATCGTGACGTTCTTTACAGCCAGGTCAAAGCGGCTTTCGCCCGGCTTTCTGCCCACGCCCGCCGCGAAAATAATGACGCTGCTGTCCGCAATATCCGCGTAGTCGCCCGCCCTTACCACCGTGTCCACGATCACGCTGGCGTGCGCGATATCCATCGCCTCGCCCCGCGCCTTGTCCTGCATCTCGTCAATAAGCACGATCTCGCCGCAGAGGCCCGACGCCGCCAGGACAAACCCTGCCGTTGCGCCCACTCTGCCGCAGCCTATAATACAAATCTTACTACCCATAGCTGACCCTCCGAAGTCTTAAAAAACCACCATATCTCCCTAGTATATAGTATACGTATATTTAGCGGAAAACGCAAGCGGCAAATTGATTCACGGCGAAAATGTGATACAATAGCAATATGGAAGAAATGCTTACAAGGTCGAAGCCGCTTGTCGGCGCACAAGGGCTGAAAAGGCTTAAGGATTCCTCCGTTGCGGTTTTCGGGCTGGGCGGCGTGGGCGGCGCGGCGGCGGAAGGGCTGTGCCGCGCCGGCGTCGGGAAAATCACTCTTGTCGACGGCGATATCTTTAGTATTACCAACCTAAACCGCCAAATATTCTGTTTGCGCAGCACGCTGGGGAAAAATAAGGCTGCTGCCGCGGCGGCGCGGCTTGCCGATATAAACCCCGATTGCCGTCTGACCGCGTACGAAGGATTTTTCAACAGAGACACGGCTGCGGACTTTGATTTTAAGGGATTCGATTATGTGCTGGACGCGGTCGACAGCGTAAAAGACAAGGTGCTGCTGGCGGTATCCGCAAAGGAGGCCGGTACGCCCATCATTTCGGCGATGGGGGCGGGCGGTAAGCTGTACGCGGATTTTATCATAGGCGATATATATGAAACTAAGGGCTGCCCGCTGGCCAGGGCCATGCGGCGCGAGCTTAAAAAGGCCGGCATAGAGAGGCTTGCCGCCGTGTACTCGGAGGAGTGCGGTAAGGCGGCGGAGGAAACGGAGCACGCGCCGGGGAAAAGGCCGCCCTCCAGCATTTCATACGTTCCGCCGGTTTGCGGATATATCGCGGCGGGACATATCATACGCGAACTGGCGGGTATTGCGCGGCGCGAATAGCCGCAGGGATTGTTATTATTGTACAAAAAATCGTGCGCGCGCTAATCGCCGTAAAACAGGGATAGAAGATTTGGAAAGTAAAAAGAAAAACATAATAATCGAATCGGCCGTCAATTTTTTCAAGGGGATAGTTTTCGGGATCGCCAACGTTATCCCCGGCGTTTCCGGCGGCACGATAGCCGTCATAATGGGTATATTCGAAAGGATAATTTTTTCCGTCAATAACCTCTTTAAAAGCAAAAAAGATTTTGTCCGCTCTTTTGTATACCTTGCGCCGATCGCGCTCGGCGCGGCGGCGGGTATTTTCGGCTTTGCGAACCTAATAACTCTTTCCGCAAAGCACTTTCCGCTTCAGACAAATCTGTTTTTCGCCGGGCTGATCGTCGGCAGCCTGCCTTACCTTTTAGGTGTCATCTATCCCCGGTTAAGGATCGGCGCGGGCAGGGAAAGGAAGTCGCGGCGCGATATCGAGAAAATCGGGCAGCCCGTGGAGAACGCGCAAAAATCCGCGGGCTTTTCAGCGTGGCACGCGCCGCTGTTCCTTTCGGCGGCGGGGCTTGTGATAGGGCTTGCATTTATTATGCCGCAGGAGAAGGCGGCGGACGTTATGGGCTTTTGGGACTATGCGCTGCTGCCGGCCGCGGGCTTTATCGCGGCGGTGGCGATGATAATACCGGGGGTCAGCGGCTCGTTTATGCTGAAACTTATGGGCGTTTATATGCTGATCGTGGGCGCGGTCGGAGACGTGTTCGGCAGCGCAAACAGCATATTGATACTGGGCATCTTTGCAGCAGGCGTCATTATAGGCGTTTGGGCGGCCGCAAAGATCATCTCGGTACTTTTCAAGAGATTCAAAACCGCGTCTTACGTTTTCATCCTTGGCCTTGTCGCAGGCTGTGCGGCGGCTATGTTTATTCAGCCGGAAATGTACGGGACGGCGACGGGGATATGGGGCATCGCCGCGGGCGCAGCCCTCTTTATCGCCGGGGCGGCTGCTGCGGTTTTCACCGGGATAATGACCGTCAGGGGCGAAATCAAAAAAGAGGCGGAACAGAAAGAAACGGCGGCTTATAAAAAGAACGGCGCGGAAAGTGAGGGCGGGGAGAATGGATAAGCTTCAGCTCCATATTGTCAGCGTGGGCTTCCTTTGCGCAAACTGCTATTTGGCAGGGAAGAAAGGCCAGGCCGTTATTATCGATCCGGGCGCGAACTTCGGGAAGATAAAGGCCGCGCTGGAAAAAAACGGCCTGACTGCCGCGGCGGTCCTTTTAACGCACGGGCATTTCGACCACCACGGCGCGGCAAAGAAATTTCAGGACGCCGGGCTGAAAATTTATATGCATGCGGCGGATGAAATACTGATAGCGCGCCCGCCGGCAAAGCGTGGCGACGCGTTCAAGCCCGATATTTACGTTTCGGACGGCGATATAATACAGGAGCCCGGACTGGGAATAAGGGTGATAACTGCTCCCGGCCATTCCATGGGCGGCGTATGCTATTATACGGAAGGGAAACTGTTTTCGGGCGATACGCTGTTTTTAGGCGATGTGGGCAGGACAGACCTTTACGGCGGCGACTTCAATGCCTTAAAAAGCAGCATAATCAATAAATTGTACGCTCTGCCCGACGAAACCGAGGTATACCCCGGACACGGCGGGGCGACCACTATAGGCCGGGAAAAGAAAAATAATTCTTATGTCAGGGCGGAATGACAGAAAAATTCCGCAAGAGGCGCAAAATGGATAATCCCGTAAAGAAAAGCGAATACGCGCTTGTGACCGGCGCGACCGGCGTTATCGGCAGGCACTTTGCCGCTGAGTACGCGAAACAGGGTTTTCACCTGTTGCTTACCGGCAGGGGGCAGGAGCGGCTGTCGGAGGCTGCTTCCGAAGTTCTACGGCTGTCCGGCCGCAGCGATACCGATATCCGTTGCTTTTCCTGCGACCTCGCTGACAGCGGCAGCCGCGACTCGCTTTATGAGTATATACGGAAGAGCGGCGTAACCGTCACGCGCGCCGCAAACGTCGCCGGTATCGACGACGAGGGGCCGTTTGAGAGCTTTACCGCTGACAGCATCAGAAAAATGCTGCGCGTCAACTGCGAGGCCGCCGTTGAAATCACAAATGAATTGATAAGGCTCAGAAAGGAAGCGGGCAGCTCCGCGCCGCTGCAGATCATCACGGTCGCCAGCCTTTCCGCGTACTTCCGTATGCCGCTGATGGCGCTTTACAGCGCGTCAAAAAGGCTGCTGTATCATTTCTTTCTGGCCTTGCGCGAGGAGATGCGCGGCACGGGCGTGACGTTCACTCTGGTTTTGCCCGGCGCGGTCCCGACCCGCCCCGATATAATAGAACGGATAAGGGTACAGGGCTTTTTCGGAAAAAAATCGGCGGTCCCGCCCGAAACGGTTGCCTGTAAGAGTATTAAAAAAGCCGGAAAGAACAAGGCGATATACGTCCCCGGCGCGTTCAATAAGTTCCTCAGGACATTGAGTTTTATCGTCCCGGCCGGGCTTGTCTCGAAAATAGCGGGCGCACAATGGCGCAAGGCGCTATCAAGGCATCAGGATAAGGGACAGGGGAAATAAAAAAATGGCAAAACAGCCGGCTGAAAAAAATCCCGGATATTATATGGCGGCGGCCTTAAGGGAAGCGCGGAAAGCGGAGAAATACGGCGAGGTGCCTGTGGGCGCGGTCATCGTAAAGGACGGCCGCATCATCGCGCGCGCCGGCAACAAAAAGGAACGGACGGGCGACGCGACCTGCCACGCCGAGATGCTTGCGATAAAAAAAGCGCAGAAGGCCGCGGGCGACTGGCGCCTTTACGAATGCTGCATTTATGTAACCTTGGAGCCCTGCGCAATGTGCGCGGGCGCGCTGATAAACGCAAGGATAGGCAGCATCTTTTTCGGGGCGTACGACGCGCGTTTCGGCTGCTGCGGCACACTTATGAACCTGCCCGAAGATCCGCGCTTCAACCACCGCTGCCCCGTCACAGGCGGCATAATGGCGGAGGAGTGCGGCAAGGTTTTGACAGATTTTTTTGCTCAAAAACGGGAGTCCAACAAGCAAAATCAAAACCCAAACAAAACTGCCACATAAAAAACCCCGAAACTCGACTTTTCAGGCTGTGCCTGAAAAGGACTCTTACAGTTGTCCGCACCGATTTTGAAAGCTCAAAAATCGCTCTTGGTACGGTAACCGGTTTGACATTTCTGTCCCGAAACGATATTATATATAGGATATGGAAAATTTCGAGGGCGGCAATATTTGCGGCATAGTGCTTCTTGTCAATAATCCGGCGTTCAGTATGGAAAAGCCGTACGAGCTGGAGCTTTTCGGCAAGCCTATGCACAATTGGGTCTCCCTTGCTTTTAAGGACAGTCCTTACCAGAATCTTGTTTATGACCCCGCCGTGACAGAGATCGTGCCGTTTATCAGGCCGTATATCGACCGTAACAGCCGCTACACCGTCGTGCTCTATTCGGACACGCCGCTGTTTCAGCGGAAAACTCTCTTAGAGGCTTTAAAGTACGCAGACAGCCATCACTTGAACGTGTGCCGCCTTACGCGCGGCTGGGTGTTCAATACGGAATACCTTAAGACCTGCGACAAGGTTTTTGCGCCCAAAACATACTATTTCGACGAGGAAGATTTTCTGACGGCCTCGGACTTTAAACAGCTTTCGCTGGTTTCCGACCTTATGCGCCAGCGGATCTTATCGTTCCATATGAAGAACGGAGTTTATATCACAGACCCGGCCAGCACCTTTATCGACGGCGACGTCGTGATCGAAAAGAACGTTACCATAATGCCCGGCAACACCTTAAAGGGCAGGACGCTGATCATGTCGGGAGCCGTTTTATATAACAGCAACACGATAAAGGATTCCGTCATAGCAGGCGGCGCAAAAATAACGCGCAGCGAGCTGAACGAATGCAAGGTAGGCGCGGGCACGTCAGTGGGGCCTTTCGCGTATCTAAGGCCGGGCGCAGAGGTAGGCGCGGGCTGCAGGATAGGGGACTTTGTCGAGCTGAAGAAATGCGTTATCGGCGACGGCAGCAAGGTCAGCCATCTTGCCTATGTGGGCGACGCTGAAATAGGAAAGGGCTGCAACATAGGCTGCGGCGTGGTATTTGTCAATTACGACGGCAAGAATAAATTCAGGACGGTTGTCGGCGATAATGTGTTTGTCGGCAGCAACAGTAATATTATCGCGCCCGTGACCATAAAAGACGGCAGCTATATCGCTGCGGGCAGCACCATAAACGAAAACGTTTCGGGCGGCCTTGCGATCGCAAGGGCAAGGCAGGTGAACAAACCTGCGTGGACGCCGCCCAGGAAAATAGAAAAATAAGGGTGTCTGTTATGGCAACCTTTTTTTATACCCTATGAAAAATCGTCAAAAATTGCTTGCAAGATTTTGCGATTTAGACGACGGGTTCAACAAAAGCGAGCGGCAAAGCCGCACCGCAACGCGGCAATTTTCTCAAAATTGACGCTTTTGTTCTGTCTGAGGGAAACAGCTTAGGCAATAGAGAACGTAAAACATATTTTCTTATTTTGGGCGGTTTTCTTTTCCGGGCTTGGTTTACAGGCAGGCTTAAAGAAAAAAGCCCGCAGTTCAACTAAGGAGAACCAATTATGATTTCACACGGAAACAAGATCAAGGTATTTGCGGGCAACGCATGCCCGCAGCTGGCGTCGTCGATCGCCGAAAAGCTTAACCTGCCGCTCGGGCTTATCGAGTGCGGAAAGTTCTCGGACGGCGAGACCAGCGTGCATATAGGCGAGACCGTGCGCGGCTGCGACGTATTCGTGATACAGTCCACCTCGCATCCCGTCAACGATAATTTAATGGAACTCCTTATAATAATCGACGCGTTGAAGCGCGCGTCGGCCGGACGTATAACCGCCGTCATGCCGTATTACGGCTACGCACGGCAGGACAGGAAGGCAAAGGCGCGTGATCCGATCTCGGCAAGGCTGGTCGCCGACCTTATCACCGCGGCGGGCGCGGACAGGGTGCTGACGATGGATCTGCACGCGCCGCAGCTCCAGGGCTTTTTCAGTATCCCGGTCGACCACCTTTTCGGCCTGCCGGTCTTAAGTAAGCAGATCATAAAGAGCGGTATGGTCACCGACGACTTTGTTATCGTGTCGCCGGACGTGGGCAGCAGCGCGCGCGCGCGCTCGATGGCGCAAAAGATCAACGCGCCGATAGCGATCGTGGATAAGCGCCGGCCGAAGAGCAACCAGGTCGAAATCATGAACATTGTCGGCGACGTAAAGGATAAGGTCTGCTTGATCGTGGACGATATGATCGATACCGCCGGAACGATAGTACAGGGCGCACAGGCGCTTATGAACGCAGGGGCGAAGGAGGTCAACGCCTGCTGTACTCACGCGGTATTAAGCGGCCCCGCGTTCGACCGGCTGGAGGCGTCGCCCATCAAGCGGCTGTACGTCCTTGACACTATCGAACGGCGCACCGACAGGAAACTTGATAAACTGAAATACTTCTCGGTGGCGTCGATATTTGCAGAGGCGATCGAGAGTATATATGGGGATCTACCCGTATCAAAGCTCTACGAATAATTTAAGGGCGCATATCGGGCGGCAGCGGCTCGAAACGGAACCTTTCCTTCCTGCGCGTATTGCGAATAAGTGCGCGGGCGAGTCAAATATGAAAAGAGAAAAATAAGTGTTTTTGATCGTCGGACTCGGAAACATAGGCTCCCGGTACGAGGGGACTTATCATAATATGGGTTTTATGGCCGTGGAGCGCGCGGCCAAGGTTTTGGGCGTCAAGTTCAAGAAAAAGCAGGGGCTGGCGCTGATAGCGGAAGCTTATTCCGGCGGCGAAAAGGTGATTTTGGCCAAGCCGGAGACTTTTATGAACCTCTCCGGCGATTCGGTCAAATGCCTTATCGGGCTTTTCAAGCCGGAGCCGGACAAAATTCTTGTCGTTTATGACGATATTGACCTTCCCGCGGGGAAGATACGCATAAAGCCGTCGGGCAGCGCAGGCAGCCACAACGGCATGAAAAGTATCGTGCAGCGTCTTAATACCGAGGAATTCCCGCGCCTCCGTATAGGCATCGGCAAGCCGCCCGAATATATGGACCTTGCTGATTATGTGTTGTCGGAACCGGGCGGGGAAACCGGAAAAGCCCTTAAGGAAGCCGCCGGGACCGCCGCGGACGCGATTATCGATTTTATAAGTTTCACAGCCATCGAAGACCTGATGGCAAAGTATAATGGATAAAAAATAGGTTGAAAATACGCAAAATTTTCGCAGGAAGAAAAAATGGCGGATAAGATCAATAAAAAAATCATGCCCGCAGAAGAAGCCGGGAAGAGCGGGAAACTACCTGAAAAAGAAATGACGGACGACGAAAAAATAGACGCAGCGGCGAAGGAAATACTGGAGAGATATAAAGAAGCGTTTAAGAAACTGGCGGAGTAGCAGCGCTTTATCAACCGGATGTATATTCCGGCAGTTTTTTTTGTCAAAAAAAAGAAACATTTCATAAAAAAAACGTGCTTGACAGGCTGATAACAATTAAAGATTTCGGCGGTGAGGAACTCTGCCTTATCGAAGCGGTCCGGGAGGGGAAGCCCTGCTCGGCTTTTTCGCTGTCGCAAGGCCAGAAATACCACCTTGCCTCGGTTTTTTCTCAAGAAAAATTTGTGTTGTTTGTCGCTGCCGACTTTTTTGCGGCCGAAAAAGCATACAAACAGCTTGCGCTGCTGGCCGGTAAGGATAAAACGGCGCATATCGCGGCAAAGGACGACGTACTGCTGCCGCAGCACCGGACGGGCGAGAGGCTCTATAGGCGGCTGTCCGCGCTTTATGGCGTGGCGGCGGGGGAGATCCGCGCGGCGGTCATCGATTGCGAAGGGCTGATGCAGCGTTTTCCCGCATACGACGATTTTTGCGGCAACATCATATCAGTTAAACTAAACGACGAGATCGCGCCGCAAAGCATCGCCGCCGCACTGGTCAACTGCGGCTACCGCAGGGAGGAAACTGCCGGGACGCGCGGGCATTTTTCACTGCGCGGCGATATCATGGACATTTTTCCCGCGCAGAGCGACAGGCCGGTCAGAATAGAGTTTTTCGGCGACACTGTCGAAAGCATCAGGTATTTCGACCCGGCCACCCTGCTCTCGGGCGAAAGAACGGACATGACAGCGTTTGCGCCCGCAACAGACTGCTTTAACGGCGAACCTTGCCCGTCCGGGCGGCTTACCGATTACCTGCCCGACGGCGCGGTCGTCTTTTTCGATGACGCAAAGCAGGTAAGGGACAGCTTGGACGGACAATACGCCGAGTTCAATGCGCGGCTTAAGGTGCTGTTTGAGAAGGAAAAGGCCGGCGCGGATGCCGCGGCGCGGATGGTATACGTGAAAGAGGATGTGATAGCGCAGTTCGACGGGTTCCGCCGGCTCGCCTGCCACAAGCTGACCTCGCAGAACAACCTGTTCAAGCCCGCCGCGGTTTTTTCATTCAGGCCGCCGCCCCCCTTGCGTTATCACAACGATTTTAACGCGCTGGCAAGGGATATCGACGCATGGACGCACACGGGCTACCGCGTGGTGATCTGCGGCCGCGATAAGGAGCTTTGCCGTGAGATAAAGGACAGGCTGCTGGAGGCGGGCAAGGGCGTTCCCGTACTGGACAAGCCGCCGCTTTTAAGCCGCGGCGCGGTGATCGTACAGCAGGAATTAGAGGGCGGCTTTATCTGGCACGGCGGCAAGGTCGCGGTCATAGGGACCTACGAGATCATTGCAAAGCCCAAGGCGGCTGTGGCAAGGCGCAGGGGCAGCGACGTCTTTACCGAGGCGCGCGTCGGCGACTATGTCGTCCACAATATACACGGGATAGGCCGCTGCGAGGGGATTACCCGGCTGACCGGCACGGGCGCGGGGACAAAGGACTATGTTGTGGTTTCTTACGCCGACGGCGCGAAGCTGTACGTCCCGATCGAGCAGATGTCGTCATTATCCCGGTACGGCGGCGGCGACCAGCAGCCCAAACTAAACAAATTGGGCGGCGCGGAATTCGCCCGGCTCAAGGAAAGGGTAAAGTCCGCGGTCAAGAAAATGGCCGTCGACCTGCTGAAATTATATAACGAAAGGAAGAGCTTAAAAGGTTATAAATATTCGGACGACGACGAGTTGTTAAAAGCCTTCGAGGACGGCTTTCCGTACGAGGAGACCGAGGACCAGTTAAAATGTATCCGGGACGTGCTGTCCGATATGAAAGAAGGCAAGGTCATGGACAGGCTGGTCTGCGGCGACGTGGGTTACGGCAAGACCGAGGTGGCCTTACGCGCGGCGTTCAAAACGATTGCCGAGGGGAAACAGGTCGCGTTCATCGCGCCGACCAGTATCTTGTCGCAGCAGCACTATAACAACTGCAAGCAGCGGTTCGCCCCGTTCGATATCCGCACCGAGGAGCTGAACCGGTTCCGGAGCGCGCGTGAGCACGCCGCCGCGATCGGAAACCTTGCGGCGGGCAGCAGCGAGATCGTCTGCGGCACGCACCGGATTTTAAGCAAGGACGTAAAATTCAAAAACCTGGGCCTGCTTATCCTGGACGAGGAGCAGCGGTTCGGCGTCGAGGATAAGGAAAAAATAAAGGCGTTAAAGAACGAGGTCAACGTCCTTACGCTGACGGCGACGCCGATACCGCGGACGCTGCATATGTCCCTTACCGGGATACGGGATATCAGCGTGCTGGAAACCCCGCCGGAGGGAAGGATACCGGTGCAGACATACGTGACAGAGTATTCGGACAGCTTGTTAAAGGATGCGGTCTACCGCGAAAAGGCGCGCGGCGGCCAGGTCTTTATTGTCTACAACCGTGTCGAGACGATCTATAAGTTCGCGTCCGACGCTGCAAATATCCTGGGCGGCGGGATAAAGCTCTGCGTGGCGCACGGCCAGATGGGCGAGGGCGAGCTGGAGGAGGCGATCACCGCCTTTTACGAGGGAGCCGCCGACGTCCTTATCTCCACCACGATAATAGAGAACGGTATCGACCTGCCCAACGCCAACACGATAATCGTCATCGAGGCCGACAGACTGGGGCTTGCCCAGCTGTACCAGCTTCGCGGCAGGGTGGGGCGCAGCAGCCGGTTTGCCTACGCCTATTTTACCTATAAGGACGGGAAAGTTCTGTCCGAAAGCGCGTACAAGCGGCTGGACGCCGTGATGGAATTTACCGAACTGGGCAGCGGCTTCAAGATCGCCATGCGCGACCTTGAGATCCGGGGCGCGGGCAACGTATTGGGCGCCGAGCAGCACGGGCACATGCAGAAGGTCGGCTATGACATGTACTGCAAGCTCTTGAACGAGGCGGTAAGCGAGCTTTCGGGCGCGGCAAAGGCCGTCGAGACCGAAACCAAGCTGGAGACGGACCTTGACGCGTTCATCCCCCAAAGCTATATCGAGGACGACGCCGGCAGGATGCGCTTGTATCAAAGGATAGGCGCGCTCAGGAATATAAAGGAGCGCGAACAGCTGATAAAGGAAGTGACGGATATCTACGGCGATCCGCCCAACTCCGTGCAGAACCTTATCAATTCCGGTATGATACGCGGCCTTGCGGCCAATATCGGCGCGGAAAAGGTAGTCATGAAACAAAGCGGCGGCGCGATAGAGTTCGGCTCCTTTGCCGCCGTCACTGAAAAGGTCTCGGCTGCCTTAAACGAATTCCGCGGCGCCTGCGTCTTAAAGGCCGGAGAAAAGCCGGCGGTATCCGTGACCGGGACGGGCGGCAGCGTCTATTCCAACGTGCTGAAGTTTCTGTATAGATGCCAGTAAATGAGGGGGCGCAAACGCCAAACTCATGTTCGAAAAATTTTTTCAAAAACTTTTCAAAAAAGTGTTGACAAGCATATTATGATGTGTTATTCTATGTAAGCTGTGTTGAGGGTCTCGGCCACCGGGCAGCAAAATGAATAGCTTTTAAGGCGCTTTCGCTGTCTTAACAAGCAAACCAAGTATTCGGAAACGGAATACCGCTGGCACCGCAAAGATGACTTTTTAGCTAAAGTTACAACGGTGTCTTTTTTATCCGCTTTTGAGATTTGGGTTCGCACATTGACAACTGCATATAAAATTTGAAAGAACGAGTATATCAAATATTACTGTAAAAGTAAAAAAAAATTGGTGTAATACGTATACAATTTATGTAATTCATAAATACAAAGCGATTTACGCTGAGTCAAAATTAACAAGAAAACACAATTTCAAAAAATAATCAGATCTTTTAACTAAGCGAACTTGTAAAGCGGTTGAGCCGTATGTTCAAAATGAAAACCATTCCCAAAAAGAATGTCAGTAGTTTTAACGGCTTAATTGCGAGTTATGCAAGGAAAGCGAAAGTTTTACGGACGAGATAGGCCTTAAACGGCCATCGAGGTCGGAAAACTGAAGCTTGACGAAGCAGGACGAAGCAAGTAAGCCGTTAAAACAGATCAAGCTACAAAGAGCATATAGGTGGATGCCTTGGCATCAGGCGCCGATGAAGGACGCGATAAGCTGCGATAAGCCGCGGTTAGCTGCAAATGAGCAAAGAGCCGCGGATCTCCGAATGCGGGAACGCACCGTCAGTAATTTGGCGGTATCATGCGATGAATCAATAGTCGTATCGAAGGGAACCCAGGGAACTGAAACATCTTAGTACCTGGAGGAAAAGAAAGTAAACAAACGATACCTTTAGTAGTGGCGAGCGAACGAGGTAGAGCCCAAACCTTATCCGGAAACGGGTAAGGGGTTCGGACCCTTATACGTACGTACAGACCGTAGTTGAAGTCTTCTGGAAAGGGACGCAAAACAAGGTGAAAGCCCTGTAGACGAAACGGCATGTACGGCAGAGGGTATCCAGAGTACCACGGGACACGAGAAACCCTGTGGGAAGGCGGGAGGTCCATCTCCTAAGGCTAAATACGACCTGATGACCGATAGAGTATAGTACCGTGAGGGAAAGGTGAAAAGCACCCCGGG
>JAVBLK010000047.1:0-32989 GCA_031553565.1 Eubacteriales bacterium
GCGTGTTCTACCCTCGCGCCTGTCGGCGCGTTCCTTGTAATAATACGGCTCTATTAACGCAGTCCACTCCTTAAAAGGCACTATGCTTTCCATATCCGCTAAAAATTTTTGCTTCCGTGTCGCTTTCGCTCCCGATTGCAATAATTCGCCTAATCCTATCTGTTTTTCCATATGGTTATTATATCATTTTTATGGTGAAAACTCCTTTGAATAAGCCTTTTCGGCTGCTTTCGGCATCTTTTTGTACAGCTTCTAAATTCCCGCCTTGTCAATGCCCCGGCATTGCCCGCGGCGGCAATTTATAACCTGTATCAAAAATCTGTCCGAAATCAGCTCGAGTATTTATTCATTGTTTCCTTAACCTCATTTATTCATCGTTTCCTTTATTTTTTATGTTGCGCGAATTGCCTTTTTATTATATCGGCCGCCGCGTATAATTACAACCGCGGCACAAAATTTTAAGGATACTTTAAGCTTGACGCGCGTCAGTTCAGTGTTATCCGAGTAATCTCGTCCAGGTCATTTGCCTCCGCCGCCGCTTTCTGAAGCGCTTTCAAACATTCACTGTCCTCTAAAAGATGCCCCGCGATCTCCTTTGCCTCGGCGAAACTCTGATATGTTATCCCGCCGGAGCCGTGCTGCTTTTCTGAAAAGATGTCGCCGGCGCCGCGCGCCGAAAAGTCGTACTCGCTGAGGGCGAACCCGTCCGAGGTGCTTTTTAAAACGTTGAGCCGCGCCAGAGTTTCCGGGCTGTCAGACGCTGACAACAGGAAGCACCAGCTTTTTTGTCCGGCCCGCCCCACCCTGCCGCGCAATTGATGCAGCTGCGACAGCCCGAACCGCTCCGCGTTATAAATGACCATAACGGATGCAGTTTTAACATCCACGCCGACCTCTATCACCGTAGTGGAGACCAGAACCTTATATTTGCCTTCTGCAAAACCTGCCAGTGCGGCTGCCTTTTCCCGCTCCTTCATTTTACCGTGCAAAAGGCCTATGCCGTACTTATTTAAAACGGACTTTTTAAGGGTTTCGTAAAGGCCCTTCACGTTTACAAGGCCGCTCTCGCCGCCGAATTCGTCGTCCTCGTCGTCCTCGTCGTCCTCTATCCTGGGGCAGACAAAATAAGCCGCGCCGCCGTTTTCCAGCTCCTTTGCGATAAAGCCGAACATCTCGTTTATCTTGCCGCCGCCGACAAGGTTGGTCTGGACAGCGCCGCCCGCGTGCGGCTTTTCGCGCAAAGTGGAAATGTTCAGATCGCCGTACATCATGAGCGACAGTGTGCGCGGGATCGGCGTCGCGCTCATGACCAGCGTGTCGGGACGCCCGGCCTTGTCCTCCAAAAGCTTTCTCTGGCCCACGCCGAAACGGTGCTGCTCGTCCGTTATTACAAGCCCGAGGTCTTTAAACGCGATCCCCCCGGAAAACAGCGCGTGCGTGCCTATCACTATATCCGATACGCCGTGCCTTATATTGAATACAGCCGTATCGCGCTCCTCTTTCTTTTGCGAACCGGTCAAAAGGGTGACCGTCACCCCGCGCATTTCGAAAAGCCTTTGCGCCGTTATATAATGCTGCCGCGCCAAAACCTCGGTAGGCGCCATAAACGCCGTTTGGTAGCCGGATAATACGGCGTAATACGCCGCGCAAAAGGCGACCGCCGTCTTGCCGCTGCCCACATCGCCCTGCAGCAGCCTGTTCATCACATTGGCGCCGGCCAGGTCGTCCGTAATGTCTTTCACCGCCGCCCGCTGCCCGTCCGTCAAACGGAACGGCAGCAAGGCAATGAACCGCTCCAGTTCCTTTATATCGCCGCCGTAAGCCCTCTCCCGTTTCTCGCCGCCGCCGCGCAAAATACCGTAAAGCGCGATCTTGAAAGGCAGCGTTTCCATTGCCGCCGCCCGCCGCGCCGCCGCTATCTCCTCGAAGTCGCGCGGCGCGTGCAATACGCGGTAAGCGGCTGAAAGCGGCATCAGCCCGTATTTTTCCCTTATCGGGTCGGGCAGCGCGCTGTTTATTTCCGCCCTTTTCAGCGCCGCCCTGATCTTCAGCTTCAGCTGCGCGGCGGATATCCCGTCCGCCGCGCGGTATACCGGGATAATGCCGGGCAGGTTTTTAAGCGAATTGACATTCTCGAACAGGGGATTCAGTATTTCCCGCGTCCCGTTTTTATTGACCTTGACCTTGCCGTAAAACAGATATACCTCTCCGCCCGTCACCTTGCCCTTGACGTATGCGCGGTTGAACCAGGTGACCGGCACAAGCCGCCCGCTTTTACCCTGCCCGCCCCCGTCCGCCGTCAGCACGTTGACGCGCGCGATATTAAGGTTCCGCCTGATGTAATTCACCTTAACGTCAAAAACGGCAGCCGCGCGTATAAGCGCAAAGCCGCCGTCGTACACTTCCCCGATGTCGATTTCCGTCCGCGCGTCCAGATACCGCGCCGGGAATGTATTTATAAGCTCAAGCTCGGTCAAACAATATCCTTTGTACGTTATTCAAGCGAGACGATATAATAATATAAGGGCTGTCCGCCGTAATATATGTCTATGTCGCACTTGTTATACTTTTTCTTGATCTCGCTTGCCAGATCCGCGGCTTCCTCCTCGGTCACATCGTTTCCGAAATACAGCGAGATGTTGGAGATATTCTTGTCCATCATCTTAGTGATGAGATCCTTTGTAACGTTGTTGATCTTTTCGCCCTTTGCCAGTATCGCCTTGCTGTCGATGCCGATGATATCTCCCTCTTTCAGCTCGAACTCGTCGACCTGCGTGCTTCTGACGGCGTATGTGACCAGCCCTGCCTTGACCGCGTTCATCTGCTCGGTCATGCTGCCGATATTCTCCTCGATCCCCGCCTCCGGATTGAATGCGACCATCGCTGCCAATCCCTGCGGGATGCTCTGCGTAGGCATAACGTATATACGCTTTTGCGTCAAAGCCTTGGCCTGTTCCGCGGCAAGTATTATATTCTTGTTGTTAGGCAGGACTATTACGTTCTTTGCATTGACCTTTTCGACGGCCTTTACGATATCCTCGGCGCTGGGGTTCATGGTCTGCCCGCCCTCGACGATATAGTCGGCCATTAGATCCTTGAAAATATTTACAAGGCCTTCTCCGGCGCAAACCGACACGATACCGATTTCCTTTTGCTCGACCGGCTTCTGCGTCTTTAAAAGCTGGCGGTTCTGTTCCAGCATATTCTCGATCTTCGGCCTGTCCAGCTCGCCCAGTTCCAGCGCGTGCTGGAGGGCCGTGCCCGGCTCGTTTGTATGGACGTGGACCTTGACCATAGACAGATCGCCTATGACGAGTACGCAATCGCCGATCTTCATCAGCTTCTCGCGGAATCTGTCGATCTCGGCCTCGGTCGTCTTTTTATGAAGGTTGATCACGAAAAATTCGGTGCAATATGCAAACTCGATCTCGCCCAGGTCGCTCAGATCGGCATGGAACTGCTGGAAGTTGATTTCCTGCGGCTGTGAGGACGCAAACAGCTCCTCGTATTCGATCACAGCGTCCTCGTCGCCTAAAAGCACGCTTAAAAAACCCTTGAATATGATCAGAAGGCCGCGGCCGCCCGCGTCGACCACGCCCGCCTTCTTTAAGACAGGCAGCATGTCCGGCGTCTTTTGCAGGACGATCTCGCCCTCGTCGATAACCTTCTTTAAAAACTCGCCGATATCGCAGGGCTTTTTGGCAGCCTCCAGCGCGAACTCGGCCATACCGCGGATAACGGTAAGGATAGTGCCTTCCTTCGGTTTCGTTACCGCCTTATATGCGATCTCGCTGCCGACGGAAAGCGCCTTGGCAAAATTCTTGCAATTGATTTCATTCAGCGGGGAAAAAATGCTGCCCATGCCCTTAAAAATCTGGCTGAGGATCACGCCCGAATTGCCGCGCGCGCCGCGCAGCGCGCCGTTAGTCAATGCGCCCGCGAAAGCCTCCATAGTGTTAGAGGTGCACGCGCTGACCTCTTTGGCCGCCGACTGCATGGTCAGGGACATATTGGTACCTGTATCTCCGTCGGGCACAGGAAAAACGTTCAGTGCGTCAACGTGTTGTTTGTTCTGTTCTAAAAGCTTTGCGCCGCTGATTACCATCTTGCGCAAAACAGCCGCGGTAATGACTTTCTGCATAATTTCGATTCCTTTAATAATTCCGTTTTTGTTTTTTGGGCGCGGCCCGAAAAAACCGCTCCCGCTTAAAAAAATAAATCCTGGCGGAGTTACGCCGCACCGGCTGCGCGTTCCCGGAAAGGTTTTATGACCCTTCGCAAGTTTGTCGCGTTTCCTGCCTGTGCCGCATTACCTTGATCCAGCCTTCCGCATCCTGTCCCTGTCGGCTCCGTATGCCGCCGCACCTTACGGAGCCTTTCCTATTTGCAATAAACCGGCTGTCCGGGCCACCGGCAAAAGAAACCCTTTGCCGTAAGTCCGACCCGCCCGCTTATTCCGATTCTTTTGTTTTAAAGGCGCCGCTTTTGCTTATCGCAGACTCCTTCAGTTACATAGTATAAATGCAAAGAAAAAAAATATCAACAGTTTTTTCTAATGTTTACATATTTTTATACTTTTGTGACAGGATCGCGCCTTTATTATGCGGTTTTGGGCGTTTAAGCAATCTTACCCGCGCCTACAGCTTGATACCTTCGATGTTTACGTTTATATCGTTGACCAGCATACCGGTAAATTTTTCGACGTCGTACTTGACGGATTTCTTTAACGCCTCGGCGACTGCCTCGATAGACACGCTGTATTTCATAATGACCGACAGCGAAATAAAAATGCGGTCGCCGTTAGTCATTACCTTGACGCCGCGGCTGTACCGGTGTTTTTTGAACAGCTCGGCCACGGTATCGGTAAAGCTCTTTGCAACCAGGTCTACGATGCCGTAGCACTCCAGCGCCGAGTATCCTGCTACTTCGGCGATGGTGTCCTCTACTATTGATATTCTGCCGTAGGCGTTTGTAGTATTAAATGCCAACTGCGCGTCACTCCCGTTCAGGAAACGCCGATATGCGACAGCGTTCCCTTACCTGATATTTTATCCCATTAACATGGCAAATGCAAGGTTTTTACAGCATTTCCTTGTAAATCTCGTTTTTAGGCACGCCGCGATCCTTTGCGGCGGCCTTTACCGCGTCCATTTTCGAGAATCCCTGTTCCATATAGCTGCGGACGTGCTCTTTAACCTCAAGCGCGTTCAGGGGGGTTTCCTTTGCCGCCGCGCCCCCGACAACCAGTACGTACTCGCCGCGCGGCTCTTTTCCGGGCGGCGCGGAAAGCGTGGTAATGACCGTCTCCTCGTGCAGCTTCGTCAGCTCGCGGCAGACGGCAACGCGCCTGTCGCCCAGCGTTTTTAATAAATACTCCATATCCGCTCTCAGGTTATGCGGCGCGCAGTAGAATATAACAGTGCCCAAAAAGCCGGATATCTTGTCCGTAAGAGATTTTTTATCCTTGTTTTTCTCCGGCAGAAATCCCGCAAAACAGAACAGTGACGCATCGAACCCGCTTGCGACCAGCGCGTGTGTAAACGCCGTCACGCCGCCCGTTATCTCGACCTCCGCCCCCGCCTCCCTTGCCGCGTTTATAAGGACTGCGCCGGGGTCGGATATGCACGGCATCCCCGCGTCGGTCACCAGCGCGACATTTTTGCCCGACAAAACCTCGGCTATCAGCTTTTCCGCCGTCTGTTTTTCATTGAATTTATGGTATGACACAAGCGGCTTCTTTACTTTAAACGCGTTAAGCAGTATCGCTGTCCTGCGGGTATCCTCGCACGCAATCAGGTCGGCGGATTTCAGGGTTTCGACCGCCCGCAGGGTTATATCCTTGAGATTCCCTATGGGCGTGCCGACTATATATAGCTTTGACAACTTCTTCTCCTCCGTTTTTGGCAGCCCTTTTCCGCCGTCATTCCTTAAGTAACCGCTACTCAGAAATGACGATATTCCCGCCTACCTTTACGCCGGGCTTACCGCCCTTCTGCCCTTCTATAAGCACCAGATGCGGCGGCTTTTTTGCGCACGGCTGAACCAGCCGCAGCGATTTTACGGCAATATTGCACTTATCGGCATACCTGAATATGTCGTCAAGCCGGTCGGCGCGATGGATCATATACAGCCTGCCGCCGAACTTTAGCAGCCGGGCAGCCGACTCCATCACCTCGGGCAGAGTCACCGTCAGCTCGTGCCGCGCCAGGGCCGTACTCTCGTTTTTTGCGCTCCTGTCGCCGCTGCCGGCCTTACGGTACGGCGGATTGACGGTCACAACGTCCATTGTCTCGCGGCCTAGCGCGCCATATACCGTCCGCATATCCGCGCATATTATTTTTACGCGCGCGGACAGATTGTTCGCTTCTGCGCTGCGCCGCGCCATATCGGCAAGCCCTTCCTGCAATTCCACCCCGTAAATAACCTTCGCCTTTGTCTTGGCCGCCAGCAGCAGCGCGATTATGCCGCTGCCCGTGCCCAGGTCGGCCGCCGTCTCGTTGTAGCGCACCTTCGCAAAGTCCGACAACAGCACCGCGTCCGAAGAAAAACAATACAAGCCGGGGTTCTGGATAATTTGAAGGCCGTCACGCTGCAAATCGTCAAATCTTTCGCCGTCTAATAAATTTTTGCTTGCCTTTCCCGTTTCCACAATAACTATTATAAAGTAAACGCGGGATAAAAACAACGCGGCAAGGCCGCTTTTGTAAAAACGGGCGTTTACGGCAATTTCCGCCGCTTCTTTTTTTCTACAGGATCAAAAAAACCGAACTCCGGATCAGCGAAGTTCGGTTTTGTATATTGCATATTTTATACTAAGGAGCATTAAAGCCTTTATGAAAGTCAGGAAATCAGCCGCCCGTGCCCTCTATTGTCATTTTTTCCGCAAGCTCCGCCCAAACCGGGTCTCCTACATAGGCGTCTTTCGCCGCCGCATTCTCAAAGGAGATCACGCCGACTTTTTCAAAAACGGCGCTTGCCTCCAATTCTATTTTTGCGCCCGGCTGTACATTGGATATCAGTATTTTTGCTATAACAATATCGGCAAACGCGCCGGCTGAGATCGCGCCGATACTGCTTGCGTCAATCGTAAGCATATTGCCGGCGGCCTCTTCTCCTGCAGTCGTCAGCCCGACTATCGCGCCGGATGCCACCCAGAACTCCCCGGCTTCTTCCGCGCCGCCGAGCTTAAAGCCGCTGCTGAACATATCCCACTCCGCCGAGACCGCATACGCCCTCAGCATCGAATAATTCGCAAAGCTGACCGAGTAATGGAAATCCGGCGCCTCCAGCCCGATAACGCCGGAGGGATCCGTGTCGGTTATGTTTATAATTTCCAGGCTGACGGCATAAAGGAAAGCGTCGGCGGCGATAGTTTTTACCTCGTCATAGGAAAGCGTTATCCCGGATGCTTCCGCACCCGCCGCGGTCAGATCCACTAAGCAGCCGTTTGCGTCAATATAGTATTCGCCGTTTGCCGAAATTATAAGGAACTGTTCATCCCCGCCGCCGTCAAGATAAACCATCCTGCCGATGTCCAACTGTTCCCAGCCTTCGGAAGCGTGAAGATAAGTCTTCAGCGTTTCCAGATCTTGAAATATTATTTTTTCCACCCATGACGGGATTGCGTCGCCGATGAGCATTATAATATCGTTAGGGCCAGCGGCGATGATTATTATCCTTAAATTGTCGGCGCCGTCAAACGCGCCCGCGGCGATAGCCATAATTTCGCCCTCGCCGCCGCCGAACACAAGCGTCAATGTTTCTTGCTCCATGCCAAGTGCGGTCAAGCCGGTCAGTACGCCGTCCTCGTCGAATATGAACATACTGCCCTCTGACGGCTCGGTCCACTTGGCGTATACGGTGATATCGCCGGTCAGGATGTCGTCCGTGAATTCTGTTGTAAGATCAGCCTCCTTGAACCAGCCGCCGAAAATAAAGCCCGGGCGCACAGGCGTCTCTATAAGCATAAACGCGCCCGCTTCGTTGGCGTACCTGTCTATGGTTTCGGGCGTTTCGCCGTAATTCAGGTTGTAGGTTATCTTATAAAGCTGCGACCACTTTGCGTATAAAACTATGTTAGCGCCGATCCCCGTTGCCGGTAGCCCGGTTATGGCCGCGCCGCTGCAATCGATTGCCGTAAACCAGCCTCCGAACGCAAAACCGGCTTTCGTCGGGCTTACTAATGTTGTCGCTATGCCGTCGATATGGACAGTCGCGCTTTCCGCGCCGTGCTCGCCGGAAAAGGCCGTGCCGCCCTGGTCAAGATACGTTATCGTGTAGGTTATTGCCGCGCTCCAATGCGCATATACGACAGTATCGGCTGTAAGCGTTGTTTCCGTAAACGCTTCGCCGCCGGTCGCTGATGTGTACCAGCCGTCAAATCTATAGCCGCCGCGTACAGGGTCCGCTATCGCCGTGAAAGTTCCGTCTGCCGCCGCCGTCACTACTTCTGCGGCGGGAGTCCTGCCGTCGTTAAAGGTGTATGTTATTTTGTAGTTTACAGGTATCGCGTCCCATGTCGCCGTAAACGTCTTATTGCCCGTGCTGCCCGCGGGTACCGTACTGCCCTCTGTCCAGCCTGTAAACGTGTAGCCCGCTTTTGTAGGTGCCTGCAGCGTTATTGTTGCTGATTCCACCGTGTACGTCGTCGGGTTACTAGCGTTATTCGTACCGCCGTCAAGAGCGTAGGTTATTGTGTAGGTTATCGCCGCGCTCCATGTCGCCGTGAACGTCTTATTGCCCGTGCTGCCCGCGGGTATCGTACTGCCCTCTGTCCAGCCTGTAAACGTGTAGCCCGCTTTTGTAGGTGCCTGCAACGTTATTGTTGCAGATTCCACCGTGTACGTCGTCGGGTTGCTTGCGTTATTCGTTCCGCCGTCAAGAGCGTAGGTTATCGTGTAGGTTATCGCCGCACTCCAAGCGGCCGTAAAAGTCTTATTTCCCGTGCTGCCCGCGGGTATCGTATTACCCTCAGTCCAGCTTACGAACGTGTAGCCCGCTTTTGTCGGGGCTTGCAGCGTTATCAAAGCTGATTCCACCGTGTAGCTTGTCGGGTTGCTCACGTTATTCGTTCCGCCGCTTAAGTTATATGTTATCGTATAGGTTACCGCCGCGCTCCATGTCGCGGTAAACGTCTTGTTGCCCGTGCTGCCCGCGGGTATCGTGCTGCCCTCTGTCCAGCCTGTAAACGTGTAGCCCGCCTTTGTCGGGGCTTGCAGCGTTATCGCGGCAGACTCCACCGTGTACGTCGTCGGGTTGCTTGCGTTATTCGTTCCGCCGTCAAGAGCGTAGGTTATTGTATAGGTTACCGCCGCGCTCCATGTCGCCGTGAACGTCTTATTGCCCGTGCTGCCCGCGGGTATCGTATTACCCTCTGTCCAGCTTACAAACGTGTAGCCCGCTTTTGTCGGGGCTTGAAGCGTTATCAAGGCAGACTCCACCGTGTACGTCGTCGGGTTCCCCGCGTTATTAGTTCCGCCGCTTAAAGCGTAGGTTATCGTATAGGTTACCGCCGCGCTCCATGTAGCCGTAAACGTCTTGTTGCCCGTGCTGCCCGCGGGTATCGTACTGCCCTCTGTCCAGCCCGCAAACGTGTAGCCCGCCCTTGTCGGGGCTTGAAGCGTTATCAAAGCAGATTCCACCGTGTAGCTTGACGGATTGCTCGCGTTGTTCGTTCCGCCGTTTAGAGCGTACGTTATCGTGTAGGTTATCGCCGCGCTCCACGTAGCGGTAAACGTCTTGTTACCCGTGCTGCCCGCGGGTATCGTACTGCCCTCTGTCCAGCCTGTAAACGTGTAGCCCGCCCTTGTCGGGGCTTGCAGCGTTATCGCGGCAGACTCCACCGTGTACGTCGTCGGGTTGCTTGCGTTATTCGTACCGCCGTTTAGAGCGTAGGTTATCGTATAGGTTACCGCCGCGCTCCATGTAGCGGTAAACGTCTTGTTGCCCGTACTGCCCGCGGGTATCGTATTACCCTCTGTCCAGCTTACAAACGTGTAGCCCGCTTTTGTAGGTGCTTGAAGCGTTATCAAAGCAGACTCCACCGTGTACGTCGTCGGGTTGCTCGCGTTATTCGTACCGCCGTTTAAAGCGTAGGTTATCGTATAGGTTATCGCCGCGCTCCAAGTAGCGGTAAACGTCTTATTGCCCGTGCTGCCCGCGGGTATCGTACTACCCTCAGTCCAGCCTGTAAACGTGTAGCCCGCCTTTGTCGGGGCTTGAAGCGTTATCAAAGCAGATTCCACCGTATACGTCGTCGGGTTGCTTGCGTTATTAGTTCCGCCGTTTAAAGCGTAGGTTATCGTGTAGGCTGTCGCCGTCCATGTCGCCGTGAACGTCTTATTGCCCGTACTGCCCGCGGGTATCGTGCTGCCCTCTGTCCAGCCTGTAAACGTGTAGCCCGCTTTTGTCGGGGCTTGAAGCGTTATCGCGGCAGATTCCGCCGTGTAGCTTGACGGATTGCTTGCGCTATTCGTTCCGCCGTCAAGCGCGTAGGTTATTGTATAGGTATCGGGCGTTTTATTGCCGTTGTCAGCTCCCCCGCCGCACGCGGCAAAGGCCAAACAGAATACTATCGCAAGGGCAACCGCAACGCCTATTTTTCCGGATTTCATACTTTTCTCCCCGGCATACTCCTGCCGGCATAATATATTTTGTGCTTTTTAAACTGCAAAAAAACAACTTTTGGTTCTCGTGAAAGCGGTTCCGGCAGAAAGCCCGTAAAAGCCGTTATTGCCGCATTTTATCACTTTTCCTGCCGTTTGTCAATTATTGGCATAACATTTGTCGAATTTTGTAAAATATTTTTTAACAAATTATTAAGGTTCAGCGGTGCAAAACCGGCTTGCTCAAAGAAAGATTTCCGCTAAAAAATACAGGCCGCGCATTTTTTTGCGCGGCCTGTAAACTGTTTCGTTTGTCGCCGAAAAGTTCTTGAACTTATTTAAAAATAACGCTTTAGGAGACGCCGACTCCGCAAGCGTCGTTAAGGCTTAGGTTGCCGTCAATGCTCATATAATCCATATTGCCCCAGCCGGTCTGGATCAGCAAATATCTGTCGGTCCGGAAAAGGACTTTCGCGCCGTTTTCGATACGGTAATATTTTGTTGTCTGATAGCCGTACGCCGTAAATACATGGTTGTTATTATACAGATTTCTGCGGATCCTGTCCTGCCCCGCCTGCGGGGTCGCCTGCCAGGACGTATTATAGTACGACATGAAAATCGCCACCGGCCGGCCGGCGTCGATCTCGGCCTTGCACGCGGCGAAATTGAGCGACGAGCCCTGCATCACGCTGTTGTACGACACGGTAAGCCCGGCGAACAGCCTGAAATAATCGCTTAAGCCCGACTTGTACTGCGCGACGGTGCAGCCGTTCGAGGCGCACATAAATGTCGTAAGGTTATTGATAAGCCTGGTTATTTTCGGATCGGTACTGTAAAAGCCCGAACCCTCCGGCAACGTATAGCTTGTGACAAAACTCGGCACGACGTTCGGATAAAACATGTCGTAATAGCCGCAGATTATCGCGCCGGAGACCGGGCCGCAAGACATATTATTTGTGTCGTTGGAATAGCGCGGTAGACCAAAACCCGTAAAATACGTATCAGTTTCCGAATCGGAATAATTGACGTATTCGATAACGGTCGCATAGGGTACGCTCATCAGCCCGAAAACCTTTTCGGACGGATTGAAAGACAGCGGCGAAATTATGGAGAGAAAAAGGTTGGCGGCGACAAACAACAGCGTGCAAAGCTTCTTCATGAAAGCGGGGATCCTCCGTTTTTACCGACTTCAACGCCGCGTAAAAAATCCCGCCGCCACAGAAAAACGCCCCTATACCGTATGGCATAGAGGCGTAAAAGGTTTTTTTATCCTTTTTTTATCTGTCTAAGATCACTATTATTTGTTGCAACACGCTTTCCTTATATTTATCAAGCGTAACGACGTATTTAACATCTAAAACAAAGCTGCATTTTGAAACATTGTCTGTATCTATATAAATTCTTATCCCAATGCCTGAAACAACGGTGTTTTCTCCTTTGTCATCAATGTTCTTTTCTTCCAGTATGACGTACGAAACATCAAATACACAGATCACCTCGAACTCATACGTATAAGCAGTGGCGTCGCCCGACCTGTATGTGACCGAGTACGCCTTGACCCCGCCTTTTTTATCCTTATATGTTTTGTATCCGGCGGGCGCGTAGCCCTCTATCCCGATCAGTCCCGGCTCCGCGTTTAAAGCATTTGTAAGCCCGCCCGCCGTAACTTCGCTTACGACAAGCCCGTCCGCCCTGCCGTGCATCATCTCGTTCGACGCCGATACAGCCAGCGGCACGAACACCGCGAGAAAGACGGCGGCCGCCGCGGCGATCGCAGAAAACATGCGCACCCGCCGCCGCTTTCTAAAAGAGGAGCGTATGTACCCTTGTTTCAGGCTTTCCAGCATCGCCGCGTCGTCGCCGTACTTTTTCGGCGCGCGCGCGGCAAAGCCGAAAAGCAATTTGTCGGCATATTCGTTATTGTTCATTTTTATACCCCGCATTCTCCGCCGCCGCCCGCACCTTGTCGCGTATCGCGTTGAACCGCCGCTCCAGCGTCCGCTGCGGTATCTTCGTCAGATCCGAAATCTCGTACAGGTTGTAGCCGCTGCCGTAACGCAAAAAAACCAGCCGCTCCTCGTCCTCGGTCAGCGCCCTCCCGATAAAGCCGTAATCGGCCGGCTCCTCGCCGTCGGAGGCAAGCGTCCTGTCCAGCACCTTTTCAAAAAGGTTTTCACGCCGTTTTTGCCGCCTGAAAAGATCCAGGCACAGATTCTTGGCTATCTGAAATATGTAGACATAGCCGTTCGTCCATACGTTCTCCGAAAAATCCTTGCGGTAGAGCCTGATAAAGGTCTCCTGCGCCAGATCCTCGGCGTCAGGCGTAGACTTTGTGATCTTATAGATGAAGCAAAATATCGTGTCGTAAAACCTGCGGTAAATCGTTTCTCTTGCCGCGCCGTCTCCCCCGGCCGCGCTTGCCACCAAGGCCGAAAGTTCTTTCTTTTGTGTTTCCGTCATTTCCTTGCCCCGTTTTTATATGATATATTTTTCCATAAGGAACCGCTGAATAATTCGATATAATTTATAGCCGCGTCTTTTTCGCCTGAAAACAACTTCACTTCACAAATAGTTTTACTATTTCCTGCAAAAACAGCTGTTTTTTCAGAAAATACTTGCTCTAAATTTATCCATTAATCAGCCTTTACCTTAAATATTGAAAAGTGTCTGTGTCAAGGTCAAAAAGCTTGAAAATTTTTTGGTATTGTTTCAGCCCCGGCAGGCCGTACTGCTCCCAGTTCCCTACAGTTTTTTCCGTTACGTCCAAGACCCCGGCGAGGTCGCGCCGGCTCATCCCCGCATCCTCCCTTAATTCGGAAAGGCCGATCCCCGCAAGCCTTTCGATCTCCATATTCGGCTCTTGCCTAAACTCCAGCCCGAATTCCATGACCTGCCGCCGCGGGCTCTCCTTAAGGCCTAAAAGCTCGTCCGCCGAGACGCCCAATGTTTTACACAGCGCGCAAATATTGTCGCTGCCCGGCTTTTGCGCGCCGCTTTCCCACGCGCCCACGGTGCTTTTGTCTACCCCTAGAAGCTGTGCTAAAAAAACCTGTGAGTAACCTGCCATCTTCCTCGCGCCCCTGATATTGTCGGAAATTCCCATAGCTTTTTTCTCACTATAGCACAGAGCGGCGCGGCAAAAACAAACGGGAAAATTTTTTCCGAAAATACCGCGTTTTCACCTACCCGTGCTGTTATTATTCTCGGACTTTTTTTTCTTCGTGATAAAAAGCTTATGCCACGCAAAAGAAAATTGTCCGGCCAAAAAAGAAAGCTTGGATATAAAATGATTCAGCTTAAAAAAAATTCTGCAAATTATTAAGGACCGCTGAACAAAGCTGTCGTTCTTTTCGCCGCCCCATACTGCATACGCTTCCGGCCGAATTTATTTTCGATTATGCAGAAAGCGTGTTCTGCCCTCGCACAGATACTGCCATTTTGGGGTTTCAAACGCAGTCCAAGCACTATGCTTTCCATATCCCTTACGTGTCGCTTTCGCTCCAGATTGAAACAATTCGCCTAATCCAACTGTTTTTTTATGTGATTATTATATAATTCATTGTTTCCATATAATTATGTTAAAAAGTCAAATCCTTTGACAACGCTGTTCTAGCTACATTATATCTTTTAAAGAAGTTTTTTTCAATATACCTGCAGCAAATAACCGGCAGCCGTTCAACGGCTTCTCCAACGATATAAAAACAGCGGAAGAAAAACCTTCCGCTGTTTTTATATGTGAATCAATTTATACTTTTATAAAATTACTTTGCTGCCGCCTGTGCCTTTTCACATGCTTTTTTTGCAATCATAAAATAGTCAGGCATATCCGTTGCAGTAACAGTCGTAGTCGCGTCTCCTATTTTCCAGGTCCCTTTTGTGCCCCTTTCGCCGGCAGCGCCCTTTCCTGTCTGAGTTTCCCCGTCATACCTTACCATATCGTCAAAAACAAAGCCCGTGCCATGCTCGTAAATAAAGCTTTCCAATGCCGACGTATTCGCAACCCAGTCATAAGCCGCGCTGCCGTAAGAGCTGAACGCTTTATTAATACCGCCGCTTGAACCGACCGCTTTAGCGTCATATGCCAACGAAACATCCCCATTTGCCGCATCTTTGATCTTAACACTGTTGGCCGCGCCGTTTGCAACGGACTTCAATATTATGCAATCGCCCTTATATGCGGCTTCTGCATACCATTTCATAGGCTCGGTATCCAATGTAGTCGCCGCAGTCGCCCCGCTGGGCTTGAGGTACAGCATCAGATCCGCAATGCCGCCCGACACGCCGATTTCTTTGTATACCGGTACCGAAGCTGTGCCCGTGGCCTCAAAATATTTGGCGCCTATCTGAATATATTTTGCGTATGTTGTTGCCGCGAATTTCGTTGTAAAGTTTCCCATAATAGGCAGATTATTGCCGTCGCCGTCTTCCGCGTAATCATTGCCGTTAGCCCAGTTAGTCGGCAACATAAATTCGTCTATGCGCACATACGAAACTTTGCCCTTGGAATCGGCTACAACCGTAACCGCACCTACGTAACCCGCGTTGTGTACAAGACCGTAAGACTCGCCCTTACCTATTTTCGCCTTGCCGCAGGCGGTGAACGTAAGCGCGGCGCCTAAAACCATTACCGCGGCCAAAACTACTGTGATCAATTTCTTTTTCATTGTATTGCTCCTTCCTTAAATAATTCTTTATCCCGGACCGCTCCCCGAATGGCTTCCCCACACACTTTCATAACGGAAGAGGTTCATTTATATAGTAATATTATATGCGATTGACAACGTATTGTCAATCATATTGCTATGTTGCGCTCAGGTCTGTCTGCTCCGGATTATTATGAACATCTTCTACAAAGTAAGTTTACGTTCTTAGTTTTCGCCGCGGCCGGTAAATATATACTCCCCCTCCTCCTTCCGAATATCGGTTATCAGTGTGCTTTTAAGTCCCAGCGCTTCTTTAAAATCGAACGCGCTGATAATTTTTCCGCCGACCGATATCGTTGTGGCGCAGTCGAACTCGTTCCTCTGCGCCACCTCTATACTGCCGACCGTGGCCACGCTGGCGCCGCTTGCCTTAAGCGCGTCCAGCACCTCGCCCTTGTCAAAGGCGGCTGTCCACTCCGTCCCGGCGTTTCTGATATACCCCTCGACGACCTCGACTTTCGGCAGTATAGCGTTCAGTCTTTCACGGTTTTCAGCGTCCTTGTCCGCGCCGGGCAAGACAACGTCCGGCAGCGCCTCGGCCGCTCCGCCGTTTTCAATAATATTTACACCGCCCCCCGGCGCTCTTTCGGCAGGCTTGATCTTTTGGGGGTCATCCCCGCAGCCGCCCAAAAAAACGGCGGCGGCTAATAATAAAAATACCAGCCCGAAAAGAACACATTTCTTTTTCATAGGGCTAGTATTTGCAGGGTATTACTAAATTATGTTTTGTTTTATTCGGGAAAGCCGCATCCGCAGCAAACAAACCAAACGCGTCGCGACGGTGACAGTGACGGCCAAAAAAGAAAGAACGAGGTGCGCCGCGATACGCGGCGCCGGAATTTAAGAACCGCGCTTCTTAACCGCCTTTAATTCACGGACATTTTTCTTTAAGTGAGTATGCGCAAGGCCCGTCAAAAGAAATTTGTCCGGCCAAAAAAGAAAGAACATGGTGCGCCGCGACACGCGGCGCCGGATTTCCGGAAACCGCGCTTTTCGGAAATCCGCCTTTAATGCGACAAAAAAAATCTGTGATTTTTTTTCGGTCGCCCGGGGGTTCCTCAAGGGGGGCGTGGGAGCGGTTTCCGGCTGTTTTAACAAAACAGCAAGAAAATTGCGAGTTAGCCCCTCTTGAAAGCTTTAGCCCCCTTGAAAGCCTTAGCTCCCCTTGATATTGTTTGCCAAAAGGCCGCCCAAGCCCGCCATATACTTTGACAGCTTGTCGATCTTGTCTTCCTCGGTGCCCGCCTCGAAAAACTGTTTTAACAGCTCGTTGACGCTCTCGACCTCTCTTGCCGCGCCGCTTTCCTCTTCGCCCCTTAAAACTACCCGCCTGGTATAGGGGTTCATAAAGGTTATGCCCTCGGCCTTCATTTCCCTCATAAGCTGCTGTACGTATGCTTTTTTATGGAAGATCACGCTGCGGTATTTGTTCTGGCAGCGCAGCATCAGCGACTTGTCCCCCGCCGCCATACTGGTCGTGATCGCGCGGACGGACTCGCCGCTGCTCTGGCGGATAAGGATGTCCTTTATCAGCTGCTTGATCTCTTTATCTGTAAACAGGGTAAATGACGCCTTTTTGTGCTTGACCGCCGTGATCCCGAGGGATTTGCCGTAGTCGGGCAAGAGGCTTAAGGTCTTGACCTGCGCATAGTAATAGTTGCGGACGCTGTTCGGCTTGCGGTTTGTTTCCGCCGCGATCGTTTCGAATGCGGTTTTAAGCCCCTTGTTCTGCCTCTGCGCCTCGCCGCACAGCTGAAACAGCCTTTTCATTTCCTGTATTGTCCAGTTTTCCATATGATAAAAATCCTTTTATATAGGGAAGCGATGAATAAATGAGGTTAATTTAGAGCAAGTATTTTTAAGGCAGAAAACGGCTTGTTTTTGCAGCAAATAGTGGAACTATCGGCAAAAAAAGAAGACGTTTTCATCCGAAAAAGACGCCGCTACTAAATTATATCGAATTATTCAGCGGTTCCATAGTTTATTCTCCGATTATTGACGTTTTTGCGGTATTTATACACGGCATTTGCAAGTGCGGTCCGCTAAAAAACCGCAGGCTCTTTTACTGCCGGAAAAGCCGTCCGCAGCCCCTCGTTTGTTTTTCCTTGGCCATAAAAAAAACGGAAACGGCATATACATATAAAATGAAAACTTTTCTGCACATCAACAGCCGCGTGCCTTGCGCGGTCAGCTTGAACGGGCGGCTTGCCGGCAAGACCTCGCCCGACAGGTTTATCCACGCCGAATCGGACGGCGACGAGGAAATCCTCCTTACCGCATCGCCGATAAATGCGGATACCGTGTCAGGCGAAAAGATCCTGCCCGCCGCGGCCGCCGTTTTTGTGCGCGGCGGATACGTGCAAACCGAAAGCGCGGCCGTGCAGACCGTAAGCTTGCCCGGCCGGCATTACGAGCTGACCATAATTAACGAGGCGGTGTACAGCTCTGTCCCGGCGGCGGCGATCAAACAGGAAAACTTTTCGGTAAACGGCGAAAGGCATATCGTCACGCTGTTGCAGGACGCGCACAAGCAGCTCGTTTGCGAGGGCGGCGGCAGGCTGTTCACCTATATATTGCCCAAGACCTTTGACGTAAATAATTTAACCGCAAAAACTATCGGGGGCGCCGCCGTCATCACCGCGCACGGCAAGACATGCGACGGCGAATATCTGGCCGTTATCGTCTATGACGGCGGCTATGCCGTCAACCTGAATTCTCTGTGTGACAAGGCCGAGTTCGAGGGCGACAAGATCCAGACGCTGACGCGCTTAAACGATATAGCGCAGCGCGGCGCGGTAATAACCTATACGTTCAATTCCTCTTTAAAGCGTTACGAGATAAGCGACCATTACGCCGTTTACCTTTTGAACGCGCCTAAAAAACCGGGGCACAACGCGCTGATCCCGTTCGCGCTCTTCCAGAGCATCAAGGCCGGCGACTATCGGGAAGCGCGCACCTTTTTAAGCGGGCCGTTAAACGCGGACATTCCGGACGACAACGCCTTATCGGCATATTTCGACGGCTTTGACCTGATAGAGGAAAATAAATATTATCCCGACCTGCCGTTTTGCGCTGTCCTGAAGCCTTCCGGGCCAAAAGCCGCCGCTAAGCTTCTGATATACGCATTGGACAACCAAGAGAAAATCGACGACCTGAAAATTATCTGAAAGCCCAGTTACGAAAGTTATAAGGAAACGCCGGGCAAATACTTATTAAAGCAGCTATTCAAGACCAGCTTAGTAATCCAAACGCTTTCTAATCCCCTTCTCCCGATATAAAAAAGCGGCTTCGCCACGTTTATCAGGCCGCGTCTTTCAATATTTTCTACTGCGATTTTTCCTAGGGTATATAAAAAAGCGGACATGCGCCGAAGGGCGCAAGTCCGCAAAGCGACAGTCCAGGCAATGCCAGACTGCCCCCGACTATTTGTCGATGTACGAGGCGCACCTCGCCCCCGCGTCCTCCGAAACCACGCTGATGCCGTTGGCCACGCAATGCTCCGCCCGGTTGAAGAGGCATTTTTTTGCCTCGCACTTGACCGTGGCAGGCGAATGTCCGCCGCTGAAGCTGTTATCCATCCCGGCCTCGTACATGATATTATCGTTCTTTGACTTGCTGCCGTCCGGCTCATAGGTCACGCAGTCCGCGCAATCGCTGACGCTGATCCTGGCCGCCTTACATTCATAGCCCTTGTTGAAGTTGCAGTCCTTCAGCCCGCACCTTAATTCTTTCATAACCATCCGCTCCTTTTCTGTTCCCGGGACAGCACGATGCTTCCCTGTGTGACTTTATTTTGCGCTCCGCTATGTTTTTTTATACACAGCGAAAAGCCGAAAGGTAAAAAGCGGCGCGGTGTGCTATAATATAGGCACAACATAAAAATAATATCGAGAGGTACTGTATGAAAGTAATACTTAAGGCAGATGTGAAATCCCAGGGTAAAAAGGGCGAAATAATCAATGTGAGCGACGGATACGCCGCAAACTATCTGTTCAAAAATAATCTGGCCGAGCCCGCGTCCGCGGCGGCCGTAAAGAACGCCGAGGCGCAGAAAGCCGCGCTCGAACGTCAGAAAGCCCTGGAGCTGAAGGAATATCGCGAGATGGCCGATAAAATGAAGTCCGCAGTCGTTGAGCTGAAGGTTAAATGCGGCGAAAAGGGAAAGATTTTCGGCAGCCTTACCAGCCAGCAGGTCGCTGACGGACTGACGGCAATAGGCTATAATATCGATAAGCGACAGATAATGCTGGATTCCCCGATCAAGAGCACGGGAGTATATGACATAGAAATAAAATTATACCCGACTGTTTCCGTGAAAATAAAACTGAACGTGACGCCCGAATAAGCGGCGCGCAGCTTGCGGCATTTTCTGACCTTAAGCGATTCAGAGATGGCGGCAAAGCTTTATGGAACAACCGATACCGGCTCCGGTTCGGTAAATACAAGCGCTATATCGTATTGGAATGAAGCGCCGGGACCGGGCGGATCTTGCTGATCGACCACGATCAACAAACAGATCGTCTTAGACGCGCCCTTGCCCAAAAAACCCGTCGCCTCTACGTCGGATACTTCCTGCTGCTGCCCGCTTCCGTTATCTTTGATGCTGAACGATATTTTCAGGCCGTTTAAGTTTGAGGCTTCTGCCGCAACAATACTTGCGGAATAATTTACCTGATCGTATTTTGTGGATACTGCAAACTCATAAACGATCTGTTCGGTAAAGAGGGCGTCAGATTTAGACAGGTCGGCTTTCCCGTCTTTTTCAAACGTGATCTTCGCGCCCTTATCATCGCCGTCGATATAATATTTGCCCAGTATTTGCACCAGTACCGGCGAATAGGTTATGGTATGCCCGACGGTGCGCGTTATGGCCGCGGCGGCATAGACCGCATACGCAATTCCCGTAAGGCACAAAACTGCCGCCGTTATTATCGAAAGGAGCTTCCACCCCTTTTGTGCTGCTTTCATCAGTATTCCTGAAATATTATAATGTCTTTCGTCAATATTTTTACAGACATATTATATAATCGTCTAATCTTAACATATTATTAACAATAAGTAAACGAAAGTGCGGCAAATAATCTGCGCTGGAATAAGAATTTTTTTTCGGAACTTCAAAATATTTTGTCCGCCGCCTCAGATTTTACGCCGGGTAAAAAAGCCTTATCGCCGCTTTTCGGGCGGGCATAGTCCTTTACCTTTATCTTCAGCCAGCTGCCGCTTCTTGCGTTTACGGAATACGGGCTGTCGTTCCTCTTTGCGACGATACCCTCTAAGCCCTCCGCCCTTGCCGCCGAAAACAGCGCGTGCCCGCTGCCCCTGACGCTGTCGACAAGGATGACGTTCGGATGCGCCGTCCCCGCCGCCCCGGCGTCCCCAAATATCTTTTCAAGGACCGCGCGCCTTGAAACATATTCCGTGTCGTAAAGCGGGCAGCCGTCGTATTCCATAACGTCGAATACCATATAGTGCGCCGCAACGGACGCGATAATTTTTGTATCAGGCTTTTCGCATCTGTCGCGCCGCATAACGCGGTAAAAGTCCGGGCGGCCGTCTTTATCCAGCGCGATGATCTCGCCGTCCAGCAGCGTCGCGCCGTTTTTGCCGCCGCAAAGAGCGGCCGCCTGCCGGGCGATCTCCGGATAACGCTCCGTCCGCGCGTTCAGCCGCCGGTTAAAAAGACGCGCCCCGGCGCCGTCAATACGCGCGGTCATCCTGACGCCGTCAAACTTTATTTCAAACGAAAAACTGTCATCGTCAAAAGGCGCGACGGTTTCGCCCAGCAGCATAGGCACAAACGGGTAAGTTACTGCGCTTTCCGCGTTATCCATAAAAATAGTATTTCTTTCAAGCGCTTTTTTTATATCCTAGGAAAAATCGCAAAAATTGCTTGCAAGATTTTGCGGTTTAGACGACGGATCCAATAAAAGCGACGGACGAAGTCCGGCCGCAACGCGGTAATTTTTTCAAAATTGACGCTTTTATTATTATTTTTGCATTGAATTAGTGATATAATATATAACATAAATATGGAAACGCACGGGACAGACGAAAAAGAACCGGCATCCAAGCGGAACGCCGCCTCCGGCTTTAAACAAATCAAGCGTATTTCGCGCCGCCGTATGCGCGCGCCGCAAATAATCGTGCTGGGGTTTTTATCTATAATCCTTGCCGGCGCACTGCTGCTGATGCTGCCCGTATCGAACCGCGGCGGCCTCGATTTTACCGACGCGCTGTTTACTTCCGTGTCCGCGGTATGCGTTACCGGGCTGACGACAGTCGATATCGCATCGGGATTTACTATTTTCGGACAATGTATAATCATCCTTTTGATGCAGACGGGCGGCCTAGGCTTTATGGCTATGGCAACATTGGTATTCCTGGCGATAAGAAAACGCATAACGCTGCGCGAACGAATGGCCATCCAGGACAGCCTTAATCAGGAAACGCATCAGGGCGTCATCAGGATGACCAAGAAAATTTTTATCGGGACTTTCATAATAGAGGGCGCGGGCTTTTTGCTGCTGCTGCCGTTCTTTATAATAAACTTCGGCGCGATCGGCGCGTTTAAGGCGCTGTTTACCGCCGTGTCTGCCTTTTGCAACTGCGGCCTTGATAATTTAGGCGACACTGCGGCGGGCGCCTTTTCCAGCCTTTCCGGCTTTGGCGGCGGCGAATATTACGGGCGCGTCGTCGTTCTTTTGTCAATTTGCTTTCTTATCGTTTTGGGCGGTCTCGGATTTGCGGTGATCACTGACGTGATAGAGAAAAAGCGGTTCCGTAAATTCCGGCTGCATACCAAGCTGGCGCTGGCCGTAACCGGTATCCTGCTGGCTTCGGGCGTGATCGTCTATATGGCCGCCGAGTACAACAATCCCGACACCCTGGGCGGCATGTCTTTTTTCGATAAGCTTTTAAACAGCTTTGCGCTGGCGGTTTTCCCGCGCACCTCGGGCTTTTCTGCCGTCGCGACGGACAAGCTGACGCCTGCAAGCACTCTTTTTTCAATGTTCCTGATGTTCATAGGCGCCTCCCCCGCCTCGACGGGCGGCGGTATAAAGACGACAACTGCTGCGATCCTCCTTATCGGCGCGTGGTACGGATTCCGCGACGGCGGCGAGACGACCGCCGGCGGGCGCACGATCACGCGCAGGGCGATACTGAAAAGCCTGGCAGTTTTCCTGTTTGCCCTTTTGCTGGTCCTGTTGGTCACAATGGTGATCATGGCAACCGAAAGCGGGTCGCAGGTTGCGGAAGGCGGCTTATATTCCCTGGAAAACTTATTGTTCGAGGCGGTCAGCGCGTTCTCGACGACGGGGCTGTCGCGCGGCGTAACGCCGTTACTCTCGGCTGCCGGCAAATACCTTATTATGCTGCTGATGTTCTGCGGGCGGCTGGGGCCGCTGACGATCGGGCTGATGTTTATAAAGAGCGGCAAGCCGCAGCTTTTAAAGTACCCCGACGCATACATCATGATAGGATAAAATCCGGGTTTTCGCATTAGGAAGAATGCGCAGGAAGCCCGCCAAAAGAAAACCGTCCGGGAGAAGAGTTTTAGGAGGCAACGTATATATTTGTTTTCAGCCGGCACGGCTTTTTCTTACCGGTAATTCGATATTGGAGAGTATATTTATGTCTAAAGTAAAAAAAGCAAAAGAAAAAGAAACAGTCAAAAAAAGCATGACGCAGTTTGCCGTTATCGGCCTGGGGCGGTTCGGGATCTCACTTGCGCGCAGCCTGTTTGAAAACGGCATGGACGTACTGGCGATCGATACCGACCATGACGCGGTCAACCGCGCGGGCGATTTTACCACGCACGCCGTTTGCGCGGACGCCGCCGACGAGCATGTTTTGGCGCAGCTGGGGATCGGCAATTTTGACGCCGTCATCGTCTGTATAGGCGGCGACAATACCGAGGCCAGCATCTTCGTCACGCTGCTGTGCAAGCAGCTGGGCGCCAAATACATCATTTCCAAGGCCGTCAGCGCGACGCATAAGCGGGTGTTGGAAAAGATCGGCGCCGACCTTGTTATTTTTCCGGAGGAATACATGGGACAGAAGGTTTCCGAGATGCTGACGAACCCCACGATGCTGGAGGTATTGGAGCTTACCGACAATTACCGTCTGGTAGAAATTAAAACGCCTGCCGCCTGGCAGAACAAGACCCTGGCCGAGCTTGACCTTAGAGGCCGCTACGGCGTCAGCATCCTGATCATAAAGCGCGGAGAAACCGTTTTAAACAACGTGACGGGCGAAACCTGCCTTCTCCCCGGCGACGAGCTGATAATCGGCGGCGACACAGCGCATACCGAAAAAGTAAAAAAGCTTGCCACCGAAACTGTCGCCGACTTAGAGGACCTGACGTAAAAATCCTGCGCCAAACCACGTATTTAGGGAACGAATGCCGTAAACCTTTTTTACGTGACCAGCAGGCAAAGATTACTTTACAGGAAGCTGTATCTGCATAACGTGACGAGCTTTTAAAACCGCCCCCCCGTATCACGCCGGTTATGCGCCTGCGGTATTATATCCTGCCGAAGATCATGCGGCCGGCTGCCGTCTGCAGCGAGGTCGTAATCGTTATATCCACTTCCTGCCCCACGTTTTTCCCGCCGTTCTCGACGACGATCATGGTGCCGTCCTCTAAGTAAGCTACCGCCTGACCGAATTCCTTGCCTTCCTTCACCAGCTTCACCCGCATCTTTTCGCCGGGCAGGGCGATCGGCTTGATGGCGTTGGACAGCTCGTTTATATTTAATACCTGGATTTCCTTTAACGCGGCGATCTTGTTGAGGTTGTAGTCGTTTGTTATGATCTTCGCGCTTATATCAGCCGCCAGCTTTAAGAGCTTATAATCCGTATCTCCCTCGTCATAATCCTTATCGGACAGCACTACCTCGCAATTCTTCAGCTGCTGCATCGCATTGATTATATCTACCCCGCGCTTGCCACGGTTGCGCTTAAGCGCGTCCTGGCTGTCGGTTATATGCCGTAATTCCTCGATGATAAAAGCCGGAATAATGAACGGCCCTTCAACAAAGCCGCTTTTTGCAACGTCCAATATCCTGCCGTCTATAAGCGACGAAGAATCCAGTATTTTGGGCGGCGCGCCCACGGCCGCCGCTCCGTCCTTATTCTTATCCCTGGCGGGCTCGGACATACGCCGCGCCCCCAGCATCAGCCCGACAAACCCCAGTACAAGGCACAGGATTATCGGCACCGGCGCGGTTTCGGCGATACCATCGAATATCAGCGTCAATATAAGGACTATGCCGAGGCCGATCACAAGGCCGATAAGCCCCATCAGGATCTGCTTGCCCGTATAATGCGAAAGCGCCTTTTCCACGCCCTTATATATCCAGTACAGCCCGGACAGGATCGATTTTGCCGAAAGCAAGGCGATCGCGCCCAAAAGCACCGATCCCGCAAACAGCATGATCCAATAAAGGTCGCTTGAAAGCGTTCCGGTAATATTCCCTTTGTCGTCAACGATCCTCAGGCCGGTACTCCTGAGGATAAGCGTATACAGCCACAGCCAGATCATAATGAACGCAGCCGCAATGACAATGCGCGCTATCCACAGCGAGAGGCGGCCGAACGTCTTTTTCTCATTTTTGGGTTTGGGTTTTTTTGACATTTGAAAACTCCCTATAATTCCGGATAAGTTCTTTCGGGGATTACGCGTCCCGCCGCAAATGAATCCGAATAAATTACCGATATTATACCGCAAAAAACGTAGTTTTGCAAGAAATAGGCTGCGCGGAAGACGGTGACAAATGTCACGTTTTTGCCGCATTATATAACTACTGCATGATTACAGCTAAAGGCTTTCGCCGGGTGCCTCCGGGTTGGCCGCGCGCTTTCTGCGCCGCGCCTCCGACCGTTTAAACATCGCCGCCTCGAATTTCCCGCCGTACCTTATCGCCAGGAACAGCATGAACACCGCCGCCTCAAAAATGACTATGTATAATAATAATGGGATCCCGCCGGAAAGCGACGCGCCCAGAGCTACGTAAAGTATCGTGCGCCACGGGCGGCCTACAAGGTTAAGTATCAGCATGTGCCACCACTTCATCTTTGTCAGCCCCATCAGATAGCACAGCACGTCGGCGGGCATAATAGGAAAGATCATAAACACCAGCACTATCATGTGGCTGCGCTCGTTGAACTTTTTCTCGTACTTTTCAAAAGTCTTTTTCTTCAGCATGCGCCGTACGAACGGGCGCCCCAAAAGCCTTGTGAGAAAGAATACCAGCATCCCCCCCGCCACGGTGCCTATCATCGAGTACAAAAAGCCGGTGAGCCCGCCGAACATCGCGCCGCCCAAGAATGAAACCGCGCCCGCCGGCAGTACGATAAGTATTACGCTGAGGGTCTGCAGCAGTATAAACGCCAGCCCGAACGGGATATTGGAGCCGAGGATATAACCCTTAAGCTTCTCGGCAGTTTCCACGATAGTAGAATTGAAAAAGCGCGTTAAATTCCACGCCTTTATCAGCACGTCCGCGATAAACACCGACGCCGCCATCGCCAGGATGATACAAAAATAATTAAGCAGAGTCCTGATAAGTTTTCTCTTTTGCGTTCTTGACATATCAGCATATATAATACCACATAACGCGGCAAACGCGGGTAAAAAACACGCAAGAGGCCGGAATTATGCCGCAGGCTTACCGGCGTTCTCCGCAGGCGGATTTTTTCTGAAATACTCCACCGAAGTAAATTCCATTATTACCGCGCTGTACATAATAAGGGGCAGTGCAAGTATTATGGCTATGAACGGATTGAAAACCAGCCATACCGCCGTCACGAACGCTGCGTTAATAAGCAGGGACAGCAGATTACCCAGCACGCTTAAGCCCACAATGCGCGGCCTTAAGAATTCTTTCAGCGGCGCCTTAGGATAATAAATATACCGGGAGTACATAAGGTTCGTCACGGCCTTGAAAACCTGGTTCACCGCCGCAAGGATAAACGCGGAGAATATCCACAGATAGCTTACTATCAAAAACGCTGCGGCGGATACCGCAGAGATCATCGTCCTGATGACGAATACGATTATGCCCCGCTTTGTTCCGCCGTTTGAAACGTCTTTTTTAATAAACGACCGGCACACGGTCTTGGACAGCTGGCAAAAGAGCAGTATGACCGCCGCCGACACCGCGGCATAGGCAACGGTGCCGCCGGCCGCGCCGGGCGTTTGCCCGTTTATAATATCCTTGATCTCAATAAAAAATTCGCTTAAGAACTCGCGCGTGAAAATGCGCTTGATGTTCGCGCCCTCTGTTATTACCTTGATGTAATCCGACACAGACTCGTACGAGGTCTGGATATTCCCGCCGAATATCTTGAAAAAGCCGCCGCCGAAAACGGTGACGGCAATAAATATCCCCAGATATACCATGCCCATTATTGCAATGATATACCTGAAGTACCTGAAATAGTTCTTTGCAGCCGCCTTTATCATCCCGCTGTTATTATACCGCAAGACGGCTGTTTTAGTTCATTTGCCGTCAGGCAGTTTGAAAAACGGATCAATAGAAGTCCGTTATCAGCACAGTACCCTTTACCCACGCGTTGAACCAACCGTCAAGATCCCTGCCCGACGCGGCTTCGAACGCGCCCACCATGTGCGGCTGTTTGACGTTGGCAAACATATTCTGCGCATAGTATTTTTTAAGCCCCGCAAAAAAATGCTTATCCCCTATCGTGCTCCTTAAATTGTCGAACAAAAGCTGCCCCTTGACGTACGTCATGCAGACGTATTCGCCCTCTGTGGCGAATTCGTTAAGCGCCCTGTCCATGCTTGTATCCAGGGTCTTCCCGTCAGGCAGATAGATCTTGATGATATCGGCGTACAAAAGATAGTCCCGCATCGTCTGCATAATACGCTCTGCCCTGTCCTGCCGGTAGCTTTCGTTTTTCTCGTAAAACAACGTCGTCGAATAATCGGCCAGCCCCTCGTCCATCCACGCATACCTTACCTCGTCATTGCCGATCACGCCGTACCACCATTGATGGGCGACTTCGTGTACTATGACCTCGCGGTAATAATCATATTCCTCGATCGCGTCGGATATATAAACAAGGTTGGGATACTCCATTCCGCCGTGCAGGAAGCCCGTCTTGACGACCGCAAGGGTCTTGTAAGGATAATCGCCGAACAGATCGTTAAACGTGTTTACGGCGTCAACGGCGGCCTTCAGCGAGACGTCGGGCGAAGCGTCATCGTAATAATAGTAACTGATCTGCGTTTTCCCCGCCTTCGCGCTGACCGTCTCGTATATGCTCCCCAGTACTATCGCGAAGTCGCGGACAGCCTTTGCCCGGTACTTGTCCGTGCGCTTGCCCCCGTCAATCGTGCTTTTCAGCAGCTCGCCTGTTGCCGCGACCTTCATATCTGACGCCGACGTGATCGTGACCTCGTAATTTGCGGTTTCGGAATAAAAGCAGTCGCCCTTGGAATAGTACGGATCGGCAACAAAGCCGCCGGCCTCATACACGCAGGCGATCGGGTACCAGTTGCCCAGATTCACCGATTTGGCGTTATATCCAAGGCGGTGCATAACGTTTGCCAGCTTCAGCGTAAAATCCAGATTTATCTTGTACCTTGCCGTCGGGTACAGCGCCTTGTCAAAAACGACGGTAAGGATATCCATGTCCTCGCCGCCCAGGCCGGACACAGCCGCCCTGCCGTTCAGCATAACGTTTGTGATTGCTATTGACCCGTAAGATTCGCCGTCCGGGTACGCGACCGCCCTCTTTTTGGGATCGGAAGAGATAGGCGAATACTTAGCGTTTTCGCGGTAGGCGTTGCCGTACAGGTGCAGCTTCAGCTCGTTTAAGGGAACGTCGGTGTTGTTGATATAGGAAAGCTCGTAAGAGCCCTTGACCGTTTTCAGGTTATCGTCGTACTCGCAGACGATGATATAGTTGTTGACCGATCTCGAGGCGTTCGCAATACCGTCAGCGCAGGACGCAAGCGGCATAACCGCAAGGCTCAGGATCAGGCACAGCAAAGCCGCTTTATATATTCTTTTTTTATACATACATACCCCGCCGGAAATATTTGTCGGAATATGTATATTGACAAAGCGCGCTGATTATTCCCCGCGCAGGGCCTTTTGCCTATCCGTTGGTTGTCTTCCTGCCTTTCTCCGGCTCCTCTTTTTTCAGCTCGGCAAATTTCGCCGCCATCGTGGGGTTGCCGTGCGTCAGCTTTTTGACAGTAACGTCGTCCAGTTTTTTATTGGCCAGGCTGAGGTTTCTGATTGATGCAAGCAGGTTTTCCTTGACCTTTTCAAGGTTTTTTATTGTTTTATCTATTTCGCCTATCGCTTCATTGAATTGCCGCCCGGCCAGCTCCCTGTTCCGCGTAAAACTGTCCTTGAACTCGTTCAGCTTCTCCTCGAACTCTGTTATATCGATGTTCTGGTGCCTGATACGCGCAAGCTCGGCTTTGTCGTCCGCAGTCCTGAGCGCCGCGTTGCGGAGCACCGTGATTATCGGGATAAAGAATTGCGGCCGGACAACGTACATCTTTTCAAAGCGGTGAGACATGTCCACGATACCGCTGTTGTAAAGATCGCTGTCGGCCTCAAGCAGAGAAACAAGCACAGCGTACTCGCACTTCTTCTCCTGCCGGTCCTTATGCAGCTCATTTAAGAAATCCTCGTTTTTTTTCTTCGTCGCCGTGGTGTCCTGTTCGTTTTTCATCTCGAACATTATCGAGATTATCGGAGCGCCGTCCGCGCCGGTCTCGCGGTATATATAGTCGCCCTTGCTGCCTGACTTCGCGTCGTTGTCTTTTTCAAAGTATGCGTTCTGAAAGCCGGTGGCGCGCAGCTTGTTGAATTCGATCTCACAATGCTGCTCCAAGCTTTCCCCGACCATCTTGGTGGACTGCCGCGCCTTCATATCCTTGTAGTAAGCGATCATTTCGGAGTTCGATTTCAGCTCGGCCTCGTACTTTATTACGATGCCTTCCTTCTCCTTTGCAAGCGTCTCCATAGCTTTCTGAATTGCCAGCTCTTTTTTTATCTCGGCGCCTTCAAGCTGGGCTTTCTGCTCGGCGATCAGGACGTCCTTTTTTGCGATATCTTTCTGCAAATCGTTCCGGGCGTTGGCGACGGCCAGCTCGACCGCCCTGGCAAGATCGGCGCGGTACCTCGCTTCCCTCTCGCGCAGCTCGTTTTCAAATTCGATATTGCGCGCCTGCTTTATGATATCGGCATAGCCCGCGTCATCCGCCTTGAATACGTTCCCGCACTTTGAGCATTTGATCTCGTTCATTATTTACCTCCGGCCGGCATTTAGGAATCGCTGAATAATTCGGTCTAATTTCCAGCGGCGTCTTTTTCGCCTGAAAACATCTTCTTTCATTCACAAATAGTTCTACTATTTGCTGCAAAAACAAGCCGTTTTCTGTCTTAAAAATACTTGCTCTAAATTAACCTCATTTATTCATCGTTTCCTTTACTTTTTCCGCGCCTATTTGCCTTGCGGCGCCTTTATCGATATATTCGCCTCGTTAAGCTGCTTTTGAGTGACAGAGGACGGCGCGTTCATCATCAGGTCCTGCGCGTTCTTGTTCATCGGGAAGGTGATGACCTCGCGGATATTGGGCGTATCGCACAGCAGCATGACCATCCTGTCCACGCCGGGCGCGATCCCCGCGTGGGGCGGCGCGCCGAATTTGAAGGCGTTGTACAGCGCCGAAAACTTTTCCTCGACAACCTCTTTTGGGGTGCCGACCAGCGCGAACGCCTTTTCCATTATTTCCGGCTCGTGGTTTCTTACCGCGCCGGAGGACAGCTCGGTGCCGTTGCAGACAATGTCGTACTGATAGGCAAGTATGTCCAGCGGGTCCTTGTTCATCAGCGCGTCCATGCCCCCCTGCGGCATCGAGAACGGGTTATGGCAGAACTCCAGCTTATTGTTTTCCTCATCCCATTCGTACATCGGGAAATCGACTATCCAGCAGAAACGGTAGACGTTCTTTTCAAGCAGGTTAAGACCCGCCGCAAGCGCCGTCCTTAAATACCCGGCCTTCTTCTGCGCCGCCAAAAGCTTATCGGCGCAAACGACCGCTACAAACGACTCGGCTCTTAAATCAAGCTGCTTTATCAGCTGTTTCTGGATTTCGGGCGTAAGGTATTTTGCAATGCCGCCCGAAAACGCGCCGTCCGCGCCTAATTTGAACCAATAGACGGCGTCAGCGTATTCCTTTACGGCCATATCGGCGCAAAGGCTGTCAATAAACTTGCGGTTGCCCTTGAAATTATGGACTGCGACAGCCTTTATGATCTTGTTTGAAAGCGGCGCAAAGCCGCAGCGGTTCAGCGCGTCCGTGACGTCCGACACCCTTAACGGGTTCCTGAGGTCGGGCTTGTCGGTGCCGAAGTCCTCCAGCGCGGCGCGGTAAGGTATCCGCACAAACGGCGCCTTGTCGGCTTTCCAGTTGGAAAACTTACTGAAAATGCGCGGCAGTATATCCTCTAGGACGGCGAACACGTCCTCCTGCGTGGCGAACGCCATTTCCATATCAAGCTGATAGAACTCGCCGGGGCTGCGGTCGGCGCGCGCGTCCTCGTCGCGGAAGCACGGCGCGATCTGAAAATATTTATCAAAGCCGGAGCACATTAAAAGCTGCTTGTACTGCTGCGGCGCCTGCGGCAGCGCGTAGAACTTTCCGGCGTGCAGGCGGCTGGGCACGATATAGTCCCTCGCGCCCTCCGGCGAGGAGCTGGTCAAAATCGGCGTGGCGATTTCCAGAAAGCCGATCTCGTTCATCAGCCGCCGTATCTCGCTGATTATCTCGAAACGCTTGACAATGTTTTTCTTGACGTCGGGGTTGCGGAGGTCGAGGAACCTGTATTTGAGCCTTGTATCCTCCTTCGCCGCCGTGGAATTAGCTATTTCAAAGGGAAGCTCGGAATAGCATCTTCCTAAAACCGTTATTTCGGTCGGTATTACCTCTATCATCCCAGTCGGCATATCGGGGTTGGGGCTGCTGCGCTTTACGACCTTGCCCTTGACCGAAACCGTGGACTCGCCGGGGATAGCCCGCGCCGTCTCCATCATTTTCGCGTCCGATACAGTGACCTGCGTCATACCGTAAAAATCGCGCAACACCATAAACATTACGGCGCCGATATCGCGAACGTTGTGCAGCCACCCGTTCAGGGTAACGTTTTTGCCGACATCCGCCTCTTTAAGCTGCCCGCAATTATGAGTCCTGTCCATATCTATAATTCCCTCCGGAAAAAAGCATGCCGGCCTAAGTAAACGCTGAATAAATGAGGTTAAGGAAACAATGAATAAATGAGGTAAATTTAAAGCAAGTATTTTTAAGGCAGAAAACAGCTTGTTTTTGCAGCAAATAGTAGAACTATTTGTGAAGAAAAGAAGACGTTTTCATCCGAAAAAGACGCAGCTACTAAATTATTCTTAGATTTTCAGCGTTTACCTAAATAACCGGCTGCAAAATACGCATAATATTGCATCAATTCTATAATATCCGCGCCCTAAAGTCAATTGTAATACTAAGCAGCGTTTAAATCCGCCGCTTATTTACGGGTGGATTAACGAGGAAAATGCCTGAAAACGTAGCCCGTATCCGCCGGATACGAACGAGTATTTCAGGCTTTTTTCACCGGAAGATATCGTAAAAACGGTAGATTTATACGCGGATCATTAACTTGGGATTTGGGCCACGGGCTTTACGCACCTCTTAGGGCGGGGAAACTTTATTTGACAAGCTTACTCCCATAAAATAAATTCACTTTCTTCACGAACAATGCGATAGAGCTCATCTTCATTGTCCATCAGTGACCGGATGAGTTCCACAAACTTCTCCGCCCGCATTTCATTTTCCGGTGTTAAATCGTAATACGCAACATACATTCCCGCTTCCGGGTCGGTATCCATACCTTCCATAATGTCCGGCGTGTATTTTGGCAGATAATAATTGAAAAATGCTTCCCAGTTATAGCCATTCATGTAGGCTTCTTTGTTAATCTTGTGCATTTTTTCACCGATGGCGAACGGCTTGTTGTGTTCGATATAAAAACAAACCGAGACGCTGTTGTCATGTTTAACAACAGCTGTGTAGCCTTGGAGCGAGTTATCGGCTGTCAACCCTGCCTCAATTTCAATATCGCCGCAGTCTGCAAGATATTCGTGGCACATATCAATAAGATCTTGCACATCTTCATTGCCGGGGTCAAGCTCAATGCTCCGATTCAAGAGTTCCAGCGCCTTTTCTTCTACGTCTAGATAAAAATAGGCGTATCCAAGCCGATACAACCAAAGAGGATCATTCTTTCCTTGATCCTCGACAGAGAGCAGCAGTGCCGCCGCCTTGCCATAGTCCTCAATATTGTTGTACGCCCTTGCCAGAATGCAGGTCAACTCATAATCCCGAATTTCAGTCGGGATTTCCAAAGCGGCACTGATAATCTTTTCGTGGTCAAGATTTTTGTGCCATTTTTCGAGCTGCTTTAATAGCTCTTTGTCCATCGTTTTATCCTCTGTAAATTCGTTTTATCCGCCTGTGGTGATGAAGATGCACTAAGTCGTAAATTTCATTTATAACCATAGATTTTCAAACCGTTTTCATCAAAATCATATTCAAACTTACCTATGCTGTCAATGAGTTCTTTCAACGCCAAAACATTGTAC
>JAVBLK010000012.1:0-59385 GCA_031553565.1 Eubacteriales bacterium
AAACAATGAACAAATACCTTTGAATTTGGCTGTGGATTTTTGAGATAAAAATTGACGGACACGCGCAGACAATATCGAGATATTGGCAAGCGGGTCCGGCGGTTTTTAGCCAAAAAGACACGCCACATTCAAAGACTGCCCATCATTTCATTCCTTTTTATGCTGTTTTTAGTTTTATCCCTGCCTAGATTACCGATGTGAATAATTGTGGGAAAGGCTGTCATATATATTATCCTCCGTCGCTTCGTCGGCAAGGGTATACCATACCTGTAATAAATATATCCGCAATTAACGCCGTTCACTCATTAAACGGCACTATGCTTTCTATCCGCTAGAAAATTTTTGCTTTATTGTCGCTTTCGCTCCCGATTGCAATAATTCGCCTATTCCAACCTGTTTTTCCATATTATATCATTTTTATGGTGAAAACTCTATTGAATTAGTCTTTTCGGCTGCTTTCGGCATCTTTTTGCACAGCTTCTAAATTCCCGCCTTGTCAATGCCCCGGCATTGCCTGCGGCGGCAATTTAAAACCTGTATCAAAAATTTGTCCGAAATCAGCTCGAGTATTTATTTATTGTTTCCTTAATATTATAACATATTTTGGCGTATGTCTATATAAAACAGCCCGGATTCTTTTGCCCGGCGGTTTTTTTAAAACGGTTATTTATTTAGGTCGGTTGCTTATATCTGCATATTGCGGAATATTTTGGGCGGCATGCAGTTTGTCACCAATTTGTTAAAGACCTTAAAAAATACTTAACATTTTATTTACAAACTGTTGCGTTAACCGAATCTTTCTGTTATAATTGATGATGTAAAATTGTATTTATATATAATTTGCTTATCGCCTTTTTCGTATCATAAGAAAAAAAGCGGTAAATATCAAAGCCGCGGCCTGGCAAATGTGGCGAAGCCACTTTTTTGAATATGGATTGCATATATTAAATAATGGCAAAGATGAAACGGCAAAACCGAATATTGATTTCGCTTATCGCGCTGTTCACGGCAGTGGCCGTGTTTTTGGCGTTGAACGAAACCTTTGCCTGGCTGACCTTTTTTCAGCTGGGCACAGGCCAGAATTTCGGCGCGGGCGATATCAAGGTTGCTTACACCCCCAGTTATGCTACATACGTGACGGCAGGTGACGCGTACAGCCATTATTATTACCTGCCCGCGGACGACCTGTGCCAGCAGCCGGGGCCGGGCGATATTTCGCCTGTGCCGAACTATGAAAAGCTGGGCTTCAACCTGAGCCTTGTATATACGACAAAAGATATGTGCGCCCTGCGGTTCTTCGTGGAATATAAGGCGCAGGCCGATACGCTTTACTCGCAGGCGTACGATACCGATTATACCTATACCGGCGACGACCTTATTGCGTTTAACAATTCGCTGGTTTCAGTTAAATTCAGCAGCGATTTCGTGTGCAGGGTGGAGGACGGCCAAACATATTGGTATTATATGCCGGGAGGGGCCGAGGCCCTTGCCGCAGCGCCCAATGGCGCGGGGATTAACAATATCTTAAGCAAGCTGATACTTTCGGGCCCTAACGTCGTGAACGCGACGGGAAAGCTTACGATCTCGATAGTCGCCACGGTAAGGCAGCACAGAGCGAACGGTTCGATCACCTGGACGAATTTTAAGAACTCGTCGTTTAATATAACGGTGCCATAATGTAAGCATTTTTTTATAAGCGCCCGCAAAAGACCGCTTCACAAAAGAGATCTGCGGAAGGAAAGAAAGGACAGACGCGATTTCAGGGCGAAAGACGGAACGGAAAGGGAATGGACAGGGAAAAAAAGAAAAAGTTTTTATTCGCAGTACATATAGTCGTTATTTTTACGATCACCTTTTCCTTTGTCGCGACCGCGGTATACGCGTGGTTCTACGACGACTTTCCGCACGATCTTGAGATCCTGCCCGCCGAGTTCGTGGCAGAGATCGTCGCCGACGAAGAGGACGAGCTGATCATAAACCTTACCATGCCCGCGGCGACCGTTTACACCATGCCGGGTACCGCTGTGCCGGCAGGAGAGGCCGATCAGTTCTTCAACGGCTGCGTAAGGCGTACCTCCGTCAGTATATCTAACAAGGGCGGCGCGCCGTTTAAGATCCGCTATGTGATGGACGTTCTTGCCGCGGAGGCGAAGGATATCAACAACGTCACCGTCGCAAGGAATTCCTCCGCGCCTTATTCGGTGCATCACGCGCTTATTTATAAGCCCGCGGCCGAGCTGGAGGCGGCGCAAAACCTTGACGCCCACGGCTTTCCCGAATACCGCGGGAACATCGACAGCCAGTTAACCGCGGGCTCGTACGAAAGTATTGACGAAATGAACGAGGGCGTATTAAGAGACGTTGTCGTGCGCGAGCCGGGCTATTCCGGCGACCCGGCAGCCAATATTAAATTTGTGTTTGCGTTCTGGCTGGATTACGCCGAGCTGCAAAATGAGTTCGGCTATATGCCCAACCAGCGGAACATCAACACGGTTTACACTGTGAAACTGACCCTGATAGCAATAAGCACCAAGGCGCCGGACTGATAAGAGAGAATATGGCCGGAATAAGAATAAAGAAAAAGATATTGATACCTGTATGCGCGGCGCTTATGGCCGCGCTGGCCTTGGTTTTGTGGGCGGGAGTCACATACGGCTGGTTCGAATCGAAAAGGGAGACGCCCGGCACGGTCAGCTTCGGCAGCAGCGACGCATACGGCACGGTCAGCTTCAGGGCAGGCGACGGCGCGGCGGCGCATACGCTGGCGCACAGCGACGCCTATTATAACAACAATAAATACAGCTTTCAGGCCGAGCTGGTCACAAAATCAGCAAGCAACTATTTAGGGCATATGCGCCTTACCGTCTACTTCCGCGGTACGGAAGAGACGTGCTTAAGGGTCAGGATCGTCGAGGAATGGAAGGACGCACTGGGCAGGAAAAAGCGTATGCCGTTGACAACGATGGCATACGACAACACAAAATGGATAGACAACAGAAAGGAAGACAACGCGTTTTATTATTCGGACGTCGGCAATGCCGCAGACGGCTGGCGGATAAAGAACGCGAACACGACCGACGTTACGGAGCTGCGCCTTGTAACGGGCGACCCGGTGATCTATTCGCCGCTTGCCGCCGGCACAGTCCTGACGATCGGCATAGTGGTGGAAACGGTGCAGTTTAACCGGTATCAGGAGATTTGGAAGCTGAAGGAATATCCGTCAAGGTAACGCTTTTATGCGCCGCGCCGCCTTGTTTTTCAGCATGCGTCGTCCAGGCAGCCGGTCAAAGAGAGAGAAGATGAAAAGAACGCTCAGCAAAAAGAATTTAATATTTATCATAATCGCGGCCGCGCTGGCGGTCACTGCTTTGCGCGGTTTTTTCAGCCCGCCGCGGCAGGCGGGCGAGACGGCGTCTGCGTACAGCGCATTGCCCGGATACGGCACAGCCCCCTATCTTGATCCCGGCGACACGATAGACTTTACGGCTTTCGAGGCTCTGTATACAAACGCGTCGACAGGCGCGGTCAGTATTTCCCAGCCATACGCAAAGACGATCCTGATCAGTTCCGCGGAAGATCTGTATTCCCTGTCATACCGCATAAACGGCAGGCCTAAGGGCGGTAATTACAATACCGCGATCACGGCGACCAGGGATTTTTACCGCGCGGCAAAATATAAGCTGGCGAACAATATCGAGTACGGCGCGCTATCGAGCGATGAAATACCAAAAGGGTTGCTTGCAATGGGTACCGAATCTTCGCCTTTTACGGGGATTTTCGACGGCCAGGGCTTTGAAATAAGAAACCTTTTCTACATGGATGATTCAAGCTATATCGTCTCGGGCGACAGCCTGGCGCCGTTCGGCGCCAACGCCGGAACGGTAATGAATCTGGGCGTGGTGTACGGCAATATCAACATTACCGGGATGAGCCTCGCCGTCAGCAGCAAGAACTTTGCCGGTATCGCGGGCAACAATATGGCGAACGGCACGATATCGCATTGCTTTGCGGTCGCTTCGTCGGTGACCGCGGCGAATATTTACGGTATCACGGCCAGGAACCACGGCGCGGTAAACAACGTATATTTCGCCGTCACCAGTACGCCGGCGGTGAATTATATCGTTTCCGCGGGGGCAAAGCAGCCGGTCGCGGACAACAATACAAACGTGACTTCGGCGTATTATGTTGATTCGCATTTCCCGGCAGGAGTCGTAAGCGGCACCGCGCAGACCGACAGCGCGCTGAAAAGCGCGACCGCCCTTACCGACGCGGATACGATCGGCCCGCGCTGGTATCCGCATTCCTCCGCCGCTTTGGCGGGGGGATACCCCAGGCTTTCGGGCACGCGGCAGCTTCCCGGCGCATCGGGCACTGATCCGTATGTCCTTATGCGGCCCGCTGATATTATCGCGTTGCCCGAGCTGATGAACGCCGTATCCGCCTACAGGTCCAGGAGCTATAAGCTTACCAACGATATCAACATGTCAACGGTCGCCGAGAACGCATACAGGATGCCCGAGGCGATTTTTACAGGGTCGCTGGACGGTACGGCGACGGCCGCAAAAACAAACGGCAGCTTTGCAATCATCAACTTAAGGCTGGTCAATATATACACTTATTCCTCCTCCGAGATACATTGCGCCATGTTTATGTGCGGCGGCGGCGCGTCGATCACGAATATCAATTTTGTAGGGGGCTACGCAAGGCTTCCCGCCCTGACAAAAAACAGCGAGCTTTTAACTAAAAGCACATATATAAGCATATGCGTAAGCAGGCTGGCCGGTAATACTCTCACAATGACCAACGTGCATTCCAGCGCGGCGGTCTCTGCCGACAGCGAGGCGCTGGGCAGGAATATATATATGGGCGGGCTGATCGGCTATGCGGGGTATTCCGCAGAGCTGTCCGACTGCTCGGTTTCCGGTAATGTCGACGGCGGCACGCACAATACTTACACCAATCAGGTAGATGCAAACAGCGCGGTTGGCGGCATTGCCGGATATATGAATTCGTACGGCAACAGGCTTTCCAATGTCACATATTTCGGCAGCGTGACAGGGATAAGGTATATCCGCCGCGAGATAACCGCGGGCTCGTCCACCTCGCTTTCATGCCATGTGGGCGGCATTGCCGGATATTTCAGCACTAGCAGTTCCTCAGCCGTAAGCGGCGCAGTGCTTGCTGCGGGCGCCGAGGTCAATACGCTGCCCAAGGCGGCGGCCAATTACTCTTTCCCCGCAGCCGAGGCGCTGTCGTATGTTAATGTGCGCGCGGGCGGGATCTTCGGTATCAATACCACCACGACGTCCAACACGTTCGTATCCGGCGCGCTGGCAAGCTATGGCACGGTCAACATTGTCGAATACAGCGGGCTCTATAACGGCGCGCAGCTGCCGCGCACTATTTACGCGGGCGGCCTTATCGGCGAGAATTCGTCGGGCACGGCCTCTTTCAGCAATATCAGCCGGAACGGCAAAGTGACGATATATAATCCTTCCAAGACAAGGTGCGATACTGCGCTCTTTATCGGCGGTTTCGTAGGGTACGGCTATTTTTCGGCGGCAAACTGCGCCCCCTATGCCGGCAATGACCTTATAATAGATTCGTACGCCTACCAGAATATTTTTATCGGCGGCATAGCCTATAACGGCGGCTTCACGAACTGCAACGTTACTACCAGTATATATTTCAATACGCAGACAGACGTAAACAACAACTTCGCGGGCTGTGAGGTATCGATAGGCGGTTATTCGTCAAGGTACGCTATCGACAACTACAGTTATATTTATTGCTATTCCGCATCGTCGGTCAACACCGGCAATATTTATATCGGGAAGGCGGGGGCGGCGAGTATCAACACCGGAAGGATACGCGTAAGCTCCATGTTCAACTACACCTATTCGGCGACCGACTGCGAAAACAAGGGCAAAATAATATTCAATACCGATTTTACGCCCTCGACAGGCGTAGAGATGTACCTCTCGGGCATTGCGTATTATGCGGCGAACGCGCTAAGGTGCAAAAACAACGACGGGGAATTCCTGCTTAAAAAGGTCACGCCCTTGTCGGGCAAGGCGCAGGTGAACTTCGCCGGATTGTTTTATACCGCCGTCGACATCAGTGATTGCATAAACAACACCAAGTTGGAGCTTAACTACGAGGTCACTGCCGACCTGTACATAAACGGGATCGCGTGCCTCGGCACCGGCGCAATGGTAAACTGCACCTTCGGCGGCACTATCGACGTCAATGCGACGGTCAGGACCGGGGTCATATGTATCGCGGGCCTTGCCTACAGCAGGACCACGCTGACCAACTGCGTCAACAACGCGGACATCAACGTCAACGCATCCAACGCGGGCGGGGGAAACGTGACCATCGCGGGGCTATGCTCCTTTTCGGGCGGGACGCTGTCGGGGAATACCAATAACGGCAAGATATATCTGGGCGCGGCGTGCGCCGGCGGCAACCTTTACGCCGCCGGGCTGGTTGCGGGCAGCATAACGACTATGAGCGGCCCGCTGAACGGCGGCGTGGCCAACAGGAACAACGGTATCGTCGACATAGCGTATCCGTTTACGGGCAGCAGCGTTTATGTCTACGGCCTCAGCACGGGCACGGTCTCGTACCTTTACGGCGGCATAAGCTCCGCCGCGGTAAACATCAGGGCGCAGCTGACCTGCACCGCCAACCTGTACGCGTCCGCTTATGTTTATTCGGTTTCTTACGGATACGGCGTTTCTATTTCCGGGACGCTGAATATCGACAGTCCGGTTTCCTGCTCCAGCGCGTACATCAGCGGCTCCGGCCATACCCTCTTTCAATCGGAAGCATGCACTGTTGCGGGCACGCTCAATATCAACCAGAGCATCACCGCCACCAACATATATCTGAGCGGCGGCGCATACAGCATCACATACGCGTATAATACTAACGTCGGCGGGACGATCACCCTTGGGGCATCCGCCGTCAGCACCTCGATGCACATAAGCGGGATATCGTTTACAGGGTCTTCCGGCGCAAGGTACGAGCATAGCAATTACACCGGCACGGTCTGGCTGAACGCGCCGTATTCCACGTATGGCAGCACCGCATATCTGTATATTAACGGCGTGACGAGCGGCGGCACCAGCGTGTCGGTCATGCTTGAGGATTGCCGGAACCAGGGTACATTCAATATTACACAGAGGTTTTCGGCCGCCGCGGCGCGGACGTTCTATTACAGCGGCGTCGCCCGTTTCGGCCACACCCTTACCCGCTGCGTCAACGAGGGAACGCTGGTAATGCCTGACAATGTCTTTAACGGGAATACCAACGCGTCGGTCATTTATTATTCGGGTATCGTCGATAACGTTTACTATGCGTATAAATGCTTCAATTCCAAGAATATCACTATCGTCGATAATTCGACGGCGACGGTGGAGTGCGCGGGCATCGCGCGCCAAATGGGCAGCTCGACCGGCGAGATATGGGATTCCGCCAACGGAGGGGATATAAGTATCAGAGGCAGCTTCGGCTCGGTCTCGGCGGCGGGTATCTGTACAAGGTCGATACAGGGCCGCGTTTCCAACTGTTTTAACGGCGGGAACATAACGCTGGGGGCATCGGGGAACAACGCCTCCACAACCGGCGCGGTATACCTTGCGGGCATCGGGAACAACCCGATCACCGGGCTGCGGCTGGACAACTGCTTCAATTTCGGGAATATCAGCGAATACAATACTTCGGGCGGCGCTATCCACGTCGTTGCGGGGATCTGCGGCTACAGCTCCGTCGCGTCCACCAGCTTTGAAAACTGCGTCAACCTGGGCAATATTTACACCAATAACGCCACGTCGTCCTCCATCAACTATTATGCGTCGGCGGGCGGCATAATCGGCTGCGCGTATACCGCCGTGACCGCTATCAATATTGTCAACTGCGTAAATTACGGGAATATCGAAAGCGGCTGTGCGGCGGGGGGGATAGCGGGCTTTTTAAGGAGCGGTGTCGCCGTTATAAAAAATGTCGTAAATCACGGCGCAGTGGCCTCGCCGGCCTCGGGCTCGGCGTTCGCGGGCGGTATAGCAGGTTATTGTTACACCAGTATTTCGGCCGACAGTACAATGTCGTTTGCGGTCAATTACGGCCTGGTCACGGGCGTTACGGCATATTCGGGCGGGATATTCGGCTCGACGGGTACAGGCGCGACAGGCGGCTTTACCGGCGCGGGCAACGTCAGCAATATCCTGTACGTCCATCAGGCCGGCAGCAGCCCGCGCATGGCAGGCACCTCGCCGATCACCCCCGTCAAAACCACTACGGCGATGACCAACAATGTTGTTTCAGCCAATGTGACGACGAACAACGTCAACTTTGCCGGCATCATAATGGCGCCGAACAGCATGGCTGCGGCGAACGGCGGCGTCAGCTGCGGCATATACAACAAGGAGTTCTTCTTAAGGGCGAACTCCGATTTCACGCAGGAGCTGGTCTACAGCCCGTACGCGAACGTATACGGCTCGTGGTACAGCTGGTCGAACCCGGTCTATGTCAGGGAAACGGTAACGCTTGATCAGGGACTGCCTACGGAAAGGCCGTATACATATTACCACCTTTACGCGGTCTGCAACAGCATCGGCCGCGATTACGCGCTGTACCTGACCGAAAACATGTACCCGAACGCGGTCGAGGCGAACCTGACGGACGCGACTTTTCATAGCAATATGTGGACTGCCGTGTGGAACGCGCGCCAGATACTGTATCCGGAGGAATGCGAGGTCGCCGAAGCGCCGCTGCGGGTAAAGGTCGGCGACGGCGGCGTGATAACCGACGTCCCGAACGTCCCCGCAACGATCACCTCGGAGGAAGGCAACGATACGATAGGCTATATCGAATACTATGTCAACTCCGAAGTAATCAGCGCCAACGCGAAATATATCTTTGTGTTCGACCCGAACACAACCCCGCCCACGATGATATTGTCGAAAGGCGCGAAGATACAGTTCGGCAGCCTGCCGTATGTAGAGGTGGTGTTTGATTACACTCAGGGGCGGCCGCCGTTTCTCCGGCCGACCGATCCGGAATATAATGAAAGCGATTATGTAAGGAACGCCGTGTTCACCGTTTACCAGACCGATGATGGCGGCGAAACGATTGCGCAAAAAACCTGGGAAATAAAAATTACGTATACGCCGACGGACAGGGCTTTATCGCTGACCGATATATATATCAACGGCCAGGCGATAGCGGCCAGCCCCGTCCCGCTTGTCGAAGGTACTGATTACACGGAAACGCCCGGCCTGAACACGACCGTTTATCAGGTAAACAGCTATTTTGACGAGACGGCCTTAAGGGAAGTCAATATGCTGCTTATTTCCGATTATACTTCCACCACGGGCAGGCTGAGGATCGATTTTAACACTGTGGCGTTCCTTGACGGCGACAGCTTCAGGAGCAACGTCAGGCTGTTCCGTTACAACGACCTGGGCGCGTGGGTGACTGCGCCGTTTACCTTTACTTTGGATTCCGGCTCGCTTATAACGAACGGTTATGTTTATGGCGCAGTCAACGACCAGGGACGGATCACCGGCGAACTGAGCATAAGCATCGACTTGGCCTTAATTTCGGCGTCGGTGCCGTCGGGGATATATAAGCTGGAGATCATATATCAGGATCAGAACGGCGTAAACAAGGCCATCGAAATAATTATCAACCGCGGCAAGAATACTGCCCGGACGATATCATATGTGTATATACCTATTATAACAACGGCGTTATCCCAGCAGACTTTGGCGACTACGGGCAACCTTAACCCGACCGGCACGCTCAGCTATGGCCAATACGTAGATTTTTCCAGACTGTCAAATATCACCGGGATGAGCGTTACGATACCTACCGCTTCCTACGGCGCCACCGTTTCCGCGCCGCGGTCGCTGGATATAACGGAAAACGGCTATGCCCATATATATACTATAGTATACAGAAGCTACAGCGAGTTTGACGCGGGCTATGCGATCCTTAAGGACCGCGCGGGTTATTTCAATGAATATACCGTGACGTTTACCGAAAGCCAGCCGGTAACGCCGATCTACACTTTCACCTTCAACAATGTGCCTCAGTCCGATTTTACCCGGCTGTTCGAGATCGATAAGCGGGCGACTAACGGCGCCAACATGGCGGTACAGTATCTGGCGACGGGCGATTACGGTTATTATTATTACGACGGCGCGGTGTGGGGCGGTACGGCTAACACCAAGACGGGCGGCACGGTCAGCACCGGCGCGAAATCAGTACTCCACAGGATCGACTATAAGGTCCAGCTGACGTATGCGGGCGTGACGCAGAACGTCGCATATAACCCGACGTCCGTGATCGCCGCGGTCGGGACCCCCGAATCGCAGCTGGTCAATATATGGGCAAGGAACGGCACGACCGGCCAACGGGTCGAGCAGGGCATATCCTTCGGCGCGGAGGCACTGAGCGGCACATATAAGATCACGCAGGTCGCAAGGGCGATCGAGCCTTTTGCAGCCGCGGCAAGCTATGGCGCGGGCATTGCGACGACCCTGAACGGCGTAACCGTACCCAATGCCGATTTCAAGCTGGGCTGGCGCGAATACGAATTCCAGTCGCTCAACTTTGAAAAACAGATACACAGGGAGTGCTACGCCACATCTCTTGGCTTTGATTTGAACCCGTCCGCCGTCGAGTTTGTTTCGCCGGGCGGCAGCAAGAGCGACGCTATACGCCTTTCGAACGGCAACCTCAGCTATAACAGCGCGGTGAACATGGTTGACGGCGTGGACATAGGCAGCCGCGCCGGCAACGTAGTGAACGTATTGAACAACACTAACCGCGTCAAGACCTTTACGGTTACGGCGGCGTATGAATATGACGACGAGGTCTCATTTGCGAACCGTGCGTTCTTCGGGATACCGCTGTTCGCCACGCTGTGGATGTGGGACGCCGACGCCGCCGCCTGGATCCAGATCTATGACGCCGATCCCGATACGGGCGCGGCGATAGAGATAAACCCCTTCCGGATATTATACGAGGGCATGGCGACAACGTTCGAGGTCAGGGCCGAAAGCCTGGAGACGACCAGATATATCCTGACCCTCGGCAGCGCGCCGGCCAACAAGGCCATCGAGGTCAGGCTGAAAGTCTCTAACGGCTATACCGGCTATTTATTCGTAACTCTTTACACCGTGCTTATGTCCGGGACCGGCAGCAGCGCGACATACAAGGTCACGCGCCAGACCAATATCATATGGGGCTCCAGCGACTATAAGGAAGGCGACGAGTATACCTATTTCCTTGTTGCGCATATCGCGGCGTATTATGTCATCGACGTGCAGTGCGCCCCGGGATACGGGATAACGGGCGTGACCTCGAAATATCTGGGCTCGGCCAGGCCGGACCCGCTGCCGGAGTCCGTATCGGACGGCAGATATTACATCAACCTCAACTTCGGCGGCGAGGACAGCGACCTTGTGACTATCTCCGTCGGCAGTACCGGAGCGGTCCCGTGGGGGCTGCACGACGAGATCCCTGTATAAACCTCCGAACAGGCAGCGGCCCGCGCCTTGCGGGCGGGCAAATACCTGATATGGGTGCGCCGTGCCGTAAAAGGCCGTTTAAAGGCGTTATACGGCGTGTCCGGCGCGGCGGAAGGCAAAAGCGGGGGGCGGGACCCGCAGTTTAAGGTCAAAAAACCTGTATGCGGCGCGCCGCGGTAACGCCATAAAAAGCATGATGCCGCGGGATGATAAATATAAATATTTACAAATGCTTAATAATTTGCACAAAATTATAGATTATGTGTTATTATATACATATAGTATATTCGGGGCGGCGTAAGGCATATATATGGCAGGAGCCGCGGGTAATGTAAAAAAGAAATGAGCAGGACTTATAACAGGACAGTACAACAGATATCCAAGGACAAGCGGCAACGAAGGCAGGTGTCGCTGGCTTTGGCTATCCTTTTTGCCATCCTGCTGCTTATATTCGGTATCGCCGCCATTAACCAAAGGTTAGGCAACTTCACGATCAATCTAAATTACGACAGAGGGATTGAGGGGATATGGCTTTACGACAACGCCGCGCTGGAAAACCCGATGACCAGCCTTCTTGCCGCCAAGGTCAAGGAGCTTTATAACATAACCTACAGCGATATCGAGCCGCGGTATAATACCGACGGCAGCCTTGACACAGACGACGACGCGCGCATCCTGGATACGATCGACGGCGCGCACAATTACACCGCGCCGTGCGTCCATGCGGGCGGCGACACAGTCGACTGGTACCTTGGCTACACGTTCTACGCTTGCAATTACGAGCACGACTCCGTGACTTTCGACGTCAGGATAAACCTGAATAAATACACCAAGAACGCGCAGCAGGCGATAAGGGTCCTGGTCATACAGGACTCCGAATATTTCGGCGTCAAGAATATGGGCGCGGGGGAGACGGGCATGGCGGTAAACGCGGCGAATAAACGCGTCGATACCGTGTACGCCGCGCCCGCGATGCCGGGGGTCATACCGCCGGCCGACAGGCCTGATTTTCATCCCGACGACGCCGGCCTTCCCGAAGGGCAGAGAAGGGAGCCGGACAATTACACCGGCTACGGCAGGGCGGACAAAAACTTTGCGACCGAAAATATGGTGTTCGAGCAGACGAGGACGCTTACGAAAGGACAGGTCTTTAAGTATACAGTCATCATTTACCTCGAGGGCGAGGATCCGCAGTGCGTGGATTCGATAATCGGCGGCAGCGTGCGCCTGGGCATGCAGTTCCGGATCAATGAAGTGATCAACTAATATATTGTATATTGTTTTTTTCTTTTGGGGCAAGCAGGGTATGCGGCACGGCACACCGGCCTGAAGAGGGAAAGGGAACAGCGAAGAAAAGCGAGATTACGAACCGGTAAAAAGCAAACCTGCGCAAAAAATATTAATATTTTGTTGCCGGGATCAAAAAAACCGCATTTTTACCGGAGATTCAATAAACTATCTGTAGCGGCAACATATGGGCACATATCAATATATGGTATAATCCGCGGAAATAATAATAAATTGTGAACAAAAATAAAAATTTGTAAAGAATTTGTAAAAAATAGTTGACAAGTGTTAATATATGTAATATAATTAGATAAACAAATACATATAATATGTATAAAAGAAAAATGTTAAAGGAGAAAAAAACAAACACTATGAAAAAGAAGAATCTTCTTTTTGGATCGCTCGCTCTGTTGGTAGTGTCGATCGTCGCCTTCACCGGCGCAACCTATGCATGGTTCGTCGCAGGACGCGCGCCGAACGTAGGCGAAATGGACGTACAGGTCGCGGAAGCTTCCGTCGTCAAAATCGCAACAAAGCAGCCCGGTCCCGGCGCAACCCCTTGGGCAGCGTGGTCATCCGGTCTTTCCGAGTTTAAGTTGACGGTTCCCGCAGCGGAGCTTTCGACGAGTGAAAAGTATCACAATCCTAACGAGGCCGCTACGCCTTCACCGTTGAATCCTGTTACGCCGGTTGTCAGCGGTGCCGGCCCTGTTAAGCCTATTACCCAAACAAACGGCAAGATATCTTTTCAAAACGAACCGACATTCGATGGCTCTACATATACTGCCGGTGCGGCAAACAATGTAGACTACATCTCTTATGATCTGTGGTTTATCAACGTTTCGTCTGCGGCGGCCAACTTGCAGCAAGTTTATCTTGATATCGAATCAGCAGGTGCAACCGACCCCGCTACTATGTTCTCGGTTAAGGGCGCGTACGGTTCAGTGAATACAACTGAGCAGCAGAAAGAAATCGTTAAGTCACTGCGCGTTGCGTTCATAACCTATGGCACTGACAATGCTGATGCCAGCGCCGCGATCAAATATGTTTACGAGCCTTATGATGCGGCGACTCTTACCAGCGCTGATTACGAAGATATGGGCGTACAGGCTCCTATCGAATATGCGACTATCGGGCAGTCAGAAGTAACCGACCAGGAAAGTGAGTTGAAGTTATTCGATATACCTTCTGCAACGGCAGGCGGAACTCTTGTTGCTGCTAATCTGAGAAGGCTGACAGTCGTTATCTGGATCGAAGGAAATGACCTCGAATGCGTCTCGGGCGTATCCGGCGGCTTCTTTACCTCGCTTATCCAGTTCGGCGTTAAAGATATTACTCCGTAATCACACGGGTAATACGCACAAAAGTTAACTGAACCTTAACATTCTTGCAGCCGGAAAAAAGCCTTTTCGGCTGCAAGAATTGTTTTAGGGGATAAAATCTAAGCTGAAAGCGTTAAATATGCGCATTTTAACATATAATTTTTTCTAATTCGATATACAATTATTTAATATTATGTTAGAATGTAGTGAGATACTGTGCCGTATTCTTATTATATTTCCGCCGGCTATTGCTTATAATAGGTTAGGTAACAGTAAATATTACGCACAAGGAAAAATTCTTTTATGAACCGAAAGATAAAATTGGCGTTAAACATAACATCTTATATTTTGATCGGAATAATCTTTATACTCGCATTATTAGTGCTGATGATCAGTCTGACGACAAAAGCAGGCGATGTGCCGAAGCTGTTCGGGACCTCTGTCGTTTCGGTTCAGTCGAACTCGATGAAAGGCGAATTCAACAAGGGCGACCTTATAACCTTAAAGCGTATTTCCGCAGCGGAAAAAAACAACCTTAAGGAAGGCGAGATAATAACCTTTTTGTATAAGGACGGCACCGAAATGAAGTTCAACACGCATAAGATCGTAGGCGTGGAAATCATCAGCGGCGACGCTCATTATACGACGCGCGGCATAGGGCTTGACGCAGAGAACAAACAAATTCCCCAGGACGCATCTGGGAACGATAAGGACAAAGTAGTGGCCGTCAATATAATCGGCGTTTACAAAGGGCGTATCCCGGGGTTGGGGGCAGTGCTTGACTTTTTCGACAGCAAGGTCGGCTTCGGCTTGCTTATCGTACTGCCGCTGTTCGCGTTCCTGGCATACAGAGTTTACGTTGTCATAAAGCTTGTTTTGGCAATAAACAAGGAGAAGAAACAGGGCACGACCCTTTCGGAAATGGAGGCTATGCAGGCCGAGATCGCAAGGCTCAAGGCCGAGCTCGGCACCGCGCCCGCTGATAACAGCGAGCCTAAGCCGGAGGCCAAGGCGTAAGGTAATGTGTTTTCATGTTACTGCTGCCGCACGGCGTTCCGGAAAAGAAATTGCTTAAAGCTATGCGCATGAAAGACGCGGCAGCAAGAGTAGTGTCTTAATGCTTCCTTGAAAGAGTCGGGGGAGCGGCATGGATAGCGCCGTGCCGCTGCAAAAGAAAAACAGGATAATAGTAAAAAATCCGCGCAGTCTGCTGTTCAAAAACCAGCGCGGATGCCTTGCAGCCGCGGCTGCAAGGGGAATTGATTATATTACTTATCAGTTTACCGTACAATATTGGCAGGGGCGAGAAGTTTTCGAAAAAAGCGGGTTCGATAATTTTCGTCAACGTCTTCCAAAAAGAACGGCAATTATAAGGAAAGAAAGATAGCGTATTATGGTGGGTTTCTTTGGTTTCGCACTGGAAATATTGACAAATTTTTTCGCGGGTATTTGGTTTATAATCCGCGACACATTTTTGCATTTTGTCCAGATGTTCAATATCCTGTACTATATCGAGGTCTTATGGAAGTACGGCGCAGAGGGCGCAGGTTATACCTTTTTCGACTGGTTCATGTCGCTGTTTATCCTGCTGCTGCTGTTTGCTATGATCATCCTTATAGTCTACTATGTCATCCTGTTCTCCAGACGGTATTTGCGTTTTAGAAAAACCTTGGTGGAAAAAGAGGAGCTGGTCGAGCAGATCGACGACCTCAACCACAGGGTCATAAGGCTTATCAAGGAAAAGGAAAAGATTTTGGCAATGCAGGTCGCCAAGCTGGGCTTAAGGCCGGGCGAGGACGACATTGCGCTGGCCGGCGGAGCGGCCGCCGGCGGCGGAACAGAGGATCAGCAGGCGCCGCAGAACGTCGTGTCACGCTTTGTCAAGCTGATCGACGTCGACAAGCGTTACGCCGAAAATCCGTTCCATGTCACCGACCCGCAGAACTTCGACTTGAAGGAACTGGTCACGCATTTCAGGAACTTTGCCTGCCGCGACCTTAAATTGTTCTATGAGGAAAGGATCATCCGGCAGTTCTGGTCGGGGCTGGCCACCTCCAAGATCATAATTCTGGAAGGTATATCCGGTACAGGTAAGACCAGCTTGCCCTACGCAATGGGCAAATTCTTAAAATACGACTCGTCGCTTATATCCGTTCAGCCGTCGTGGCGCGACCGGTCCGAGCTGATAGGTTACCTTAACGAGTTTACAAAACGCTTTAACGAGAGCGACTTTTTAATGAAATTATACGAGGCCACATATCGTGACGACGTCGAATTGATGATATTGGACGAAATGAACCTCGCGCGTATAGAATACTACTTCGCCGAAATCTTGTCGGTCCTGGAAATGCCCAACCCCGACGACTGGCGCGTGGATATCGTGCCGGATACGTGGTCGAACGACCCGCGGCATATCGTAAGGGGCAAGCTGCCTTTCCCGACCAACGTATGGTTTGTGGGCACGGCGAACAACGACGACTCGACGTTTACCATCACCGACAAGGTTTACGACCGCGCGGTGGCGATCCCGATAAATACCAAGGGCGTCGCGTTCGAGCCTAAGGGCCCGGGCGTCGCCAGAAGCGTCAGCGAGGAGCACCTCATTTCCCTTTTCGATAAGGCTAAGAAGGAATTCCCGATGTCGCAGGAGCTTTCGGATAAATTTACACAGCTTGACGACTTTATGATAGTTAACTTCCGCTTGACGTTCGGTAACCGTATCATGAAGCAGATCCGCAGCTTTATCCCCGTATACGTGGCCTGCGGCGGCACCGACATCGACGGCCTTGACTTTATGCTTACAACCAAGATCCTGCGTAAATTACAGGCGTTGAATATCAGCTTCGAGCAGGATAATATAAAGAAGCTTATTGCCATGATAGAAAAGATCTTCGGCAAGAGCAATATGACGGATTCCAAGGACTTTCTGAAGCGGTTGCTCAGGAAATGATCCATGTGGGATAAAAGAATAACGGCGAAGTATTAGCGGCCAGGCCCGAAAACCGTTGCGAAAATCTGTTTTCAAGCGCAGCGAAGCCGCAAAATGCGCCAAAGGGAACCGAAATGCCCGATAAAGACAAGAACCTGATCAATGCGGACGAAATGTCCGAAAACGCGGTCTCCGGCGGGACTGCGGCGGAGAGCTTTGCCGAAAGCATTGCTGCGGCGGCTGAAAGCTATGCCGACGCGATTGCCGCCAATCCGCCGGCGCCGGCAGTAACCGACCCGGCAGCGCCGGAAGCGGCGGAAGAAATTGCCGCGCCCGTTGCCGAGGCGACACACGTTGCATACGTCGATCCCGAAAACGTGCCGCTTTTAGAGAAGCCTTTAAAGAAACCCGTGGCAAAGAAAAAAGCCGCGGCAAGCTCTCCGGACGATAATTCGGGAAGAAGCGTAAATCCCGCTGCATCCGATACAAAAGAAAAGAAGCCTGCGGCTAAGAAGGCGGCGGCAGCAGCCGGTGCGCCGAAAGCGGCGGGCGCGAAAAAGACTGCGGAGAAGAAAACGCCGGCTAAGGATAACGCGGCTGAGCAAGCGGCGGCGGAAACCTTGCCGGACGCGGCAGAGCCCGGCAGCGGCGGACATGCGGAAAACGTTGTTCCCGAGGGGCTCATAGGCGGCGAAAGCGTTCCTGCCCCGGCGCCGGTAAAGGCAAAAAAGCCGTTCAAGCCAAAGGACGTTACCAAATTGACCGCCGCCCAGCGACAGGCCGAGCAGGAGGCGGATCCGCGTTCCGTCGCAATGAAACAGGAAAAACTGAAGGCTGCGCCGGTAAAGAAAAAGATAAACGAGACCAACAGCGGCCTAAAGCTTTTATATCAGCCTATTTTCGAGCCGGCAAAAAGCAACCTTATCGGCTTCGAGTGCCTTTTAAGGATATATGACATAGAACTGGGAATCCTGACGCCCGGAATGTTTTTGGACGTCGCGCAGAAGGATCTAAAGCTTATTAAGCGGTTAGAGGACTGGTCGATCGAGGAGGTACTAAAATCCTCGAAGAAGCTGAAGGAGCAGAACGTAAGCATACTTTCGGTCAATATCAGCACAAAACACTTTTTTGATGCGGACTTTGTCGAGACCACCTCGCGCATAATCGAGCGGTCGGAAATCAGGCCGACCAACATCTATTTTGAAATGAGGGAAGAGGTGCTGTTCGGGCCGTACGTCGAGGTCGTCAATAAAATGACCGCATTACAGGCTTTGGGCATCAAGATCGGTATCGACGATTTCGGCACGAACTTCTTTGACAATGCCGAGCCTAAATCAGATTTCCCGCTGGATATGGTCAAGCTGCCGTTCGGGCTGGTCAAAAGGTTTCTAAACGACCGCAAGAGCAAGAGCCTTGTGCGCATAATCCTCAATTACGCCAAGCAGAAGAGGATCGAGGTCATCGCCCTCGGCGTCGAGAGCAAGGCGCAGGAGGAAGCGCTCTTAAAAATGGGCGTAAGGCAAATGCAGGGGTATCTGTACTCCAAACCTCTGGCGACCCAGCGCATGAACCTGAAGAAAAAGTAACAGCCGCACATTTCCGCCGCCTGCAGCAGAGGAACTAACTTTTTCGGGGAAGCGGCGCGGATGCAAAAAACGGCGTCTTATATTGATGCAAGGAAAAAGAACTCGAATGGAAACAATGTTTTTCTTTTTTGACCGGACGACGACTTGAATGACGGACTGTAAGTACGGGCAGCTTTAAAGAAAAATGTCCGACGGAAGATGCATGTATGATCGAAAAACAGGTTTACAACGCTTATGCCAAGCTTAAAAAGCGTCTCAGGACGACGATCGACTCGGATAATTTTTTCGAGGACTTTATATCTATCCTCCGCAGCGGCAACCGTACCTATTCGCAGCATAACGTCGAGGTCAATAAATACATCGACGAGACATGGGTAAAAGCAATCGAGGCGGCGATCCCGTCGCTTGAAATCATTATAAACAATCCGCGCAAATTTATCGAAAGCATCGCGGAGGTCATGCCTGTCGAACTGGCGAGAAAAATCAACGTCAACTCTATCAAGCATCTGGCGGCGAATACTCAGTATGTAAGTCACGTCAATAAGGACGGGACTGTTATCCCGTCTAAAATATTAAGCAGCTATAACGAGGAAAGCTTTGATATCTATGAGAACCGTTTTGTTATGACGCTGCTCAACAAGGTTGACCATTTTATCGACATACGCTATTTTGTTTTGGGCGAGCGCGCCGGGAACGAATATACCAGCGAGATGGGACTAAAGGGCAAGTTTGACCAGAACGACGAAAAGACGACCTATGATTTCCGGCTTAAGATCGAGCAGGGGCCAAGATACCTTACCGCCGGCGACGATACGGTCGATATATTCGAGAGGCTGGGGCAGGTCAGGAGCTATATCCAGGAATTCAAACGCTCTCATTTTGCGCGCGTAATGGGCGCGCTGCCGCAGGTGCGGATGCCTATCAACAAGACCAACCTTTTGATGAAGTCCGTCGATTACAAGGCCTGCTATGACCTTTGGGAATTCATGGACCAGTATACCAAGGTGGGCTACCGCATGGAAATACTGGAGACCGACCCGAAGTTTTCGGAAAGCTTTACCAACGAGGCCGAGCTTTTAGTGCTTTGCAATTATTTGCTGTTAAAGAACTATATGTCCGAATACCTGGAGACGCAGAAGAGCACGGTCAAGCGCCGCAGGGAGATAGACCCGAAGTTCGCCGAAAGGAACCAGATAGAGCTGGTCGATACCAACGATATAAAGGATTACAAGACGCTGCTTGCAGCCATAAGGCAGGGAAAGAGCCAGCGGGTCGCAAACACCGTATTAAAAGCCATCACGCGCGCCCTCGACCAGGAGGAGCAGAAGAAGCAGGCCGAGATCTCGGAGGTAAGGGAACGCGAGGGGAAGATCGCATCCGTTATCAGGAACGCAATTCAAAGCGTTTCGCAGCGTGAAAAAGAGGAACGGGAGCAGGTGCTTAAGACCGTCAAGGGCGCGGAAGTCGCAATGGCTATCACGCGCACTCTCGACGCCGCCGGCATAGACTATGACGACGGGTACGATCTATCTGACAGGCCGGTAACGAACCTCAGCGGCGAGGACGACCTTGCCGAGGACGAAACCGAAGAGATCATAAGCGTGTCAAGAAGGGCGATCGCCAAAGAGGCGAAGGAGCTGATGGAGCGCGCCAAGGTCTATAAGGAGAAGCCCGAGCCGAAAGCCAAGAGCAAGATCGTAAAAGAAGGCATCATCAGCTATGATGACGTTGACGACATAAGCGCGATCCTGGAAATCATGAACAAGAGGTCGGAGGCAGCCGCTGCTTTAGCGACAGAGAGCGATGAGTAAGGAAAAGGAAGTCAAAACTCCTAAAAAACGCCTTAATAAAAACATCCTTATGCTTATAAGGACGTCTTTGGTTGCCGTTGTCGCGCTTGCTATGGTCCTTTTGGTGACGTTCGCATGGTTCCGCAACTATATGCAGGTGGATTATCTGGAGATAAGAGTCAAAAGCAGTGTGAAGGCGACGGCTACTTTTTGGAAGCTTTCAACGATGACTTATTCCGAGCTTCTGGACGGCAAGGTTTCCGAGGCTCAGCTTGACCTTGACACAAGGGGTTATATCCAGCTTACTGCCGCTACGCCGGATACCCAGGCAACGCTTGCTCCGGGCAGGGGCGATTACTTCAAGATACAGATCGATATTACCAGCACGAACTACGCATATATGAAAGTCGAGCTTTTGGATATTGTATGGACGGATGCCGTCCCCGAGGAAGACAGGCCGGCCATGGAGGAGTATATTCTGGTCTCAAGTTTTCAGCCGACGAAGCCTACGGTCACGCAGAAGTTGTTTGTCGATTCAACGGTTGCCGCAGGCCGAAGGGATCTGACTTTGTGCGAGAATACGGTCGTAAACGGCGCGGCAAGGAACAAGTTCTACTACTATTTTATCTTGGATACCAGATTCAGTTCGTCAATCGCAGGCCAGTTGTTTTCGGTAAAGCACGTACGTGTGACGTTGACCTAAGGAAACGCTGAAAATTAAGAATAATTTAGTAGCGGCGTCTTTTTCGCCTGAATACGTCTTCTTTTTTTGCAAATAGTTCTACTATTTGCTGCAAAAACAAGCCGTTTTCAATGCAGAAAAATACTTGCTCTAAATTAACCTCATTTATTCATCGTTTCCCTAAAATAAGAAGAATGGACAAGAAAGCGATAAAAAAGGCAATAATATCCAATGCGGCAGTACTCGTTCTGGCGCTTATTATGTTTGTGTCGGCGACGGCCGCATGGTTCACCGTTGCCTTTCAGAGCGATACCGAGCATAAGATCTTTATCGGCGAATTCAAGGTTGACAAGTGGGACACAGGCGATAAATTCGCAAGTGCGCTTAATATCAATATGACCGATATGTACCCGATGACCAATACCGAGGCGTACAACAAGGCGGACAATCAAAACCATTCCTACCGGTTCCAGCTTACCAACGCGGGCACGGTACACGCTATGTACAGGTTTTATATTACGGCTTCGGGTGAAGGAGACGCCGACGAGTACAAGCTTTCACGTCAGCTTAAATACAGCGTAAGGTATAATAGGACAATGAGCACACTTGTCGGGTATACCGCCAACCAATGGACAACTCTCTACAGCCGATATAATAATCAATATGTATTTGACGATCTTTTGACAACGGCTGAAAAGGCGGCCAACACAACGCTGCAGAAGGCTTTGGACGCCCTTACGGTCACGCCGGAGATACCCGCGAACTACAGCAACCCCTTAAATCCGATAGAAAGGGTGCCTGAAAAGTTTACTACGGTAGGGGAATTGCAAGCATCCAGCGCAACGATGTCCAACATATACTACGAGATCTGCTTTTGGCTGGCGGATAAGGCAACTATCGACAGCGCGGCGAATAAGACCGCAAGCATCACTATCGGCGCGTATTTCAAGCAAACGGTCGGCGGCGCCAACTGGGACAACTGGAAGGAAGAGTTCGGCATAACTTGATAAAGTTTTACGGCGCGGCGATAAGATGCCTAACGCCGCTTTATCGCGGCAATTTTTGGGATTTTGCGGTTTGCGCTGCGGAGTTTTGCCCCGGAAAGCATATATACGCAGGAATGGCAATAGTCAGGACGGAGGCCGGATAAGTCAGTGGATAAAGAAACAGAAGAGTTTGATATAAAGAAGGACGGGGACGCCGCCCAAAAAGCCGCGCTTATAAAGCGGCTTGATGAACTCACCGCCGCCTTAAATGAGGCAAAGGGCAAGAAAATATTGCCTGAGGAGCCGGTTGCGCCGCAGTGGAAAAGGATTGTAAACGGCGTTATTTGGGGCGTGCTGTGCGTGACTTTCGCATTATTGCTGCTTATCACGGCTGTTGCGGCGATATCGAAGGCGAAAGGGCAGACGGCGCAGATTTTCGGACTCAGCATGTATGTTGTTCTCAGCGACAGTATGGATCCCGAGATAAAGGTGGGGGATATCATCATTTCCCAAAAGGTCGCCTACGAGAAAATCAAGATCGGCGACGATATTACCTTTGAGGGCTATGTCAACGGAAAAAAGGCATTGATAACGCACAGGGTGATCGGCTTTACCGCGGATGGCTTCGAAACCCAGGGAACCAAGCAAACCGAAGGGACCAAACCGACAGAGAAGCCGGCGTATTCCGAGGTTTACGGCAAGGTTGTGTTTAAATCCACCGCAATCGGCGCGGTCTACGAATTTGTGGGCAGCGAGTACGGCTTTTTAGTCGTTATCGTTGTGCCGCTTTTTCTGTTCGTGATATACGAGTCATGGGCGCTTACCAAAAAATTCAAGGCGCTGAAGGCGGCCGGCGGCGAAGCTGACGCCAGCGGGACAGGTATCGCGGACGCGGCGGAAGCGTCGGCCGCAGAAGCCGTGTCCGTATCGGAAAAAGACACGGCAGAAGCAACCTTGCCGCAAGCGGCAGCGGCGGCGCAAAGCGTGCCCGCGCCTGCCGCCGTTGGAAACGAGCCGGTAAAAAGCGGCGGGACCACGGCAGACATAAAAAACAGCGCGGACGGCGATCCTCCGGGCAAGGCGAAAAAGCCCGCGGTGAAAAAAACAAGCGCGGATACAAAGCCGAAGTCAGCGGTCAAGAAGCCCGGTGTGGGAACGCGCGCTAAGCCCAAAAATCAGAGTGCGGGAGCGTCTAAAAAAAGCGCGGCGGGGACAAGCGCATTAAGGAAAAAAGTGTCGGGGACGGGAAAGCCGGGGAAAACGGCTGCCGACAAGGAAAAGCCGGAATAAAGCCGGAATAAGGATTAAGGAGTAAAATTTACGCGCCGCAAAAACGCGGCGCGTTTTACATGCAAGACTTTCAATTCAAAACAAAAAGACGCCGCATTATCCGGAGGACCGCAGCGCCCGTTCATAAAAACTCAGTATATTGGCGTACACTTCCTCTTTATTCAGCTCGTTTATGATCTCGTGGCGGCAGCCGGGATAAAGCTTCAGGCTTACGTTGAGCCCCAGCTTTTGATAGCGCAAATACAGCTTTTTTGTTGACTTGCCGTATCCGCCGACCGCATCCTTATTCCCCGAGGTGATATGGACGGGAAGGTCTTTCTTGATAGCCATAAGGCCTTTTTTTGTATACAGGCCGCTAAGCCCCTTAAAGAACGAAACATAAAAACCGTTGGAAAACGGTTTGCCGCAATACGGGTCGGCATAATACTTCTCACAAGCGTCCGTGTCGCGCGTCAGCCAATAACCGGGCTCTCCGTCCTTTTCCAAACGCTTTTGGTAGCCGCCGAAGTTTATTAGCTCTATAAGCCTTGCGGGCGCGTCGGCGCCTTTAAACAGCTTTCCCAGCCGCGCGATAAGCAGCGCAGCACCCGCAAGGATACCTTTCATATCCGCCGAGCCGCATATAACGGCAGCGGCCGCAGGGTTCGGCCTTTGTATGTATGCCTGCGCAAGGAACGAGCCATAGCTGTGGCCGAAGACAAACAGCGGCAGGCCGTATTTTTTTACCAGCATGTCCGAAAAGAAAAGCTCGTCAGAAAGCGTTTCAAAAAAAAGGTCGCGGCTGCCGCCGTTTTTACCCAAAAGCTCTGTGCCGGAGGTGCGGCCGTGGCCGCGGTGGTCGTCGGCAAAAACTATGTATCCCGCATTATTCGCCGCGCGCGCAAACCCGTCGTAACGGTCCGAGTATTCCGCCATCCCGTGGAAAACCTGTATCACGCCCTTGGGAGCCGCAGCCGCGTCCCATAAGCACACCGCGATTTCCCTGCCGTCAAAGGATTTTATGATGTCTTTTTTCATACTGATATTTTACCACATAAATCACCGTTTGAAAAGATGCTTTCTTTCCAAAGCCCGCGCGGCTGAAAATGACAAACGGCGGTGCGATCCGGAAAGGAAAGCACCGCCGCCGCCATATTATAAGGGGGAAAATGATGAGCGATTATATTATTGACAGGATATAAATTATTATACCCCGCAATCGATAAAATTATCCTAAGTAAACGCCGGCCCGTTTACTTCCCGGCTCGTGTCAGAGGCTCAGCACCCGGTTTCCGTGCGGGCCGCCCGCCGCGTTTTGCCCGGTCACTCATCAACGCGTGAAAGCCTGCCTGATATATCAGTCGCGGAAAATCACAGGGATGCGCCTTAGGCCGAAATATAGCGGGACGCCCACTCCGTAGACGGCGGCGGCCTGGCCGATAAATATCGAGCAAAAGCCCAGCAGATATATGACCGCGCCGTTGTCGGAAAATATGTTGATCGCCGCAAAGCCTTCCTGCAGATACATAAAAATGACAGCGGGAATGATAAGCGCGTTGACGATAACGGGAGGCAAAGCCGCAAGAAACACGCCGCCGGTCCTGACCTTTGCGGGTTCCGCCGCCGTATTTTCTGTAACGGGTTTGTCCTTGCTTGCCTGCGCCCTGAAAGCACGCCCGATAAGATATGTAAGAATTGCCGCGATCAGCGTTGCCAGTGTGCCGAAAACCATGTCCGTCCACATGCCCGTGAAAATATTCGCGATCAGACAGCCGACAGTTACGCCGATAACCGCCTCGGGCAAAAGCAGGGGCAGGATGGTCAGCGCCTCGGAGAAGCGTATCTGCAGCGGCCCGTACGACAGCGGCGTAAGCAGTACCGTCAGCGCGGCGTACAGCGCGGCGATAACTGCCGCGCGAATCAGCCGCTTTGTGGTGAACCGGAAAATTTCTTTCATAGTTTTGTAAATATAAGGCATTACAGGAAAAATGTCAAAGAAAACCGGGTACACATCAGCCTGAAAAAAGGCGTAATTACAGCAAATGAACTATTCCTATATATCCATTCTTCCCTTTATGCTTGCAGACACTTTGTTAAAAATGCGCCGATATGATAAAATATCTGCATGGGACTGTTCAATAAGAAAAAAATACAGGTGTTTAAACCTAAGCCGCGGCGGAACATCGGGGTTGTCGGCCTGGGGATGATAGGCGGCTCTATTGCAAAGGCTCTCGTCGCGAATATGGACGGGGCGAACCTGGTCGGGGTCGACCCAAGAGCGGACGTTCTGGACTGCTGCATAAAAGACCATATCATAAATTTCGGGCACGCGGATTTCAGTATCCTGCGCGGCTGCGAGGCCGTATTTGTCTGTACGCCCATCGAGACCGTGCCGGACGTTATTGCGAAAGTATACTCGGCGGTGGGAGACAGCGCGGTGATATCCGACGTTGCGGGCGTAAAGCGGCAGGTATTCGCCGGGCTCCCGCACGGCATCCGCTTTGTTTCGGGACACCCTATGGCGGGCAGTGAAAAGCAGGGGTTTGAAAACTCTGACGCCGCGCTTATGGAAAAATGCACATATATTCTGATCCGCGAGATCAACACCTTAAAGGCCGATTTTGATCTTATAAAAGGAATAATAAGTTCATTCACTGACAATATCATAGAGACCGATGCCGGGGGGCATGACAGCGCGGCGGCCGCCGCAAGCCACCTGCCGCATATTATCGCATATACGCTGGCAAAAACCGTTTTGTCCGACGAATGCGCTGCGTCGGTCATTGCTGGCGGCTTCAAGGATATAACCAGGATCGCGCAGACGGAGACCGCGCTTTGGGTAAATACCTGCAGGCTGAACGAAAAAGCCGTGACGGCGCGGATAGACGAGTACGCCGCGCAGCTTGCAAGCGTCAGGGGAATGATAGAGAAAAAGCAATGGGACGCGCTGAAGGCCTATTTTAATGAGGCAAGGGAATTAAGGCTGGCGATAAATAAAACGGACGGCGCGGAAAAAGGGAAGGGCAAATGACAAAGCTTAGGTACATGACGGCGGGCGAGTCGCACGGCAAGATGCTGACCGCCATAATAGACGGATTTCCGGCGGGGCTGAAAATCGATATAGCCGGGGTCAACGCCGAATTAACGCGCCGGCAGGGCGGGGCAGGCCGCGGCGGGCGGATGAGGATAGAGAGCGATGAGGTCTGCTTTACAGCGGGCTTAAGGAACTCGGTCACCACGGGCAATCCGATCGCCTTCTATATAAGCAACAACGATCACGCCGCATGGCAGAATTACATGGACTGCGGAAGCTGCGACACTACCAGACGAAAGGTCACCGCCGTGCGCCCCGGGCACGCGGATCTTTCCGGCTGTTTGAAATACAACCATAAGGACGCGCGCAATGTGCTGGAGCGCGCCTCAGCCAGGGAGACTGCCGCACGGGCCGCTGTCGGCGCCGTATGCAAACAGCTATTAAGCGCGTTGGGCATCGAAGTGTATTCCAAGGTCGTATCGGTCGGCGGTATACCTTTTCTGCCGCCGGACGGCGGCGCGGAGATCTCTGCGGCGGTAAGCGCGGCGCGGGTAAACGGCGACACTCTGGGGGGCAAAATCAGCGTCTATGCGCGGAATGTGAAGGCCGGTTTCGGCAGCCATACGCAATACGATAAAAAGGCCGAGTACCTGCTTATGGGCTGTATAGGGTCGATACAGGGCGTAAAAAGCGTATCCGTAGGGCTTGGCGAGGGGTACGGCGCCGTTTTGGGCAGCGCGGCGCACGACGGGATCTACCTCGATAACAGCGGGGCAAAGCCGCGCTTTTACAGGAAAACGAACAACGCGGGCGGCATCGAGGGCGGCATGACCAACGGGGAGGAGCTTGTCATAAACCTTACGATGAAGCCGATTCCGACGCTGATGAAACCGCTTGACACCGTAGACATCGAGACGCTGAAGCCCGCGGCCGCGGCCGCGGAAAGAAGCGACGTTTCCGCCGTCGAGGCGTGCGCCGTCGTCGCGGAAGCCGCGCTGGCGTACGCATTAGCCGAATTGATATTGGAACGTACCGGCGGCGACTATATGGAAGAGATAATAACAAGGTATAGAGACCTGCCCTGAGGGGACAATAGCTTGTGAAGAGGAAAAATACATTATGAAAACAGAAACGCTGATAAACGGCGGGAAATACGATATTCTTTACGGGGACGATCTGTCGGCCGTGATCAAGGGCGCGATAAACAAGCCCGATGTGTTCCTGGTGACCGACGCGAACGTCGAAAGGCTGTACGGGGACGGGTTGCCCGGCGAAAGGTATGTATTGGCGCCGGGCGAAAACAGCAAGAAAATGGCGGTCGTTGAAAAAATTTGCGAGGCGATGCTGAAGGCCGGCTGTAACCGCGGCAGCACGGTGGCGGCGCTGGGCGGCGGCGTGACCGGCGACATTGCCGGCTTTGCGGCCGGCGTGTATATGCGCGGCGTAAAGGTCATACAAATACCGACGACCCTTTTGTCGATCGTGGACAGCAGTATCGGCGGCAAGACGGGGGTGAACCTCAGCGCGAAAAACACTGTCGGGCTGTTCCATCAGCCGGCCGCAATATATTCGTCGCTGCATTTTCTTACCACCTTGCCGAAACGGGAGATCCTTTGCGGCGTGGGCGAAATTTTCAAGACCGCCCTTTTAAGCAAAGCTTTATATGCCGCGTTCCCGGCTTTTTTGGAAAAAATCATACCTGAAAAGTTTGAGGGCAGCACCGATATCGATTTGACACAGATAACAGATGTGATCGAGATGTGTATACGTTTCAAGCTGGATATCGTGACCAGGGACGAAAGGGAAAGCAGCTTACGGAAGATCCTGAACTTAGGGCACACGTTAGGGCACGGGCTGGAAACCGTCGGGAAATACAGGCTGAGCCACGGCGAATACGTCGCGCACGGCATTATGCTGGAGGCGGCCGTTGCGCGGGATATAGGGCTTATTGAAAAAGCGCATTTTGAATGGATATTGCGTTACGGCAATAAGATCACGGGGGGCAAAAAGCTGCGTTTCGATTCTTCGGCGCTGGCCGATATCTGCGCCGGCGACAAAAAAAATACCGAGTCGGGGATAAGCATTATCCTCTCGTACCTGCCCGGCAAGACCGAGGAAGTGACCCTAAAAAGCGCAGAGCTGGTAAAAACGCTGAACAGGATAAAGGGCGGCGTGTAAATATGAGGATAGAGCCCGTAAGAGTTTTAGAAACGGATATACCTTTTACCGCCGCGCCCGACAAGTCGATCACTCACCGCGCCGTTATGTTCAACGCCGCGGCGGACAGCGGCAGCGCGGTGATCAGCAACGCGCTGCTTGGCGCGGACTGTATCTCCACCATTGAATGCATGCGTGCGTTAGGCGCAGAAATAACGGTCGCAGGCGATACCGTTACGGTGATAAAGCCGGTTGACCCCGCGCGGCTGAAAGGAAAAACAGCCGGGCTTTACGTCGGCAACAGCGGTACGACGATAAGGCTGATGTCGGGGCTCTTGGCGGGCCTTAAAATAAGCGCGGTGCTTACGGGCGACGAAAGTATAATGAAGCGGCCTATGGAGCGCGTGGCTGCGCCGCTGCGGCTTTTGGGCGCGGATATAAAAACGAACGGAGGGCGCGCGCCGGTAACGGTTTCGCCCGCGCGGCTTACGGGCGCGAGGATAACGATAAGCACGCCGTCTGCGCAGGTAAAGAGCGCGGCTATACTTGCGGCGATACGCGCCGGGGGCGTGACCGAAATCGTCGAGACTGCCGTTACGCGCGACCATACCGAGCTTATGCTCAAAAGCATGGGCGCGGATATAACAAGTTCGCCATTATCTGGCGGCGGCAGCGCGATCACAGTATCGCCTTCGGAAATAAAGGGGACTGATATCCGTGTGGGCGGCGATATTTCGGCGGCGGCGTATTTTCTTGTCCTGGCGGCGGTCATACCCGGGCCGGGCGTGACGCTGAAAAACATCAACATAAATCCCACGCGCACGGGGATATTGACGGTCATGAAACAGGCCGGATGCAACGTAACGCTTTCCAATATAACCGAAGCCGGCGGCGAACCCTCCGCCGATATTACCGTGGTATACACCGGAAACCTGAAGCCGTTTACCATAAGCGGCGCGATAGTGCCACTTTTGATCGACGAGATACCCGCGCTGTCCGTCCTAGCCTGCTTTATAAAGGGGAAAAGCGTTATCATGAACGCCGCCGAGCTGAAGGTAAAGGAAAGCGACCGTATCGAGACCGTCGTCACAAACCTTAAAAGACTGGGCGCGGATATAACCGCAGCGGACGACGGAATGACCGTAAACGGCACGGGCGTTTTACGCGGCGCGCCGGAAACGATACAAACCTTTGGCGACCACCGTATCGCCATGGCTATGGCGGTTGCGGCGCTTGCCAGCAAAACTGGTGCGGATATCGACGATATGGACTGCTGCGCCGTGTCGTTCCCCTCGTTTTTGGACGAGCTAAAAAAAATCAAGCGGCAAAAAGAGGGTACCGGGCCGCAAAAATACGCGCTTATCGGTGCGGATATCGCTTATTCGGCATCAAAGAAGGTGCATTCGGCGATATACGGCGCGGCCGGGATAAACGCTGAATATTGCGTAATAAACGCGGGGATGGATTTTTTGCCGGACATAAAAGAAAATATGCGCGGCTTTTCGGGGTTCAACGTGACAAAGCCCTTTAAGACGGCGGTCATCCCTTACCTTGACGCGATAGATGACTCCGCGCACATATGCGGCGCCGTGAATACGGTGGTGATAAGGGACGGGAAATATATCGGCTATAACACTGACGGCCAGGGCTTTCTTTTGGCGGCGGAGGCTGCGGGAGTTGATTTCACGGGCAAAACCGTGCTGATCCTCGGCGCGGGGGGGGCTGCGCGCGCGGTGATAGCGGCGGTCTTTTCAACGCCGGGCAAATGTGCGCATATGTACGTATATAACAGAACAAAGGAGAGCGCGGCGCGGCTTGTGAAGGAACTCCGCTATCCCGGTTTAGCCGTGACGGATTCGCCTGCTGCCGCCGATATTATAATAAACTGCACGTCTGCCGGCCTGGACGGGGCCGCCTGCCCGCTGCCGGAGGGGTTCGGCTACGGTGGGACAGAGTTCTGCATCGATCTTATATATAATCCCGCGGTGACGCCGTTTCTGAAGGCGGCGGCCGCCGCAAAAGTCAAAACGCTGAACGGCGCGGCGATGCTGATATTTCAGGCGTTCGAGGCAGGAAAACTTTGGCACGGCGATATTAAATTGACTAACCGGGTGCTCGATGATATAATTTACTCAGTACAATGTTCAGAGCGAACCGCTTCCAAGGTTTAACTTCGCAAGAAAAAAAAGGAAACAATGGACGAAAAAGAAAAAATACATATAACCGTCATAAACGGCCCGAATCTTAATATGCTGGGCAGCCGCGACCCTTCGGTTTACGGGACGGCAACCCTGGACAGTATAAACGCAGGGCTTGCAGCGGACTTTCCCGACGTTTCATTCAACTTCCACCAGTCCAATATCGAGGGGGAGCTTGTCGGTTTTATTCAGGGCGTCAGGGGCGGCGCGTTAATCATAAACGGCGGCGCGTATTCGCATTACAGCTATGCGATTGCCGATGCGCTGGAGATAGTGAAGGTACCCAAGATCGAGGTCCATCTGTCCAACATATATGCGCGGGAGGAGTTCCGGCACACGTCGGTGATCAGTCCTAAAGTCAGCGGTACGATCTGCGGCTTCGGCGCCGATTCGTATTACCTTGCGGCCGTTGAGTGCATCAGGCTGTGCGGAGGGAAAAAATGATATCCAACATTGTTCTTACCGGCATGATGGGCACGTTCAAGACGTCGGCGGCCAAGGTTTTGGCCGAGAGGCTGGAAATGCATTTTCTGGACACCGATGAATTTTTTGAATTTGAATACGATTTAAAGATAAACGAATGCTTCAAGCAATACGGGGAAGAGGTCTTCAGGGATCTGGAAAGTAAGGTCGCCGACCGCGTCCATTATTTTGAGAACACCGTTATTTCGACCGGCGGCGGCATGGTCGAGCGCGACAGCAGCATGGAAAAACTGAAGCGTTTCGGCCTGATAGTACTGCTTACCTGCGACGTGAATATTTTGTATAAGCGGCTGAAAAAGGATAAGAACAGGCCGCTCTTAACAGGCTTCAATAAAAAAGCCAAGCTTAAAAAACTGTGGAACGACAGGAAAGAGAAGTACCATAAATACGCCGACATCGTGGTGGATAACAGCTCTTTGGATTGCGAGGGCACGGTGGACGCGATTGAAAAGGCGATCGCCGCTTTCTATAGTAAATAGGCGCCGGACGGCAAAATAACCGGTTTTCGCGCCGGGGAAACAGCGTATAATTAAGGCGGCGGATGAAATTTTCATCCGCCGCCTTTTAAAGTTTGTTCATTTTCAAAGCAGCTTCACAAGGCACGCCGCCTCACAGCAGACCGCCTTTTCCTCGCCTATTATCCCGACGCCCTCGCCTGTCTTTGCGCTGATACTGACGCGCCCCGCGCCGGTTCCAAGCGCCGCCCCGATATTTTTTATCATATCCGGGATATAAGGGTTCAGCTTCGGCTTTTCGGCGTGTATGACGGCCGAGATATTTATGACAGCCGCCTTATCCTTTATAAGCCTTACGGTTTCCTTTAAAAGAAGCATACTGTCCGCGCCCTTGTATTTAGGGTCGCTGTCGGGAAAATGACAGCCGATGTCGCGCATCCCCGCGGCAGAAAGCAGCGCGTCGATCACCGCGTGGATCAGCGCGTCGGCGTCGCTGTGGCCCTTTAGCCCCATGTAGTGCGGGATAGTGACGCCGCCCAGGATCAGCGGCCTGTTTAAGACGAGGGTGTGGGTGTCGCTGCCTATGCCGATGCGGGAATTATCAGGCGCGCATAGGCCCATATCGTTCAAAAACCGCTTTTCGTTTTCAAACCTTTGAATATCCTCCGCCGAAGTAATCTTATAATTGCCGCCGGAGCCTTTTACAAGCCGCGCCTTGTTCCCTGCGGCGGCAAAGACCGCGCTGTCGTCGGTGGCGGCGTTGCCGGTATATGACCGGTATGCAGAAAGCAGCGCGGCAAAATTAAACGCTTGCGGGGTTTGTGCTGCGTACAATACCGCGCGGTCGGGCGAGGAGGTTATAACGCCGCCCTCCGCGGTTTTTATCGTGTCGGAGCAGGGGATCGCGGCGACGCCGCTGCCGGACTTTATCGCGCTGTCAACGCACTCCTCAATCAGGCTGACGGAAGTATTGGGCCGCGCGCCGTCGCATACCAGTACTATATCGCGGGCGGAGGGGGAGAATTCCCGCTGTAAAAACTCCAGTCCGTTTTTAACGGAATCAAGGCGCGTACTGCCGCCCTTTGTTATATGCGTGCCGTATTCGTTTGCAAGGGCCGTAAACGCGGGAAAGTCGTCCCCGCTGCATACGGTTATTATTTCGGAAATAACGCCGCGCTGACGCGCCGCCGCAAAGCTGTCGAGAGTATACGCGGCGACAGCCTTGCCGTTTATTTGGTGAAGCAGCTTATTATACATAAGGCCGGTCCTGTGCCCGGCACCGGCGCACATGATCAGGGCAAAAGCCCGGATGTTTTCTACGTTCTTATTTTTGTTCATATAAACGCTCGCGTGCACGCGGCCTTATTCGCCCGATATCACCTGATACATTCCGGCGGCGTCCTCTTTTTTTGCGTTTTCCCGTACCGTCAATATCTTAAACACCAGCTTGCCGCCGCCTAAGGTCAGCGTCACCGTGTCGCCGGGCTTTACCGGGTGGGCGGGCTTTGCTGATTTGCCGTTGACCTCGGCCTTGCCCGCGCCGCACGCCTCGTTGGCAACGCTGCGCCGCTTAAGTATCCGCGACACCTTTAAAAATTTATCCAACCGCATATAACCGTTCCCGTTTGTATCCATAAAACTAATCCTGTCAGATTTTTGCTTATAACATCGCCGCTTTTTACAGTCTACGCCTTTGCGCCCTTTGCCGGCCTTTGAGCGCGCCTTAAGTCCACGCCCGGCATAGTGACAAAGAACGAGGTGCTCTTATTCATCAGCCGCGAATGTATCCTGGCGCCGTAACGGTTTAAGAGCGCGTCAGAATCAAGGTTTGTACTGATAAATATGTATTTATGCTTTAACTGCCGCTCGTTTATTATCAGATATAAATACTCTACCGTCACGTTGTTTAAGATCGTTTCCGCCCCCAGGTCGTCGATAAACAGCGCGTCAGTCTCCAGAAACGGCGACATCAGCGCGTCCTTTTCAGCCATCGGCGCGGTATGGTATTTCAGCATTGCGGAGTTAAGGTTGAACGCCGTTATAAACTGAACGGTAAGCCCCGTCATAAGCAGCGCGTTCGCCATACAGCACAGCAGGTGTGTCTTTCCGACGCCGGTATTTCCGGCGATCAAAATACTTTTCGTCTCTTTTTCTGCGATTGCCGCGCAGTATTTTTCCAGGGAAATATACAGCTTTGCCATCTCCGGCCGGATGTTTTCGCCGAAAACCTCGGCGGCGTCCTTGCCGAAAACCGCGGACGGGTAGGGGATGCCGCCTTCTCTTACGATCTCGTCATACAGCCTTTGCTTTATACAGCCGCACAGCTCCCGCCCGTTCCAGCCGCTGTCGCGGCATTTTATACAGGTGTATTTTATTTTGAGGTCGAGCCCGTTGTCTTTGAGCAGCTTATCGCGCTTTTTATAAAGCTTTAACAGCGCCGCGTTTTCTGCGGCGCAAGGCTTGCCATAGGCCTCTGCCTTGGCGGTATCGATCTCGGCGGCCGATATTTCCCTTTCAAGCGTAAGAAAACCCGGCAGCTTCCGCGCCGTTTCAATTGCGCCGTCCAAGGCGTTCTTCTGCCGGCTCAGATTTTCGCCGTACTCCGCGATTATCTTATTGATATAAAAGTTTTTATCCATATAAATACATATTATACTAATACCATTTGTAATTTACCAAAAATTTCGCACAGATTTTCGGAGACAACGCCGGCTAAAAGCGGAGCGCGCAGCAAAGCCTACGCGCGAGCATTTTAGACGGTTTTGGGCCGAAAAGATGGCGAAAGACCGGTAAGTTAAAATGAGGATCAGTATTCTTAAAAGGCTATTTTATTTCCTCATCCAGCTTACTGAACAGCGCGGCAATGGCTTCGGGCGAGTATTCCTTATCCTGATACGGGGTAGTCTTCGTCTTTGCCGCCTGCGACACCGGCGGCGTATCCAGCTTGCTTAAATATGTCTTTATATCCGGCACGGCAAAGAGTCCTTTCTCTAACAGCTTTAACACCAGCTCGTTCAGCTTTTCCAAACGCTTGATGCTGTGTTTAAAGCAATAGTCCGCAAGAAAGCAGAGCGCTTCCTCGGCATAGCCCTTATTGAACCAGTCCAAAACGTAGGTCTCGACCAGGTAGTCCAGCCGCTCGTAATACAGCCCCAGCCGCTTTGTGACGTCGCGGGCGATCGAGTACAGCCTTTCTTTGTGGTTGATAAAGGCGTCCATTTCAGCCGCGGTCATATTCCGCGTCTCGTAGAATTTCATTAAGAGGCCGTCCAGCCGTTCGATCCCGCCGCGCCCCTTGATGCTCTTTGCCGCAAAAAGTACCGCGTTTAAATCGAAGCCCAATTCCTTGGTCCATTTATGGTACAGGTCGCGGTCGAACGAATCGATCTGTTTCTTACTTTTCAGCGCCTTTAATACCTGGATAAGGCCGCTGTCGGAAAGCGAATATTCCTCTAATTTATCCAGTACGTCGTCACGCGTCCTGACGCCGTCCGCCGCCCAGTTGCGCGCCACGGTCAGGACATAGGCGTAGCTGTCCTTTTTGTGCTCGGCGCAGTACCCCGCGATCATCAGCATCGCGTCGGGAGTTATGCCGGTCACTTCCATAACGTTAAAATACTCGTTGTACTCGTTGGGGGTGATCTGCCGCCCCTTTACGATAGATTGCAGATCCATACAGAAGCCGTCGTATTTGCCGGGCTTGATCTTTTTCAGGTACGCCATGCCGCTTACCACCGGCAGGTATGTAATTTCCAGAGGGTTTGCGCATACGACCCGCACAAGGCCGTTCTCCTGTAAAAACCTGAAGCTGTTCTCGATATCGAATAATTCCAGCCCAAGCGCCCGCGCCATATCCTCGGCAGCGTTCTCGCGGGAGTCGGGGCGGCTGCAAAGGTACAGCCCGTAAAGGTATATTTTGGTATGCAGGGGATGGAAGGTAGGCAGATACTCGCTGATGAAGACATTGTCCACCGGCGTATGCGAGGAAGCGTTGAAACCTTCGGAAAATTTGATAAAAGCCATAATTATATTGCCGTTCCTGCGTTTTCCCCAAAAATCGGAACTGTCTGCCCGGGGCCTCTATAATAACATACGCGAGTGTTTTTTTCAACCCTTCGTTACCCCAAAAAGGCGTTCCGCCGCGGTAAAAGTGAAAGGCGCGCCTGAGCCGCGCAGCAGCGCACGGCGGTATAAAAACAGCTGTAAAAATTAATAATAACTGTGTGCAGGTGATAAAAAACCCGCGGCGTTGCCGCCGTTGCCGCATGCTGTCGTGCGCAGGAGAGGGATATCGTTTTCCAAACAGCACGGTAATATATCCGTCACCGCCGTCGGTCTTATACGGACAAAGCAAGTTTATTACGCGACGAATATCGGTTATTAGAAATAAAGGCGAGCAGTTTATACCGTTATATACCAATAGATGCCGGAGATGAGCTGGTTTCAAAGTTTGTTTACTATATATTCCGCGCCTGCCGTAAATGTTCGTGAATCGGCATAAAAACGTATTGTACAATTATAAATTTATGTGGTATAATAAGCAACATATAATGGATAAACCTGACAAACCTCCTTCAGAACCTGCGTGTTATACGCAAGGTATTGACAAAGTTTTAAGTCTTTTGGAAACCGACCGCGACGGGCTCTCTGACGCGGAAAGTTTAAAACGCCTCCAGAAATACGGGAAAAACGAGCTCGGACAGCGCAAGCGCCGTTCCTTTTTTGCTATGCTTTTCGCGCAGCTTAAGGATGCGATGGTGCTGATACTTATCGCCGCCATTATCGTCAGCCTGTGCTTTTCGGAATTCGTGCAGGCGGGGGTCATCGCGCTGATCGTCATAATAGACGCCGCGATCGGCATCATACAGGAGCGGAAAGCCGAGTCTTCACTCGAGGCTTTAAGAAAAATGTCCGCGCCTACGGCCAGGGCGATGCGGCAGGGTGAGGAGAGCATTATCCCCGCATCCGATATCGTCGTCGGCGACATAGTTTTTTTGGATGACGGCCAGCTCGTGCCCGCCGATATCCGCCTGACCGAATCCAGCAACCTCCACGTGCAGCAGGCGTCCCTTACGGGGGAGTCGGTGCCCTGTGAAAAGGACGCGGACGATATCGTATCTATCGGCTGCCCGCTTGCCGACAGGAGCAACATGGTCTACGCCTCGTCGCTTGTAACCTACGGGCGCGGCGTGGGCGTGGTGACGGCGACCGGTATGGACACCGAGGTCGGTAAGGTCGCCGGGATGCTGCAGAACCAGGATGATCTGGACACGCCGCTTAAAAGGAAGCTGGAGAAAGTCGGCAAGACGCTGTCTATCGCCGGCCTTGTCATATGCGCCGTTATTTTCGGCGTAGGCGCGCTTTACGGCCGCGAATTTCTGCCGCTTTTAATGACGGCGATCGCTTTGGCTATATCGATCATACCGGAGGGGCTGCCGGCGACCGCCACGATCGTTTTGGCGTTGGGCGTGCAGAGGATGGCCAAGCGCAACGCGATCATAAGGAAGCTGCCCGCGGTCGAGACCTTAGGCGGCACCAGCGTCATTGCCTGCGACAAGACGGGGACGCTGACCCAGAATAAAATGACCGTAACGCATATCGCGGTTTACGGCGACATACAGGACGGCAAGGCCTGCCGCATCAAGAAGGCAATGGAGGAGAAGCGCGAGTATTTTGAGGCCATACGCTGCGGCGCGCTCTGTAATAACGCCGCGCTTGACCCCGACCGCCCCGGCGAGATCCTGGGCGACCCGACCGAGGGCGCGCTTATCCTGCTTGCCGAACGCTTCGGCGAGGATCAGGAGGAAATGGAGGATACCTACGCGCGCCTGTTCGAGCAGCCGTTCGACAGCGACAGGAAGCGTATGACCACCGTACATAAGATACGCGGCGTCATAACCGCGTACACCAAGGGCGCCGTGGACGAGCTTTTGCCCATATGCACAAAAATCAGGACGGGGCGCGGCGAAAGGGATATCACAGAGGACGATATCGAAAAGATCAGGGAGCTTCAGGAAGACATGTCCGGCGACGCGTTAAGGCTGCTCGGCCTTGCAAAGCGTTCACTTGACGAGGTACCGAAAGAGGATGACGAGAACGTCGAATACGACCTGACCTTTATCGGTATAGTCGGTATGATCGACCCCCCGCGCGAGGAGGTAAAGGAAGCGGTAAAAACCTGTTTTGACGCGGGCATCCGCACCGTAATGATAACGGGCGACCACAAGCAGACCGCTATTGCGATCGCAAAGGACTTAGGCATCTGGAAAAAAGGCAGCACGTCCTTTACCGGGCCGGAGATCGAGCTTATGTCAAATGACGAGCTGGATCTTATCGCGAAGACGACCTCCGTGTACGCAAGGGTAAGTCCGGAGGATAAGCTGAGGATCATACACTCGCTGAAAAGAACGGGCGAGGTGACGGCAATGACGGGCGACGGCGTGAACGACGCACCCGCGCTTAAGGCCGCCGACATAGGCATCGCGATGGGCGTATCGGGCACCGACGTGGCCAAGGACGCCTCCGACATGATCCTTACCGACGACAATTTTACCACGATAGTCGCCGCCGTAAAGGAAGGGCGCAGGGTCTACCGCAATATACAGAAGGTCATACAGTTCCTGCTTTCGGGCAATATAGCCGAAATAATCACGCTGTTCATCGCGACGTTGTTCAACTGGCCGGCGCCGATCCTCGCCATACATATCCTTTGGATAAACCTTGCGACCGACACGCTGCCCGCGCTGGCGTTGGGGCTGGACCCGGCCGAGCCGGACGTAATGAAAAAAATGCCGCTCCGCACAAATTCGCTTTTCGAGAGATCCTTGGTATTGAGGGTGCTTGTACACGGCGCGCTGATGGCCGGGATCACTCTTGCAGCATTCGGCATCGGACTTTCGATGACAGACGACCTTTTGACCGCGCAGACGATGGCTTTTGCGGTGCTTGCATTTCAACAGCTTGTGCATTCCTTCAACCAAAGGAGTGATAAGCGCAGCGCGTTTGCGCCCGTAAAGGAGAAAAATCCCTATTTGTGGGGCGCAATAGCGATATCGGCGGCGCTGATGCTGCTGCTGATGTTCGTCCCGCCGGTCCGCGGCCTTTTCAAGCTGACGGGATTAGACGGCATACAATGGCTGATAGTACTGGGGTTCGCGTTTGTGCCGCTGCTTGCGGTCGAGGCATGGAAGCTGTTCAAGTTTGTGTTCTTTCAGTTCTTCACCGTAAGAAAACGCGGGGAAGAGGACGGCGCGTCCGTTGCCAGGCTGCCGAAAAGGACCAAAGGCAAAAAATAAAGAAAGCAATGAATAAATACTCGAGCTGATTTCGGACAGATTTTTGATACAGATTCTAAATTGCCGCCGCGGGCAATGCCGGGGCATTGACAAGGCGGGAATTTAGAAGCTAAAGCAAAAAGTTGCCCGTCGCCCTGCAAAATAATCCGCGGGGGGCAGACCGTTTTCATGTTTTTACAATCAGGGCAGGGAAATGATGAACAAAAAAGCTCCCGTGCGAATAAAATATAGTACGGCCATGCGAGGCCTTCATCTTTCCCCCTCTTGATAAAATCCCCCTTACATAAATACAAAGGGGGATTTTGTTATGTTTCCGATGATTTACGGCGGTTACGGCGGTTACGGCGGATACGGTTGCGGATACGGTTGCGGTTACGGGTGCGGCGGCCTCGGCTGGCTGCTTTTGGGCGCCGCTCTGTCCTGCCGCAGCGGCCCCGGCTGGGGCTGCGGGCGCGGCTGCGGCCCGTGCGACGGGAGGACTTATTACAGGGGCTGCGGCGGCTGGTGGTAAACATTCCATAGTGACAGGGATGGTAAATCCACTCCTTAGTGTAATACTAATCCGCGTTTTTAAATTGGTAAACGCTGATTAAATGAGATAAATTTTTAGCAAGTATTTTTCAGACAGAAAACTGCTTGTTTTCGAAGGCAATACCAGAGGTATTGACAAGAAAAGAAGACTTTTTATGGCGAAAAAGACGCGGCACAAAATTCTATCGAATTAATCAGCGGTTACTTAGTAAAACGCCGAAGTCTTTTTGGTCTAAAATCCCCGTAAACCCTTGTCAATAGGCTCTGCTATTGCCTGCGGTTTTACGGAAATTTTATCCCTGAAATACCTTTCGTCGTTTTTGGTAATTCAAAACGCTACTTAGTGTAAACATTGTTTGCATACCCGCACCTTATATGTTATAATCTATTCATAGATACTCAAGGGGAGTAGCTGGCCGCGCGTCCAGGTGCGGCGCGTTTGGCCGTCAGGACGTAAAGCCGAAAGGCTTTTCCGGCATACGCTTAAATTGCAAGACCTTGGCTTATACTATACGTATGCGTGTAGAATAAGCCGGGGCCTTTTTTTTCTGCGGGCATTTTTCTTTAAAAAATTGCTGGAGGGAGACAGAAATTGGAGTTTTACAACAGAGACGTCGAAGATGCGCTTAACGAGTTACATACGACGGCACAGGGATTGAGCCAAAACGAAGCGGAGGCGCGGCTGGCGCGGGACGGGCGGAACGTCTTGCAGGCTGAAAAGAAGGCGCCGTTTATCGTAAAGTTTTTGCGCCAGTTTAAGGACGCGATGACGCTGATACTTATCGCCGCCGCCGTTATATCGGGCGTTTTCGGCGAGCTCGCGGATATGATCATTATTGCCGCGATCGTGCTGCTCAACGCGATTTTGGGAGTAACGCAGGAGGCCAAGGCCGAGAAGGCAGTCGAGGCACTGCAGAAACTGTCGCAGCAGCGCAGCAGGGTGCGGCGGCAGGGGCAGGTCATGAATATCGACTCTGCCGGGATCGTGACGGGCGACATAGTACTTTTGGACGCCGGCGACAGCGTGCCCTGCGACATGCGGCTTATCGAGTGCCGCAGCCTTAAGATCGAGGAAGCCGCGCTTACGGGGGAGTCGGTGCCGTCCGATAAAAATACTGACGCGCTCGGCGGCGGTACGGCCGGCGTGGGCGACCGGAGCAATATGGCGTTTATGGGGACGTCGGTATCCAACGGGCGCGGGATAGGCGTCGCGACGGGCACGGGGATGAACACCGAGGTCGGCAGGATAGCGCATATTTTGAACACGACGAAAACGACGGCGACTCCGCTGCAAAAGCAGATAAATAAGATCGGTAAGATGCTGAGTGTCGCTATCCTTGTGATATGCGTGGTGATGTTCGGCGTCAACTGTTTGCGGCACGGGGTGGCGGCGGCAAACCTGCTGGAGTATTTCATGGGCTCGGTCAGCTTGGCCGTGGCGGCCATACCGGAGGGCTTAAGCGTTGTCATTACCCTGGTCATGGCGATGGGCGTGACCAAATTAAGCAGGAAGAACGCAATAATAAGGAAGATGCCCGCGATAGAGACATTGGGCGGCACGGGCGTGATCTGCAGCGACAAGACCGGAACTTTGACGCAGAACAGAATGACGGTCATGCGCACTTTTACTTTAGGAGGCGCGGCGGACGAGGAGCAGCTTATAAAGACCGCGGTGCTGGCAAACGATACAAAGGTTTCGGAGGCGGGCGCGCTGATAGGCGATACGACCGAGACCGCCCTTGTCGCATATGCTATAAAAAATGACCGCGGCTACGATAATATACTTTCCGGAAACGTCAGAGAGGACGAGGTGCCGTTCGACTCGGTCAGAAAGCTGATGAGCACGCTGAATAAGGGCGCGGACGGGCAATTGACCGTACATACTAAGGGCGCGCCGGACGAGCTTTTACAACGCTGTTCATTTGCGTATAAGGCAGGGAAAGCCGTGCCTATGACCGACGAGATAAGAAACGCTATCCTTAAGGAAAATAAGGCGATGGCGGAAGGCGCGCTGAGGGTGCTGGGCTTTGCGTCAAAACCTCATCCGGGCGGCGGCGGAAGCCTTACCGAAAAGGACGAGGCCGGCTTGACTTTCCTGGGGCTTATGGGAATGATCGATCCCGTGCGCCCCGAGGTCAAGGCCGCGGTCGAAAAATGCTTTAAGGCGGGCGTTACCCCTGTTATGATAACCGGCGACCACCTTATAACCGCGGTTGCGATCGGACGCGAGCTGGGGATCATAAAGGACGGCGAGCTGGCGGTAACCGGCAAGGAGCTGGACGCGATGCCGGACGCCGAATACGAAAAGAAGATCGGTAAAATCAAGGTCTATGCGCGCGTCAGCCCCGAGAACAAGGTCAGGATAGTAAGGGCGTGGCAAAAGCGCGGCCAGATCTCGGCAATGACGGGCGACGGCGTCAATGATGCGCCCGCGCTGAAAGCCGCAGACATAGGCGTGGGGATGGGCATCACGGGGACCGACGTCACAAAAAACGTAGCGGATATAGTCCTCGCCGACGATAATTTCGCAACGATAGTCGTCGCGGTCGAGGAAGGGCGCAAGATTTACGACAATATAAAGAAGGCGGTACAGTTCCTGCTGTCCTCCAACGTATGCGAGGTTTTGACGCTCTTTGTCGCGGCGGTCATCGGCTTCACCATACTTACGCCCGTACAGATACTCTGGGTCAACCTGGTGACAGATACGGTACCGGCACTTGGGTTAGGGCAGGAAAAGGCCGAAAAAAATATAATGTCCAGGCCGCCGCGCGACCCGAAAAAGAGCATATTTTCGGACGGGCTGGGGCTCAGGATAGGCTATCAGAGCGTGCTGATGGCAGGGCTGGTTCTGGCGGCGTACTTTATCGGCGCAAGCATCAGCGAGGCGGCGGGGCGCACGATGGCGTTTGCCGTACTGTCGCTGACGCAGATAGCGCACTCGTTCAATCTGCGGCATCAAAACGACTCGATTTTCGATAGAGAGCTGTTCAAGAATAAAACGCTGACCTTCGGCGCGCTTATCGTGACCGTGCTGACTTTCGCGCTGGTCTTTATCCCGTGGGTCAACAGCACGGTATTCAAGCTTGTTCCGCTAAGCCTTACCTGCTGCGCCGCGGTACTGGGGCTTGCCGTCGCCATCATACCGCTGGAGGAGCTGGCAAAAGCAATAAGGCGTACGGCCGCAAGCCGCCGCAGGGCGTAAAACTTTTACCATAGTAACCGCACGGAAATTCTTACTTTAACGCGGCCGCCGCCGATATCGCGGCGGCCTTTCGCGTTGTTGCCTATGGCCTCAAAAATATGGTATAATCAACCGAATCAACCTATCAGAGCAACGGCAAAGCAAAAAAAGGATACTTAAAATGGGACTTAACTTAACGCGGAAAATAATCAAGGAGCACCTTGCGTCGGGTGTGATGAAGGCGGGGGAGACCGTCTCGATTCGGATCGACCAGACGCTTACGCAGGACAGCACGGGCACAATGGCTTATTTGCAGTTTGAGGCGATGGATATCCCGCGCGTCAGGACAAAAAAATCGGTGGCGTATATCGACCACAATACCCTGCAAACAGGATTCGAGAACGCCGACGACCATATGTACATACAGACAGTGGCGTTGTCCAAGGGCATTTCGGTGTCCAAGCCCGGCAACGGCATCTGCCATCAGGTTCACCTTGAACGGTTCTCCGTTCCGGGCATGACCCTTTTGGGCAGCGACAGCCATACCCCGACCTGCGGCGGCATCGGGATGCTGGCGATCGGCGCGGGCGGCGTGGACGTGGCTGTCGCAATGGGCGGCGGCGAGTACTTTATCACCATGCCCGAAGTTGTCGAGGTCCGCCTGGAAAACCGCTTAAGGCCGTTCGTTGCAGCCAAGGATATCATCCTCGAGGTTTTGCGCGTCCTGACCGTAAAGGGCGGCGTAGGCCGCGTAATCGAGTATACAGGGCCGGGGGTATTGACGTTGACTGTGCCCGAGCGCGCAACTATCACCAATATGGGCGCGGAGCTGGGGGCGACCGCTTCTATTTTTCCGTCCGACAAGAACACCGAAAAGTTTCTGAAAGCGCAGGGGCGCGGAAAGGACTTTACCGGACTGTCCGCGGATCCGGACGCCGGGTACGATAAGACGATAATCATCGACCTTGATAAGCTGTGCCCTATGGCGGCGCAGCCGCACAGCCCCGACAACGTGGCAAAGGTTTCGGAGCTGAAGGATATCAGGGTCGATCAGGTCTGCATAGGCAGCTGCACAAACAGCTCGCTCCTCGATATGCTGCGCGCGGCGAAGATGTTAAAGGGCAGGACTGTCAGCCCTTCCGTCAGCTTTACCGTCAGCCCCGGCAGCCGTCAGGTCCTGTCGATGCTGTCAAAGTGCGGCGCGCTTACCGATATAATCGACAGCGGCGCAAGGATCCTTGAATGCGCCTGCGGCCCGTGCATCGGCATGGGGCAGTCGCCTAAGACCGACGCGGTATCGGTGCGCAGCTTTAACCGCAACTTTTACGCAAGGACGGGAACGCAGAGCGCGAAGGTCTATCTTACCGGCGTGGAAACGGCGGTGGCAAGCGCGATAACGGGATATCTTACCGACCCGACAGAGCTGTTCAAGGATGCGGGAAGCGGCTTTCTGGATATTCCCGAAATAAAGGAATTTACCGTAAACGACAGCCTTATCCTTAATCCGGAGGATTACAAGGACGTACAGGTCGTGCGCGGCCCGAATATAAAGCCTTTCCCTGTAAACGTTGCCCTGGCAAAGGATGTTTCGGGCGAGGTCCTGATAAAGCTGCCCGACAATATTACGACCGACCATATCATGCCCTCGGACAGCAGGCTTTTGCCATACCGCAGCAATATCCCGTACCTCAGCAATTACTGCTTATCGACGGTTGACAAGGAATTTCCAAAACGCGCGCTTGAAAAGAAGGGCGGCATAGTCATAGCGGGTGAAAATTACGGCCAGGGCTCGTCAAGGGAACACGCCGCGCTGGCGCCCTTATATTTAGGCATCAGAGCGGTCGTCGCAAAATCCTTTGCGCGTATACACCGCGACAACCTCATCAACAGCGGGATAGTGCCGCTTACCTTCAAGTCGGCGGCGGACTATGACGCGATAAAACAGGGCGATATGCTTATTATCGAAAACATACACGGGCAGCTTGAAAAAGTAGAAATAACAGTAAAGAACGTCACCACGGGCAAAGCCTTTACAGCCGCCCTCGATATATCGCGGCGGCAGACAGAGATGCTGAAGGCGGGCGGTTTACTGAACTACACCAAGCTTAAATCATAATTATAACCAACCTTATTTTCTTTTTCCCCCGGGCGGTTTTCTTTTGACGGGTTTACGGAGACTGCCTTAAAGAAAAAAGCCCGAAGGAGCAAAAATGCTTATAAGCAAGCTTGTATGCGAACGCACCAAGGAGACGCCGGCGGATATAACCATCAGGAGCCACGGCTATCTTGTCAGGGCGGGCTATATCAAACCGGTCACCACGGGTATATACACGCTGAGTATGCCGGCGAAGCGTATCGTGGAAAAGATACAGAACATCATCCGTCAGGAGATGGACGCAGTCGAGGGGCAGGAGGTCTTGTTCCCGGTTACAATGCCCGCCGAATTATGGCAGGAGTCGGGCAGGTACAGCTCGATCGGCGAGGAGATGGGGCGGTTCAAGGACAGGAACCAGCGCGACATGGTCCTCGGAATGACGCACGAGGAGGCGGCCGTGCATCTTGCCCGCAACTGGATATCCTCATACAACCAGCTGCCGTGCATGATATACCAGATGCAGACAAAGTTCCGCGACGAGGCGAGGCCGCGCGCGGGGCTTATAAGAGTGCGCGAATTCACAATGAAGGACGCATACTCCTTCCACGAAACACAGGCGGATCTTTTGAAGTATTATGACCGCGTATATAAGGCTTACGAGCGCATCTTTGCCCGTATCGGGATGAAAAAAGTGATCGCCGTCAAGTCCGACACAGGCATGATGGGCGGCAGCGAGGCGCACGAATTTATGCTGCTGACCCCCATCGGCGAGGATACCCTGGCCATATGCCCGCATTGCGGCTACAAGGCGAATATGGAGGTCGCGGACGGCGCGCTCGACAAGACGGACTATATTCCCTGCGGCGCGGCAGCCGAGGTCTATACGGGCAACGCAAAGGAGATTGCCGAGGTATGCAAGTACCTTGATATACCGCCTGAAAGGACGATAAAGGCGGTCAGCTTCGCGATAAAGGGCGACGGGAACAGGGGCGTGCTGGTCTTTTTGCGCGGCGATCTGGAGGTCAACGAGGCCAAGTTGAAGCGCGTTATAAAGGCCAATATCGTGCCCAACGACCTAAAGGACAGCGCGCAGCTTGTCGCGGGCAATATCGGCCCGGCAGGGCTTGACCTAAAAAACACCGTCATCGTTTACGACCGCTCGATAAAGGGAGCGAAGGGTATGGTGACGGGCGCGAATAAAGCCGATTATCACATTAAGGATTTCGACGTTGCAAGAGACATAAAGGTAAAGGAATTCTTTGACGTCGCCAAGGTCAAGGAAGGCGCGGCGTGCCTTAAATGCGGCGCGCCGCTGGCCTTAGAGAACGGCATCGAGGTCGGGAATATATTTCAGTTAGGGACCAAGTATACCGCGGCCATGGGCATGAGCGTTTCGGGCCGCGACGGAAAGGCGTTCACGCCGATAATGGGCTGCTACGGCATAGGGGTGGGCAGGGCGCTGGCGTCGGTCGCAGAGGAGCTTTCTGACGACAAGGGGCTTGTCTTTCCCGTACAGGTCGCGCCGTGGCACGTGTACCTGGCGGCCTTACGCACCGACGACCTTGAGGTCAAGAAAACGGCGGATAAGCTGTATAAGGAGCTTACAAGGGCGGGCGTAGAAACATTGTACGACGACAGGCCGGTTTCTCCCGGCGTCAAGTTTGCCGACAGCGAGCTGATGGGTATCCCGTACCGCGTGGTAATAAGCCCGAGGGGGCTTGAGAGCGGACAGGCCGAGGTCGTAAACCGGGAAACGGGCGGGAAGGAATTTATCCCTGCCGGCGAAATTGTAAGGACGATGAAAAAGCGTATAAACGACGCGGTAAAGGCGTCGAAGAAAACGAAAAAGTAAATCGGAAAAGTAAAGTAACCGCCGGTTCTCATTCGATCGCGGTTTTGTAGGAAGGATTATATTATGAATAAGCTTGATTCCGACATTTTAAAGCTTTTAAACGAAGACTCGCGCTACACTGCGGAAAAAATCGCCGTGATGCTGGGCAAAGACAGGGCCGAAATAAGCGCGGCGATATCTGCCATGGAAAAGCAGGGGATCATCGTGAAGTATAATACGGTCATAAACGCCGATAAATTAGACGATACCCTGGTGCAGGCATGGATAGAGGTGCGCGTCACCCCGCAAAGGAATTTCGGCTTTGACAGTATTGCCGAGCAGATCTATCAATTTGCCGAGGTCAAGGATCTGTACCTTATGAGCGGCGGCTTCGATCTGGCGGTCCTTGTCGAGGGCAAATCCCTGCGCGAGGTTGCGATGTTCGTATCCGAAAAGCTGTCGCTGATGGATACGGTAACGGGCACGTCCACGCATTTTATCCTGAAGAAATACAAGCAGGGCGGCGTTATCGTGGAAGGGAACAACGATAAAGAGGGGCGCCGCAGGATCTCGGTACACGCTTAAATTGCGGACAAAAGAATGGATAAGTTAGATTATAAAAAATATATCAGTAAGCGGGCGGTGGATCTGCCGGCCAGCGGTATCAGGAAGTTTTTCGATTTGGTCAGCGAGATGCCCGACGCGATTTCGTTAGGGGTGGGCGAGCCTGATTTCATTACGCCCTGGGGCATACGCGACGCGGCGATAAAATCGATACAAAAGGGCTATACCCGCTACACCTCCAACAAGGGGCTGCCGCAGCTGCGGGAAAATATCGCGGGGTATTTAAAGAACCGCTTTTCCCTTTCTTATGACCCCGATAAGGAGGTCATGGTGACGATAGGCGCCAGCGAGGCCATCGACCTTGCGATAAGGGCGGTATGCGACCCGGGCGACGAGGTGCTGATCCCCGCGCCCAGCTATGTTTCCTACGCGCCGCTAGTATCTATCGCGGGCGGCGTCCCCGTGTGCATTGACATGCGCGAGGAGGACGAGTTCCGGCTGACGGCGGACGCGCTCTTAAAGGCGGTCACTAAAAAAACCAAGGCGCTTATTTTGCCGTACCCCAACAATCCTACCGGCGCGGTAATGGAAAAGCAGCACCTCTTAGAGTTGACGCCGCTTATAAAAAAACACGACCTGATCGTGATCAGCGACGAGATTTATGCCGAGCTTACCTACGAGGGGCAGCATACCAGTATCGCGGCTTTGCCGGGCATGCGGGAGCGGACGGTACATATCAACGGATTTTCCAAGTCGTTCGCGATGACGGGCTGGCGCGTCGGCTTTATCGCCGCGCCGGAAGAGCTGCTTGTCCCTATGTACAAGATACACCAGTACTGCATAATGTGCGCACCGACGGCCAGCCAGTACGCCGCGCTGTTCGCCCTGACCCAGGGGGCGAAGGAGGACTACGCCACTATCGCGGAAATGCGCGACGAGTACGACATGCGCCGCCGCTTTTTGGTAAAGGCGTTCCGCGATATGGGCTTTTCGTGCTTTAACCCGCGCGGCGCGTTCTATGTGTTCCCCAACGTTTCGCATACCGGCCTTTCCGGCGAGCAGTTTGCGACCCGGCTTTTACAAAAGCGCGGCGTCGCGGTCATTCCGGGCAGCGCGTTCGGCAGCAGCGGCGACAGCTTTGTGCGCTGCTGTTACGCCACGGGCATGAAGGACCTGCACACGGCGGTCGAAAGGATCGAGAGGTTTATTAAAGAGGATATTTAGCGGGGGCAGAGAGGCAGTTGCAAGTCAAGTAAACGCTGTTCAGCGTTTACTAAAGCGTGCGCCCTGTGACATTGAAAAGTAAGCGGTACCGGCGGGGCCGCAACTGACCGCCCGGCGGATGCTGCCGGACTTTTTGATTGACTTTACGCATACAATGGTATATAATGACAACGCAAAGTAAATAATATATGCCGAAAGCGCAAATCTTGTCTGCGCCTTTTCTATTTTATAAGGCATAATATGCCGTGTGACGCGTTTTAATTACCCGCAATAGTGCGGGTAATATTATTAAAGACAGGGCGAAAAGGGCAGGGTTTTGCAAAAGTCCGGCTTAAATACAGGCTTACCTGAAGGAGGGTAATGATACAAAATGGCCAACGAAGTAATTCTAACGACAGAGGGGAAGAAACTGCTGGAGGAGCGGCTCGACAAGCTGAAGGTCTTTTCCAGGCAGGAAGTTGCCGAAAAGATCAAAATCGCGCGCGAGTTCGGCGATATCAGCGAGAACGCCGAATATGACGCGGCAAAGGAAGAGCAGGCGATGATCGAGGGCGAGATCTTAGAGATCGAGGCCAAGCTGCGTTCCGCCGTCATGATCGACGACAAGGTCGAAACGTCCGTTGTCAACATCGGCAATACCGTGAAGATACATGATATCGATTTTAACGAGGACGTCGAGTATAAGATAGTGGGGACCGCCGAGGCCGACAGCAAGACGGGCAAGATCAGCAATGAGTCGCCCGTGGGCAAGGCTCTCTTGGGGCGCAAGAAAAACGATATCGTCGAGGTCGCCGCTCCGCAGGGAAAATTCAAGCTGAAAATACTTAAAATTTCATAAGGCTTTCGCTTTTTTCTTTAGGGCGTCCGTCAGGGCGGCCCGACGAAAGAAACCGGCGAAGGGAAAAGAAAAAAGAGATATTGGATTTTAAAAAAACGGTCGGAAAAGAAAAAAGCGGATTTCAGCAGAAATCATTGCTGAAAGAAACGGACAAGCCTTTCGTTTACTGATAAATAATATAGGATTTGCAAATGGATATCGATAACGAACAGAAAATCGAGCTTACCGAGGAAGAGTACGCCGAGGTCGTAAAGGTGCGCCGCGAAAAGCTGAGCGCGCTTAACGCCGAGGGCATCGACCCGTATGCGGCTACAAAGTATAAGAAAACCGCCTATGCGGCGGGGATCCTGGGCGACTTTGTAAGGTACGAGAATAAAAAGGTATCTATCGCGGGGCGTATGACAGGGAAGCGCATTATGGGCAAGGCCTCGTTTGCGCATATCCTGGACTCCACCGGCGCGATACAGATATACGTCAAGACCGACGAGGTGGGGGACAAGGAATACGACGCCTTCAAGAAATACGATATAGGCGATATTTTGGGCGTTACGGGCGTTGTGTTCGTCACGCACAAGGGCGAGATCAGCGTGAAAGCGGCAAAAATCGTCTTGCTTTCCAAATCACTTTTGCCGTTGCCTGAAAAGTGGCACGGGCTGAAGGATACTGACCTCCGCTACCGCCAGCGTTACGTCGACCTTATCGCAAATCCCGAGGTCAAGGAGACCTTTATTATCCGCAGCAGGATAATACAGGCGGTACGCAAATTTCTGGATAAGGAAGGGTTTATCGAGGTCGAAACGCCGATCCTGAATTCGATCGCGGGCGGCGCGTCGGCAAGGCCTTTCGTGACGCACCACAATACCCTCGATATCGATATGTACCTGCGTATCGCGCCGGAGCTGTACTTAAAAAGGCTGATCGTCGGCGGGTTCGAAAAAGTTTACGAGCTTGGCAAGATGTTTAGAAACGAGGGGATGAGCGTAAAGCATAACCCTGAGTTCACGATGATGGAGCTCTATCAGGCGTACGCCGACTACAACGACATGATGGACATCACCGAACGGCTTTACGCAAGCATATTAAAAACGCTCGGCCTGCCGCTTATAATAAACTATCAGGGCACCGACATAAACCTTTCCAGCCCGTGGCAGCGGCTTACCATGGTCGAGGCCGTCAAAAAGTACACCGGGCTTGACTTTGATAAAATGGACTATAAAACCGCGCTGGAGGCGGTCAAGGAAGCGGGCGGCGTACCCTTAAAGGGCGCGGACACGTGGGGCAGGCTGCTTTACGCGGTATTTGATACCAAGGTAGAATCGCAGCTTATCGACCCCGTATTCATCTATGACTATCCGGTCGAGGAATCGCCGCTGGCCAAGAAAAAAGCGTCCGACCCGCGGCTTACGGAGAGATTCGAGTTCTTCATCTACGCGCGCGAGATGGGCAACGCTTACAGCGAGCTGAACGACCCTATCGACCAGAAGGAACGTTTTATGGCGCAGGCGGCGCTGCGTAAGGCCGGAAACGACGAGGCGCAGATGACAGACGACGACTTCGTCAACGCGCTGGAGTACGGTATGCCGCCTACGGGCGGGCTTGGGGTAGGCCTCGACAGGCTGATAATCCTGCTTACGAACAGTCCGTCTATCAGGGATATCATACTGTTCCCTACAATGAAACCGCTTAAGAAATAACTGGTAGTATAAGTGAGAATAACAAAAGAATTTAAAACGCCTACGCCCGTGCTGGATATGGTTTTGGAGTACGCAGGAAAGAAGCCGTACCGTTTCCACACGCCGGGGCATAAGGGGATAATCGGCTATCACGATTTTTTCCGGCTGGATATGACCGAGCTGCTGTTTTCGGATACGCTGCACAACCCGAAGGGCGCGATCGCGGAGGGCGAGCGGCTGGCCGCCGAGTTTTACGGCAGCTACCGCACGCATTTTTTAATAAACGGCGCGTCAAGCGGCGTCGTGGGCGCGATCCTGGGCGTTAAGGAATACACGGGCGGCGGCAGGCTGATCGTGGCGCGCCACTCGCACAAGTCCATATATAACGGCTGTATGCTGGCCGGGATCGAGCCCGTAATCGTCGAAAACGAGAGCGTCGGCGATATCAACGTGCCGCTGTCCGCCCAGCAGATAGAGGAAGCTATTTTAAGCAACCCGGACGCGGTAGGCGTATTCACCAGCCACCCCAACTATTACGGCATGTGCCGCGACATCCTTTCGATCGAAAAGGTAGTAAGGAAATACAATAAGCTGTTTCTTGTCGATCAGGCCCACGGCGCGCATTTTGCGGCCAGCGACCTTTTGCCGGTCTCGGCAAGCGGGCTTGCGGACGCATGTGTGGACAGCGCGCACAAGACGCTGCCCGCGCTGACCCAGGCGGCATTCTTAAACGTTAACCACCCCGGGTTAGGCGATGCGATCAGCAGCAGCTTGAATGTTATCAACAGCACCAGCCCGTCGTATTTACTGATGGCCAGCCTTGATTATGCAAGGGCGTATGCGACAGACAGCGCCGGGCGGTATAAGGAGCTGAAGCTGCTTTTGGACAAGCTGAAGGCCAAGCACCGGGGGATGTTCGTCAACAACGACGATTTTACCCGGCTTGTGCTGGACGTATCCTCCTTGGGGATCAGCGGCAGGACTGCCGAAAGATATTTCAATTCGATCAATATTTATCCGGAATTTGCCGACAGCCGGTACTGCGTGTTTATAATAAGCCTTGCCGATAACCGGCGCACTATCGCCGCCCTGTCGCAGGGGATCGACAAGCTTTATGAGGCGGACTTAGCGCCGGAGAGAGCGTTTGTCGGCCGCAGGGTTTCCGGGGTGCGGAGCGCCAAGTTCACCAGTATTGCCGCCAGCGATACCGAAATGATACCGTTTTCTGACAGCGAAGGGCGCATCTGCTGCAACGAGGTCGGCTTTTTCCCGCCGTGCCTGCCTATTTTAGTGCGCGGCGAGATCATCACGCGCGAGATAATAGATTACGTGTCGGCCAATATAGACAACACGTTCGGGCTTTACGGCGACAAGATAACGGTGGTCAAATGAGGCGCGGCGTGTTTATAACGTTCGAGGGCTGCGAGGGCTCCGGCAAATCGACGCAAGCGCTGCTTTTAGAGGCTTATCTGAAAGGGCGGGGGCAGGACGTCGTAATGACCAGAGAGCCGGGCGGAACGGCGACCGCCGAGAAGATACGCGCGCTTATCCTGGAAAAGGGCAACGATATGGACGGGCTTACCGAGGCGCTTTTATATGCGGCCGCAAGGGCGCGGCACGTGTCGGGGATCATCCGTCCGGCGCTTGAAAGCGGTAAGATCGTGCTGTGCGACAGGTTTTCGGACAGTACTGTGGCGTACCAGGCGTACGCGCGCGGGCAGAAGGTCAAAACCATCGAAAGGCTGTGCAGGACCGCCGAAAACGGCTGCCGTCCCGACGCCACGATATTCCTTGATACGCCGCCCGAGGAGGGATTTTTCAGGAAGGGCGGCGCGGACGAAAACGACAGGCTGGAATCTGAAAACCTGGACTTCCACAAAAAGGTATACCAAGGCTATATAAAGCTGGCAAAAAGACACAAAAAGAGGATAATAACAATATCGGCCAAGGGCAGCCAGGCGGAGATACACAGCCGTATAATAGCGGGATTGAAGCGCCGGGGAGTGCTGTAGGCAGCAGGCGCGGCAAGCGTGGCCGAAAACAAAAAAGCATCATAAAACCTTTAGGAAAACGGAGGATATATCGATGAAACTGATCATGGCGATACTTAACAGCTCGGACGAAAAGGCGGTCGTAAGCGCATTGATGCGCGGCGGTTTCTATGTCACCAAGCTTGCGGGCACGGGCGGTTTTTTAAAATCGGGTACCACGACGCTTATTTCCGCCGTCAATAACGAGCGGGTCGAGGGCGCGCTGGAGATCATCCGCACGACGTCCAAGAGCCGCAAGTACGACATCAACAAGATAGATATGTCTTCGCGCCAGATCGCCCAGGAATTTTTTGAAAAGGGCGAGATAGTGGTCGGCGGGGCTACGGTGTTCGTACTTAACGTTGAAAACTTCTACAAATACTAATTTAAGGGCATATATACGGGCGGGATCGGCCCGAAACGGAACCTTTTCTTCCTTTGCGTGCCTTCAGCACAGCTCCGTCAGAAAAGAACCCGTTTCAATCCGCTGCCGCCGCATCTATGCCCTTAAATGGCCGGTTTTTCGGATTTAATATTAAAACTTGCTATATATGTCATAAGAAAAAAATTTTTATGGATTACAGTCCTCTTATCGCTACATCTTCCTGCACGCTGCAGCTGCTTGCCGATATTGCGGCGGGCAGGGCGGCGCACGCGTATATGCTGTGCGGCGAGGATACGGTTACGGCCTTGGGAGCGGCGGAGATATTTGCCGGGCGGCTTGCGCACGGCTCGGATATAATCTATCTGCCTTACGACCCCGCGTCCGAACGGGTAAAGACCGAGGACATTAACACGCTTGCCGGCGACTGCTATATCAAGCCTTACGGCGGTGATCACAAGATATATATAATCAAAAACGCGCATACTATGACCGACCAGGCGCAGAACAAGCTGCTTAAGACCCTGGAGGAACCGCCGAAAGGCGTCGTTATCATTCTTGTCGCGGCAAATCCGCGCCAGCTGCTTGCCACCGTACATTCGCGCACGCGCAAAATAACCGTAAAGCCTTATAATACCGAAAGCGTTTATAAGCATTTGATAGATAACGGCATCGAAGAGGACGCGGCCGGGCTTTCCGCGGTGTACGGCGGGGGGAACCTCAGCGAAACGCAGCGCATACTTTCCGACGGCAAGTCCGCAATGGCGGTTTCGCTGATATTCAGCATGCTGCTGAATATGCAAAGGAGCCCGGATATCCTGCATTATTCCGCGCTTTTTTCTAAATATTCGGATATGAAGGGCGAAATGCCGGACTATATGCTGATCGCTGTGCGCGACGTCATGTCGGCGGCGGCGGGACAGCCCGGCCTTGCCTTTACAAAAAGCCGTGCGGATGATATAATGAAAATCGCGGCGGCGTATCCGGCGGAGGCCTGCGCGGCGGTAATAGAAAAAATTTCATACGCCAAGAAGCGTCTTTATTATAACTGTAATTATCAGGGCGTGATAGACGAACTGCTTTTTGCGATCACGGAGGTCAGAGCAATATATGCCGACAGTAACAGGGATTAAATTCAAGGGGAATAATAAATTATACTACTTTGCGCCGGGCGAACTGACGCCTGAAACGGGCGAGGGCGTCATTGTCGAGACTGCGCGCGGCGTCGAGTACGGCACAGTCGCAACGCCTAACAAAGAGGTCGAGGACAGCCGTGTCGTGCAGCCCTTAAAACCTATCATAAGGCTTGCGACGCATGACGATCTTATGCAGATCGAAAAGAACGAGGCTAAAAAGCCCGATGCGATCAAGACCGCCGCCGAAAAGATCAGGAAGCACAAGCTGGAGATGAAGCTGGTGGACGTCGAGTTTACCTTTGACGGCCAAAAGGTAGTGTTCTATTTCACCGCCGAGGGGCGCGTGGATTTCCGCGAGCTTGTCCGGGATCTGGCGTCACATTTCCGCATCAGGATCGAGCTGCGCCAAATAGGCATCCGCGACGAGTGCAGGATGCTGGGCGGTATCGCGCCGTGCGGCAGGGCTTGCTGCTGCAGCGCGCATCTTCCCGATTTCGAGCGCGTGTCGATCAAGATGGCAAAGAACCAGGGGCTTTCGCTTAACAGCCAGAAAATCAGCGGCCTGTGCGGCAGGCTGATGTGCTGTCTGTCATACGAAAACGGCCACTACTGCGAGACGGCCAAGCGTATGCCGAAACTAAACAGCGACGTAACCACCCCCGACGGCATGGGCACAGTCATCAGCAATAACTTTTTAAAAGAAACGGTAAAGGTGCGCCTGCCCTTAAGGGATAAGGAAGGGTACGAGATAAAGGACTACGCGGCCAAGGACCTGAAGGCTAAGGCAACGATCGCCGACCAGCTGGCGGCGGAAACGGACGCAAACGACGACAGCGACATAATTTAGGGCATATATACGGCGGGATCGGCGCGAAAAGGCCCTTCGCCGCTCCTCCGCGTACTGGCGGCGGAAACGGACGCAAACGACGACAGCGACATAATATAATATATCGCCTTTTTCTTAGGTTAAGAAAAAACATTAAATATATATATCTCAAGAACTGCCTTGCCGGTTTTTGTTTGCTTAGTTTTGCGGTTGATGATATAATTTATACAAGTAATTTATTTTAAGGAGAAATAACTAAAATGGCTTATAAGATCAGTGACGAATGTATCAAGTGCGGCGCGTGCGAGGGTGAATGCCCCGTCGGCGCGATCAGCGAGGGCAGCGCGGCCTATGTCATAGACGAAGCTACCTGCATCGATTGCGGCGCGTGCGCCGACAACTGCCCCGTAAACGCGATTTCCCCAAAAGAATAAACCCGCGTTTTATTTGATTTGTACATATGCACAGGCTTACTTTTTCAGGTAAGCCTGTGTTTTTTTTTGTGCCCTTGTAATATTCATTTGCATATTATGTTATTAAGTAAAGGCTGACTAATGGATAAATTTTGAGCAAGTATTTAAGGGCAGAAAACGGCTTGTTTTCAAAGGCAATACAATAAGGTATTGACCCAAAAAGAAGACTTTTTATGGCGAAAAAGACGCGGCTATAAACTCTATCGAATTAATCAGCGGTTACTGAAGGCTGATAAAAAAATGTTTTGTTAAAGCGGGTGAAAACCGGCTTTTTCCCTGCGGCAGCTGTCCGGGCGAGGGGAGCCTTTTTGCAGTGTCAGAACATTGCATATCCTTAGCAGTATTCTTTTTTTCAGAGGCTTTTTACAAAAGTTTAAGGAAGCGATGAGATCAATTTAGAGCAAGTATTTTTCAGCATGAAAACGGCTTATTTTTGCAGCAAATAGTAGAACTATTTCTGAAGGAAGGAAGACGTTTTCGGCGAAAAAGACGCCGCTTTAAATTATATCGAATTATACAGCGATTCCTTAACGTAAGCTACCAAGGAGAAACGGCAAATTAATCAAAATTGATAAGGAGTAACAATAAATGGTTATTAATAATAGCGGCTTTTGTCAGCCGTGTAATCCGTGCTGTCAGCCGTACCCGTGCCAGCAGCCGTGCTGTTGTGTGTGCTGCCCGACGGGCGCAACCGGACCTACCGGCCCCACCGGCGCGACAGGCCCCACCGGCTCCACCGGCCCCACCGGCCCGACAGGCGCAACGGGCATAACCGGCTTGACGGGCTTTACGGGCGCGACAGGCTTGACTGGCCCCACTGGGCCTACAGGGCCTACAGGGCCTACGGGGCCGACTGGAACGACGGGGCTTCAAGGGCCGAACGGGTTGATTGCCTTCGCCTATGTTTATAATATAAGCGACACTTCGATTGTATGCCCGGGGCAGACAGACATTTTATTCAGTAACAACGGTCCGCTGCTTGCCGTAACACACACCGCAGGAACGGCGCCGGTTACGGTCTTAGAGGGCGGAATATACAAAATCGATTACAGCCTGCACCTTTTGGCGGGCGTAGGCGCCTCGTTTGCGCTTACCGTTAACGGCACAGTTCTGCCTTCCACAGTCATTAATTCTGCCGTATCTATCGGCGAAATATCGGGTTCGCAGCTGCTTCTCCTTGCCGCCGGCGACGTAGTAAGGCTGAGGAACAATTCGTTGACGACAGTCTCGCTGGATATCGCACCCGGAACGGCCGCCCGGCTGACGCTGGTAAGAATCGGCGTGTAAATGCGGCATAAATGACTAATGTAAACTTATGCGAAAGCAGCAGCATCCGTTTTTGACGGAAGCAATGCGGTAAAAGAAAAGAAGCAAAGTCCGCCGGGCGTTAATGCCCGGCGGCGTATACATGAAAACAAGAAGGGGAGAAAAGCAATGCCTCAGATCACGATAAGCCTGTGTATGATAGTCAAAAACGAGGAGGAGGTGCTGGCACGATGTCTTGAAAGCGTGTCGGGGTTAGCTGACGAGATAATAATCGTGGATACCGGTTCGACCGACGGCACTGTTCAAATCGCAAGGCAATACACCGAAAAGGTATATCATTTTGCGTGGATAGACGACTTTTCCGCCGCGCGGAATTACGCCTTTTCGCTTGCACAAAAAGACTATATCCTGTGGCTGGACGCGGACGACATAATAAAGGAAAAAGACAAAAGCGCGTTTCTCGGCCTTAAAACATCTATGCCCGAGGGCACCGATATTGTGATGATGAAGTATGACCTTGCCGTTGACAAGGAAGGCAAGCCCAGTTTTTCAAACTTCCGCGAAAGGCTGATCCGCCGCGGCGCGGGGCTGCAATGGATAGGCCCGGTCCACGAGGTCGTCCTCCTTACAGGTAAGATAATCTACAGGGACGATATCGCCGTCTCGCATATGAAGCTGAAAGCGTCCGAACCCGGCCGGAACCTTAAAATAATGGAAAAGCATATCGCGGCGGGGGGGATACTGGACGCGCGCCAAATGTTTTATTACGCGCGCGAGCTTTCGGATAACGCGCGGCATGACGCGGCGGCGGATATCTACAGCCGATTTCTTGCCCGCGGCGACGGCTGGACTGAAAACAAGATCGAGGCGTGCCGGGGGCTGTCGTACTGCCTTTTAAAGGCCGGCCGGCACGAGGAATCGCTTTTGGCGCTCTTTAAAAGCTTTTGCTATGACGCGCCGCGCGCCGAGGTCTGCTGCGACATAGGCGGACATTTTTTAGAGCGCAAAAACTATCAAACGGCGGCGTATTGGTACGAACAGGCAAAAGCCATGAAACCGATGCCCGAACGCGGCGGCTTTATAAATGCCGACTGCTACGGCTATATTCCCGCCATCCAGCTCTGCGTATGCTATTACGCATTGGGTGAGACCGAAAAAGCAAAAGCATATAACGACCAGGCCGCAGCCTGCAAGCCGGACGACGAATCAGTGAAGCAAAATAAGGAATTTTTTGACTCGCTATGTTCGTGATAACGGAAATTCTGCCGTTCCGGAACGTAATACTTGCGCCGGGGGGGGGCAGCGGTCGCTATGTTTTTATTATTTGGGCAAACTGCGTGGACAGATACCTGATCCCATCCTCGAATTTCCGGCTGCTTTCCTCAAACGGTTTTAACTGTCTTAAGTTTTCCTGAAAAACCGCGACTGCAAAAGAATGAAAAATAAAGGAAGTCCACTGAAAATCTATCCGCTTGATTTTCCCCAGAGAATACAAGCCGGTCAAAATGTTTGTTCCGTATTCCAGGGCATCCTCCACAACTACCTTTTTGAAAAGCTTCTGGGCTTCGTCGTTTTCGTATTGAAGAGAAAGAATTACTCGTGATATAGTCATCATCCTGTAGTGTTCGTCAGGATCTCCGAATGTGTAAAACAACATACATAAAACCTCTGAAAGAGGCATTTTCCTGGAAGCCTCAAAAATTTCATCGGGCTTATTTCTGTATTTTGCAAAATTCGATTCGAATTCATTAAAAATAGTTTTTAATATCCTGTCTTTTGAATCGTAAAAATAGTAAATGCTTGCCGACCGGATGCCAACTTTTTTTGCGATCTCCCGCATGGTAGTTTTTTCATAGCCGAAAAGCGCAAAAAGTTCCAGTGCAGACGACAAAATTTTAGATTTAGTCTCGTTTGCGGCCATCGCGATCCCCAAAATATGAATTGGTTATTAAGGAACCGCTGAACAAATACCTTTGAATACAGCTGCAAAAAACATGCAGGTTTATTCAGCGTCTCCTTAAAAGTGAACCGCTGAATAATTCGATATAATTTACAGCTGCGTCTTTTTCGCCTGAAAACGTCTTCTTTTTTTGCAAATAGTTCTACTATTTGCTGCAAAAACAAGCCGTTTTCTGACTTAAAAATACTTGCTCTAAATTAACCTCATTTATTCAGCGTCTCCTTAACGAATATGCGATTAAGTAAGGTTTTGGAAGCGTCCTAAGTTTTTTGTGGACAATTAGGGCGCTTCAAAACCTTTTTAATCGAACATACTTTTTTGCTTTTCTTATTTTTTCCGGTTTATTTCGTTTTTTTGACCTT
>JAVBLK010000021.1:0-13046 GCA_031553565.1 Eubacteriales bacterium
AATGGCTTGTTTTTTGCGGGCGTAGCAGAGCTACGTACGCCAAAAAGAAGACTTTTCGCAGCCGATAAAGCCGCCCTGTAAATCGAAGTGAATTAATCAGCGTTTACAAAGCAAAAAGATGCCGAAAGCAGCCGAAAAGGCTTATTCAATGGAGTTTTCGCCATATGGAAAAACAGAATTCAAAGGTATTTGTTCATTGTTTCCCTAATCGCTCCTTCGGGGCCGTGCCGGCACAGCCAAAGTATGCCGCCGGTCAAATACGGCGGGAGTTGAATACGGTCTTTACCCCTTTGATCTGCTTGATGCGCTTTATTATCGTGTCGGGCTCCATACCCTTTTTTATCTCTATCGAGACGGTAATGACCGCCTGATGGTTCTTTTCTACGGCGTTTATCGCCTTGATGGACAGCTTGAGCTCGGCTGAAATCGCCATGGTGATATTGGCGAGCAGGCCTTTCGAGTCGGCGGCGGCAATGATAAGTTCAAGCTGCCGTTTCGATGCTTCATCCTTCTTCTTTTGTTCGGGGAGTTTTTGCTGCGCGGCGAGAGCCTCATCCTCCTTCCTGAAAAAGCCGCGTATGCGCGCCTTTGCCGTGCCGCTGATAACAAAGCCCAGCCAGTCGCGCTTTGGCCCCTTGCTGTTCTTATTGGTCAGTATCTCGACGTATTCACCCGTCTTCAGCTTGGTATCCAGCGGCGATATGCGCCCGTTTATTTTGGCTCCGACGCACTTGTTCCCCACCTCCGCGTGTACCTTGTACGCAAAATCGACGGGAGTCGCGCCCTCCGGCAGCACGATGACATCCCCTTTCGGGGTAAAAGTAAATATCTGGCCGCGGTAAAGATCGATCTTGAAGCTTCTGTAGAACTCCGCCGGGTCGTCGGTCAGGTCCTTTTGCGTGTCCAGCGTTTGGCGCAGCCAGCTTACCTTCGAGTCAAAGTCGGTATCCTTGCCGCGCTTTTCCTTGTATTTCCAATGCGCCGCAACGCCGTATTCGGCGATATGGTGCATTTCCTCGGTACGTATCTGTATCTCGAACGGCGAACCGAACCGGGTCATAACGGTCGTATGCAGGCTCTGATAATTGTTAGGCTTCGGCACGGCGATATAGTCCTTCAGCCGCCCCGGAATAGGCTTCCATCGCGTGTGGATCTTGCCTAAAACTTCGTAGCATTGGTCAATGTTCGCGACAATTACGCGGATCGCGGTGAGATCGTATATCTCGGAAAACGACCTGTTCTGCGTTATCATCTTGCGGTAAATACTGTGGAAATGCTTCGGCCGTCCCGAAACCTCGCCCTCGATCCCCATCTCGGATATCAGGACTTTTATGTCGGCGATGATCGTCGCGACCTGCTCCTGCCGCTCGATACGCTTCATATTCACTTCGCTGACCAGGGTTTCGTACACGACGGGGTGCAGCGTTTTTAAGGAAAGGTCCTCCAGCTCGCACTTTAAATAGCTTAATCCAAGGCGCGACGCCAGCGGCGCGTAAATATCCAGAGTTTCGTTTGCGATCGCCTGCTGACGGTCGAACGGCAGGTACGAGATCGTCCGCATATTGTGGACACGGTCGGCCAGCTTTATGATGATCACGCGGATGTCCTGCGCCATCGCAAAGAACATCTTGCGGAAGTTTTCGGCTTGCTCCTGCTCACGCGAGGAAAACACCATTTTATCCAGTTTTGTGACGCCCGCCACAAGGTCGGTAATGTTTTTCCCGAACTCGGCCGCCATAGTCTCGGTCGTTACGCCCGTATCCTCGATCACATCGTGCAAAAGGGCGGCGGCGACCGTTTCGGGGTCCATTTCCATGTTTATTAAAAGATCCGCGACCTGGATGGGATGCGAAATATAGGGCTCGCCGCTGGCGCGCCGCTGCCCCTTATGCGCCGCTTCCGCAAAAAGATATACCTTCTCTAAGGCCGCATAATCGGCCGGATAATAAAATTTAAGTTTTGATAAAAGATTCTCCAAAACGCTACCGCTTTCGCGCCAATCGCGATTTTTTCAGGTATGAAAAAATCGGCGCGAACTACTTAAAGAGTCCTTTTCAGGGAAACCCTGAAAAGTCATTTGGTTTAGTCTTATATATTCGTCTGCGCCCTATGTTTCGGCGCGGACATATGTTATGCCCTTTTTTTCAGGGTAACCATGAAATGTCATTGTTTGCTTTTACATCAGCAGCTCTGTCAGCGTCTTATACAGGGGGCTGTTGTTAAGGTCGGCTTTGCCCGGCGGGAGTTTCAGCGGCGCGTTTTCCGCGTATTCCAGAAGGTTAAGCTGTGCGAATACATATAAGCATACCACAAATTGCGGTAAATTGATATCGCCTGAAACAGAGGCCGCTTTGTCATAGAGCGCGTATACGTCCCGTGAGGGCGTGTTTTCCAAGGCCTTGAACAGGCTGTAATACCTGCCGAAGGTTCCGCGGCTTAAATCCAGTGAGGCTTTCAGCATTGCGCCTATATCAGATAGGCCCGCTTGCGGTATGTAAATCTTTGCGCCGCAGGACGCTGTCCCGCTTGCAACGCCTGGCGTAAGCGGCCTGTCCAAAAAGATGAGCGTATGGTAAAACGACAGATCGAATTCCTTAAGGTCGGGCGCGATTATCAGCCTGTTGTAGTTGTTCGGCGACGACGGATAAATATATTCGTGTAAAAAGTTCTCGCCGCACGGGTCGTATTTCTCGGCAAATTTCTTGTATGAGGAATATGAGTGCGCCGCTACGATCAGGCCGTAAGGGTTGTCTATCATCCCTTCCATAACGGCCTCCAGCCCGCCGGGCGCATATATTTCCGGCGCGGCAGCGTTTGCGCCCGCACTTTTCTTTGAAAGCGCCTCAGCGTTTTGTTTTATGTACTCGGCCAGTATCCTCTCGTTCCCTATGTCCTCATAAAAGACCGGGCAGGAGCTGTGTTTTATGATGACCGACGTCTCCTCCCTGCCCATGTATGTGTTCAGCCGTATTTCAACCAGCAGCTCCTTTTCAGCGCATGACTTGAATATATCGGTCAATCTATGGCCGTTAAAGCACATCATGCCCGCCCCCTGACCCACGGCGACGCTGATGTGCTCCGGCTTGTTTTTCATAGGCGTGACGGCGGCGTTTTTAAGCTTTATCTTAAACAGCGGCATTCTGTTTTCGGTGCCGAACGGCTCGAACAGTCTAAGCTGCCGCGCAAGCTCCTTTGTGATCGCGCCCTCTGTTGTTTCGGCGTCATAATCCTGCCGGTACTGAAAAAAACCTTCCTGCGCGCGCGTTTTTACATAGCTTAGTACACGCTGCTTGAATGCGGGGATATCCTCTGCTTTCAGGGAAAAGCCTGCCGCCTGAAAATGTCCGCCGTATTCGATAAGTGTATCTCCCGCCGCTGCCAAAACCTCGCGTATGTTAAGGCCTGGTATACTCCTTGCCGTGCCCTTATATATCTTTTCCGAGGCTTTGGACATTAAGAACACGGGACGGCCGAAGTTCCCGGAAAGCTGCGCCGCCGTTATGCCCATGATCCCTTTTTCCCATTCGGGCGAGCTCAGCACGATCGCGTACCGGTCGTACAGCTTTTCCTGCTTTAAGTCGGCCAGGGCCTCGTTGTACATCGCTTCCGATGCGGCCTTCCGCTTTTCCGAGGCGTCCTCAATCGCGGCGGAAAGCGTCGCTATTGCGGCGGGGTCGTCCGAGGTGATAAGCTCGAACGCATCCGCTGCCCTGCCCATACGCCCCGCTGCGTTGATCTTCGGGACAATCTTATACGCAATATCCTGCGCAGTCAAAGGAAAACTTACGGCGGCAAAGCCCGCCAGCTTTTTCAGCCACAGCGGCGGCTGCGCGTTCAGCTGCTTGATCCCTAAGATCGTAAGGATCCTGTTCTCGCCCGTAAGCGGAACCATATCGCCTATCGTGGCGACGGCGCAAAGCCCGAAATACTGCGCTGCGGCATGGCTGCCGCCCATTGCCCAAACAAGCATCAGCGCGACGCCCGCGCCGCACAGCGACGGGTATTTATATTCCTGACCGGGCAGCTTCGGATTGACCGTCAAGCATACGGGCAGCGTTTCGGGCAGCTCGTGGTGGTCGGTAACGATTATATCCATGCCCAGATCGAGTATGTATTCGGCCTCAAGAGCGTTCGATATGCCGCAGTCGCATGTGATCCACAGATCCGGGTCGTATTCCTCGGCAAGGCGCTCGATCACGGGGACCGACAGCCCGTAGCCGTCCGCGCGGTCGGGTATATACGCCGTGACAGCGGCGCCCGAAGATAACAAGTATTTATAGAGGATAGCTGCGGCGCAGATCCCGTCAGCGTCATAATCGCCGAAAATCAGGATCGTTTCGCCGTTTTCTATCGCGGCCTTAATACGTTTTGACGCATCGGCAATATTTTTAAGTCCGGCAGGAGCCGACAAATCCCCCGCGTCCGGGTCAAAATATACGCGCGCGCCCTCGTCGGTCGTGACGCCGCGCGCCAAAAGCAGCCCGCAGATCTCGGGCAGAAGCTTTTGGCCGTTAAAAACAAAAACAGGTAAATCAATATTTTGGTTCACCTGCTCTTTTTGGATAAATTTATACATTCTTTGTGTTGCCGCGCGGAGTCAGTGTCCGGCAATACCTTTATATCTATATTTGCTCTTTTCTCTTGTACTGCCGCGCCGGCGAATTACGTCCGCACGGCTGTACCGCTGTGCACTTATTCTTTATTGTCTCCGTTGTCTCCGTTCGCGCTTTCTTCCTCCAGATCGTCGAACTCTTCCAGCTCCTCCAGCTCGTTCAGCTTGGTAAGCTCGTGGAACTCGTCGTCAACGGCCTCAGCTTTGTTTTCTTCAACGCTTATTACTAGCTCCTCGTCATCATTAAGCTCCCCGCCAAGTTCGGTCTCTTCCGCATCGCCGGCGGCCGCGTCCGCATTATCGTCCGCTTCAACTTTGTCTGCAGCCGCGTCTTCCTGCGGTTTGCGGGCAGCCGCTTCTTTCTGTTTTGCCGGAGCCTTAGGCTTTGCGACAGGCTTAGGCGGCGTTTTCTTGCCGGAAACCAGGGCAATCACCGCAGGTGCGGCAAACGCGCCGTTGAACATACCTGCCGCTATCGATACTATCAGTCCCAGCGCAAAGTATATCGAGCCCGACGTTCCGATAAAGAGCGCCGCAGCAATGACCAGCGCCGCAGCAGTAACTATCAGGTTGGCCTTCCTTGTCTCGCCCGCAGCCGTATTGACGATCACGCTTTCCTTCGCGTTCTCGTTCCCCGGCGTTGCGCGCACGGACTTCATCTTGTCAAAAAGGAACGCAAGCGCAAATACCGACACCAGCATGGCGGCTGTGATAAGCACGATCATACTGCCGCTGACAGGGATCCGGAATATAGCAAGCAGCGCACAAACTAAAAGCGCGTCGCTGACGACCGCAAAAATTGCCGCAAGCGCTTTTTTCATGTCGTATCTGAACGCAAAGTATACAGCCGAAAGCCCCGCAATAAATACGACTACCGCAAGCGGCGCAAAAAATGCGTCGCCGAAGCTTACGGGCGCCTGGAAATCAAGCCCGGTCACGTTGGCGGAATACGTTATCTTGTCGTCCCCGGATTTAAATTCAAGCTTTCCGATTGCGGCTGCCAGATCCTTTATAAATTCGTCAGGTAACCGTTCGCCGTTTTCAGTAAGAGTTGTGGTGAATATGATATTAGTGGTTTCGATACCCTTGCTGAACGTGCCTTTTTCTGCACGGATGCTCTTGACTGTGACGCCGTAAACCTCGTTATCAATGTTTACGAGCGTGTTGATAGTCTCTGTTATCTCTTTTTTGAACTCGTTGTATTCGGTACGGTTTTTGCGGATATCGCTTTCAAACTCGACTATGACGCGCTGGCCGCCGCCGTATTCGTAGGACAGGTTGAACCCGAATATGCCGATTACAAGCGCGCCGATAAGCACGATTATAAGCGATGCAATCAGCAATAATCTGCCGTGTTTTTTAGCATCAAAATTATTAAAGACGCCGGTGATATTATTTTTCATTATTTTTGCCCACCTACCTCGTCTTTGATTTCATCGTGTACACCGCGCTTCAGCCCCAGCAGCCCGGGATCAAGGTTTTCACCCAAAATGCTGTTAAATAAGCGCGATAAATACATAGTAAGCCCGGCGGCCGATGCAAACGAAAGTATACTTGTGAAAAGCATTATCATTCCCGCGGACGCTGCTGCGCCGTCGCCCAGTATCCATACCGCAAGGCCGGCGACTAAAGCGAATAAATGTATATCTAGAAGCGGGAACAGCGTCTTCTTAAAGCCCGACGCGGTTGACGCCTGTACGGATTTGCCCTTTTGATATTCGCTCCTGATCTTTTCAAACGTAAATATATGCGAGCCCGCGTTGACAAACATCATCAGAACGATCGCCCAGAGCCCCAGGAACGACAGGCTGACAAAGGGCAGTACCGCCGCAAAGAACAGCATAAGTACCATATACGCCAGCATAGATATGACCGCGGCGAGCCCCAAGCCCCTGTATCTTACGATAAAGAACGCGATCAAGAGTACGGCCGCCGCAATGCCGGCAACCAGCGCCAGGGTTGCCTGTGTGGACGCGGAGGTCTCGCTGATATAGCCCGCGCTTATAAGAGTAAGCTCCAGCGGCGTCGCGCCGGCAAGTAACCTGGCATATTTTCCGTTGAGAGCATTGGTGTCGGTATCGGTCAGGGTGAACTTATTGCTGCTCATCTTGCCTTCGGTAAAGATCTCGGCGGGAACGTCGAACAGCTTATAGTCCTTCTCCTCCTTACCGGAGTCTTTTGCAGCCTTGTCGATAATGCTGATCGCATCAGAAGAGCTCGTTTCAAGGATCTTCTTCCCCTCATCGGTGACCTCGATCTCGACAACATAGCTCTGTGCTTTCACAGTGAATCTAACATTGCTTATAATACTGCCCTTGGCTAATTCGCCCGCGCTGTTGGTAAAAACAACGCTGGGGCTTTTTCCGACGGCGGCGACTATTTCGGAATATGAGGAAGCCTGCTGGCTCTCGATGCGTATTCTGTTGGTGCCTTGGCTTGCGATCTCGTTCCTGTAATTCTGCGTAAACAAAGTATTCGTTTTTTCATTGGACAGCAGCTCGTTCTGTATATAATACAGCCTTGCGCTGAGCTGATCCGAAAACCTTGCCTTGGAGCCGTCTACGGTTTGCTTGACCTTATAAACGACCACCACTCCCCCGTTGCCCTCGGCGTCCATGCGATTTTTCATCGTTCCGGGGAAGCCCATATAAGGCTTTGCGCCCCAGCCCGGAAAGAACGCAACAACAAGCAATATAATCAATATACCGACTATAATACTGAGGTTTATAATCGATTTTCTCTTGTTCAAGATTTATGCCTCCTAAGTTTTTACAGGCCTTGTTCTTTTGGCGGCCGAACGCCGGCTAAAAAAAACAGCCCTGCTCCAAAAAAATAGTGTGTTAGTATATTGCCCATGCACATTGCCGTTTTCCAACCGAATATGTCGAAACAGCGGATAAAAATATCCTGTGCAATTTTGATATTATATTATAGTTTTTGCGCATCAGTCAAGCGTTTTTCCGCCCAGGCGCGCCGTTTGCCGCCATTATTTATATCAGCAGCTTCAAGCCTTACCTTTTTAACGCATACAGCGCGACCGCAATCTCGGTGCGCTTTTTAAACAGCCTGCAAGCGATGCTGTACGGCGCGCCGTCCTTCTCGAAATTTACCGACGCCGCCGCGCATCCGCCGCCGCAATAATACTTTGCCCAGCAGTTTTTACACTCGTCGCGGTTTACGACGGCGTACTGCGGGACTGTCTTTTCCGGCGCGGCAGGCTTAAAGCCGTTCCCGTCCAAAACGCCCATAAGGTACCCCGCCTTCCCGTCGAACTGATGGCAGGGATAGACGCTGCCGTCAGGCGACACCGCCGCGTATTCGCCGCCCGCGCCGCAGCCCTTTATCAGTTTTTCGCGGCAGGGCGCGCCGTCCAGGTCTATTCTGAAATGGAAAAAATCAGGCGCGGCGCCGCCCTTTTCAATTAAGTAGCCGGCCAGTTTTTCGTATTCCCGGTATATCGCGGGCAGATGTTCTTCCTTTATCGCCAAAGCGTGGCTTTCGGGCAGCGCGACCGGCTCGAAGGAAATATACCTGAATCCCGCGCTGTCGAGCGCCTTTACGTCCTCGGTAAAATCCAGGTTCTTATTCGTGAAGGTGCCGCGGATAAAATAGTCGCCCGTCCTGTCTTTTATAAGGCTACGCGCGTTTTCAGAAATAATATTATAATAGTTCCTGCCGTCGGCGGAAACACGTATAAGATTATGCACGCTTTCCCTGCCGTCTATACTGATGACGACGTTAGAAAACTCGGCGTTGATAAAGGCGGCTTTGTCCTTGTCAAGGTTTATTCCGTTTGTTGTTATGGTAAAACGGAAGTTTTTTTTATGCTGCCTTTCCAGCCCCCGCGCATACTTTACCGCCGCTTTGACCACGCCGAAGTTTAAGAGCGGCTCGCCGCCGAAAAAGTCGATCTCCAGGTTGCGGCGGTTACCGCTGCGGCTTATCAAAAAGTCTACAGCCGCCTTTGCCGTCGTTTCGCTCATCATTGCCTGTCCGCCGCCGTAAGTCCCGCCGTCCGCAAAGCAATAGCCGCACCTAAGGTTGCACGTATGGCAGACGTTCAGACAAAGCGCCTTGATGACCTGCCCTCCGGCTGTACGGCCTTTCTCCTTAAGAGACGGCTGCCCGTCTTTCAAAAGCGCGCCTTCCGAAAAAAGCAAGCCGTCCCCGATAAGCCGGGACAGCTCAAAATCCGCCCCTTCGATCTCGGGGGCGGAAAATTTGCTTAGTTTGTACTCATTTTCAGGAGTGTCGTCCGTGCGCCTTATGATAAGGTAATGCGTCAGTTCGTCAAGCTCGAAAACGCTGCCGCTTTCAGTGTCAACGGCAAAATACTTATCTAACGCTTGAAATGTGTGAACCATTGCGTATTCTCTTTTGCTCGCACACCTGGTTGCCAACGGTGCAGCTGGTCTTGCACGCCGACTGGCAGGAAGTCTGGCATTCGCCGCAGTTCGATTTTTCCGCGCACTTTTTTAAAGGTTCTTTTGCAATGATCTTGATATGCTTCATAAAAACTCCTGCGGTAATTCCGCTTTTTTTCTTCTTAGGAAACGCTGATTAAATGAGATAAATTTTGACCGAGTATTTTTCAGACATAAAACGGCTTGTTTTTGAAGGCAATAGCAGAGCTATTGACAAGAAAAGAAGACGTTTTAGGTCGAAAAAGACGATGCGTCAAAGTTCTATCGAATTAATCAGCGGTTACTTAGGAAACGCTGATTAAATGAGATTAATTTAGAGCAAGTATTTTTCAGTATGAAAACGGCTTGTTTTTGCAGCAAATAGTAGAACTATTTGCAAAAAAAGAAGATGCTTTCAGGCGAAAAAGACGCCGCTGTAAATTATACCGAATTATTCAGAGTTTCCTTATGTATTATAAGCTATCCGCGCGGATTTATCAAGCCTATATACCGATTTACTTAAAATTTTTGACCTCAGCCCGCGCCCGTTCCCGGATCAACGTATTTTAATTGCCGCACCGCCGCGGTTATAACGAGTATACAGATTGCTATTAAAGGCGTCAGTAAAAATACCGGCGTCCCGCCCCCGTCCTGTATCAGTAATAATATCCCGATACCGCACAGAAGCAGCAGAAAACAAGATATTGCAAGAGCAACCTTAGAAAAAGTGTCTTTCTTTTTCCGCTTTTTGTGCTTTATTACGTAATAGATACAGAATACTATCCCTATTCCCGCCGCAGACAGCACCGGTATAACATACAGCATGACCGCGCGGGCGGCGGAGCCTGCAAACAGACCCGCAAGCCAGCAATACGCCAAGAAAAAGCCGCATATGACAAGAGCGGCAGAAAAACCTGTTATATATAAAACGAATGCGCTTTTCCTTAAAATTTTCATCAGTATTCCCTATTCTATTATCTTAAAGTAAGCCTGCCGCATGTTTACCTTCTGTAAGGATCTTCCCCGTTTCGCTGCGGCGGATTTCCGTAGGGCGCGGGGTTTCCGTACGGGTCGGTGTAATTGCCCGCAAACTGCGCAGACTGCGGCGGCGGATACGGCGGCGGCGCCTGATCGTTTCCTTGCGGATTTCCGTAATATACCGGCTGGGCGTAACCCTGCGGCGGATAGTATTGTCCGTATCGCGGAGGATAATTTTTCTCCCCGGCAGACGGGTCCTTGTAGCCTATCTGCAGGGCGGCGGCGACTATGATCAGCGGTATGCCGATAATATACGTGACGCATGGCAAAAGGCCAAGCATAGAATCCTGAAACAACAGCGGTAATCCAACGAGATAGATCGAGCCTTCGAACATAAAACTGAGTCCGGCAAAAACTATTATAACGATCGAATACGCATTGCCCTTGCGGCGTTTCCGATGCCCTGAAACGAGGCCGAGGAAAACAAAACATGCCGCCAGCGCGATCACGAGATAGAAAATCAGGACAGAGAGAAAGAACCGCGCAAGCAAATCCACGCCGTAGTTTCCGCTGCCGGGGTCGGCAAAAAAAATACCCAGCCTTATCAGGGCGTACCCGTACCAGAAGATGATCAGGAAAAACCCCGCGATATAATTTTTAAACGCGCTGTCACGGATCCTTTTCATATACCTGTCCCTCCTAATTGCCAAATCAAGTAAATGAGCGGCGCAATGTTATCTAAAAGGATTGCCCCCGTTCCCCTGCGGCGGATAAGGGTATCGCCCCTGCGCGGGGTCGTGCGTGGTAGGCGGATACATCTGCTGCGGCGGATATTGATAAGGCTGATACGGCGGCTGTATATACTGCTGATACGGCGGATATTGCGGCTGTCCGTAAGGCGTATAGCCGCTCTGTCTGTGATCAGGCTGATAAGGGGATTGCCCGTACGGAATATAAGGCGCATGATAATCCGGATAACCGCCGGTAAAGGGCGGCTGCGGCGCGGGCTCTTTATAAGAAAGCTGCAGCGCGGCGCCTATGATCAGAAGTATCGGTATTGTCAGCGATAATATTGTACCTGCATATGCAATAAAGAAGAGCGACACGATCGCCTCCAATATGGAAAGTATCAGCACGGCAATGTGCATGCCGTTGCCTATCGGCTGTTTGCGCCCCTTAACAGTATTAACAAGGAACGCGGTATCTATGATAAGTATTGCAGCATAGAGCGCAACGACCCACCAAAGGCCGGAGCTGATATCACTGCTTCGAATAAATCCTGAAAGCATCATTATTATTAGAAAAGCGTATGCGTATGACACCAGCCTTGCGATAAAGCCGGTCAGATAAAGCGCATAAGTCGCTGTCCTGATTTTTTTATCCATATCAGAACCCCCTTTGAATTAATCCCAATGCCACAACTATCAAGCGGTTCTATATACATTATATCCTACCGCCCGGCTTTTGGCAATACCTAAAATGTTCGTTCATATAGAAAAGGCAGGGCGCGCACCCTGCCTTTATACCGCCGCATTATTATTTCTTACGCGGCCCGAAATTATAGGAACAAACTATAATAACCGCCTGGAAAGCCCTACGCTTTTTTCAGGTTTACCGCGATTATACCGCAGATGACGCCCATCGCCGTACCCAAAAGGATATCCCAAAGCAGTGTGATATTGACCGAAAACGGTTCGGTATCCATCAGCGAAAAGATGACGAACGCCAAAACGGAGTAAACGAGCCCGACAATGATCCCCTTTTTCCAGCCGTCCTTTCTTCCCTTGAAGCCCAGCATACAGCCCGTAAACAGCGAGACCGCGTTTATGATCTGCTTGATAGGCATCAGCCAGCCGTCGCCCATATTGGCCGCCACGATCAACAGGCCGAACAGAACGCTGAGCAGCAGCGCGACCAGAACCGATATAACGGCCGAAAACAGTAGCTGCATTAAAAAGCTTCTCTGCGGCCTTTCAACGTTTTCCATAAATTAAACACCCCCGGATAGAAATCTTCGTTATAAAGATTTATATTCGGGGGCACGATTATTTATGACAGGCTTGTCCTAAAAGTTGCGGGCTTTTTGTCTGCGCGGGCGGCAAGCCTGCTCCGTACCTGACGGCTTAAAACAGGGAGTGCAAATCAAGCGGCCGCGGGCGGGTCTATTTTTCGCTCTTGCCGGAGTCGCTGTCAACGCTGTTCCTGTTCTTTGCGGTTTTCTTTACAGGCTTGCCTTCCGGGGAGACATTCCCCTCGGAAGATATTCCGTCTGCGCCGCTTTCGCTGTATCCGGGGAAAACCTCGGCTCCGGGCTTAACGGGGGAGTGCGCGTTGTCGATCAGCGCCTGGACCTCCTCGTCGGTAGGCATCTTGATCTCTTCTGCCGGCTGGGCGGCCTGGGGTATAAGCTGCTCCGGCTTTAAAATCATACCGACCGCGCGGATATCATAGGTCACATAGGATTTATGCTGGCCGCCTGTTTCCAGTACGATATGCTTTTCTGTGGGCGAGATCACGATGACCTCGGTGATCTTGCCGATCACGCCGCCCTGCGTCATGATAAACACGCCGGGCTTAATGGTCTCCATCATGCTCTGGCCTTCCTTAACCTGCTTTTTGCGGCGGAAGATATTAAAAACAAAAAAGGCGACTACTGCGACACCCAGGAAAATAAATATCCCGTATTGCTCTAAAAAGGTGGGTTCCACCTCTGCCGCGGGGGTTGCGGGGTCTTCGGCAAACGCCTGTATCGCGTTGCCGAAAAATGCGACTGCCATAAAAACAAAGGCAATTATGGCCGCAAAGAGTTTTTTTGACTTTTTCATTATATTGGAATTCTCCTATTTTGTCGGGGCAAGGTCCTCCCCGCCCTTTTTTGATGCTTATATCGCGTAAGTAAACGCTGATTAAAAGAGATAAATTTTGACCGAGTATTTTTCAGGCATAAAACGGCTTGTTTTTGAAGGCAATAGCAGAGCTATTGACGAAAAAAGAAGTTTTTTTAGGTCGAAAAAGACGATGCGTCAAAGTTCTATCGAATTAATCAGCGGTTA
>JAVBLK010000025.1:0-43048 GCA_031553565.1 Eubacteriales bacterium
CATGAATTATTGCATTTAGGACAGAAAAGTGATACATTTGCAGACATAAGGCATTCTCCTTTAAGTGATGTTTTGTGTGTGCAAACCAATTATATCACTTCCGGGACGAGTGCCTTATTTCATGTTAAGTTAACAGAACGCCGAAAACAAAAAGGAGATAGATATGGAAAAGAAAACATCGGTAATTTTCACACAGGTGATCGAACGGCCGAAAAGGAAGGCGATAATAAAACGCGGCGTAAAAGCCGGGGACTATTACGAATTCTGTCAGGAGGCCGGCTGCGATGTCTGGGGCGTGCTGCAGAGCGTCAAGGAGGCGCTGTACGAGCCCGCGGGGTTCTGGCTGCCCGACAAGCTGATAACGCCCGGCACGTCGCGTTATGTCCAAGGCGTCGAGGTGCCCGAAGGCTATGGCGGCAAAATCCCCGAAGGCTTCGAGCTGATAACCTTGGAGGCCTGCAGTATGTTGGTGTTTCAAGGCGAGCCGTTCGAGGATAAGGATTTCGAGGCTGCGATAGGCGCGGTATGGGAAAGTATAGATAAATACCGTCCGGAAACCTACGGCTATAAATGGTCAAAAGATGCCCCGCGCTTCCAACTGTCACCGGAGGGGTACAGGGGATATATCGAGGCGCGCCCGGTAGAAAAGATCAAATAATGCAAAACGGTGTCACGGGATAGCGGTTGTTATGGCCGTCGTCCCGTGACAATTTGTTATTCTTAAGGGTTTTTTTCGTCTAAAAACATCTTCTTTTTTCGTCAACAGCTCTGCTATTGCCTTCAAAAACAAGCCGTTTTATGCCTGAAAAATACCCGGTCAAAATTTATCTCATTTAATCAGCGTTTACCTAAAAGAAAAAAACTTATGCAATATTTTACAAAGGCATCGCCTTATCTTGACATTCCGGCACAGCTATCCTTATAAATACAATCGAACGCAGGTACCTAAAATTTTCTCGAAAAGAATTCGTTGTCCTCTAATAAGCTTTCCACCGTGTCAAAGCCCAGACGGTGCAGCAGGACTATCGTATAGGGGTTGTCGATAGGGGTCAGATACGCGGCCTTGTCCGAATACTGGCTTACGGTCGAGATGCACTCGTCCGCGCTGATGATGGCTTTCGGGCCGCCCGCGCAGCCGCCCTTGCAGCCCATGCCCTCGAAAAAGTTGGCCTTGGACTGACCCAGGTTTTCCAGCATAGCCTTACACGCTGCCACGCCGTCGGCGGCCTCGGAAAGGACGGGGATGCGGCGGCCGGGGTTGAGCCGTTTAACCGTCATTGACACGGCGCGGCTGACCCCGCCGGCGCGGGCATAGATGCGGCCTGCGTGCGAGGAATGATCCTTGTCGGACTCCGGCATTGCTTTCGGGTCGATTTTCAGCGCCTTGAAAATGTCCTGCATTTCGCGGAAGGTCAGGACGTGGTCGACCGCGCTTGCGATATCGGGCTCCTTTGCCTCGGCTTTTTTCGCCATGCACGGGCCGATAAAAACGGTCGTCGCGCCGGGATAAAGCTTTTTTATAACTCTGCCGCTGGCGGCCATAGGCGAAACGGAAGGGGGGACGTGCGGCAAAAGCTGGTTATAGCTCTTTTTTATCATTGCTATCCACATAGGGCAGCAGCAGCTGGTCAGCTGGTAATCGCCTTCATTACGGATATTTTTGTCGAACTCCAAGGCTTCCTTCAAAGTCAAAATATCGGCGAACAGCGCGACCTCGATCACGCCGTCAAAGCCAATCGCCTTTAACGCCGAACGCAATTTTCCGGGTGTGACCTCGTCCGAGAACTGGCCGATAAAGGCGGGGGCGATAAGCGCGTAGGAAAGGTTTTTATTGCGCCGCACAGATTTTAACGCGGGCAGGATATCCCTGGTCGATGTAAGCCTCTCTGCGGCATCTTCCGAAAACTCCAGCCCGCAGCCGCCGCAGCCGGATGCGCCGTCCGGTAAAACGCCGGCCTCTGACAGCTGATCCAGCGCGCACAGTTCGGCGCAGCCGCCGAGCCCGCCGCGGCATTTGCTGACGGGTGCGGCCTTCTTTCCGGGGTTCAATAAACAGTCGAGCTGCCCGCGCTTGTAGCTGGCAAATTGCTTTTCCATTGCCGAGAGCGCCGCCGCCGGATCGGTATGCGCGCCCTCCATCGTTTTGAGATGCAGTTCAATAAATGTCGTATCGTTTTTCATAGCAAAAGTATATTACGTCACGCGCTTTTTGGCAAGCCGGACGGGGCGTTTTTCTCTAGGTAAACGCTGAATAATTCGATATAATTTACAGCGGCGTCTTTTTCGGATGAAAACGTCTTCTTTTTTTGCCAATAGTTCTACTATTTGCTGCAAAAACAAGCCGTTTTCTGCCTTAAAAATACTTGCTCTAAATTAACCTCATTTATTCAGCGTTTACCTAAACTGCGCCTATGATTTACAGGTTGACTTTGTGCTTAACCTTATTTATAATTAGAGTTAACAATGCCAAAACAATTATGGAAGCGATGACTAAATTATATCGGATTATTCAGTGCTTCCATATAATATATAAAATAAAAAAACGACTGGGAGCATCCTGAATTGGCAATATTTTCGTCATTAAAAGATAAGCTTGCCCATGTGTTCGGCAAGATAACAAACCGCGGGCATTTGACCGAGCTGGAAATAAAGCAGGCCATGCGCGAGATCCGCGTTGCCTTGCTGGAGGCGGACGTCAATTTTACGGTCGTAAAGGACTTTATCAGCCGTGTGTCCGAAAAATCCGTAAAGAGCGAGATCTTAGAAAGCCTGAGCCCCGGCCAGCAGGTAGTAAAGCTTGTCCATGAGGAGCTGATAGTTTTAATGGGCGGCGAGAACGCGAAACTGAACGTTTCCGATCATCCGCCGACCGTCATCATGATGTGCGGACTGCAGGGCGCGGGTAAAACTACGATGTGCGGCAAGATCGGCCTTATGCTGAAAAAGCAGGGTAAGAAGCCTCTTCTTTGCGCGTGCGACATCTACCGCCCGGCGGCGATAAAGCAATTGCAGGTAGTGGGCGGAAACGTAGGCCTGCCGGTATTCGAGCGCGGTACGGACAACCCCGTAAAGACCGCCTCCGCCGCCGTAAAGGAAGCGCTGTCAATGGGCTATGACACTGTCATAATCGACACTGCGGGACGGCTGCACATCAACGAGGAGCTTATGCGCGAGCTTGCCGATATCAAGGCCGCGGTGAAGCCCGCCGAGATCCTTTTAACAGTGGACGCGATGACGGGGCAGGATGCGCTGAACGTTGCGGAAAGCTTTAATAAGCAGCTGGATATAACGGGCGTCATTTTAAGCAAGCTGGACGGCGATACCAGGGGCGGCGCCGCGCTGTCTATCCGCGCGGTCACAGGCAAGCCGATCAAGCTGTGCGGCACGGGCGAAAAGCCGGGCGATATCGAGCCGTTCTATCCCGACCGTATGGCCAGCCGGATCTTGGGCATGGGCGACGTATTGACGCTGATCGAAAAAGCGCAGAGCGCCGTCACGGAAGAAGAGATGGCCAAGATGGAAAAGAAGTTCCGCGAGAACAGCTTTGACCTTAACGACTATTTAACGCAGTTCGACCAGATAAAGAAAATGGGGAACATCAGCGAGCTTCTGGGCATGATCCCCGGCGCGGGGAAATTAAAGGTCAGCGAGGCAGACATTGACGAAAACCGCATAAAACGGTTTAAGGCCATAATACAGTCTATGACTCCGAAGGAGCGTGCGTATCCCGAAATATTGAAATCCTCGCGCAAGATCCGCATTGCCAAGGGCAGCGGCACTCAGGTGCAGGATATAAACCAGCTGTTAAAGCAATTCGAGCAAACCAAAGTGATGATGAAACAAATGAAGGGCAAAAGAAGGTTCTTCTAAAAAACGCAGATGAAATGCCCCCGGAATTTTGTAAAACAAGCCTTGTTATCCGTGCGAATTTCTTTTGACAAATGTTATGTAATTTGCTATCCTTTATAAGCGCAAAAAAGACAGCGCATATATTTTTAATTATCGATATATTATCAGGAGTATAAAAAAGTGGTAAAGATCAGACTTTCGTTGGGCGGCGACAAAAAAACGCCTATTTACAAGGTAGTTGTTGTGGATTCGCGGAAACCGCGTTCCAGCGATTTTATCGACCAGATAGGCAACTATTTCCCTAAAGAAGTTCAAGGGCAGACCAAGATCGACGTCGAGAAGGCCAAGAAATGGCTTGCTTGCGGCGCGCAGCCTACCGACACGGTAAAAACTCTTTTGATCAACGCAGGCGCAATGCCCGCGCCGGCAAAGCGGCCGCCCGCCAAGACTCCCAAGAAAAAGGGCGAAGAGGCAAAGGCTTAAAGAGCCTGCCTTTTATGCTTCAAATTGATTTGGGCGCAGCTTGTCATTTTTGAACGGGGCGGATATTCTTTTAAGGAAGCGATGAATAAATGAGATCAATTTAGAGCAAGTATTTTTAGCCCGGAAAATGACTTGTTTTTGCAGCAAATAGTAGAACTATTTGCAATAAAAGAAGGCATTTTCAGGCAAAAAAGACGCGGCTATAAATTATATCGAATTATTCAGCGGTTTCTTAAGCGTTTTCGTCCCGTGGAAACGGCAAAAATTTGGTGCGCCGCATACTCACCCCGCTGCCGGTTACTTTACGGCGGCCCGGTTTTAAAGGAAGTTTTCGCAAATGGTTGACGCAAAGGACGTAGTCCAATATATTGTTAAGCAGCTTGTTGACGACCCGGCGGCAGTAGACGTCACCGCGTCGGGCGACGATATCCATGTCAGCGTGAAAAAGAGCGATATGGGCAAGATAATAGGCAAGCAGGGCAGGATAGCAAAGGCGATAAGGACGCTTATGTATGCGGTCGGTATGAAGGAAAACCGCCGTTATAACGTCGAGATCGACGAGGCGGAAGGCGCGGAATAAGGCTTGCCCCGATAAAGACTTTCACAAAAGCTTGGTTTGTGGTAAAATACGATCAGGCTTTTTTTTATACCTTTTGAAAAAACGCAGCAAAAAACCCGGGCAGCCACAAAATTGCAAGTGTGGCGAAGCCACTTTTTTTATGCCTTTTGGAAAAATCGCCAAAATTGCCGGCAAGTTTTACTATTCAGACGGATTCTTTTAAAGCACAAGAAAACTGGAAAAATATAATGAAAAAAACACTTATAGGAACAATAGTAAAGCCGCAGGGGATCAGGGGCGAGGTAAAGGTACGCTGTGAAACGGCGGAGCTTGCGGACGTACTGGACGCCGCGGAGTTTTATATCGACGGCGGCGCGCCGGTAAAGTCCGTGTCGGCGGCGGTGCGCGGCGGCTTCGCATTTATAAAGCTTTCCGGCGTCAATACCAGAAACGATGCCGAAGCCTTGCGCGGCAAGCAGCTTTTTGCCGAAGAAAGGCTGGTAAAGCTGAAAAAAGGCGAGTATTTTGTTAAGGATATAATAGGCTGCAGGCTTGTAGATACGGGCGGCACGCTTTTGGGCGTGATCACCGCGATAGACAATTTCGGCGCGGCGGACGTCTATACGGCGGAAACCGCGGACGGCAGAGTATTCCGGTTCCCGTTTATCAAGGCATTAAAGGCCAAGGTCGATACCGTTAACCAAACCATGGCCGTTGACCCGCAAGTTTTTTCCGAGGTGTCGATATTCGAGGGTGCGGAATGAAAATAGACGTATTGACACTTTTCCCCGATATGATAGACGGCTTAAAGCACAGCATGATAGGGCGCGCGGTCACTGCAAAAAAGCTGAAGGTCAACGCAATAAACATCCGCGACTTTTCGCTTGACAAGCATAAAAAATGCGACGACGCCCCGTACGGCGGCGGCAGCGGTATGGTAATGACGCCGCAGCCTATTTATGACGCGCTTATAAAGTGCGACAAGACACATAAGGCCAGACGTATATATATGTCGCCGAAGGGTAAGACCCTTAACATGGCTAGGGTTAAGGAGCTGGCGCAGGAAAAGCACCTGGTCATCCTTTGCGGCCATTACGAGGGCGTGGATCAGCGGATAATCGACAACTATATCGACGAAGAGATCTCTATCGGCGACTATATTTTAACGGGCGGCGAGCTGCCCGCGATGGTGCTGATAGACTGCGTGGCGCGGTTTGTGGACGGCGTATTGGGCAATCCGGACTCTGCGGGCGAGGAAAGCTTTTCCGACGACCTTTTAGAATATCCACACTATACGCGGCCCGCCGACTTTAGAGGCCATTCAGTTCCCGAAATACTTGTATCCGGCCACCACGCAAATGTGGAGAAGTGGCGGAAAGCGCAGCGGGAAGAGATCACGAGGGAAAAAAGGGAAGACCTTTTAAAAAAGTGACGCACATATATTGTGTCGGCGGCAAACACGGCCGCCGGAGTAAAGCTTATGAAAATTAACTGGTTCCCCGGCCATATGGCGAAATCTATGCGGCTTATCGAGGAAGGCGCGGGGCTTGTCGACGTTATTATCTATGTTCTGGACGCAAGGATACCGGCGTCCTGCTTCAACCCGGCCTTGGACGGTTTACTGAAAAGCAAGCCGGTTTTATACGTTCTGAATAAGGCCGACCTTGCCGGCGACAATGAGACCGCGCTGTGGATAAAGGCGTTAAAAGCAAAGGGCGGCTGCATCAGGCTGGACGCGAAGGTCACCAACTCGGCAAAGCCTATTTGTGCCGAGGTCAAGAGGCTGGCGGCGGCAAAAACGGCAAAATACGCCGAAAAAGAGCTCAATTACACCGTAAAGGCAATGATCGTAGGCGTGCCTAACTGCGGCAAGTCAACGATAATCAACAATATTGCGGGCGGGGCAAAGGCCAAGGTCGGCAATAAGCCCGGAGTGACGCGCGGCCGCCAGTGGCTGAGGGCGGGCGATCATTTCGAGCTGATGGATACGCCCGGCGTGCTGTGGGGCAATATCGAGGATCAGAGATCGGCGAAAAGGCTGGCGTTTTGCGGCTGTGTAAAGGACGAGGTAACCGACCCCTGCGCGCTGTCAAAAATGCTTATCGGCGAGCTTAAGGATATCGGCCGCGCAGATATGCTGATAAAGCGCTACAAGCTGGACGAGGCGATATTTGCGGGCGATGCTTTTGCCGAAACCGTATTCAGTAAAATAGCGTCAAAGCGCGGCTGTCTTATGTCCGGCGGGGTAATCGACGACGGGCGCGCCGCCGCCCTTATACTGGACGAGTTCAGGAGCGGCCTGATGGGCAAGATAACGCTTGACGCGCCCGCACCTGTAAACGGCGCGGAGTAATTTCCGGGATAGCGGAAGAAATATGGATACGAAAGATTTACTGAGGTTTGAGCGCGAATACATATCCCGCGGTTATAAGCTGATCGCGGGGGTCGACGAGGCGGGCAGGGGGCCGCTGGCGGGCCCCGTTGCGTGCGCCGCCGTCATTATGCCGCTGGATAAGGACAGGATAATCCCGGGGGTAGACGACAGCAAGAAGCTTACCGAAAAAAAACGCGGGGAGCTTTACAAAAAAATCGTTGAAAACGCCCTTTGTTATAACGTAGTGTTTATCGACCATACCGTGATAGATGAAATAAACATCCTGAACGCGGCAAAGCGCGGGATGAAAACGGCGCTGGAAACGCTTAAGATCAGGCCGGATATCGCGCTTATCGACGCGGTGAAGCTTGATCTGGATTTCCCGTCCTTACCGATAATACACGGCGACGCGCTGTCGTACTCGATCGCGGCGGCGTCGATCCTGGCCAAGGTGGAGCGCGACCGGCTTATGCGGGAGTATGATAAAAAGTACCCTGAATACGGCTTTTCACGGCATAAGGGCTATGCCACGGCAAACCACCGCGCGCTGATATCGAAGTTCGGCAAGTGCGAAATACACCGCGAAAGTTTTTTAAAGAACGCGGCCATGTGGGCGGATGAAGCGGATGAAGGCGCGGAGGGCGGCGGCGGTGGACAATAAATACACGGGCTCCGCCGGCGAGGCCGCGGCGGCAAATTATCTGATAAGCATAGGCTGGCAGATTCTCGCTACGAACTGGGAAACCGAGGTCGGCGAGCTGGATATTGTCGCACGTGACGGCCAGGCGGTGGTCTTTATCGAGGTCAAAACGCGCTCGTCATACAAGTTCGGGCGTCCGGCAGAGGCGGTCGGGCGCGACAAGCAATACAAGCTGTCCATGATGGCGGCGCAGTACATAAAGAAAAACAGGCTACTGAATATCCCGGCAAGATTCGACGTGATCGAGGTCACGGCATATGCGATAAACCACATAAGAAACGCCTTCGAAAGCCGGATCAGCTTTTAGGCGATGGGCGCGCCCGCCGTTCCCGGCAGAGGGAAACGTTGCAAAGAGTGACCGGCGGCGCCATAAGGCTTCGGGCAGTATTTTTTACAGGCAATACAGAATTATCGCCTGTTGGATAGTCAGGAATGTGTCAAAAAAACTATGCCCCACAAAATATTTGCTTGCGATAGCGTCCGCGGAGACCTCTTCGCCTCTTGAAACAGGCGGACACGGATTCAACTTCGCGCCGGCCTTTGCGTAAGTATCCAAAAGCTCTTTTGTTATCTGATACCCGCCGATATCCTGCCCTTCGGACAAGCTGTCCGTCATGATATAGTCGCTTTTTGCGACCGCGCTCTTAATATCATGCTCGACTGATATCGCCTTGCTTTTATTTTCAACGCCTTTGGGGCAGCAATGTGTCACGTCCAGGCCAAAGGCCTCCGCCGCGTCTGCCCACGACATACATACGTTGTCGTTAAAGCCTACGACCGTATATTTCAGATCCCAAAAATCGCTTCTTGTTTTTGAAATCTTATACAGGTCGGTCAGGACCAGGGCAGGGTGGCTCCCGTCATCAGTCATAGCGTTAAACACGGGGCACCTGCTGTATTTAGCGTATTCCTGAAGCTTAGCAAAGGTTTTAAGCCGCGCGACGACAAAATCCGTCCAATTATTCAGATACCCTGCAACGTCCCCGATCGTTTCCTTTTTGTCAAGCGCCTCGCACGGAAACACTATCGGCTGTCCGCCCAGCATAAAAATACCCTTCTCGTAAGAGACCCTTGTCCTGACGCTGCCGGTAATGAAAAGCACGCCCGTTTTTCCTTTCAGGGCATTTTTATGCTTTCCGGCAATTATTTGGTCGGCAAGCGTGAAAATTTTCTTCACGTCGTCAACATTAAAATCTTTTAGACTCAAAAAATGTCTCATTGCAGATTCTCCCTCATAATATAAATTTTTGATTCCGCTAAAATTTCAGTCCTGCGGCTTTGTTTTTTTGCCCTTGGCCTTATTATAAGCTTGTCTTTTTGCAAAACGGTTTTTCAGCCAGACAACTAATAGATACGTCATTGCCACCGCCCAAAACGCAATACTTACAATAAATACGACCAGGCTTGCCGTATTTGAAAAATCCGCCCCGATAATAAACGACAGCACGTTATTTATCGAAAGCAGCAAGGTAAAGACAGAAATAACTTTAAATAAATTATCCTGCTTTTTGGAGAATTCCTTATTCAGCCTTTCGGACTTGATGGCAATGATTTTATTCAATTGCTCCGAGGTAGCCTCGTAATTCTTCCGCATCTCGAATATGCCCAGCCTTTCCGCCACCTTATCGCTCAAAATCTTTGCCAGATAATATTTGTAGTTAAAGTCGAATAAAACCATGTATTTTCCGAAGCTTTCGATCAGATTTTCAATGATCCCTAAAGAGGGCTTAGGCGACTGGTCAAACTCCTTGGTTACGGTGTTCTGCACAAGCTTAAGCGAGGCGATCTGCAGCGACAGCATTTCGCTGATATATACCATGAATATGCTGGTTTCGAGCCTTTCCTGGTAAGTGGAGGACGGGGTATTCGCATCGAACTCAAAGCTGACGCCGATGCCCGAACAATATATCTCGGCAAATTCATATTGGGCGATGTTGGTTGACGCGAATTCTTTTGCTTCCTCCGAGATGATCTTAGAACTCATCCGGCTGAAATACGCCTCCGCGAACAAAACATACTGTCTGTAATACGGATTAAGCTTTTCCGCGGAAGCCAGCAGGAACGTGCAGTTCCCCAGAACCTCAAGCCCCTGTTGCGACAAATACCCGATCAGAAGCTGTTCGGCTCCGTTTACCGTCACTTTCAAACTGCCCCTTGACGCCTGGTCAAGGACAAACGTCGGGTCGAAGGAGATCGAACGGAATTCGACGGTAAGCGTACCGATATTACGGTACGATGACAGGTACAGCCCGGCCTCTAAAATCTTGCCTTTTTCCGCGTTTCCGTAATCGTCCTCGGGCAAAAAATCTATTTTGCCGATATACGCCCGGTTTATGCGCTCGTTCATCAGGGAATTGACTTCCATCCGCGAAGTCTCGTTCAGCTTTTCCAAAAACGGGTTTGAAGCTTTTACTCTTACAAATTTTTCTGTCAGGGATACCGGAAGGAACAAGTACAGATCCATTTTCTCGTAACAGATAAAGTCATACTTGAACAGCGTGGTATTGCTGTCGTAAGAGCGGCATTTCTCAAAATTGCATTTTACTAAAGCTTTTTTCCCCTCCGGAGACGTTGAGACCGCATAGATCTTGCCTATTTCATAGCCGGAAACAGACATCTTAGATAAAAAAGCAAACATCTCTTTTATTAAGGTGTACCCGACGCCCATTCTTCTGTACTCGGGGAAAACCGCCACAGAAATTATGAAAATATTATTGACACAGTTTTTATCATATTGAACGACGTCTTTTGGCTCGATATTATCGTCTGCCATTACAGGGTCATGCTCTACTCTTTCCGCCAGCCCGGAGGAGACGGGAAAAAAACAAATGTATCCGCACATCTTGTTTTTTTCATCAACGGCAAAAATAAACATTTTCTCATTCGTTTTATACCGCTGGCTGACGCTCTTGAAGCTTCCGCGGTATTTCTTATCATAAACGATATTGTCAAGCGCCAAAACCTCGTTCAGCCTCGACTCGTCATATTTATCCGGGTGAATATATTCCATATTATCCTCCTGCGTATCCTCAAGCGATTTATAATTATACTATTCCGCGCAAAGCTGTCTTCTTGCCGTAAGAAGAATGCCGCTAATCTTACAAAAATTCTAACATAAAAACATCAAAAAATCAAACGGCGAAAAAGCCGCTGACGGGGCGCAGTACAAGGCCGGTGAACGCGGCGGCAAGGGCGTTGCCCCTTTTAAAAAGCCTGCCTGTTTTCGCATTCTTACAAATCAAGGAACTCATTGATGTCAATAGCGTCATAATACCCTTTCAATTTTTCAAACGTCGTATTGACGCGTATGTCGGGGTTGTAAATCATTTTCATTGCCAAAATATCGGCCGCGCACAGTCCCGGCACGGGGGAGAACTTATTGAGGATGCTCTTTCTGTTTGCGGTATGCCCGGTAAAGCCGACAAGGTGGAACGCCTCGTGCAATATTACGCTGTTGCGGTAGCCCTGCGCGCCGCCCGGCTCGATCAAGATATGCGCGTCGGGGCCGATCACGCCGCCGTCCGAATAGTGAAGCCGGCAAAAGCTGCGTTCGCTGCCGGTTACGCCCATGCTTTCTTTAATTGTTTTAAAGTTTTCTCTGGTGGGGAAGATGACCTTTACGTTCGCGGAGCCTGCCTGAACGATCTCAAGGCCGGGAAAGCCGCGCACGGAATTGTATGCGTCTGCAATTTTATGCAATGCTTCGACATCCCGGTCCGTCGGCGCGCCCTCGTATGCCATCCGCAAATTGTCTGTCCATTTGATTAGGCCGTTGCGGTCATCAAACTGGGTCTCCTTGACAAAGTTGAACGCCGCGTCAAAGCTGCCCGGTATTTCCTTATCGTAAAAGACGGCGAAATTATGTCCCGGATTGATAAAGCCCCAACAAAAATATATGGAGGCGCTCAATAATGCCGAGAAAAAAAATATAAAAAAGATCAGGCCGCGGAACCGGCTTGCGCTTTTTTTTTCTTGTCGTTTCAAATCCGGACATCATTTTCCCTCATGACGCTCGTTTTTTTCTTTATGTACGCATTATCTCATCCGGGAAAGGTATTGTCAATATTATCTCGTACAAAAGGGATGCGCATTCTTTTTGCCGGATTTTGCCGCAGTACTTTTCTTTGGCGGCGCTAATGCCTCAATTTTTACGTGTGTCAAAAAACTAAAGTTAATTACCGTAAAAATCAAAAAAGTATATATAAAATGGTTAAAAGTGGTTGATTGTGGTTATCATATGTGCTATACTACATACATCATGTTGGGTACCTTTCCTCATCAGCTCGATGACAAAAACAGAATAAGGATACCGGCAAAGCTTAAATCGGAGCTGAAGGATAACTATACCCTGACAAAAGGCGTGGACGGATGCATCTATGTATTTGCCAAGGATGCCTTCAATACGCATATCGCCGGTAAGCTGGACGGGGTTTCGATAGGCGACAGGGCGGCGCAAAAGCCGTTGCGCCTTTTGATGGCGTCGGCGTTCGAGATCTCGGAGGACAAGCAGGGCAGGATAATCCTGCCGGCAGAGCTTATCAAGCACGCGGGGATAAAAAAGAACATCGTCATCCTGGGGGTGGGTAACCGCGCCGAGGTTTGGGATGAGGACAGGTGGAACGCCTACAACTCGGACGAGGACTTTGACGCGGCGATGGAAGGGCTGAAAGAATATAAGATATAGAGGTTGACCCAGGATACAATATGCCTGAAATAAAAAAAAGTGAAAGCTATCATGTCCCGATCATGCTTGACGAGGTGATAAACGCCTTGAAAGTAAAGCCGGGCGGCATATATCTTGACGGGACCTTGGGCGGCGGCGGGCATACGGAGGCGATCCTTGATGCGGGCGGCCGGGTGACCGCGATCGACAAGGACGCGGCGGCGATAGGTTACGCGGGCGAGAGGCTTAAAAAATACAGGGACAAGCTGTCGGTGATCCGCGCGGATTTTAAAGAAGCTGAACGGGTGCTGTCGGAGCGGAACATAACCGCGCTTGACGGCGCGCTGCTTGACCTGGGAATAAGCAGCAAGCAGATTGACGATGCGGAGAGGGGCTTTTCATACATGCAGGACGCGGCTCTCGATATGCGGATGGACAGACGGCAGTATCTTACGGCGCACGAAGTAGTGAACGGATACGACGAAAAACGGCTTATAAAGATATTCAGGGACTACGGTGAGGAAGACTTTGCAGGAAAGATAGCGGCCGCGATAGTCCGGGAAAGGGCGAATGAGCCGATAAAAACGACCGGCAGGCTGACGGAGATAATAAAGGGCGCGGTACCGCTGAAGTTTCAATTCGGTTCGCACCCGGCAAAGAAAGTGTTTCAAGCGATAAGGATCGAGGTCAACGGCGAGCTGGACGGGCTTGACGGGGCGATACGCACGATAGCGGCAAGGCTGAAAAAGGGCGGACGGTTCTGCGTGATAACCTTTCACAGTCTGGAGGACAGGATAGTAAAACAGGCCTTTAAGCTGCTTGCGACCGATTGTATCTGCGACAAAAGCCTGCCGATCTGCGTGTGCGGGCATAAGGCGAGCCTGAAGCTGTTCGGGAAACCGGTTACGGCAAGCGAAACGGAAATTAAGGCCAACAGCAGGGCGGCCTCCGCCAAGCTGCGGATAGCCGAAAAACTGTAAAAACAAATAAATCCATCATAAAAAAGGTGGTAAGAGAATAAAATGTTAACGACAAAGAGAATTATTACAGATGACGACCGCCAGGGCGGCTACGCCACGACAGCGGTAAGGAACACCGCCTCCTCAGCGAGGGGGGACGACCGTTACGGCCGCTATGAAGACCGTTATGAGAACCGTGTCCCGAGATCCAGCCGTACCGAGTTTACCGAGTACGAGCGCGACCGCTTAGATGCGATGCGTATGCGCGCGCCGCAAGGCAGCCGGTACGAGCAGCCGTTTACCGAAAGGGTCGACCGGGCCGAAAGGACGACTACGGTTTCGCGCCCCGCACAGGCGCCTGCGCCCAGCCGCAGAACGTATTCTGAAGAGGATCTTATGCCCAGCATAAGGACTATGCAGAGCGTAAAGACCGGAAAATCAAGGCAAAGCTCTTCGGCAAAGCGGATGGACAGGGCGGAAAGCCCGGAGAGAAGGCCGTTGAGCCAGAACGCAAAGCTGCTTATCGCGGTTTATGCTATCATCGTCTTTATCGCGCTTGTGCTGATAATCGCCAGCGGGATCGCCGCGAACAGGCAGGCGGATAAAAACGCGGAATTAGAAAACAGCAAGGGCGCGCTGCAGGCAGAGGTAACGGTTATCCGGAACGAGACAACAGCATATTATACGCCGAACCTGCCCGTCGATACATACGAGCCGGCAGCTGACAGCGAGGTAGTTTCGTTTACCGTATCACCCTTATCAGATAAAGTAACTTACGAGCCGCAGACCAACGTGTTCGACAAGATATGCGACTTTTTCAGCAGATTATTCGGCGGTTAAACATATTTGTGCCGCCTAAGCAGAGGAGGCGGCTTTTTATTGAAACCCAAACTTAACAGGCCATATACCATACGCGGTATACAGAAGAGGTTATTGACATTCGTAATGTTGATAACCTTTCTTTTTTTAGTGCTGATCGGCCGGCTTGCGGTCGTGCAGCTGATACAGGGACAGGAATTGCAGGCCAAAGCCATGGATCAGTGGATGCGCGACCTGCCGGTTAATCCCAAGAGGGGAAATATTACCGATACGACCGGAGTGCTGATCGCATCCGATTATACTACTTATTCCGTATACGTCAGGCCGCGCGCGGTGACGGACGCCGCGGCGGTTGCAAAAGCTTTGTCGGATACGCTGCCACTCGACTATCAAAAGCTTTACGATAAGATCGTAAAGGGCGGAGTGTCCGAGATCACTATATCAAAGCAGGTGGAGAAGGCCGATGCCGACAAGCTCAAGGCACTCGGCCTAAGCGGGATATACTTTTCCGAGGATGCAAAGCGGAATTATATTCACGGCGATTTTCTGACGCAGGTACTGGGCTATACAAACATAGACGGGCAGGGGCAGGAGGGCCTGGAAAAATACTATGACAAGTATCTGACGGGGGTAAAGGGCTATGCGCTGACCCAGACTGACATAAGGGGCGTCGAGCTGGACAGCAACGTCACACAATATGTCCCCGCGATCCCCGGCTGCAACGTGCAGCTGACGATCGATTATTATATACAGAGCATCGCCGAGCGCGCGGCGGAAAAGGTAATGGAGGAATATTCGGCGCTGAACGCCAGCGCGATCGTGCTGAACGCCAAGACCGGCGAAGTGCTGGCTATGACGACCAAGAACAGCTTCGATCTGAACGCGCCGCCGAGGGACGATATCGCTTCCTTGCTTAAGCTGTCCAAGAATACGATGGTGGTCGACGTGTACGAGCCGGGCTCTACTTTCAAAATATTTACAACGGCGGCGGCGGTCGAGGAGGGCAAGGTCAAGCTTTCCGATCACTTCTATTGCCCCGGCTACCGCATGGTCGACGGGCAGCGGATAAAGTGCTGGAGGACTATCGGACACAGCGACCAGGATTTCCAAAAGGGCGTAAACAACAGCTGCAACTGCGTATTCATGGATCTTGCGCAGCGGCTGGGCACGAACGCCTTTTACAAATACCTGAATAAATTTGGTTTCGGGAAAACGACGGGCATCGACGCCTATTCGGAAAGCCGGGGGATCCTGTTGCCCGAAAAGACCGTCAAGAACGTGGACCTTGTGCGCATCGGGTTCGGCCAGACGATCGCGGTAACGCCGCTCCAGATGGTTGCGGGCGTGGCGGCGGTCGTAAACGGCGGAAAGCTGTATCGCCCGCACCTTGTAAAGGAAATAACCGACTATAAGGGCGGCGTGGTCCAGATAGTGAATCCCACCGAAAAAAGCAGGGTGTTAAGCGCCGCTGCAAGCGAAACGATGAGAAACCTCCTTGAAACCGCCGTCCGCGAGGGCAGCGGCAAAAATTGTTATATCGCGGGCTACAAGATCGGCGGAAAAACGGGAACGGCGCAAAAATACATTGACGGCGCGATAGCGCGCGGTAAATATATATCCTCGTTCGTCGGCTTTGCGCCCGCTGACGACCCCGAATATGTGGTGCTTATGACGGTTGACGAGCCGCAGGGCGCATATTACGGCAGTATGGTCGCCGCGCCGGCGGTTAAAGACATCTTCCAGGGAATTTTTAACTATAAGGACATCAAGCCTGTTATCAGCGACGCCGATAAAGCGTTAGGCGCGAAAACGGTGGAAATGCCGTATGTTGTCGGCATGAGCGTGGCCGAGGCGCGTATCGCGCTGGACGTCAAGGGGCTGCAGTACGAGATCGACGGCGAGGAAGGCAGCATCACGCGCCAATATCCGCCCGCCGGCACGATGCTCGCGCCGAAATCGGTGGTGTTATTGGTGCGCGGAGACGGCGGTTGATGCGCCAAAATTTCAAAAAGCGGCGCAAAGAAAACGCTGAATAAATGCGAAATATGTCTAGTATTGCGAAGCCCTTGCAAACGCTTTCCTAAAGATGGAATAATAGAATACTGACTGCGCTTAGGCCTTTATGTATCGGCGGCGCGGTATAGTAAACAAACTTTAAAACCGGCTCATCTTCGGCATCTATTTGGTATAAAACGGTATAAACTGCTCGCCTTTATTCCTAATAAAGGCTCCGCTTTTATCCCGTTTTATCCTCAAATATCTGCTCGAACCTGAAACCGGTTTTAAAGTTGATTTACTATAAAATGCTTCAAGGAGAAGTTATGGAACTTGCGGATATTCTTAAAGGGCTGGAATACTTTGAGGTCGAGGGAAAAAACGAGGAGATCAAGTCGCTTTCGTGCGATTCAAGAAAGGCCGGAAAGCAAAGCCTGTTTTTCTGTATACCCGGCCTGAAGTCCGACGGACATTCCTTTGCCGAAGCCGCGATAAGCAAGGGCGCGGCCGCGCTGGTGGTCGAAAGGTTTTTGCCTCTCGAGCCGAAAGTGACTCAAGTGCGTGTCAAGGACGCGCGGCACGCTATGGCAGTTATGGCGGCAAACTTTTGCGGGAATCCGGCGCGGAAAATGCGCCTTATCGGCGTTACTGGCACCAACGGCAAGACGACTACGACCTATATCATCCGCGAGATATTGAAAACAGCGGGGATAAAAACCGGGCTTATCGGCACCACCTGCAATATGATAGGGGACAAAAAACTGCCGGCGGCGCTGACTACGCCCGACCCTATCGAGCTGCACAAGCTTTTTTCGGACATGCTGGATGACGGCGTCGAAACCGTGATAATGGAGGTATCGGCGCACGCGATCGACCTTAGGAAGCTGGACGGCGTGACCGCCGACATAGCGGTATTTACCAACCTTTCGCAGGATCACCTTGATTATTTCGGCGACATGGAAAAATACAGCGCGGCAAAGCAGGCGTATTTTAACCCGTATTACTGCAAGTCCGCCGTAATAAACATCGACGACTTTTTCGGCCGTAAAATCGCGGCCGGCTGCCGCGTGCCGCTTATAACGTTCGGTGTGGATAACCCCGCCGACGTATTCGCCGTAAATTACGAGGCTACCGACAGGGGGATCAAATACATCATAAATCTTTTCGACGATGTGTACGACATTAAATTCAGCCTTTCCGGGCGGTATAATATGTATAATACGCTGTGCGCCGCCGCCGTCTGCCATACGCTGGGAGTAGGGATAAAGGATATCGCGCGCGGTATCCAAAAGGTTGCATATGTCCCCGGACGCTACAACATACTGGATACGCGTCCCTATACGGTCATAGTCGATTACGCGCACACGCCCGACGGCATAGTGAATATAGCCGCGACCGCGCGCGAATTCTGCAAGGGACGGCTGATAATAATCTTCGGCTGCGGCGGCAACCGCGACAAGGCGAAGCGGCCGCTGATGGGCGCGGCGGCAGGGAAATGCGCCGACTTCTGCATCCTTACAAGCGACAACCCGAGGTTCGAGGATCCGTTCGAAATTATGCGGCAGGCCGAAAAAGGCCTGATGGAGAGCCTCTGCCGGTATGTCTGCATTGAAAACCGCGCCGAGGCGATCGCGCACGCGGTCAAATATGCGCGCAAAAACGACGTGATCCTGATCCTTGGAAAGGGTGACGAAAGCTATCAGGAAATCATGGGGATAAGGCATCCGTTCAGCGACGCGGAGACGGTTTACCAGGTTACCGGGAAAACGGGAAAGGCGGAAGCAAAATGATTTTCGCCATCATCGGCGCGCTTGTAAGCTTTGCAATTACCGTCCTCTTGTGCCCGCTCGTGATCCGTCTGGTAAAGCGGCTGAAGGGTGAACAGGTCATCCTGCATTATGTAGAGAGCCATAAGGCCAAGAGCGGCACGCCGACAATGGGCGGCCTTGCGTTTATTATCGGCATATGCGCGGCAGGGCTGACGCTGTTTCGGGGGGAAAGGCAGATGGCGCTGGTCGCCGCGGCGGTGACGGCGGGCTATGGGCTGATAGGCTTTTTAGACGATTTTATTAAGGTCAAGCTGAAGCGGAATATGGGCCTTAAGGCGTGGCAGAAGGCCGCGTCGCAGATACTGATAGCCGTTATGATCGCGGTATTTGTCTATTTGAATCCGAATATAGGCACGAACGTCAGTATCCCTTTTACGCACATATCCGCTGATTTCGGCTGGCTGATAATCCCGTTCGTTATTTTTATTTTTCTTGCCTGCACCAACAGTGTCAACCTGACCGACGGCCTGGACGGCCTGGCGTCCTCGGTCACGGCGGTCTATATGTTTGCGTTCGGCGCGATCCTTGCGATCGTGATTTCCGATATGGAAAGGTCGGGCGCAGGCGCGGACATCCTCTCCGAGTACGGCAACCTGCTCATTTTCTCAGGCTGCGTATTCGGCGGCGTCACAGGCTTTCTGGGCTTCAATACGCACCCGGCAAAGATCTTTATGGGCGACGCGGGGTCGCTGGCCCTGGGCGGCGCGGCGGCGTGCCTGGCCATATTCAGCCGGCTTTCACTGCTGCTGCCGATTATAGGGATAATGTACGCGGTGTCCGCGCTGTCGGTCATAATACAGGTATTGTATTTCAAGGCGACGAAGGGCAAGCGGGTCTTTTTAATGGCGCCCCTGCATCACCATTTCGAGAAAAAGGGCGTGTTCGAGGGGAAGATTGTGACGGTGTACTCTATCGTCACCTTGCTTGCCGGCATTATTTCAGCCGGCATATACCTGTTCGTTTTTTCATGAGCATTGGATCATTTGTCTTTTTAGGTGCGGCGGCTATTTTGTCCTGAAGATCTGCAGTTCCGCAGTCAACAACGGGAAGCCTTTAGCATATATATTCTCTATGATAATAAGCGACACTATGGCATCGGTAAATACCCTGCTTATTTTGGGGCAGGGCGAAAGCGGCTTGGCCGCGGCGGCGCTTGCGCGCGAAATGGGGATAAAGCACGTTATATTCGACCTGTCCGAAAGCTCCGTCGATAATATCAACCTTGCTGTCATCAGCCCAGGCATATCGGTCTACAGCGAGATCGCGCTGAAATTAAAACGGCGCAACGTGCCGGTGATATCCGAGCTGGAGTTCGCGTATTCGGCGCTCTCTGCGCCTGTGATCGCAGTAACCGGCACCAACGGCAAAAGCACCGTCGTATCGCTTATAGGCGCGATATTGCATGGAGCGGGCCGCAGCGCGTATGTTTTGGGGAACATAGGGGTCGCGCTGTCGCGAAAGGCCGCGGTTCTGACGGATACCGACACGGCGGTGGTGGAGGTCAGCTCGTTCCAGTTAGAGGCGGTCAAAGAGTTTAAACCGCAAATAGCCGTACTTCTGAATATATCTCCCGACCACCTTGACCGTCACCGCACAATGGAGGAATACGCCGCAGTAAAATTCAGGCTTTTCAATAATCAAGGGGCGGGGGATCATGCCGTCCTGAACGCCGACGACGAAATCATTGCGGGGTACGGCTTTCCGTTCGAATCGCAAAAGTATTACATAAGCGCGCGAAAACGGGTCAAGGGCTGCTATGCCGCCGCTGGAAAGATATATTTCTGCAGCAATATCGACAGCATTAAGGATAGGTACATATGCGATATATCCGATATCAAGCTGATGGGCGAGCACAACCTGTATAACGCGCTGGCGGGGATAACGGCGTGCCTATTGTACGGTATCAAAAAAGAGGATATAGTAAAAACGCTGAAAGAGTTTGCCGGCATACGGCACCGCATAGAGTTTGTGCGCGAATACCGCGGTATAAAATTCTATAACGACAGCAAGGGCACGAACATCGACAGCACTTTAAAGGCCGCGCAGGCAATGAAGGGCGATACTACTCTGATCCTGGGCGGCAGCGACAAGGGCTATGAATATGACGATCTTTTTAAAAGACTGCCGTACAGCGTAAAACGCGCCGTTGTGATCGGGCAGACAAAACGGAAGGTTGTCAATGCCGCCGCGCGCTGCGGCTTTGAAAATATTACAGAATGCGGCACGTTCAAGGAAGCGGTGTATGCGGCCGCTGAAAAAACAAAGCCCGGCGGGAACGTCCTCTTAAGCCCGGCCTGCGCCAGCTTCGATATGTTCATAAATTTCGAGCAGCGCGGCGATACCTTTGTAGAGATAGTAAGGGAGTTGAAATAGTCAAGGGGGGCTATGCAGCCGCCCCTTCGGGGCGTCCGCTACGCCCCCCTTGAGGAACCCCCGGGCGGCCGAAGAAAAATCGGAGATTTTTCTTGCCGCATTAAAGACGGCTTTCCGAAAAGCGCGGTTTCCGGAAAGCCGGCGCGGACAGCCGCGCATCTGATCCATTTATGTGGCTATGCGGCCGCCCGTTCGGGGCGTCCGCTACATCTTCGGGACAGCGAAAAGCAGCCGTATTACTTAGTAAATCGAAAACTTTGAAAACTTGAAACTAACCGGCTCGCCTTCGGTTACCTTTGACATGTGGCTTGCCGAAAAAACCCACTTGCCGCCCGGCGCAAGTCCGGAAACAATGTCCAGCGCCTCGCCCAGATTTTTGCCGGACGAATTGTAAATTATATAATACACCGAAACCGAAATTGTTTTGGAAGAAATGTTTTTCAGTTCGCCCGTGACCTTGGTAGAATAATAGGTGGAAAGGACGGAAGTCGAAAGCTTGGGCTCATCCGTGATCTCAACATACGAAGAAACCGGTTGCCCGCTGTTGTCCGGGGAAAAGTCAAAGTCCGAAGAATAGTCAGCCGCCGCCTTTACAATAAAAATACCGCCGACGATAACGCCGATGAAAAATAATGCGGCTATAATAATTATAACGTATTTATATTTTGAAAAGCCTTTCGCAAAGCCTTTTGCCGCGCCGGAGACCGCATCCGCCGCGCCCTTTGCCGCGCCCGCGATAGAGGATGCGAGTCCGTCGGCGTTTATGTTGATATTGATGCCTTTACCGGCAGGCTTTACCGGCGCATCTTTTTTGTAACCGCAATATTCGCAGTTGTTTTTTTCCAAGTTAGCGCCGCAATTAGGACATTTCATACTTATATTTTATATGTATGCAACCGCTCTGTCAATTAAGTTTTGCACTTTTGGGAATTAATCTCATACGCTCTTTGAATTAGAATACGCAAGAGTCCGGTCAAAAGAAACCGGCGTAGGGGAAAAGAAAATAGGTGCGGAAACGAATGGCGAACGTCTTTACGGCATTTTTTTATATCCTGGTCTTCATTTGCTTTAACGCGTTTTTTTCCAGGCGGCTTACCTGCGCCTGTGATATGCCGACCTCGTCCGATATTTCCATCTGGGTGCGGCCGTCAAAATATCTTAAGTATAGTATCTGCTGTTCCCTTTCAGACAGCTCGTCTATCGCCGTTCTTAGACAGACCTCCTCCGTCCAATTTTCCTCTGTGTTCTTTACGTCGCCTATCTGATCCATCAGCATGATGGTGTCGCCGCCGTCGTGATAGACCGGGTCGAACAAAGAGACTGTGTCGGATATCGCGTCCAGGGCGTACACGACCTCTTTAAGCGGCATTTCCATTTCCCTGGCTATGTTTTCGACCGTGGCCTCGACCTCGTTTTTAAGCTCGATACGCTCGCGCGCCTGCAGCGCCTGATATGCGGTATCGCGCAGCGAACGGCTGACGCGGATGCTGTTGTTATCGCGTAAAAACCGCCGGATCTCGCCGATTATCATAGGTACCGCGTAGGTGGAAAAGCGGACGTTCAGCGAGCAGTTGAAATTATCGATCGCCTTCATAAGCCCTATGCAGCCCACCTGAAAAATATCGTCTACGTTTTCGCGCCGTCCCATAAACCGCTGGACGACCGACAGGACCAGGCGCATATTGCTTATGACAAATTCCTCGCGCGCGGCCTCGTCGCCCTGTTTTACCCTTTGCATCAGCTCGGTAAGCTGCTTATTCGTAAGCTTTGGCAGGGTCGATGTGTTTACGCCGCAGATCTCAACTTTATTTTTCATAAGTACAAATAACCTCCGGTGTGACTTCGTCATTTCAGTAAGCCGCTGCGCTGACAACTGACCGCGCCGCTTTGCATAAAAAAGCGGTCTGTCAGGTTGCGCCGAAGGTTATTTTCTGCATAAGCAGGTATTAATATTCCGTGAAAATATGTAAAAGAAAGAGAAGAATTATCAACAAAACAAAAAAAGATAAAAGGGCGGGACAAATTATTTACGGTTCCGGTCAGATATCGCCGGGGCGGAAGGGATCATCTTTTGATAACGGCAAACCCGCCTCCCAGCGCCGAGCTTTCCAGCCATCGGGCAATATCGACGGTGATCCTCTTTCCGTAATCGGCGGCGGTAACGGTCAGGCCGTCCGAGGCGTCGCAGGATACTATCGTGACCCAGTGCCAGCTGTCGAGGCCCTTAATACCGCCGTTTGAAAGGTTCAAGAAAGCGACGGGGAAGCCCTCTTTCAGCGCGCCGTCGATAAAGGCCGCCGCGGCTATCTGGTCGGGCCGCTGCTTCTTGTTCTTCGGGACTTCCAGCACGTCCGTCTCAAAGCTGCGGCCGCGGCTGTGCCCGAAATTTTTGGCGTCCGAAATAAAATCCGCGACCTTATGCAGGCCCATAAAACCGGGGGTAAAAAATCGCCACATTTCCTCCATAAGCGGAAGAACGTCGCAAACCCCTGGCCGGTCGAAACGCGCGCCGGCATCGAACAGGTTGATTTTGTCGCAAGGATATTGCCTGAAATAGTATAAGAAAATATTTGCGGCCGCAACGCTGCCGCAGCCTGCCGTGCGCTTGAAACGGTCGGGAAACCAGTCCTGCGACAGCCCGAAGGCCGTGCCGCCGGAAGGCAGGGATATATTAAACAAATCAAGTTTCAATTCCATTTTTTCTTACCTGTACCGATGCTGCCAAAAGGAATAAAAAACGATGAATAGATGAGGTTGATTTAGAGCAAGTATTTTTCATCCGAAAAAGACGCCGCTGTAAATTATACCGGATTATTCAGCGTTTCAAAAGCTATTATACCATAGTCTGCGCACTTCAATATATGCCGATATGAGCATAATTGCAACCTGGCACCGGATATAAGGATATCAAAAGCTGCGGCAGGGTAAATACGATTTCTTGTCAAATTACGGCGGTTTATGACATATATATTAAAGTGACAATTTTCGGTTTTTATACTAACAGCGTTTCAGTATTTTAAAACGCGGAGTAGTATTACTTAGGTAAACGCTGATTAAATGAGATAAATTTTGACCGAGTATTTTTCAGGCATAAAACGGCTTGTTTTTGAAGGCAATAGCAGAGCTATTGACGAAAAAAGAAGATGTTTTAGGTCGAAAAAGACGATGCGTCAAAGTTCTATCGAATTAATCAGAGTTTACTTAGGTAAAAAAAGATATCCGTAACGGCTGTGTCACACAAGCGTCTATGATGCGGAGGGAGTAAATATGGAAGCGGTCTGTGAAGTGACTTTCTGCGAACTGCGGTGCAAGGAAATAATAAACGTGATCGACGGCAAGCGTTTAGGCCGGATAATCGACCTTGTGTTCGACTTGAAGTGCGGGCGGATATTGGGCCTGGTCGCGCCCGGCTTCCGGCGGTTCATCGGTTTCAAGTCAAGGGAGGATATCTATATCCCGTGGCGCAGCGTCTGTAAAATAGGTGACGACGTGATTTTGGTAGAGCTGAGGCCTTCCTGCCCGCCGGAGCCTCTCGTTGCGACCGCCGCCGCAGGGGGACGACGGTACAGTGCGGAGTACGAGGGAGCGGAAACCATAAAAGTCCAGTCCGCGCCGCAGCCCGCCCCGCAGGGCAAAGCCCGCTACGAGCAGTACTACGACGTTTACGACGTAAAAGAGGGCGCGGATAAATAGGAATCATTGTGCCGGCATTACGATATGTTTCAGGGGTGACAGGATAGCATTCCTGCCGGAACAGTTTCAAGTTATAAGTTTCCTTAGACTTTTTTGCGTTTTAAGCGTATAATATACGCATGGATTTTAAGGCTATCACGCTTTCGGACAAGGCTTTATTTGATAAATATGCTGTCTGTGAAGGTTATTACGGCTGCAACCTTGATTTCACTACTTTGTTTTTGTGGAACATACAGGACGGGACGACAGTCTGCGAGGATGCCGACGCCATCTATATAGAGGCAAAGTTTTTCCGGCATATAATTTTCTGCCCGCCCGTTATGAAAAAGCCGTGCGCCGATATGACGGCGGCGGTCGATAAAATGTACCGCTACAGCCGGGGCAAGGACCAGAAATTTATACTGCGCGCTATGTCGAAAGATATGCTGTCCCGCGTCGACCCCGAATACCTTAAAAAGTTCGAGGTGATAGAGGACCGGAACAATTTTGACTATATCTACAACGCGTCCGACCTTATCAATTTGACGGGCAAGGCCTTTCACGGCAAGCGCAACCATATCAACCAGTTTACTAACGCCTATAAATACGAGTTCCGCCCGTATTCGCCGCAGGATCACAAGGGGATATTGGAGCTTTATGACGAATGGGCGTCGTATCAAAGCGATATACGCGGCGCGGCGGCCGAAAAGCTGGCGATAAAAAGCGCGCTGAACAATATTGACGCGCTGGGATTATATTGCGGCGTGATAACCGCCGATGACAAGGTGCGCGCCTTTGCGATAGGAAGCAACAGCTATAACGATATGGGTATCGTGCATTTTGAAAAGGCCGACATAAATTATAAGGGCATATATTCTGCTATCAATAATTTCTTTGCGGCAAAGTTTTTCGGAGGCGTAAAATATATCAACCGGCAGGAGGATATGGGCCTTGAGAATTTGCGCAAATCGAAGCTGTCATATAATCCGGTGTTTATGGCCGAGAAATTTATTGTTACCGATAAGGAAGTGATGAATAATTCGATATAATTTATAGCCGCGTCTTTTTTGCCTGAAAATGCCTTCTTTTTTTGCCAATAGTTCTACTATTTGCTGCAAAAACAAGTCATTTCCCGGGCTAAAAAATACTTGCTCTAAATTGATCTCATTTATTCATCGCTTCCATAAGTAATTTTTCTTTTGAAAATCCGGCGGCAAACGGTCATATTTTTGGTATAAATCAATGACGAAAGAAGCGGACAATTTTACATCCCAGCTTTTATCGCTCTACAGACAGAGTTTTAACGAGAGCGAAGCTTATGTCAACTATTTTTTTGAAAACCGGTACCGGCCCGAAAACGTCGTATCGGTAACGGACGGCGCGGGGAGGATAATTTCCGCGCTGCATCTTTTCCCCGTAAAGATCATGATAGACGGAAAGGCGGTAAAGGCCGGATTCGTCAGCTCGGCGGCGACTTTACCCGAATTGCGCGGCAAGGGCGTTTTTTTTGATACAATGGAAAAGGCGTATGAGAGGCTGAAGCGGGACGGCGCGGAATATTGCTTATTGTATCCGTTCAAGCACGAATATTATAAGAGGCACGGCTTTATAGAATATACATATGTCCTGCCGCGTACGGTCGGGACGGCGGCCGGCGGTATCCCGTACAGGATAGAGAGATACACAGCGGGGGATACCGGCTTTGCCGCCGCGGCAAACGACATCTACCGCCGCTGCTGCGCGCCGTTCGAGGGCTATGTTATCCGCGATTTGTACGAAACGCGCTATCGCTTAAACGAGGCGGCGTCTGACGGGGCGGAGATTTACCTTGTGCGCGGCGAAAACGGCGAAAGCGGCTATGCGTACCTGTCGAACGGCAAGCTGGAGGAATGCTGCTTTACGGATTTTGCGCGCGGAGAGGGCGCGCCGCGGCTGGTCGATTCGGTAAAGGAGTTTTACGGCGCGGAATATATTGTGCCGGTCTGCTTGCCGCTGGAAAGGGCGGCGGTTTATCCCGGCGCCGTGCCATTCGGGATGATCAAAAAACTGTCTTGCCCCGCGGGGCAGACCTTCGATTTTTTTCGCGGTAAAAGCTGCATTTTGTTCGATAAATATTAGGACGTTTCCGGCATACGGCCTGCCGGTTCCCGCTTGAAACAGATATACGTCAACGCATAAACGAACATTCTTTCGCGCATTGGCGCGCCTTCATTAAAATGCTTGCATATATTCTGTTTTAGGGGTATATTTACATTATATTTATACGATTAAATAGCCTTGGCAGGATTTTGAAGCGGCGTCATTTTTGACGCGTAAAACATCTTAAGGAAACGTCAATACTTGAAGTTTAAGGAAGCAAGAACAAGTTGTTTTCTGCCAAAAAACCCGGCTAATATTAAGGAACAGCTGAATAATTCGATTAAATTTATAGCCGCGTCTTTTTTGCCTGAAAACGTCTTCTTTTTTTGCCAATAGTTCTACTATTTGCTGCAAAAACAAGCCGTTTTCTGTCTTAAAAATACTTGCTCTAAATTAACCTCATTTATTCATCGTTTCCTTGATAATATTTAATCAGCGGTTGCCTAAACAGTTTGTTCCGGAGTTTTTTACACAAAATCGCGGATAATATATAGAGGCGTGTTAAAAGCAGCTTCGCGCATTTTGGCGCGGCGTCTTAAAAACACGCCCGGAAAGGCCGCTTTTTATAATAATCTCACGGCAAGAAAAGGCAGACGGATTTGTTTTAAGGAAGAAATGAACACACTTAAAAGCGTAAATTTAACAGCTGCGCTGGAGATACCGGAGATCGCCCCGCACCATCCGTTCCCCGGGGTCCCCTGGCTGACCAGCACCCTTTTGACCTGTTTCGTTATGACGGTCATCGTGCTTATTTTCTGCCTGGTCGTGCGCTTTGTCTGTATGCCGCGCTGGGAGAAAAAGAAAAAGCCGGGAGTGCTGCAAACCGTCCTTGAAAGCATTGTCGGTATGTTTGAAAACGAGGGGCACGGGTCTGTCGGGCACAATACCAGGTTTTTGGCGCCTTGGTACCTTGGAGTGTGCTGCTTTATACTTATGGGCGTTCTAATGGAGCTTTTGGGTTTCCGCTCGCCGATCAGCGACATGAACGTGACGCTGGCGCTGGGGCTCTCCACCTTTATAATGATATGGGTGTTCGGTATCAAGGAAAAGAAGTGGGGCAGGCTGAACCGGTATCTGATACGATTCAAGAGAAAGAAAACAGGTAAGACAGTATTTTTACTTCCAAACCCCATCAACCTTTTGACCGATACGGTGATACCGTTCTCGATGGCGCTGCGCCTTTTCGGCAGCGTCTTTTCGGGCTTTATAATAATGCACCTTATCTATTCGTTTGACTGGTATATAGCTGGCGTTCTCGGACTGGTCGGTACCCTTATCGCCACGCTGTTCCACGCGTTCATACAGTCATACGTATTTATGATGCTGTCCTATGCGTTCATAGGAGAAGCCACCGAATAGGACTCTAGTCGCCGCAACGGCAGCGTAAAAAATTGCGGCAAATATATAGAACAAAAGAAAAAAACGATATACAAAAAGGAAAGAGAAAAATGAACTTAATCGCGGTGTTATTATCGGTAGTGACTTTCATTCTGGAAAGCTTCGGGCCGCTCGGGGCCGGCATTGCCGCCTTTACGGGCGTAGGCGCCGGAATCGGCATGGGTATCGCCACCGGCAAGGCCGTCGAGGCGGTCGCGCGCCAGCCCGAGGCGGCCGGCAAGATCAGGACGATGCTGCTGATGGGGCTTGCGCTTGCCGAGACGACTGCCCTGTACGGATTGGTCATCGCTTTCATCATTTACGGCGCGTAAAGACAGTCATTTTTCTTGTGCAGAGGAAAATAAGGAAGCGCTGAATAAATTAGACTTAAATTATTCAGCGTTTCCATAATATTCTCCCGACGGCCGGCAGATTAGTATTTGCGCGGCAGGCGGGATTTAAGGTTTGGAATATGGATCAGATTCTGAAAATGTTCGATTTACATTGGGAGACGGTGCTTATCGCGCTCGTCGACCTTGTCGTGCTGGTGCTTGTCGTCTACTTCCTGCTTATCAGGAAGCTGAAAAAGAATATGGCGGCAAAAAAGACCAGGACCGAGGAGGTCTACGACGAAAACGCGCGGCTCAACAAGGAAGTCGTTGATACTAAAGCTAAATACGAGGCTATGACAAAGGACGCCAACGAGAAGATCGCCCTCATGACCAAGGAAACGCAAAAGGCAGCGGAGGACAAGGCTCAGGCTATTTTAGATGCTGCCAAAAAACAGGCGGCCGAGCTGGTCGCCGCGTCCAAAAAGGAAATGGATTCCGAGCGTATCCGTATGGAGCAGTATTTTAAGGCGGAGGTCACCGCTTTGGCGGTAGACGTCGCTGAAAAGGTGTTGGAGCGCGAGGTGAAAGAGCAGGATAACAGCCGTATTATCGATGAAGCGTTGAGTAAATGGAGCACCTGATGGAGCATATCATAAGGATCGTGTCCGCGGCGAAGCTTACGGCGGCGGACAAAAAAAAGATAGAGTCGTTCTTTGCGGCAAAGCATAAAAATGCGGCCGTAAGCTTTTCCTACGAGACCGACCCGTCGCTTTTGGGCGGCGTGAAAATCATTGACGGCGACAACTATTACGACGGCAGCTTAAAGGCGCAGCTTTTAAACATCAAGCAGGACGATTCGGGGAAGGCGGCGCGGCACAAGCTGATCGGCGCCGAGGGCATACATCAGGAGATCAAGAAAAAGATATACGGCTTCCGGGCGGACTATGATGTGTCGGCGGCGGGCGAAGTCGTATACGCGGGCGACGGCATAATCAAAATAAAGGGCATGGGCGGCGTCAAGTACGGCGAGCTGCTGGTGGCAAACGGCGGCGCACGCGCCATCGCGCTGAACTTAGAGGAGGACTATGTCGGCGCGATCATCCTTGACGACGAGGAATCGGTCATAACCGGCGATATCATAAAATCCACGGGCACGATAGTCGCCGTTCCGGTCGGGCCGCAGCTTTTGGGCAGGGTGATCGATCCGCTGGGGAACCCGCTGGACGGGCTTGGGGATATAGCGGTCAAAAAGACCAGGCCGATCGAGTCGCCCGCGCCGTCCATTACGGACAGGGGCAAGGTCAACGTTCCTCTCAATACGGGCATACTTGCGATCGACAGTATGATACCTATCGGCAGGGGGCAAAGGGAGCTTATAATCGGCGACCGTCAAACGGGCAAGACGGCGATCGCGATAGATACTATCCTTAACCAAAAGGGCAAGGGCGTGATATGCGTGTACGTGGCCATCGGACAAAAGGCGTCGGGCGTAAGCTCGGTCTTGAAGGTTTTAAGAGAGCACGGCGCGCTGGAATACACGACTATCGTGTGTTCGACGGCAAAGGACAGCGCGCCCCTTCTGTATATCGCGCCCTACAGCGGCTGCGCCGTCGCCGAGGAATTCATGCACGCGGGCAAGGACGTGCTGATAGTTTATGACGATTTAAGCAAGCATGCCGTCGCTTACCGCGCAATGTCGCTGCTCTTAAAGCGGCCGCCGGGCAGGGAAGCCTATCCGGGCGATATATTTTATCTGCATTCGCGCCTTTTGGAGAGGGCGGCCAAGCTGTCGGCGCAGCAGGGCGGCGGGTCGATCACCGCGCTGCCGATCGTCGAAACGCTTGCCGGGGATATATCGGCGTATATCCCGACCAACGTCATATCGATCACGGACGGACAGATATATTTGGAGCAGGAGCTTTTCAACGCGGGCGTCAGGCCGGCGATCAACGTGGGGCTGTCGGTCTCACGCGTGGGCGGCAGCGCGCAGATAAAGGCGATGAAAAAGGTCTCCGGCAAATTAAGGCTGGATCTTTCGCAATACAGGGAGCTGGCGATATTCGCCCAGTTCGGCTCTGAAATGGACGCGGCGACGCAGGCGATGCTGCAGCAGGGCGAGCGCACCACCGAGGCGTTAAAGCAGGACCAGTACTCGCCGATCACCGTCGAGCATCAGGTGATCACGCTGTATATCACGATGAAGGAAATGCTAAAAGACGTGGCCGTAAAGGACGTGCGGCGGTTCTGCAGCGGTTTTATCAGCTATTTGGACGCGGCGTATCCGGCGGTTGCCGGCGGCATACGCGAAACGCACGATATATCGCTGGAGGCCAGCAACAATATCGAGGAAGCGGTGCGTAAGTATAAAGATTTCATTTATGCTAAACAGCAGTTGACCTGAGTTCTATCACGGCGTCTTTTTGACGCCTCCGGCCTGGAAAGAACCGTTTCCCTTACATTTTCCGGTACGGGAAAGAACCTTTCCAAACCGGATGCATCTAAAAATCCGCTCGTGATAGAAACCGATTTCAACTGCAGTTTAGCATCATTGAGCAGGGAGAAAAGACAAAGTATAATATGCGTAACCTGACCGATATAAAATACAGGATAAAAGGTATATCCCAGACGCGCCAGATCACCGGCGCGATGGAGACTATTTCTATCGCTAAAATGCGCAAGGCTATGCTTGCCTACAACAAGAACCTGATGTATTTTGACAGGGTAAGGACGACTATCCACGATATCACAAGGCACTCCGAGGGCATCGAGCACAAATATTGGCAAAAGAAGGACAATAACCGCGCAGTGTTTATCGTGATCGCCAGTGACAAGGGGCTTTGCGGCGGCTACAATCATAACATCCTAAGCTTTGCCTGGAAAAAAATGCAGGAATTTTCCGAGCATTACATTTTCACGGTCGGGCAGATGGCGCGCGAGTTCTTCGAGGGAAAAAAGGCGCAGATAGACGTCGAGTTCATGCACGTGACCTACAGCCCGACGATTTCCGACGCCGCGGCCATAACCGACAGCGTTATCAGCCTTTACGAGCAGGATTTTATGGACGAGGTCTATGTCGTATACTCGGCCATGGAAAAATCATCCGCCGCCCCGCAGCCGGAGATCCTGAGGCTGCTGCCTATGTCGAAGAGCGAGGTCATAGGCAAAGAATCGGATTATCAGGAAAAGCCGGAGGAATACTATAAGGAGCTCTATTACGACCCGTCGCCCGAGGACGTGCTTTCCACGCTTGTGCCGCAGTATATGACGGGGCTGATTTACGGCTGTCTTATCCAGGCGGCGGCGGGCGAGCATTCCAGCCGTGTGCTGGCCATGACCAATGCGACCAAGAGCGCGACCGAGATAATAGACAAGCTGAACGTGACATACAACCGCGCGCGGCAGGAGGCCGTCACAAGCGAGATGCTGGAAATCATTACGGCAGCGCAAAACGTTTCAAAAAGCTAGATTGTCGGAGTAAACGTTACCACAAAATAGAAGGCGTGTTTTATGACGAATTTGAACACAGGAAAGATAATACAGATAATCGGGCCGGTAATCGACGCGCAATTTCCGGGTGCGTATATGCCGGCAATTTACGAAAAGCTGTTTATTAAGGATAAGAACAATATCGTGTCGCTGGAGGTCTTGACGCACGTAAGGCCGGGCGTCGCAAGGTGTATCGCCATGCAGGCGACCGAAGGCTTAAGCCGCGGAATGACCGTGTACGCGACAGGGAAAACCATCGAGGTGCCAGTCGGCGAGGCCGTTTTGGGCAGGGTGCTGAACGTGTTGGGCGAGCCCATCGATTTAAAGGGCGGAATAAACACTAAGGAAAACTGGAGCATACACAGGAAAGCGCCGGAGTTTTACGAGCAGAACCCGACCACAGAGATCCTGGAGACCGGCATAAAGGTGATCGACCTTTTGGCGCCTTATGCAAAGGGCGGCAAGATCGGGCTTTTCGGCGGCGCGGGCGTGGGCAAGACCGTGCTTATAATGGAGCTTATCAGAAATATCGCGACCGAGCACGGCGGCTATTCGATATTTACCGGCGTGGGCGAGAGGAGCCGCGAGGGCTTCGAAATGATACAGGATATGAACGAGAGCGGCGTCATCAACAAGACCGCGCTGGTTTTCGGCCAAATGAACGAGCCGCCGGGCGCGCGTATGCGCGTGGCGCTGACGGGGCTGACCATGGCCGAGTATTTCCGCGACGAAATGCACCAGGACGTGCTGCTGTTCATAGATAATATATTCAGGTTCGTGCAGGCGGGCAGCGAGGTTTCCGCGCTGCTGGGCCGTATGCCGTCCGCGGTCGGTTATCAGCCGACGCTGGCCGGCGAAATGGGCGCGCTGCAGGAGCGCATTACCACCACTAAAAAAGGCAGCATCACCTCTATCCAGGCGATTTTCGTGCCGGCGGACGACCTTACCGACCCCGCGCCGGCGGCAATTTTCAGCCATTTGGACGCGACGACGGTGCTTTCGCGTAAAATAGTAGAGCAGGGTATATATCCGGCGGTCAACCCCTTAGAGAGCAGCAGCCGTATCCTGGAGCCGTCGATCGTCGGCGAAAAGCATTATCATACGGCCAGAAAGGTGCAGGAAGCGCTGCAGCGTTACAAGGAACTGCAGGATATCATTGCGATATTGGGTATGGACGAGCTTTCCGAGGAGGACAAGAACATAGTCCACCGCGCAAGGAAAATGCAAAGATTCTTTTCTCAGCCGCTTTTCGTCGCCGAGGGCTTTACGGGCATGGAGGGCAGGTTCTTAAGGACAAAAGCCACGGTAGACAGCTTTAAGGCGATCCTGGACGGCGAGGCGGACTCTTTGCCCGAAAGCGCGTTCTTTATGGTCGGCGACCTGGACGAGGCCAGGAGCAAGGCGAAAAAAATATAACCGCCAGAGTAAAAAATAAAACTAATAACTCTGCCCTTTTTGATTAAAACGCGCGGCTCAGAGTGCCGCGGAATTTAAGAACCGCGCTTCTTAAATTCCGCCCTTAACGGGACAAAGATTATCTTCGATAATTTTTCGGTCCCCGGGGGGTTGTTCAAGGGGGGCGTAGGAGAAATGTTATTTAATATCAAACCGATATAAAATAACATTGCGAGTTAGCACCCTGATATGGATAAATCATTCAAGCTTGAGATCCTAACGCCCGAAAGGGAATTTTACAGCGATACCTGCGAGTCGCTGGTTGTCACGACCTCTCACGGCGAGATGGGCATACTGAAAAACACAATGCCGCTGGTTGCTAACCTTATCGACGGCGGTATAAAAATATTGCAGAACGAAAAGTGGATGAACGCTTTTACGGGCACGGGCTTTATCGAGGTCAAGCCGGACGGCGTGGTGGTGCTGGTCCAGTCGGCGGAATGGCCGTTCGAGATCAAGGAAAAGAGCGCGTTAGAAGAGGTCGGCCGTTTGTCCGACCAGCTGAAAAAGCAGCAGTCCTTGCGGGAGTATAAAATGGCGAAGGCACAGCTTGCAAGGCAGCTGGCAAGGCTGAAAATAAAACGGAACATGCTTGACTGAGTTTCGGCTTTTTCTGTGCTGCCCGTCAAGGTTTGCCCGTCAAAAGAAGCCGCCGGGGGAAAAGAAAACAAGGATAAAGCTGTTAAAATACTTATAACTAGTGAATCGATTATAAGGAAACGTGAATATTTTTTGAAATACATAGTCGCGAAATCAGCCGGATTTTGTTTCGGCGTAAAAAATGCGGTCAGCCTTTGCGAGGCCGAGTGCGCGCGTGGCGGCAGCGTATGGTCGGTGGGTGATATCACGCACAACGAGCGCGTTATGGAGTCGCTTGTAAGCCGCGGGCTTAAAATAGCGGCGGATACCGGCGCGATAGACGGCGGCACCCTGGTGATACGTTCGCACGGGCTGCCGAAGGACGAGATCGAATCAGCGCGTAAAAAAGGCGTCAAGATCGTTGACGGCACCTGCCCGTACGTTTTGAAGATACATAAGATCGTCGCGGACGCGTATGCGGAAGGCAAGCAGGTCGTTATTGCGGGCGAGGCCGGGCATCCGGAGGTCAGGGGTATCAACGGCTGGTGCGGGAATTTCGCGATAATAGTCGAAAATGAGGGTGACGCGGCTGCGCTTTTGGGAACCGGCAATTTGTGCGTTGTTGCGCAAACGACGTTTTCCCTGGAAAAAATGCTTAGAATCCGTAAAATAATAGAATCCCAAGGTCATAAAACAGTTGAATTTTTCGACACGATTTGTTATACTACCAAAGGCAGACGGGACGAGGCCGTGCTTTTAGCTGCAAAATGCACCAAAATGCTTGTTTTGGGCAGCAGGAAAAGCTCCAACACCGTACGGCTTTTTGAGGAAACAAAAGCGGCCGGCGCCGAGACGTTTTTTATCGAAAGCACTTTAGATCTTGATAATATAAATTTTGTTAGTACAGATATTGTAGGGATAACGGCAGGAGCCTCTGCGCCCGGCGAATATCTTGCGGAGGTTTTGAAACATATGAAAATCATTGACAACGACGTTCAGTCCGAGGAGTTCTTGCGCGGTATCGACGAATCCTTTACCAGCTACAAGAAGGGCAAGTTTGTGAAGGGCGAGGTCATCAGCATCGACGACAGCGGCTTGCATGTCAATATAGGCGGCAAGAAAGACGGGCTTGTATTAAAAGCCGACGTCAACAAAGACGGCAGCTTTGATCCGTCCGCATTTAAGGTCGGCCAGGTGGTCGAGGCCGTTATAAACGGGCAAAAAGACGAGAGCGGCAGTATACTTCTCTCGATGAAGGAAGCCGCCGATATCAAAGAGGGCGACAAGGCGGTCGAGGATATCCGCGACGGCGGGACTTTCGAGATCATGATCGAAAAAGACGTCAAGGGCGGCCTTACGTCGCGTATCGGTACTTATTCGGTATTTGTGCCCGCATCGCAGGCTGCCGAAAGGTTTGTCGCCGACCTTAAGGGCTTTGTCGGAAAGAAAATGCTCGTTTCGGTCATCAGCATCGACGACGAAGCCAGAAAGATAGTTGCCTCGGCGAAGAAAGCCGCAGTTGCAAACAAGGCGGCGATCGAGGAAAACTTCTGGAAAACTATCAACATCGACCAGATCGTAAAAGGCACGGTAAAGCGCGCGACACAGTTCGGCGCGTTTGTTGCCGTCAACGGCTTTGATTGTCTGGCGCATATAACAGATCTTTCATGGGCAAGGATAAACAAGGTCGAGGACGTGCTGAAGATCGGCAGCGAATACGATTTTGTTGTATTGATGATCGACCGCGACAAGAACAGGGTTTCATTGGGATATAAGCAGCTGCTGCCCAAGCCCTGGGAAACCGCGTCCGTCAAATATCCGGTAGATACGATCGTAAAAGCAAAGGTTGTCCGTATCGCACCGTTCGGCGCATTCGTGGAATTAGAGCCCGGCATCGACGCGCTGGTGCCTATGTCGGAAATCAGCCATGCATGGGTCAAGAACGTCAATGAGGCCTTAAAGGTCGGACAGGAAATAGAGGGCAAGGTCATCAAGAATGACGAGGAAGGCCGTAAGATAACAGTAAGTATCAAAGCTATCGAGCCGGCTCCCGACGTGATTTCGCTGCAGGAGCAGATCGAGCGCGAGATAGCCGAAGACGAAGCGGAGCAATCCAAGGCAAAGGCTGCAAAAGCCGAGGCCGGCGATGCCGCTCCGAAGGCGCCCAGGGCGCCGCGCCCCGATGCAAAGGCTAAGTTTGAGGCGCGCGAGCAAAAGGCCAAGGAGGCGGCGCCGGCAAAGCGCGCTCCGAAGAAGACCGACCGTCCCGCAGACGACGGCACTGTCCGCCAGTGGAGCGAGAACACCACCAACAATCCGTTCGCCGACCTTTTGAAAGACTTTCAGAAATAAGCAACAAAAGACAAGATAATAGAAATACAAAAGATAAAGAAGGGCATAAGCGAAAGCTTGTGCCTTTTTGCTTTTATGATGCGGGAAGTATGGACAGCGCGATGTTTAAACATATTCACGCTTTGGTTTTGTAAGCTTTTTGCTTTTATGATGCGGGAAGTATAGACAGCCCGATGCTTAAACATATTCACGCTTTGGTTTTATAAGCAGTTTTTGCTTGACTTGCAGTATGCATTTTGCTATCATATACCACGAGCCGCATGGAACGGGTCTTTTTAAGCAATTCCTTCGGGAGTTCGCCCTTTACAGCGGAGACATAATAAAGGAGGCAATATTATACGATGTACGCAGTTATCGTTACGGGCGGCAAGCAGTACAAGGTCACGGAGGGCGAGATCTTAAACGTCGAAAAGCTGGACAACCAGCCGGGCGACAAGCTGAAATTCGAGCCTATCATGTGCGCCAAGGACGACAAAGCCGTTATCGGCACACCCACTGTAGAGGGCGCCAGCGTATCCGCAGAGGTTCTGGGCAGCGGCAGGGACAAGAAGATCATGATCTTCAAGTACAAGGCCAAGAAGAACGTCAGAAAGCGTCAGGGACATAGGCAGAGTTACACCCAAATCAAAATAACAAAAATCAAATTTTAGTTTTTTTTAAGCCTTATATACGGCGGGATCGGCGTGAAAGTGAACATTTGCGCTCTCCGCGTATTGCGATACTGCTTTGTCGCGCTAAGTTTCATTTTTCGCGCCGCTGCAAAACGCATCTACGGCTTAAAACGACTTTGTTGGAACGATTTTTTGGTTGGATGAACGGGCTTTTGGATTTTTTGGGTAGGGTACTTTGAGTTTTGATAAAATTGTTTTTATCGGGACTTTTAAAACTTTTTGGATTTAGGAGAATAATAATATGGCACATAAAAAAGGCGGCGGATCTACAAGAAACGGCCGCGACAGTAATGCGCAACGGTTAGGCACAAAACGCTTCGACGGCCAGTTCGTGTTGGCCGGAAATATTTTGGTGCGCCAGCGCGGGACAAGGATCCACGCGGGCAATAACGTGGGCGTGGGCAGCGACCACACTCTTTTCGCGTTGATCGACGGCCTTGTTAAGTTCGAGCACAAGGGGCGCGATAAAAAGCAGGTCAGTATATACGAGTATGTAGTCACCGAGCCGGCCAAGGAAGTAAAGGCCGGGAAGCCCGCAAAGGCGGCAGCCGATAAGGCTGATAAGCCTGCAAAGGCGGCGGCAGAGAAGCCTGCGAAGGCGGCTGCGGGAAAGACAGACAAGCCCGCGCCCGTTAAAAAAGCGGCGCCCGCAAAAGCAGCTGCGGCTGAGTAACAAAAATTTGTTAGACATAAAAAGCCTCCCAAGTAAACGGGGGGCTTTTTCTTTTGTGGCTGATACGTGCGGCGCGGGGCTGTATAAGGGGCGAAAACTGTCGCGGGCCCGGACTGATCGACCTATGTTTTTCCGCGGTCTGGTGCCTGATAGTTTAGCGGCTGAATTCGACAATATCAAAAAGATATTTTACAATTATATATGTATAATTTTCATATAGTTTATTATGCGGCGAAAAGGCGACATGGAAGTATATATCGAGTATGTGATAATTGATAATTTTGTGATCGATTGCCTGATTTCGGTCCTTACGCTTAAGTCGCTGCGGCTGAAAGCAAGCGTTTGGCGCGTTATTGTTGCGGCGGCGTTCGGGACAACGGCGGCAATTTTCCTGCCGCTCCTGCATATAAACATTGTGCCGTTGGTTTTGCTGAGGCTGCTTGTCGGCGCGGCGATGGCGTTTATCATATATAACCATAAAAGCGTAAAGCGATATATTGTCACGCTGCTGCTGCTCCTGATGATAACTTTTATTTTGGGCGGCGCGGCACTGGGCATAATGTTTCTTACGGGCTCGGATATAACGGCGGCGGCTGCGCTCAGCTATCAAACGGGCGTGCCGGTCGGGATCATTATTGCGGCGGTCGGCGCGGCTGCGTTCTTTATAAAACAGCTGACGCGCTATTTGCACAAAACAAAAGATATATCCGGGTTTATCCGGCAGGCGGAATTGTTTGTTAACGGTGAGAGCGTAAAGTTCGAAGCGTTTATGGACAGCGGGAACCAGCTTTACGACAGAGTAACGGGCTTGCCTGTGATAATAATAGAAAGTACTCTGCTATTCGGGTTTTTAAAGAATACTTTTTCCGACATTTTGGCCGGAACAGGCGTAAGGGCGGGAAAAAGTGCTCTGAAAGACGTACATTACATAGAATACTCCGGGCTCAACGGCGTAAAAACAAAGCTGCTTGTATTCCGGCCTGATAAGCTGGTGATATATTTCAACGGACAAGCGAATATAATATATGGCGTTATGGCGGGCGTGTATTACGGTAAGTTCGACAAGCCCGTAAAATATTCCGCTATACTGCATCCTGCGCTGACAGAACGGGAAAAAGCGGACGTGCCTGCGGCGTAAGGTGTTGCAACAAGCATAAGATAAAAAAAATACGCGCTGCGGATTTTTCCCGGCGGTGGAAATGCGAAAGGAACACATCTTATGCTGCTGAAATTTATTGCAAAAATCCTGAAAAAACTTTTCCGTATCGACCTGTTGACAGATGATTTCCTGTATTACATTTCGGGCGGCGAAGCGCTGCCTTTGCCTATGTCTCCAGATGAGGAGAACACCGCGCTGGAAAGGCTGGGGAAAGGCGAGGATAACGTAAAATCCTATCTGATCGAGCGCAATATAAGGCTTGTGATATACATAGCCCGTAAATTCGAAAATACCGGCGTTGACATAGAGGATCTGATCAGCGTCGGCACGATCGGCCTGATAAAGGCCGTAAATTCATTCGACGTCGAGAAGAAGATCAAGCTGGCGACATACGCCTCGCGCTGTATCGAAAACGAGATCCTGATGCATTTAAGGCGCATCGTCAGGATAAAGACAGAGGTGTCGTTCGACGAGCCGCTGAACGTCGACTGGGAGGGCAACGAATTGCTGTTGTCCGACATACTGGGTACTGACAGCGATATCGTATATAAAGACATTGAGAGTACGGTCGAAAAAGAACTGCTGTGGTCGGCGTTAAAAAAGCTGAGCATGCGCGAACAGGAAATAATGGAGCTGCGTTTCGGCCTTAAGGGCAAAAATGAAAAGACCCAAAAGGAAGTGGCCGACATGCTGGGCATCTCCCAGAGCTATATTTCACGGCTGGAGAAAAAGATAATCTTCCGGCTGAAAAAAGAAATCAGTAAGCTGTCGTAGCCGGCGTCCGGCGGGAGATTGTTTTTACGCCCTGGCCGGGGGGCGCGTTAATCTACGGACATTTTTCTTTGAGCGAGAATGCGCAAGACCCGTCAAAAGAAAATAGTCCGGCCAAAAAAGAAAGTAAGGATGACGAGAAAAGAATAATGGGAGTACAGGGCTTAATTCCCCGCAGTCTTGCTGCGACCCATTCTTGCGACGACCCGATTAGATACCGCGCAGTCTTGCTGCGAGGAGTATCATTTTACGTGATATTTCTAAAATTCCGCAAAGTATTCTATTATCGTGTGATTTGTAGAATACTATTTACGTTTTGAAGTGCGGCAAGTGACCGTTACTGCCATTTCTGGCGGGTCGCCATTATGATATTCGTATATTTCCGTCTGTTTTTGCAAACAATTTATACTAAGCAGCTTTTAAATTAGCCAATTCCGGCGAAAGGATATTTGAGGATTAAATTCTGTGAAAACGCAGGCAATAGCAAAGCTTATTGCCGAGGCTTTTACGGGATTTAACACCAAAAAAACTTCGACAGATTGGTAAATTTATAAGCGGATTAGTATTAATAGGTTACGCTTTTTGCAAACAATACAGGAGTATAAGGCTTGAACAGATCGATTTGGAGCGAGACGGCTGATATGCCGCAGTTTCCCGCGCTTGACCGGAATATAGAATGCGATGTTTTGATCATCGGCGGCGGGATGGCGGGAATACTTACCGCGCATTATTTAAAAGAAAACGGGATAGAAGCCGTTGTCGCGGAAGGGCGGCGGATCGGCGGCGGCGTCACCAAAAACACAACGGCTGTGATAACCGCGCAGCATGACAGGCTTTACAGTGAATTGGCAAAAATGCACGGCGTTAAGGGCGCGCAAGAATATTTGGCGGCCAATCTGTGGGCTGTGGATAAGCTGAAAGAGCTGGCGGGAAACGGCTGTGACCTGGAGGCTGCGTCTTCTGTGATCTACACAAGGCATAACGCCGGCGTCCTGAAGAAAGAGGCTGAATTTTTGAGCAAGCTGGGATACCGGGCAGATTATATTACCGGATCGCCGCTGCCTTTTAAAATTGCCGCCGGGCTGAGGTTCAGCGAAATGGCGCAGTTTCATCCTCTGAAGTTTATAAGCAAGATATCAAAGGGGCTGAATATTTACGAGAATACCTATATTACCGCGCTTAAAAAAAATACCGCCTTTACAAAAAATAACAACCGGATAGAGGCGAAGCATATTGTTGTCGCCACGCATTATCCTTTCAAACGGCTGACCGGGCTCTATTTTATGAAGATGTTTCAAAACCGGTCTTATGTGATCGGCCTGAAATCAAATCAAAAACTTGACGGGACATACGTTTCTTATGACGGGGACGGGCATTATTTCAGACAATACAAGGACTATATACTGATAGGCGGCGGCGACCGCAGGGTGGGGACAAAAGTAAAGGGCAGTTGTTTTGACAGCGTGCGTCAATTGGCAAAAGATTTCTATCCGGATGCGGCAGAAGAATTTGCTTTTGCGGCGCAGGATTGTATGAGTCTGGACGGAGTCCCCTATATCGGCAGGTACGGAAAAGAAAACCGTTACGTTGCCACGGGCTTCAACGAATGGGGCATGACCTCGTCGATGATAGGGGCAAAGCTTATCACCGATATGATCATGGGAAAGGACACGCGGGAAAGCGGGTTCGGCGGAGTGTTTTGCCCGAACCGCACTATTTTTCGCAAGCAGCTTTTTAAAAATCTTGGCACGGTCGTGATAAGCCTGTTGAAACCGACGGCGCCGCGCTGCACGCATCTGGGCAGTTCCTTAAAGCGGAATAAGACCGAAGACACATGGGAGTGCGCCAGTCACGGCTCCAGGTTCAACGCGGAAGGCCGCATCATCGACAACCCGGCAATGAAGGATATTACTTAGGCGGCAGGCCTCAAGGCTCCGGCGGATCCACGAACTCTTTCTTCGGCTGCCGCAGCGTTTTTTTTAGCAGTTTTTGCTGCGCGGATAATTGGGTAAACATATTTTTTTGAGTTTGAAAAATTTGTTTTTTGTGATATAATCAAAACATATTTATTTTGTTTATGGACATCATACTAAGCAGCGTAAATCGGCCGTTTTTTTTATGAGTGGATTAACGAGAGTAAAAATGTCTGAAAACACACATGCCGTATCCGCCGGATACGAACAAGTATTTCAGGCTTTTTCCACCGGAAAGATACCGTGAAAACGGTAGGTTTAAACGCGGATTAGTATAAAGGAATCGCTGAATAATTCGATATAATTTATAGCTGCGTCTTTTTTGCCTGAAAATGCCTTCTTAACTTAGCAAATAGTTCTACTATTTGCGTCAAAAACAAGTCATTTCCTGGCTAAAAAATACTTGCTCTAAATTGATTTCATTTATTCATCGCTTCCTAAATGATCGGGAGTGCGCAAGCATTTTACTATGATGAGGCAAAACCGGCGTCACGTTTGCAGCAGCCCGTTCATATATATATCCTTTAAGGAAACGCTGAAAATTTAAGCCAAATTTAGCAGCGGCGTCTTTTTCGGATGAAAACGTCTTCTATACTTTGCAAATAGTTCTACTATTTGCCGCAAAAACAAACCGTTTTCAATGAAAAATACTTGCTCTGAATTAACCTCATTTATTCATCGTTTCCTTTAAATATCAATTTTTCGAGGTCGCAAACTATGAAAAACGTTAAAATCTACACCGACGGCGCGTGCAGCGGCAACCCCGGCCCGGGCGGCTGGGCGGCCATACTTATCTACAACCAGTACCGCAAGGAAATGAAGGGCTTTGTGCCCGACACTACCAACAACCAAATGGAGCTGATGGCCGTGATAAAGGGGCTGGAGGCGCTTTCCGAGCCATGCGCGGTCGATATATATTCGGATTCGCGCTATGTGGTGGACGCGATCGAACGCGGCTGGATAACCGCCTGGCAAAAGAACGGCTGGGTGACCAGCGGCGGCGCGCCCGTAAAGAACAGGGAAATGTGGGACGAGATCCTGCGTCTTGCCGCATACCATACCTTAAAATTCGTCAAGGTCCTGGGGCATTCCGACGACGCCGACAACAACCGCTGCGACGAGCTGGCAAAGCTGGCTATACTTGAATTTGTCAATAAGCCAAAGAAGGGCGCGAAAAAGAAAGCCGATGCCGCGCCCGAACAGCCCGCGGCAGAGGAGAAACCGAAGGCAAAGGCCGAACCGGTCTCCGCCTTAAAGAAAAAAGTAGGCAAGCAGACGAACTGAGGGCTTTGCCTCGCGCCAAGTGCGAATTTTTTAGACCGGCGCGAACACTTAAAGAGTAATCAGCCTTTACTTAAGTCAAGGCAATTTTTTTGATATTCATTTTTTGTATATTCGGATCCAAGGCTCTGCCTTGAGTTAAGGAAACAATGAATAAATACTCGAGTTGATTTCGGACAGATTTTTGATACAGATTTTAAATTGCCGCCGCAGGCAATGCCGGGGCATTGACAAGGCGGGAATTTAGAAGCTGTGCAAAAAGATGCCGAAAGCAGCCGAAAAGGCATATTCAATGGAGTTTTCGCCATAAAAATAATAATAACCATATGGAAAAACAGGTTGGAATAGGCGAATTATTGCAATCGGGAGCGATAAAACTAAAAACAGCATAAAAAGGAATGAAATAACGGGCAATCTTTGAATGTGGCGTGTCTTTTTGGCTAAAAACCGCCGGACCCGCTTGCCAATATCTCGATATTGTCTGCGCGTGTCCGTCAATTTTTATCTCAAAAATCCACAGCCAAA
>JAVBLK010000018.1:0-26185 GCA_031553565.1 Eubacteriales bacterium
ACACATAACAGTATTGCCCTGAAAGCTTTGAGCAGGAACGGTAACTCCCTGTTAAAAGCAACAAACGCGGCTATCGCACAGCCTAACCGTCGTGCGGCAGCACCCTTTAATATTCACTTTTGATGGTGCAAATAGATTGCATAAGTCAAAAAGAGCATCGGAGATATCCGATGCTCTTTTTGCATTTGGGGGGATAGATCTTTGGCGCCTGCAATTTGTTGCAAAAGCTGATGCAATTTCTGCAAAAAAATAGTTAACTAAATGTAAAATAATATGATATAATTATTATAAAAAGATGTTAGGGATATTAGAAAGTTTTTGGAGGTTATATGTTAAAGAAAATAATTTGTATGTTGTTAATGGCGACTATGGTGTTTTCATTTGCGGGGTGCGCGCGGGATTGGAGTAAGGACTTTGATTTGTCCGACCCGAAAGAATATTGGGAAGGAACGATTAATGACGCTTTCGCGGATGATATTTTGACGTTAGAAATGCGCAAAACGTCTACCTACCCCGAACTTAAACTCAGCGATTTTAAATTAGATAACGCTAAAACTGTTGAATATGTTTCAATCCGTCCTAAGGAAGACAGGATGAATGACGCGGAGTATATTGCAGGGTTTAGGCAATTGGTGTTTATACATCTTGATCAACATGGAAAAGACAAAGTGGTTGAAGCCATCAGGCATTTAGAAAAACTCGAGTTTATTAAAAGTGCGAGTCCAAATGGTTATGGTACCACGTTTTGAAAAAACAACAACAAAAACTCTGAGGGAAAAATCTTGTGAGAAAAACAAAAATCAACCACATTTTAGCGATATTTATATTAACTTTTTCACTGCTATTTGTTGTTCCGGCAAATGGCTTTTCGCATCAGAAACGCATGAAGCAAGCCTTTTGGAAGAAAGAATCTATTGGACAGGCACAATCGACGAATCATTTGACGACAGCAGCGTTTTAGTGGTGATGGATAAGTGCACTGGAGGAATAAATAAGCGGCATGACGCAAGTTTTTTCAAACAAATGGGAAACAAATGGGGACAGGCGTATTTTGAAAGCCTTATAGAGTTCTTATAAAATAATATGGTACACCAGTTATCCTTTGATATATATTAATAATTCCTCTTGCTTTTAGGCAAAAGGATACTCAACTAATTTAACAAATACGCCAGTACCCATTTGTCAGTCCTCATGTTAAGTTAACAGAACGTTAATAAATGTAAGGAGATAAGGAGAATATGAAGAAAAGTATTTTGATGTGTTTTATGTTGGTGTTGTCGGTATGTATTCTATTTACGGGTTGTAATAAAGATGAGGATTTAGAAAGGCTTGGGAAATACGAAGGTCTTGATGCCAAAACCGAACTGCAAATTATTAAATGGTATTACGGTGAAAATTATAAAGGGCAGGAATCTGTTGATAATTGGCCGGGATTTGGTTTTTATCTTGGCGTCTATGACGGATGGGTCATATTTAATATGAGTCTTGGGTGGTTTACTATTCCAGACAATGAGGATATAGATGGGTTACTATTTGTTTATACCGGTACAGGTTATGTTTTTGCTTGGAAAGATGGTGATGGGAACAGGTTGAAAGTATTATATAAGAACGGACTTATTACGAGGATTGATTTGGGAAAAATCCATGCACAATATATAGAATTTTATTGTGATTTTTTGAAAGAATTATATCAATATGGGCATGTACCAATCGTAGATGTTGCCTTAACGCTTGCTGAGGAGGCACAATCATCATGTAATTTTTATAAAGAATTATATGAAAATGGACATATCTCAATTGAAGAGTGGGAAGAAAAACAAACTTTTTATACGAGTGTATCCGAAAAATTTGAATCACAATATGTCGCATTTTATCGTGAAAAATATTAGCAATTAATAATTTATAATTAAAAAGGAAATAACCAATGAAGAAAATAACGTTAGTATTTTTGGCGTTCTTGATAACGCTAAGTGTTGTTTTTGCGGAACAAACTATAATTATTCAACAGGAAAGTATTCATGCTCAAGAAAGTGATGAGATTTATGAGAAAAAGTCATATTGCACAGCCACATTAGAAGATAATTTTATAGACAATCGCATAATTGTAACCTTAAAACAGAACCATAGCGGCATAAATAAGGCATTAGATATTAAGGCTTTTGAGGAAGCAAGTACAAAAGCATTTGAAAAATTGTCAGCAGAAAAAAGGCAGCCATGAATAATGCAAGCCTTTCAAAAGCACAGCCTAACCGCCGTGCGGCAGCACCCTTTAATATTCACTTTTGAATGTGCAAATGCATTGCAGAAGTCAGAAAAGACCGGTACGAAAACGTATCGGTCTTTTTTTTGGTGTGGAAAAATTTGACATATGGGCGATTTTTGGTACAATATGTATGATAGAATAATATAGAGTATAAAAATGAACACAAAAAAACACCTTATTATTTTGATACTAAAGATTTTGGAGACTGAAACCGATTTTCTTAAACCACTCACGCAAACTAAGATTGCCGCCATCGTTTCCGAGAATTATCCATGTGACAGAAAAACTGTGGGGCGCAACATTGAAGCCTTAATACATATCGGTTATCCGATTATCAAAACAAGCAGGGGAGTTTATTTGAATGGTAAAAGATTTACTGTTACTGAATCTAAGTTTATTTTAGATGCCGTTCGAAATGCACCGTCACAAAATAAAGCGTTGAAAGAATCAATTTTTAATCGTCTGTCTGAAACACTTAATAAAATATATAGATAAGCAAAGGAGAGTCCTATGGATTTTATTTCAGCAAAATGTACCAGTTGCGGAGCAAGAATTGAAGCAGCTAACTTAAGAGAGGAGTGGATGTGTCCATATTGCGGAACACTGTATCTTAAAAATTGGAATCTTTCCAATACAGACTGGTATTTACCAGAAAAAAGTAGGTTTGTTTCTAAAAAACACCATGCAAGCTACACAATGATGTATTACAAAGGCGATGACAGATATCGCTACATATTATACACAGAAGGCGTTAATCCGCTGGTATGTATTGGCCTTTGTCCGGCAACAGCTGATGAACATAATGCCGATAATACAACAAAAAAAGTTATGGCATATGCAAAAGAGCAAGGCTATGACGGGATAATTATGCTAAATTTATTTCCCTTACGTTATAAATATTTTGATTCTTTGAATAATGAGAATCCGAATGAATTATTGCAAGAGAACGTTACATGTATCAGAACATTATTAAAGATATTAAATGATAGTAGATCAAATTTATCAGACAAGAAAGTCAGAATATGGGCGGCATGGGGTGAAAAGTTTGAAAACTGGCCGTTTTACAAGAAATGTTTAACAGAAATAGATAAATCATTAGATGGTCTTAATTTTGAATGGGTGGTTGCAGGCCCGAATGGGGCATTGACGGCAACGGGTCATCCGCGTATGCCGACAATGATGAGCTATGATTGGGACTTTCGTAGTTTTAACGTGAAAAGATATTTAGCCACAAGATAAGAAAACAAGAATACAATTGTGGTCGGGGGCGTATGCTTGACAGAACATTCTGTTATGATAAAAAGACGCTAGAAATTCGCTGAATGTAAATAATTTATACAGGATTAACGGAATCGATTAAAGAGAATTCTTGGCAAAGTGCTTAAGAAAAGAAGGGTTTGGTCTATGAAAACCGTAAAAGAGCAGTTTTATCAGTTTATTGTAGAGCTTGAATATTACAAACCGCGTATGTGGCGGCGGTTTGTAATATCAAGTGCGGCGCGGCTGCAGGACTTTTGCTATGCGGTGATGGAGATGTTCCATTGCATGGGCAGCCATTTGCATCAGATAAGGGTCGGCAAAGCCCCGGGGGCAGTTTTCTATGTGCCAGATGATGAAGATGAATTTGAAGATTTCAGCGGCCATATAAGTCATCCTATGGCTGATACGAAGGTGCGCGATTTATTCAAAACCGAAAAGGATACGGCATATCTTGAATATGACTTTGGTGACGGCTGGGAGTTTAAGATCACGCTGGAAAAGAAAGAGAGCGAAAAGAAACTTGATGACGGGGTATTCGCATTGGCGCTTGCAGGGAAAGGATTCGGCATAATTGAGGATTGCGGCGGCGCGTGGGGATTGATGAACATTTGTAAAGCCCTGAAAGACGGCGGTGTCTCTGAAAATTTTGAAAGCCGCGAGCAGATGGAAGAGTGGCTGGAATCCGCATTACCGTGTGAATTGGAAGGGTTAAAGGGCGACGCTTTTGATTATTTCAATATCGGTTATGTAAATGAGCAGATAGAGGATATCGAAGAACTGAGAGGACTGTACGAACCCTCCGACATGGATTAGGCCGAATACGACAGATATTTTCAAAAATCTCTTGACAAACTAGTTTTTACCGTATATACTGTGTATAAACAATATGCACAGTATATTTTTTTGCCCGGGTTTCGAATAATGTTGCATTGGGTTTATTGCAACTTGTTTAAAAATCCGTGAGTAAAGGAGGCAATATAATGCTGAAAGTTGAAGGCTTAAGTAAGAGCTATCCGGGATTTAGTTTAGCGGACGTGTCGTTTTCCTTGCCGAAGGGGTATATTATGGGCTTTATCGGGATGAACGGGGCGGGGAAAACTACTACTTTAAAATCCGTATTGAATATCGTAAGGCGCGACAGCGGCAAGATAACAGTGTTCGGAAAGGACATGGACGCGGATGAGACCGCTATAAAACAGCAGCTGGCGTTTATGGCGGGGACGGTTTCTTATTATCCCAGGACGCGGGCGTATGCGCTTGCCGATATTTATAAGCGGTTCTATTCGGAATGGGACGAGGCGGCGTTTAAGAAGTACCTGCAAAAATTCAACCTTGATATCAACAAGAAACTCAACGAGTTTTCGGCGGGGATGAAGGTCAAGTTCGGGCTGTCGCTGGCGCTGTCGCATAACGCGAAGCTTTTGATATTGGACGAGCCGACCGGCGGACTGGACCCGATCGCGCGCGACGAGCTGCTGGACGTGTTCGCGGGGATAGTGGAGGGCGGGGAAAGGAGCATACTGTTTTCCACGCATATCACCGCCGACCTCGATAAATGCGCCGACTTTATTCTATTTATCAAAAACGGCAGGATAATCGCAAACGACACAAAGGATAATCTGATCGACGGGCATTTGGTGATAAGGGGCGGGAACGAGGTGTTAAGCGGTATATCGGAAAAGCTGGTCGGCGTCAAAAAGAACTCGTACGGTTTTTCGGGTCTTATCAAAAAAGAGGACTTTAACGGCGGCACAGGGCTTAAGGCCGAGCGGCCGAATCTAGAGGATATAATGGTGTATTGCAGCAAATAGTGCAATATTGCGCAGGAGGATTTGAAATGCTGAAGCAAATGATATACAAGGAACTTAAGCTTACGATCAATCCGTTCACATACCTATTTTTGCTGCTTGCGGCGCTGATGATCATACCGAGTTATCCGTATTTTGTATCGGTATTTTACTTTTTCATGGCGCTGCAGGTCAATTTCAATTTGATGAAAGAGGGCAGGGATATGGAGTTTACTTCTACGCTGCCGGTAGCGCGAAAAGATATTGTGCGCGCGAAATTTTTCACCGTAATATTGACAGAAGTATTGCAGCTGATCGTTGCCGTACCGTTTGCGCTGATATCCTCGCTGGTTATAAACAAAGGCGGCAACCCGGTCGGCATGGACGCGAACCCGGCGTTTTTCGGATATATATTGATCGCTTACAGCGTATTTAACGTCATATTCCTGACAGGGTATTTTAAGACGGGCTATAAAATCGGCCTTCCTATGGTCCTGGGGATGATAGGGATGATAATTGTTTACGCCGTCGCAGAGCTTGTCACCGCGCTGATACCGTGGGCGCATAACAATATCGACGGGCTGTCGGGCGCAGGGACGCCGGTCAGGCTGGCCGTCCTGGTTTTGGGTATAGCGGTCTATGCCGGCACGTTATTCCTGGCATACAAAAGATCGCTGAAAATATTTGAAAAGGTCGATCTGTAAACGTTTTGGCAAAATAAATGTCGTTCTTAAACACAAAGCGAAAGAGAGGGACTTTAGATCCTTCGCTTTGCTCAGGATGACAAGGCGATGCCGTTATAAAAAAGCGGCGCGAAAAATACCGACAAAGCGGGCAAGGAAGAGTTTGATTGGATATAGTAATCCTTACAAAGAGCGATAAGCCGATATACGAGCAGATTTACGGACAGCTTGCGGCGTTAGTTTTAAGCGGGGAACTGCCCGCCGGATTCTGCCTGCCGTCAATCCGGAATATAGCGCGCGAAACCGGCGTCAGCGTCATCACAGTCAAAAAAGCCTATGAAATGCTGGAGGCCGCGGGGCTGATATATACAAGGGCGGGGATAGGCTGCTTTGTATCACCGCATAAGGATGCCGCGCTGGAGGATAAAAAATTCGAGTTGGCAAAGGAAAGACTGAAAAAAGACTTAGTGTTTTACAAGGAATTGGGGCTGACAACAGAGGAGCTATTAGAGCTGATAAGAAAAAACTATGGAAGCGCTGAATAAATGAGGTTAATCTAGAGCAAGTATTTTTTAGACGAAAAGACGCAGCTGAAGATTTACCGAATTATTCAGCGATCCCACATATATAACTGCGCCGCTAAACGCTATTTAGAAGGCTGATCTGAAATTCGCGCTCTGCTTTGACCTTGTCAATATCTTTCGGAAACATCAGGTTTATTATCACTACCGCGTAGTCCGAAGCGGCCAGGGCATGCCATCTTACGTGCGGTGTGGCGGCGATCTGTCCAAAGGCGCGGTATACCTTTGCTTTCAGCGGGTCTTTTTCACTGCGCGCCAGGTCGTTCATCACGCCTGCGGCGTCGCGCGCAATTTGAAAGCCGGCCTCTTTATTCTGCCATTTTTTTATTACGGTAAAGCATTCATCGATCTCTTTAATGCGTTCAAAATTTGTTACAGATAAAATATGTTTGCCCAAACCAAGAGCGTATTCCGACATTTGGATATGAGTTTTGGTCTCGCCGATCGTTATAAGCTCGTTTTTAAGCGCGGGGATATCGTCCGTTGCTTTTATCAGCCGCGAATTGGCGTATTCCATAAAGGTGAAGCCGTCTTTGATAATTTTACCCATTTCTCATTTTCATTGATAAGAATATATCTGCCTTATCAGAAACGCCGCAAAAAACTTTGCGGCGTTTCAAACAGGATGTTTTTTTTCAGCACTTTAACATGCACCAAATCATTTGCAATTGTGCGTAAACGCTTAAAACTTGATTTCCTCGTTCCAGCTGTACATCTTTCTGAGTTCCTTGCCGACCTTTTCCAGCTGCGTGTCGGCCTCCATACGGCGGATAGCGTTGAAATATGCGCGGCCGTTGTTGTTTTCGGCTATCCACTTAGACGCAAATGTGCCGTCCTGGATCTCGGAAAGGACTCTTTTCATTTCCTTTTTTGTCTCGTCGGTTATAATGCGCTTGCCCGTCTGATAGTCGCCGAATTCGGCCGTGTCGGATATGGAGTGGCGCATAAACGCATAGCCGCCCTTATAAATAAGGTCAACGATCAGTTTCATCTCGTGCACGCATTCAAAATACGCGTTTTCGGGGTCATAGCCGGCCTCGACCAGAGTCTCGAAGCCCGCGCGCATAAGCGCCGTGACGCCGCCGCACAGGACTGCCTGTTCGCCGAAAAGATCGGTCTCGGTCTCGCACTTGAACGTGGTTTCAAGGACGCCTGCGCGCGCGCCGCCGATACCCGCCGCATACGCAAGCGCAATATCCAGCGCCTTGCCGGTCGCGTTCTGGTGGATGGCGACAAGGCAGGGGACGCCTTTGCCCGCCTCGTATTCATAACGGACGGTGTGGCCGGGGCCCTTGGGCGCGATCATAAATACGTCGACGTTTTCGGGCGGGTTGATCTGCTTGTAATGGATATTGAAGCCGTGCGCAAACGCAAGCGCCTTGCCCTCTGTAAGGAACGGCAGGATGCTCTCTTTGTACAGCTTCGCCTGTTTTTCATCGTTGATAAGGATCATGATCACGTCGGCTGCCTTTGCGGCGTCACTTGCGGTCATGACCTTAAGTCCCGCGGCCTCGGCGCGTTCCCACGACTTGCTTCCGTTATAAAGGCCGACAATGACCTTTACTCCGCTGTCTTTAAGGTTCAGCGCGTGCGCGTGGCCCTGGCTGCCGTAGCCGATGATAGCGACGGTCTTTTTCTTTAAGACGCTTAAGTTGCAATCAGACTGATAATAAATTTTTGCCATAAGTTTACCTCGATGTTTTTTTCTGTTTTCTTTAAATAAGTATATAACTTCCGCCGTGTTTTTGTCAATGTAAAGGGGCGGGCGTCGCAAAATGATTTGCAATTTATGCCCGCTAAAGTATAATATAGCTATGGAAAAACAAGGAAAGCCTGCGGAGAAGTTAAAAGCCTGCCGTTTTATTCTTTATACAGAATTGACGTCCGACCCGGCGGTGGCCGGCCTTTACGGGCTTTTAAGCGCGGAGGACGCAGAAACAGCCGCAGGACATTACGCCGCGGTTTTGTCGGCGGTTTTGTCGGCAGGCTGCGACAGCCTTAACGAATACCTTTTGCATAAGGTATTGCATTGCGACAACGCTTTTTCGCGCGCCGCCGCGGCCGGCCTTTATCCCGGCGGAATAAGCGGGGTGCTTCTTTCGGCGGCAGAAATCGATCTGAAAACGATAGATAATTTAAGCAGGCTTTCTGCCGGCGGTTTCATAAAAAAATTCGGCCTTGATATGCCGGCGTGGGCGTCACACGGCGTTATCAGTTTTTCCGCCCGCGATATTGCCGGGCGTTACCGCGAGGGCGGCTGCGGCGCGCTTTTCGGCAAGGCGGCGTTTACCTATGACGCTGTAAATAAAAAGCTGCTGCCGGTGCGTCACGCAGATCCTATAAGGATAGAGAGCCTTAAGGGATATCACGGCGAAAAACAGGCGGTCATTTCCAATACCGAAAGCTTTATCAAAGGGTATCCGGCGCAGAATGTGCTGCTTTACGGCGACAGGGGCACAGGCAAGTCGTCCACCGTCCACGCGGTATTGAATAAATTCTCGGATAAGGGGCTGCGGCTTATCGAGCTTTCGCGGTGCGACATATACGCGTTAGCGCATCTTCTGGATATCCTGGGCGATTATCCGTATAAATTCATAATCTTTATCGACGACCTCAGCTTTGACGAGGAGGACGGGGATTTTGCGGTATTAAAGGCGGTTTTAGAGGGCAGCGTCAGGCGCAGCCGCAACGCGCTGATTTACGCCACGAGCAACCGCCGCCATCTTGTGCGCGAAAGCTTTTCCGGCAGAGCCGGCGACGACGTTCACGCCGCCGACACCAAGGATCAGCTGCTGTCGCTGTCCGACCGGTTCGGGCTGACGGTGACCTTCATAAATCCCGATAAGGCTGAATACCTGAAAATAGCGCGGCAGATCGCCAATGAGCGCGGGATACAAATGTCCGACGCCGAATTGTATGCGTATGCGGAGCGTTTTGCGCTGATTAAGGGCGGCAGGTCGCCCAGAGTTGCAAAGCAGCTTGCCGATATAATCGAATCGGCAGTAAAGCTGAAAAAAGAAATCATTCTGGACTGAACATATTTTAAAAGGACATATTTATGGACGGCATCAACGTCATTGACTTAAGGAAAACTTACGGCAAAAAAGAAAATGAGATCAAAGCGCTGGACGGCGTGTCGTTTCAGCTGCCGGCGGGCGGCTTTAACGTTATTCTCGGGCCGTCGGGCAGCGGAAAGAGCACACTGTTGAATATCCTGGGCGGCATGGATTCCTGCACCTCGGGCAGTGTGACGGTGGCGGGCAACGAGATAACCGCGTTAAAGGAAAAAAAGCTGGCGCAGTACAGGCGCGGCGATATAGGCTTTGTCTTTCAGTTTTACAATCTGATGCCGAACCTTACTGCCTTGGAAAACGTGCAGCTGTCGGAAAATAAGGGCGGATACAAGGCGAAAGAGGTATTGGAGCTCGTTGGCCTTAATAAACGGCTCAACAACTTTCCCAGCCAGCTTTCGGGCGGCGAGCAGCAGCGGGTCTCGATCGCAAGGGCAATCGTAAAGCGGCCGAAACTGCTGTTATGCGACGAGCCAACGGGCGCGCTGGACAGCAATACGGGCAGGACGATAATAGAGCTGCTGCTGGAACTTTCGCATAAACAGGGCCAGACGATAATCGTGGTCACGCACAACGCGCAACTTGCCAGGGTAGCGGACCGCATGATACGCCTTTCGGACGGCAAGGTCATAGAGGACAGGGCGGAAGCCGCGCCGCTTTCGGTAAGGGAGATCGACTGGTAATGAAGAGCGGCGGGAAATTAGGTATGATGATGGCCAGGGACATTAAAAAGAACTGGCTGCAATACCTTTCAATGATAATAATAACTATGCTGGCCGTAACGCTTTTTTGCGGCTTTGTTTCCAATACCCTGACTTTGGAGAAAAGCGTCAACGGCTACTATGAGAAATCCTGTCTGGCCGACCTGATCGCGCAGTTTTCCGTGATAGGTGACGCGGATAAACAGTATTTTGACGACATAAAAGCGTCGGGCGCGGCCTCTGAAACAGAATACCGCTTTTACGCGGAGGGCAGCGTAAACCGCATCAGCGGAAAAATTTTCGCAGGGGATACCTCGGTTTCGCGCCCGCTTATCACGGGAGGCGGCGCGGGCGTATTGGTCGATGAGGAGACAAGGCAGATTGACAGCTTTGCGATAGGTAAAGAAATAGAGATAGAGATCGAGCTGCCGGGATTTCCTGCTGCGCTTGCGTTTGCGGCTAAGATCACAGGCTATATGAATTTTGCCGAGGTCAGCGATACTTATACATTTTGTCCGGTGTACTTAAGCATTGAAACGCTTGAAACTGCGATAAGGGACGCCGGCATACCGTTTTTTTCCGCGGAAACGGCATACAATCAGGTGCTTATCAAAACCGCAGACGTACAAAAGACCAAGGATGCTATTAACACGCACTATTCGCTGCAAGGAGACATCAGCCCTCTGATGTTCATTTACGACCGCGCCACGATCGAGTCGGTCGCGGCCTTAAACGGCGAGGTCACTACATCCTTAAGGATGATCTACGTTTTCCCGGTCATATTCCTGTTGGTGTCGATCCTGGTAATAATGACTACCTTAAGCGCGTTGATCCTGCGCGAACGCACAAATATCGGCACTTTAAAGGGCATCGGTATCAGCAACCGCCGGATAATGATGCACTATTCCTTTTTTGGCGCGGTATTATGCCTTATCGGCGGCCTTATCGGCGCGGTATTAGGGCCGCTTATCGTGCCCAACATCATGCTGATCAAATACACGCTGGTCTACAGTATGCCGCCTATATCCGGGATCGTATTCAGTATTTTATGGAGCGCGGTTGCCGTTTTCGGCGTATGCCTGCTTGCGGCGTCGATCGGGATGCTGGTTTGCCGCAGCGTGATACGCGAAAAGCCCGCAGAATGTATGCGTCCGCAACAGCCGAAAGAAAACCCCTTGCTTAACCTAACGGCGGGAAAAAGTAACGCAAGGCGCAGCCGTAATCTGCCGTTTACTATGGCCGCCCGGAATATCATTATCAAGCCTACGCGCGCCCTGATGACCATTGCGGGCGTTATGGGCTGTGTCGCGTTGCTGGTTTGCAGTTTCGGCATCGGCGACACGATAAATAACAGCGTGGATCTGGAATTGGGCGGACAGTTTAAATACGATATTTCAACATCGTACACTGCCGCACAGGAGGACGTCTTTCTGGAATTCATGACCGGGTTGTACGAGGACGGGACGGTAAGCGGCTATGAAACATATCTTACGTACTATATGACCGCGCGGACAGACTCGGCGGTAAAAAACATTAAGGCGTTCGAGATAGCGGACGGCTCGGAGTTTACCACGATCAGCCCCGGCAGCGGCGCGCTGCTGTCCAAATCTATCGCCGGCGAAATGAAGGTAAGCACTGGCGATCTTTTGACCTTGACCTCAGGCGCGAATATTTACCGTGTTACAGTTACCGGCATCATCGAGACCGCGCTTACAAAGGGCATTTTTGTAACAAGCGATATTTTCTCGGACAGCTACTGCTCGCCCGGAATGTGGATCGCCGCAGAACAGTCGGACGGGCTTATTGAACTTATCAAGGAAAAAAACGGGACAGGCTACGCCACCGGTATGAATGAGATGCGCGAGAGCGTGACCCGCTCGGTCTCCTCGATCGACACCATAAAATACACGATGATGATATTTGCTATCGCGCTGTCGGTCGTGGTACTGTACAATTTGTCGCTGCTGAACCTCAAGGAGCGGAACCGCAGTATTGCAACCCTTAAGGTCCTGGGCTTTTCCAATATGGAGATATCCGCCTCGCTGGTGCTGGAAATCATGATGCTGGTGCTTGTTGGGACGGGGCTGGGGCTGTTACTCGGTTTTCCAGTACTGTATCTTGTCATGTCGATAAATAAAATAGAGCTTGTCGCATTTATTTACGGGATCAAGGCAGTCTCTTACGTATACGCGACGCTTATATCGCTGCTGACCGCTGCCGGTATAAACCTGATATTCGGCCAGCGGCTGAAAAAAATCAAGATGATCGACAGCTTAAAGAGCGTTGAGTAAGCGGGGTATCTGAATATACGCCGGCAAGCTGCACCCCAAAAACCGTTGCGCCCTAATGAGTTTTTTACGCCGGCATAGTTGTCAATAATTGTCAACTTGCCGGTTTTTTTGTCGCTTTATTCATGTTTATATGTTAAAATATAACAAACATGCCGCTTGGCGGCATATGCAAAGGGGAGAGTGGGTATCAGCCATGAGTGTTTTTAAAAACGCGGCGCGTAAAAAACCGTCCGGTGCGCAGGAAAGCCTCGTTTGCGCTGCCGAACCGGTGCCTATGTATACATCGGAGTCACTTGAGACGCTTTGCCGGGGAGTTACCGCGCTTGTCGCCGAGGACAATGAATTTTTGCGCTCCAATATCATATCGTATTTAAACCGCAAGGGCGTTACGGCATATCCGGCGTGCAACGGGCGCGAGGCCGCCGATATATTTTACGGTGATCCCGAAAAATACGAAATGATCTTTATGGATATCCAGATGCCGGTTTTGAACGGTATCGCGGCAGCAAAGGAAATACGCGCCGCCGGCGGCCCCGGCGCGGCCGTTCCTATTGCCGCAATGACGGGCGGCAGTTTTATAAAGGAAAGCTGCTTTGATTATTTTTTGGAAAAGCCGTTCGAAATGGAAAAGCTGATGCAGGCGATCGCCTGCATGAAAAGCAAGCCCCGGCAAAAATGATTATGGAAACGCTGAATAATTCGATCCAATTTACAGCGGGGTCTTTTCCGGATGATACTGATCCGCGTTTGAAACTGACTTTGAAATGGTTTTAGTATGTCTAAATGACGACCTGATTCCCTTATCCTTGTATCAGAATGACAGCGCCATAAGCGGGGAGTATCAATAACAGAAAAATTTATCAGAGACGAGGGCGTTTCTAATGGAGCATTTGCCTGCAGCAATTATTATTTTCGGGGTAACATTAATATGTAAATTTGTCGTAAACTGCGTTTTCGTTTCCCAGGTTTTCTTTTTATCAAAGAGGAAAGTACGTTTCCCGAATTTTATTTTTGGAGTATTACTGATCTCATTGATCGAAATCACGCCGGTTATTATCGGTTATTGTTTCTATCCGGACAACGATATGGACGTAGTGCTGTATTGCATTTTGGTTTTTCCGAACCCGTTTGTATTGTTTTTGTATTATCCGGTCTACCGGCATGTGTTCAGGATGTCGGACGGTGCGGCAGCCGTGTCGCTGGAATGGCTGATTATGGCGCAATATCTGGGTCTGCTTTTCTATGCGTTTTTTTGCAATATTCTGTCCGGTATTATGGGTGTCGATGCCTTTTGGTCCGGGGCATTCGCGCCCGACCTTCTGGCGCTGATAATTACCGCAGTATTTGTTTTCTTGACGAATTTCGTTATGAGAAAATACATTAGTGCTAGTAAAAGGTTTCTTGCGCTGCCGTCTAACTACGGCGGCGGAGCTATCGTCGTCCGAAGATTTGCCAACACTTTTTTTTCAGTCACGGTGTCATATTTGTTATCCGTCACGGTAAGGCTGATGTTTTTACGGCAATGGCAATACCGCGCGCCGTTCGCCCCTGCTGTTGTGATTCTGTACGGGATCATGATAGTGTTACAGGCATATCTGCTTTTTGCCCGGCACAACGAAAACAGGCGCACATTGATCGAATGGCAGACAAAGGAAACGGCCGTATATATCAATTCGCTTCTTACCGTCAATACCGAATTCCGCCGCGTCAAGCATGACTTTTACAATATCCTGCAAACCTACGGCGGATATCTGGAGAACGAGGATCTTGCGGGCCTCCGGAAATACCACAGGTCTTTGACCCAAATGACAACGGCGGCGGGCAGCGGGCTGGATGTGATATCCTCCTTAAGGGGCAGGCCGCCCGTACATACGCTATTTTCGGTAAAAAAACAGGCTGCCGAGGAATGCGGGATCGAAGTCGGAATAAAGGGCGCGGACGTGATAGCCGGCATTACGATGAACGACCTCGATCTGTGCAGGATCTTAAGCAACCTCCTTGATAACGCGATACAAGCGGCGGCTGAGTCGAAAAATAAAAGGCTGCAGATTTTATGCTCGGCCGAAAATAATATGGCGGCTGTGCAGATATCAAATTCGACAAAGGACTTTGTCGATATCGGTAAAATTTTTGAGCGCGACTACACCACAAAAGCGGGCCATTCCGGGCAAGGCTTGAAATCGGTGAGGAAAATTATCAACACGCATCCTAGGAACAGCCTGTCTGTCGCGTATGAGAAGAATATGTTTACGGCAAAATTGATCCTTGAATGGGAGCCGCCCGCCGCATAGGCGGAGTCTGGAAAGAAACGCATATATTTTTTGCCCATTATTTTTTGCACGCAATTCCTGTTTTTGTTGCATCATTCCCGGTTTTTGTAAATGTTGACATATACCGGTACGAATGATATAATCACATTGTATATACGGCAGGCGTTTTATTATTTTGCCGGCCGCATATATAACGCAATTATTATATACATTATTATAAAAGCAGCCATAAAACCGCGTCTTTAACGCGGTGATGTCCTTATTTATGCTTTTTGTAATGTCGTAACGATTGTGTTACGGCATTTTTTTGTGCCGTGGGAAAAATCGCAGCAAAAAACCCGGGCAGCCACAAATTTGCAAGTGTGGCGAAGCCACTTTTTTTGTGCGCGGGACAGGCGGAAGCTATGGTAAATAAACTAAAAGCCGGTTTATTACAGCAGGCAAGCCGCTTAAAAAAAACAGGAGGGATCATGGGTTTAAAGCAGAAGATCAAAGCTGCCGTTATCAAACGTTCTATTTTAAAGCGTAAGCGGGACAACCCCTTTAACGCGGCCGCCAGCGAGTTTTACCGTCTGGATAACGACGCGCCAGAGGATATGAACAACAGCTATTATTTTTGCGCGTTCCAGGACGACGGCGCCGCGGTATTTTGCAGACTGGGCATAAGGGGCGGTCATACGCATGAGATATGGTTCACCTATTATGACAGGGCAGGCAATATTTACGCGGCGTCTGACGAACTGGTGCCGGAAAGTAAGTCTGCCTTGTCCGTCGAGTGCGTCGAGGCGTTGAAAATCTGGAGGTTCAGTTTCAAAGGAAACCTGAAAAAATGCCGCCTTGACGAAAACAGGATCGCGCAAAAATACGGCGGAGATATCCCCGGCGAGTTTAACGGTACTTTCATTTGTACGGACAGGCTGTACGAGTTTTCGGCCGATACCGATGTTTTCCCTTATTCCAGGGCGCTCTCCGGGATCAAGTGGGGGAAAAATTTCAGGAAGGATTTAGAATTTTTGCATCAGATACATACAGAACAGACCGGGCGGATCACCGGCAAGCTTACGGCCGGGGAACGGGATTTTTATATAGATGCGGCTGGGATACGCGACCATTCCTACGGCCGCAGGGTCTGGTCGGGCTTTGACCGCCACTGCTGGCATATAGCGTCGCTGTCAAACGGGAAGACGCTGAATACCAATATGGTGCGTTACCCGATACTCAGCGAGCTTAGGACGGGCTATATGATCGGCGGCGAAAAGTGCCTTTCGGTACTGGATACGACCACGATGGACAATATCGGGCAGGACGGGCGGCCGCCGCTGTCCTTTCAATACGAAACGCTGCTGACCGATAACAAGGTCTATAAATGCTCGGCCGAACTGGAAGCCGCCTTCCCGTTTGATTTTGAGGGCGGCCGTTACCGTATTTACGAGGGTATCGGGACATACAGCGTAGAGGGTGTTCCGGGGCGCGGCATACAGGAATTCGGCTATAACAGCGATAAGTCCCGCTGGGGGCGCGCGTTGCCAAAGCGGCGGTAAGCGCCGCTGCGCCGCCGTCTATAAAACTAATCGAGGGTAATAAGCGTATGAAAATTTACGAGCTGAACAATATAACCGAGTGCGACCTTTATGCGTCTGGCGGCAAGGCGAAAGGGCTGTTTAAGATGAGCGAAGCGGGCTTTAACGTGCCGCCGGGTTTCGTCATGATCGATCTCGATTTAGGCCGTGACCTTGACACTGCTGCGCGGCGTTTTCTTGATTCGGGAATAAAACACGCCGCCGTCCGGTCGTCCGCAACGGCCGAGGACGGCGCGGACTATTCCGCGGCGGGGCAATACGCCACTATCTTGAACGTTTCCGGCGTAAAGGAATTTAAGCAGGCCGTTATAAAATGCGTAGAATCGCTGTACAGCGCGACGGCCGAGAGCTATTCCGCATACTTCAAACAGGCAAAGAGCGTGAAGATGAGCGTTGTAGTGCAGGAAATGATCAGCCCGGAATTTGCCGGCGTATGCTTTACAGACGAGCCGGGAAATGATAAGCATATTCTGATCGAGGCGGTGCGCGGCCTCGGCGAGGCGCTGGTATCGGGAACCTCGAAGAGCAGCCGTTACAGCGCGGATAAGTCGGATTTGTCCGGGGCCGCGCTGCAAGGCATCGCTGCGGCCGAAGGGATGCTTTCTGCCCGGCAATTGCATACGGTTTTCAGCGAGGCGGCCGATATGTCCCGGATATTCGGCATGCCGCTCGACCTTGAATGGGCGATCGACCGGGAAGGCGTGCTGTACTGGCTGCAGGCGCGGCCTATCACTGTCAGCGACTCGGCTGAAATCGACGAATTCGACCCGAAATACGATATGACGGGGCAGGTCATCACAAAGTGCAATATCGGCGAGATGATGCCCGGCGCGGTAACGCCGCTGACTATATCGACAAGCCTGGAGGGGATCGATTACGGGATGCGCAAAATGCTGGTGACGGCGGGCGTTTATAAAAAACTTAGCGAGGTCGCGCCCGGCTCGTGCGCGCTGCCGGTTTCCAACAACCTGTTCATCAACCTGTCGGCGATCTACAAGATGGAGGGCGCGATAGTAGGCGCCAAGATGGACGACATAAATCTGTCGATCTGCGGAAAGATCTTTAAGGAAAAGGGCGACACAAGCTTTAAGAAGTACAATATTTTTATACGGCTCAATAATATGCGCCGGTACCTGGGCTTTCTTTTGTCCAGAAACCGCGCGCGTAAGGAGCTGGACGATATGTCGCTGGGTTTGAAGCTGTCGGGCGAAACGACAGGGTCGCTCTATTCCGATATCGACAACAAGCTGCAGGTCCTGATGCATTCGGTCTACCTGCATTACATAACGTCCAGCCACAGCGGCGCGATGAGCAGCGCCCTCTTTTCCGTCCTCAATAAGGCGCACAAGGACGAGGAGAAGTCAAAGAGCATAATTGCCGAATTCTTAGAGGGCATTGACGATATCGAAAGCGTCGATATTTTAAGGGCGATGCGGTCGCTGGCGCGCGCGTTTATCGCCGAATACCCCGGCGCGGGAAAAATGCAGGCGCAGGAAATTGCCGGCGCGTTAAGCGTTTCGGCCGGCGAGACCAGACGCTATTACGATATGTTTATGTCACGGCACGGGCACCGCGCTGTCAGGGAGGCGGAAATGCGCTCAAAGGGCTGGGCAGAAAACCCTGAGGCTTTTGCCCAATATCTTGCGACAGTCATAAGCTCCGGCGGCATCGAGCCGGTAAAGCAGCCGGGGAAAGATTTAAAGAGCCTTATCGAAAACTGCGGCGTAAAGGGCGCGGCGAAGAAGGCCGTCGGATTTTTGGCGGCAGAAGCAAGGAACGGCGTAACAAACCGCGAGTACAGCAAATCGCGTTTTATCAAGATCACAAATATCTTCAAGCTTGCATACAGGCGGCTGGCCGGTATGCTGTTTGACGCGGGCGCGCTGCCCGACGCCGACCTGATACATTTTTTAACGCATCAGGAGATCGGGCGCCTTATTGCCGAAAAGGACCAGCGGCTGGTTAAACGCGCCATTCAAAGGCGTCGCCTGTTAGACAGTCAGGCCAGGCTGAATTTTAACGAGGTCTATGTCGGGAAGCCGGCCGCCGTGCAGAACGATGCGGGTCCGGCGGGGACGGGCACGATACTGCCCGGCGCGCCTATAAGCCGCGGCACGGTCACAGGCATAGCGCGCGTTATCCGCGAGCTTAAGGATGCGCAGCAATTGAAAAAGGGCGAGATCATGGTCGCGGCATACACCGATATCGGCTGGTCGCCTTACTATTGTTTAATAAGCGGGCTGGTAACGGAGGTCGGCTCCGCATTGTCGCACGGCGCGGTCGTGGCAAGGGAGTATGCGCTGCCGCTGGTGGCGAACGTCAACAACGCCACGCGCCTGATACGGACGGGCGACACGATACGCTTGGACGGCACCGGCGGCACCGTAACGATATTAGACGGCCCCGCGGCATAATAGCATTGTAAAAGAAAAGTTGACAAAAAGCATTATTTAAGCTAATATTTACTAAATAGCGTTTTAATAATATAAAACGCGGATTAGTATACTATATTGTTTTGGTGATCGAATGAAGGCTTTTTCCTGAAAAAACAAAAAACACGGCATTGCGATTTGTGCTTTCCGCACTGCGGCGGCATATCCGTTTAATGCCGGTCGGGAAAAAATCTGTATTATTACTTATTGCGCTATCAACGGCTTTTGGAGAGATTTTTTCCAAGAGCCGTTTTTTTTTGAAAAACAATCCGATATTGCAGCTTTGAATCAAACGAGTCATGGAGGCCGTAACACATGTCGCTTATAAATATCAAAAACCTTACTTTTTCATATGACACCAGCCACGACGTTATTTTCGATAACGTTTCGTTCCAGCTGGATACGGACTGGCGGCTTGGGTTCACCGGCAGGAACGGCAGGGGCAAGACTACGTTTTTAAAGCTGCTTATGCGCGAATATGAATATTCCGGCGTTATTTCCGCATCGGTCAATTTCGAGTATTTTCCTTTTAGCGTAAGCGACGCGGATTTGACGCCGCCGGAGATCGCAGGAAGGCTTGATCCGGATTTTCAGCTGTGGCGGCTGCAAAAGGAGCTGAGCCTTCTTGATATGGACGAGGGCGCGCTTTACCGGCCGTATAACACCTTAAGCCCCGGCGAGCAAGGCAAGGTAATGCTGGCGATACTTTTTATAAAAGAAAACAGCTTTTTACTGATCGACGAGCCGACGAACCACCTGGACGCGGCGGCGCGGAAAAAGGTGTGCGGATATTTAAGCGGTAAGAAGGGTTTTATCCTTGTCTCGCACGACCAAAAATTTCTGGACGGCTGTACCGACCACACGCTGTCGATCAACAAGGCCGACATACAGGTGACAAAGGGCAGCTTTTCCGTCTGGATGGAGAATAAGGAGCGGCGCGACAGCTTCGAGCTATCCGAAAACGAGAAGCTGGAGGGGCAGATAAAACGCCTGACGGACGCCGCAAAAAGCAAGTCGGCGTGGGCGGATAACGCCGAGCGCGCAAAATACAACGTCCCGCGCACCGAGTTCAAGGATACGGGCTTTTTGGGCCATAAGGCGGCCAAGCAGATGAAGTCGGCGAAAATCCTGGAACGCCGCAGTACGGAAGCCGCCAATGAAAAGACCAAGCTTTTAAAAAACGTTGAAACGAACGAGGAGCTTAAATTAAGGCCGCTGGAATTCCGCACCCAAAAGCTGGTCGAGGGTTCCGGGCTTTTTGCAGGCTACGGCGGGGAAAGCGTTCTTTGCGATATCAGCTTTACAGTATGCCGCGGCGACAGGATCTCCGTCACAGGCAAAAACGGCAGCGGAAAGTCAACGCTGTTAAAGCTTATTACAGGCGAGGTCAAGCCCACGTCGGGCATATTGAACGTGCAAAGCGGCCTTATCATTTCATACGTGCCGCAGAGCGCGGCGGGACTTTCCGGCGGTTTGAAGCAGTATGCGCTTGAGAATAAGCTTGATGAAAGCCTGTTTAAGACGATACTTATAAAGCTGGATTTTGACAGGGTACAGTTTGACAAGGACATATCGGAATACAGCGAGGGGCAAAAGAAAAAGGTGCTTATCGCAAAAAGCCTGTGTGATCAGGCGCATTTGTATATCTGGGACGAGCCGCTGAATTTCATCGACATTTTCTCGCGGCTGCAGATAGAGGAGCTCATCTTAAAATACCGGCCAACAATGGTCTTTATCGAGCACGATATGGCGTTTGCCGAAAAGATCGCGACAAAGTCGATAGAGCTGTAAACGCATGGCTGCCGGTGTTATCGCAGGCTTTATCCGCAGCCGAAGTTATATATGTTTTAAGGCCGGGCCGGCTTATATTTTACAAAGCGCCATTTTTTGTGTACAATATTCAAATGGAAAACGAAAGTATAAGATTGAACCATTACATCTCGAAAAGCGGCTTTTGCAGCCGGCGCGAGGCCGACAAATATATCGGGCGCGGCGAGGTCACCGTAAACGGACAAACGGCGCGGCTGGGGCAGACGGTGAAGCCGGGCGACGAGGTGTGCGTGTCGGGCGAGCCTGTCGAGGGCGCGGCAAAGGGCACGGTCTGCCTGCTGGTCTATAAGCCTAAGGGGATAACCAGCACCGCGGATAAGGCTGACCCCGATAATATAATCGACTATGTGAATTATCCTAAAAGGCTGTTTACGGTCGGCCGTCTGGATAAAGACAGCGAGGGCGTGCTGCTGCTTACCAACAACGGCGATTATGTCAACGCGCTTTTGCGGCCGGAGACGGGCCATGAAAAGGTTTACCGCGTTACGGTAGATAAGCCTGTGACCGACGAGTTTATTACCGCTATGTCAAAGGGCGTCAGGATATACAACCCCGTCCGTGACGAGAGTGTCGTCACCAAGCCCTGCAATATATCAAAAGCCGGCAAGCACGGCTTCGAGATAATACTGACCCAGGGTTATAACCGCCAGATCAGACGGATGTGCGAGGCGTTAGGTTACCGGGTTACGTCGCTTATCCGCACTAAATTTCTGTTTTTGACTCTTGACGGCGTCAAGTGCGGGAAATGGCGCCGGTTGACCTCGACCGAGCTTATGCGTATCGACCGGCTGTGCGCGCCGTACTTATCCCGGCAAAAGCAGGCAAGGGCCGGCGGCGAGGATAACGAGGAATAGGCAGGAGTGTAAAGATCACCCCAAAGGCAGTTGCATGTCCGAAAACAGCGAGTATTCTTTTTTTAATGTGCTATAATTATAGCAATATATGATGTACGGCAAAAGCAATTTATATGCGGCGTTCAAGGCGAAGGACGCGCGGTTTGACGGGCGTTTTTTCGCGGGCATATCGTCGACCGGGATATATTGCCGCCCGGTCTGCAGGGCAAAGTTACCAAAGCCGGAGAATTGCAGTTTTTATCCGACCGCCGCCGAAGCCGAGCAAGCGGGCTACCGCCCGTGCCTTATATGCCGGCCGGAGCTTGCGCCGGGTATCTCAATAACGGACTCCGGGACCGCGCTGGCCGGCTTAGCGGCGCGCGCGATGGAGCAGGCGTTCTGCAGCGGACAGGGCTTAGGCGGGGTCGCCGCCCGGCTTGGGTTTTCGGACAGGCATTTGCGCCGTGTGTTTCAGGAGCAATACAGAGTAACGCCCGTTCAATACCTTCAGACCTGCAGATTACTCCTTGCCAAAAATCTTTTGACAGACACGGACCTATCGGTTACAGGCGTTGCAATGGCGGCAGGATTCGGCAGCTTGCGGCGTTTCAACGACACGTTCAAGGCGCGGTATAATCTTACGCCTTCATCAATCAGAAAGCAGAGTTTATCAAAAAAGAAATGTAACGGCGTAATAACGCTGGCGTTAGGTTACCGTCCGCCGTATATGTGGGACACGCTGTTAAAGTTTTTTGCCGGACGGGCGATTACGGGCGTGGAAAAAATCAAGGACGGGAAATATTACCGGACCGTGAGTATTTTGAGCCCGGAAAATAAACGTATATACGGCTGGCTCTGCATAGATAACGACCCTATTAAAAACGTCCTGAACGTAACGCTTTCCGAAACGTTACTGCCCGTGCTGCCGCAGGTTTTGGCGCGGCTCCGCAACCAGTTCGATCTATATTGCGAGCCGCATACAATATACGAAACGCTGGAAAGTATGAACGTCATCCGCCCCGGCCTTTTTGTTTTAGGCACACGTTTACCCGGGAGCTTTGACGCCTTTGAAATGTCGGTGCGGGCGGTGCTGGGACAGCAAATCAGCGTAAAAGCCGCCGGCACGCTGGCGGCAAGAATAGCCGGGGAATACGGAATACCCGTTCAAACCGGGATTGAGGGACTGACCCGCGCTTTTCCTTCGCCTGAGGATATAATTGCCTTTGGCGGCGCGATCCAAGATAAATTAGGGAAGCTGGGCGTTACGGGGGCGCGGTCGCAAACGATCTGCGAACTTGCAAAAGTATTGGCGCAAAGGGATATCGGTTTTGACATATACGCGCAGCCTGAACGTGAAATTGAAAAGCTGATGGCTATTAAGGGCATCGGGAATTGGACGGCGCAGTATATCGCTATGCGTGCGTTTGCGTATACGAACGCTTTTCTTGAAACGGATGCAGGGATCAAAAAGGCTCTTGCGCCGCTGTCCGCAAAAGAAATGCTGACGGCGGCTGAAAATTGGCGGCCATGGCGCAGCTATGCGACCATAAGCCTCTGGAACACGTTGTAAGGAGGGAGGCAAAATGCATTATATGACGGTATACCCGTCGCCCATAGGGCTTTTAACGCTTCAGTGCGACGGCAGCGGGAATCTTACCGGCTTGTGGATTGAGGGGCAAAAATATCACGGCGGCGCCGGCGCTTTACCAAAAGACAAAGAATTGCCGATATTCACCGCGGCAAAAAAATGGCTTGACAGGTATTTCGCTGGCGAAAAACCCGATTTGAAGGAATTGCCGCTGGCGCCGGCCGGCAGCAGCTTCCGCCGGGATGTTTGGCGGATCCTGTGCGGGATCCCGTACGGCAAGGTTATTACTTACGGTGACATTGCAAAAAGAATTGCGGCACAGCGCGGACTGGACAGGATGTCCGGCCAGGCAGTGGGCGGCGCGGTCGGGCATAACCCTATATCAATAATAATCCCATGCCACAGGGTCGTGGGCGGCGGCGGCAGCCTGACGGGCTATTCGGCGGGCTTAAAAATAAAAATGAGATTGCTTGAATCGGAGGGCGTGGATATATCGCAGTTTTACGCGCCTAAAACAGGCACGGCGTTATAATGCTCTGCTATACCGTTTCATTAAGCAACCGCTGAACATCAGGTTGCATAGATTTTTCATGACTATATCGTTTTTACGCTAAAAAGCCGATGTTTCAGCCTTTCGGCTGCTTTCGGCTGCTTTTTGGCGCCTTTTCGCGGCTGCTCGCCCGACATAAACCGGTATTGCTTCCTCTCATTAAAAATCCCCGAAAAATCCATCCGAATCAGCTCGAGTATTTATTCAGAAGTGGCCAAATTTGTGGAGATATCTTTTGGCGTCTTTTTGGTTCAGAAAAGTCAACGGCATATAAAGGAACCGCTGAATAATTCGATATAATTTATAGCCGCGTCTTTTTTGTCTGGAAATGCCTTCTTAACTTAGCAAATAGTTCTACTATTTGCGTCATAAACAAGTCATTTCCAGGCTAAAAAATACTTGCTCTAAATTGATCTCATTTATTCATCGCTACCTTAACGCCTAAAATTTTAACTTATAGCTCTGCTATGAGCTAAAATTTTTGACAGTTCTGCCCTCAAAAATCCATCCAAAATCTTATTCTCCACAAAAATGTCCACTCTTATTTATTCAGCGTTTCCTTAAACAATATACCGCTTTTTGAATATAATACTGCATAGAGATAGTTAGCCGGGCGCGTGATATCGCGCCTTTAAAAGGAAATGCTATGAAGGATTATATAATAAAAGAGAACAGAGTAAGACAAAAAGATAATACGGGAATCAACGGATCATGCGAAAAAAGCTGCTGCAGCTGTTGCATATGTCAGCCGTATCCTTGTTGCCCATGTCCGGAATGCAGGTGTGCCTCTGACTATGCCGTTTTTATAGAAAGCGGTGAGACTTGGCGCGGGACATTTCCCATTGGACTGATGGAAACAGATGATTCCAGCCCTCACATCCGGCTTAAAGACGGGAAAGATCTGATACTTGCCGAGGGCGGCTACCTGGTAACTTTCCATGCTCAGGCAAGGCTGCCTTCACCGGGTATTTGCAGGATATTTGCTGTGATAAATGATACGATAACGAATTATAGCGCCATAAGCCAACCGCTCAACACCAGTGCTCCGATCTTCAGTACAACATTCTATGTGCGGGGCGGCGAAGGGACCTGTTTGAATCTGGTATATCAGCACATCGAAAATACTTTAGATGCCAATATCCAGGTCGTAATACAGAAACTAAGGAAATAATGAATAAATGGTTAATAATTTTGCGCAAGGGTGGGGATAGCGCAAGCGATGCAACCCGCCAAAGAGGCGGGGTAATGCGGCTTTTAAGATAAGGAAAAAGAGGCTATCTCACTTTTTTTACCGTGAGACAGCCCCTTTTAGATTGCAGTTTATGAATTTTGAGCCGCCTCATTCGGGGCATCTTTTTCAAGGACTAAATCGGGACGTCTTTTCCAAGGAATAAACCGGGACGTCTGTTTATAATAGCTGTTGTATGCGGGATATTTACCCTTACTGATTTCTTCCGCAAAGTTTGAACTGCCAACAAACAACACTATTAATAGTAATGCGCCTATAATACTCCAATTAAATATCCCAATGCCTGCGCCTATACTAAATATATACAATGAGATCCAAACACACTGTTCGGCAAAATAATTGGGATGACGGCTGTATTTCCACAATCCGGTGGTGTTGAAGCCCTTGCTGAAAGGCTCGGGTAAATCTTCTAAACTTTTGCCTTCTTTTAAGAGCGCCAATTTTTTACGATGGAACTTCCATTGCTGTTCGTCGGCAATAAATTCGTAGACAATAAAACCGAGCATCAAGACGGCGGCCAAAATGTCGACCCACCCGAACGGTACTGTAGAATTAATGGCAACAAGCGCAGGGAAAGTTGTGGCGAGAACTAATACGTTTTGATAGACAGAAATGAAAAGAAAATTAAAGACCATCCATTTCCAATGCGGCTGGAATTCCTTTTTATTTCTTAATACCGACCAGCGGTAATCTTCTATCCCTTTCCAGAACTTCAGATGATATGCGCCTTTACGGGCAAAGTTGAAGGTTAAGCGAATACCCCAAAGCGTCGCAAGAGATGCCATTATAATTAAACGTAAATTCATGCCGCCTTTTATGGCAATTATCCATATGTATACTTCGGGCAGCAAGCTCCACAGCTTATCCATTTGACTGTTATTCTTTGTGATTTCGCCGACAATAAAACAGTATATCCCGCTGGCGCTTGCAATGATACCGAGTATTATCAATATATCAATTTGGTCGCCATCAAACTTCGGACCGACTAAAAAGTAAAGAATCGGACATGCGACCACGGACAGCCCGATAATAGCTGCGAGTATTGCTTTTTTCATTTGTCACCTTCAAAAAAATATCGTTCTGTTAACTTAACATGAAATAAGGCACTCGTCCCGGAAGTGATATAATTGGTTTGCACACACAAAACATCACTTAAAGGAGAATGCCTTATGTCTGCAAATGTATCACTTTTCTGTCCTAAATGCAATAATTCATG
>JAVBLK010000022.1:0-51379 GCA_031553565.1 Eubacteriales bacterium
AGAAATATTTCCCGCTTTGTCTTTTTCCGTTTCCCGCTATACTCAAGTTCACTAAAACTTACTTGCTTTTCCATATCATTATTTTATCACATTTATCTCTATTGCTGTTTTGCTTAAAAGACTTATTCGCATCTTTGTTAAGAGTCTAAAAGCGGTAACCTGTTCAATGTCCGGAATAGTTACCGTTTTCCCGCCGTCAAAACAAATATATACATACTGTTTTGCTTATAAAACGCGCCGCGGCCTTACCAAAATTCTATCCCGGACAGGCATATCGCTTTATAGGAAATAACGGCGGATTTTGCCGCAATTTGTCTGATGCGTCAAGAATTATGCATGTTATCCTGTATATAAATATTAGCGTAAAAGTAAAAATATGAGTGACAGCGTCACTCATATAACAAAATATATAGAATCCAATCAACTTGAAATTTCTGAAGCAAGGGTATTTATTATGTTTCTCTGCCCCGGGATATGATGCCGGTTTATTTTTCCCCGAATATCCCCAGGTCGCGCAGTATCTCGGCAATATCCTGATCGGGATGCAGCGCCTCGTTGATATCGAAGCCACCGCTCTTTGCCGGCGCGTCCCCCGCCGCACTGCCTTTTTTCGCCGCGTCGGCCTTTTCCTGATTCTGAAAATATGTATTTATCGAACCCACCGGGTCGGCGGGCGTTATTTCCTGCAAGCGTCTCTTTTCAGCCTCGAACTGCGCCTTCACGTCAGAGGGCTTAAGCACCGGCGCGGGCGTCTTGTCCTGCGCCTTTTCCTTTGACGGCTTCGCTTTCAGCGTTTTCTCCTCGGCTTTTTGCGCGTCATGCGGCCTGCCGGCGTCTGAGGTTTTGCCCGAAAGGATACCCGCCATCTCGCTGGTGAACGCCGCGACGGAGACAAGGTTGTCGTCAACAGGGTAACGCTTGATTATCTCGTTGAAATACGACTGCCATTTTGCGTTGAACAGCTTTAACCGCTGTATCTCCAGGTCATATTTCTTCTCGGCGGCATCCTCCATTTCCTTGGCCTTGTTGACTGCGGCAAGCAGCGCGGAATTGATCTCGCTTTCCTTCTTTTTATATTCGTCCAGCAGCTTTTCAGCCATCGAAATACTGCCCTTCAGCTCGAAGATCCTGTCTTTTTGCTCGGCAAGCGAGTTCTCATATTGCAGTGTGACCTGTTTTAAATGCCCGTCGACCTGCGCCTTGTTGTAGCCCTTTCTCTCTAAATCGAATTTCACCTGTATCACCTGCCGTTTTAATATAGCTCCGCTCTCTGCCGCCCGCAAAAAATTACGGGCGCGGATAAAACCCGGGGCTCCGCGGACAATTTTACCGCTTTACCGGTTTTATCATATGAATATATTATACAACAAACATACAAAAAAATAAAGTACGCGCCCGTCTTTTTTATACAGGCGCGCACAAAAAACGATCATATTCACAAAGTCCGGAATGTATTTATGACAAAATCCGGCAAAATGCTACTGGCCCAGCAGCTTAGACTTCAGCGCATACAGCCCGTCGGATAAATCGACCTTGTAAACCTCGGGATTGACCACACGCATGATCTCCTCCCAAAAGGTTTCCTTTTCTTTAAAATATCTCGCGCGCAAACCGGCCGCATCCGGCTCGGAAAACACCTGTACTCCCTTATCGTAAACCTTGACCAGCACCGGTTTTACGTTGAAATCGCTGATCTCCATCTTTTTCCAGCGGTCGGTCGGGTGTATGATGGTAAACCCGTCCCTAAAATCAAGGCGTTCACCGCGCAGCGCGATCAGGTCGGCGATCGCCTTGCCCGACTTATTTTCGTATATGCGGAACACTTCCTTAAATCCCGGATTGGTTATTTTCTGCACCGAGTTGCTGATCTTCAGCTTAGGGCTGAGCCCGCCGCGCTCGTCCTCGAATGCCGCCATCTTGTACACGCCGCCCAAAGAAGGCATATTCTCGCTGGTTATCAGCTTTGTGCCCACGCCCCACATATCTATTTTCGCGCCCTGCGCCTTCAGGGAATGGATTATGTTCTCGTCCAGCTCGTTGGAAACCATTATCTTTACGTCACTGAGCCCTTCCGCGTCCAGCATCGCCCTCGCTTTTTTCGAAAGGTACGACATGTCGCCGCTGTCCAGCCGGATGCCCAGAAACCGCCCCGGCCATTCCCCGGACGCTTTCAGCTCCTTAAAGACCCTTATCGCGTTGGGTACGCCGCTCTTTAACGTGTCATAGGTATCGACCAGCAAGAGGCAATTGTCGGGATAGATCTTGACCATCTCGGAAAACGCCTTGTATTCGTCGTCAAACGACATGATATAGCTGTGCGACATTGTCCCCGACGGCTTGATCCCGAATAATTTTCCGGCCATGACGTTACTTGTCCCGGTGCAGCCGCCGATGATTGCCGCCCTTGCGCCGTACAGCCCCGCATCCGGCCCCTGCGCGCGCCTAAGGCCGAATTCTATCACCGGATCACCCCCTGCCGCCTCGCAGATATAGGACGACTTGGTGGCGATAAGCGTCTGATGGTTGACAATATTTAAAAGGGCAGTCTCTAAAAGCTGCGCCTCGATAACGGGCGCGCAAACCGTCAGTATCGGTTCGTCCGGAAATATGATAGTCCCCTCGGGTGCGGCGTAAATATCTCCGGAAAACTTAAAGCCCTTCAAGTACCTGAAAAATTCCTCGTCAAAAAGCCTCAGGCTCCTCAAATAATCGATATCCGCGTCCGAGTAGGAAAAATTATTTATCAATTCGCACGCCTGCTCTAAGCCCGCTGCGACCGCATAGCTGATCTTGCCGTTATGCCTAAAGTACAGGTCGAATACGGCTTTTCTGTTGTGCAGCCCCTGCTTAAAATAGGCGTTAGCCATAGTAAGCTGATAGAGGTCTGTCAGCAATGTAAGATTTCTTGCGTTATACATTAAATTCTTCGGGCGGCCCCAAAGAAGCCGCCCGCCTTTTAAAAATATTGTTCAATGCCGAAGGTTTATTATACGTCCTTATTTTTAGGGTCGTAGTTGTCCATATCTATCGGTTTTGACCGCTGCGGCCTGTCGCCGTCATCCCAGCGGCCGCGGCGCGACGTGATCGCATTTATCAGCACCATCAGCCCGATCGCAACGATCCCGATGATCAACGCGTACCACCAGTCGAGGACGCCTGTGGACTGCAGGAAGCACGCCAATGCTACTGCCGAAAAGAATATGATGGCTTTAAGGTGCGAGGATTTCGCCCTGGAAAACAGCCATGTAAACGCGCTGGCGATCGCGGGCGTCAGGATGTAGACCGGGTACAGCTCGCCGTACGTTCCCACGCCGCCGTTTACTAAAATGTTGACGACCGCGGGCACAATGAACGCCCATGATATCCAGAACGCGACCAGGTTCTTTCTGAATATGCCGGAGATAAGCCCTGCGATACCGACTGCAAACAGCCCCGCCGTCAGCCACATATTGCCGATCCTGTCGGGTTCGCTGACGAACACCTCGGTCTTGTAGTATAACAGCAGGAACACCCCGTAAAGCACGATAATCAAAGCGGACAGGATATTGCCGCCGTTGCGCCTCTTTGCGCTTGGCCTTTCGACCTCATAACTTGCCATATTTTTTTCCTCCCGATTTTTTTATACTCATACGCCGTCAAGTTTGCACAAATTGAACGGCTCCTTAGTATCATTTTTTGACGCAATTTTTGCATTTTGCCGGTTTTGCATTATGCCCGAAAAATCTAGACGGGCTTTTCAGCCCCTGCCGCAAGCCGCGCATTTTTCCGCTTTTTATAAGCCGGGACCGCAATTATAAGCGCGCCGCAGATGATCAGCGCCGCGGCCACCACCATCGAAATCTTTATCACTCCGGGCACCAGCCACAGACTGTCCGTCCTGAATATTTCTATCACAAACCTGCCTACACCGTAAAATATCAGGTAGAAAGCGATTACAAAGCCACTGGACGGCAGCGGCTTTTTGCGCAGGGATAAATAAAGCATGATCAAAAAGCCGATCGTACACCATACGAATTCAATAAAGAACGTTGCCACGTGCCAGCCCCAAACGCCGTCCTGCTGTACCCACACCGCCAATGGGAAAGCCTTCGGCCAGCCGGAGGCCTCACTGATAAGCGGCCCGAACGCCTCGCCGTTGAAATAGTTGCCCCAGCGGCCTATCGCCTGCCCCAAAATAAGGAACGGCGCGCCTAAGTCGGCCATCTGAAAAAACGTCGGCTTTGGTATAAGCGAGTTCTCAAGCTCTGCATTTTCCGCCTTCAGCTTCTTTATCTGACGGTTAAGTCCCTTAATCTTCTCCCTGCCCTCTTCGGTGTCCGCCGGGATCCCCTTTATTTCTGCGGCAAGCCCTTCTATCTTGACTTTTATGCCGTCTATTCTTGCCCTTACCACGACCGCGTCCGGTTTTTTCTTCCTTTTATAAAAAATGCTCAAAAGAAAGCATCCTAAAATTGCCGCCAGTACGCCGCCGTATATCGCAAGCCCGCTCATCCTCAGCTGGAATATGTCCGAAAACCGCCATACGCCGCCGTCGATTATGTCGAATATGACATAGTACAGCCTGGCGCCCACGATAGCCAAAGGTATGCACCAGAGCATCATGTCAAGGACGGTGTCCCTCGGCATCCCGCGCCGCCGCGACAGAAAATACCCCAGCACCACGCCGACCAGCATCGCCATCGCTATCAAAAACCCATAATAAGCAATGCCGTTGCCGTCATCTCCCCAGGAAATTATATTTGTGCCGTCGAAAAACCGTACAGCGCCGCTAAGATTAACCATATCTGTATTATAGTTTGTTTGGCCTTAAAAAGTCAAGACAGATTAAAGTTTTAATATTATTTTAAGGAAACGCTGAATAAACGCGCTAAAACAATCGGCCACTACTTTTCCCTGTCCGCCGCTTTCACTTTTTCGCTGTGTCAAAGCATATTATGGGCTGAGAGCTTTACGCCCCAAAAATTTTATAACAGAGGAGAAAAACCATGTTTAACTATCGTGACAACGATTACTATGTCAATACATACGACAATACGCCTGTGAAAACGCCGCAGATGCAGTACGCGCAGGCATATGTGCCCTTTCAGCGGTTCGGCCCCCTTTTCCCGCCGGACAAAGCGCTGATGCAGGGCACAGTATTCCCCGACCTGCTGCAGCCGCACGCAAAAATGAAATAGAGAAATCGCAGAAAAACACAAAGGAGAGAATAAATAAATGGACAGAGACACACTTATGCTGAGGCTTATGCAAATGGATTTTACCGCGATTGACCTTCAGCTTTTCCTGGACACACATCCGACTGACAAGCAAGCTATCGAACAATACAATATGGCTGTTGCCGAGGCCGCAAAGCTCCGCAGGGAATACGAGCGGTTGTACGGGCCGCTGGACGCGTTCGTTACCCCTTCCCGCCCCGGCGAGTTCACCTATATAAACAGCCCGTGGCCGTGGGAGAGATAACGGCGGCTTTAAACAGAATAAAATTACAGGAGAAATACATAAAAAATGTGGATATATCAAAAAAAACTTGAATGCCCCGTCAATATAAAACGCCCCAATCCCGCGATAGCACGCCTGGTGATTACCCAATACGGCGGGCCTGACGGCGAGGCCGGCGCGGCAATGCGATATTTAAGCCAGCGTTTCACGACCGTAACGCCGCAGGCAAAGGCCATACTTACCGATATAGGTACGGAGGAACTTGCGCACCTTGAGATGGTTGGCGCGATGGTGCAGCAGCTTACCGCGAACGCCACGCCCGAGGAGATCAAAAAGGGCGGTTATGACGCGTTCTACGTCGAGCACGGCCTGGGCGTCTACCCTCAGAACGCGGGCGGCGTACCGTTTTCCGCGGCCGCCTTCCAGTCAAAGGGCGACCCGGTAACAGACCTTTACGAGGATATGGCCGCCGAGCAGAAGGCGCGCTCTACATACGAATACCTTCTCGACATGATCGACGATCCCGACGTCCTTGCGCCGCTCAGGTTCCTGCGCGAACGCGAGGTCGTGCATTTTCAGCGTTTCGGCGAGGCTCTTGACTATGTAAGGCAGCACCTGGGCAGCAAGCACTACTTTTAAGCGGCCGGACAGGCGCAAAATATTTAGTGGAACGCCAAATTTTTGGACAAAGGTCAAGCCGTCAACAGACGGCTTGACCTTGCTTAACTGATGCCGAATTGTTCAGCGATTTCTTAACTCTGAACCTCTATTTTAGTCCTGTGCCGCGAAAAGATTTTTCTTATTACAAAGAAGCCCCATACCGCAAAACCGGCAGCCAGCACGGCGTCAGTAATAAACATTAATATTTGCCATGTGGGCATTGTCATTTTGAATTCGCCGCGCATTGCGTTGCTGTTTACGATCGTGTAGAGAATGTTCTTGCATGCCTGCCGGAAAACCGTAACATCCGCCGCGCTGCCGGACTTGGGCTTGTATACCCTCACCCCCGTCATTTCGAGGTTGATATCTCCGCCGGCATAAACCATGTCCTTTACGATCAGGTGTGATATAGTATTGAAGTCGCAGATGACCAGGCCTTCAAAGCCCCATTCGCCGCGGAGGATCGTCGTGAGCAAGCGGTAATCGCCGCCGATCCAACGCTCGCCAATGCGGTTGAAGGATGACATCATTCCCATCACCTTGACGCCGTCCGCCCCCGCTTTCGCTGTTTTTACCGCGATTTCGAACGCTTTGAGATAAATCTCACGCATGCTTTGCTCGGTCGCCCAGGTAAGCACGCCGCCGCGGTGCGTCTCCTGATCGTTTAAGGCAAAGTGCTTCATGTCGGTGTAAACGCCCTTGGACGCAGCGCCTTTCACAATCGCCGCGGTCAGCTTCCCGCTGAGGAGTGCGTCTTCGGAATAGTACTCGAAATTACGTCCGCCAAAAGGAGTGCGGTGAATATTCAGGCCCGGCGCGTACCAGCCGGTGTACGGCGTGCCGCCGTTGTTTATATCGCCGACGAGCCCTTCGTTACCAATCGCCTTGCCCATGTCGTACAGACGCTCGATGTTCCACGTAGAGGAAATGACAACCTGGCAAGGATATACGCACGTGTCGTATATGGACGTGCCGCCAAGGAAATTGCACCAACCCACCGGCCCGTCGGCGGCAATCGTCTGGGGTACGCCGAGCCTTGATACCGGCATGGTCTTGAAGGCGCCCTTGTTGACCAAAGCGTTCATTTCTTTTACGGTAAGCTGATCGAGGAATTTCTCCCAAAGCTGGTTCTTGTAATCGAGGCCCTTAAGCTCTGAAAATTTTACGCCGTGAGATTTGCCGGTGGCAGGCATCGCGTCGTTTTGCGCGGGCCTGTTGGGATTTGACTTCGGGTTGGTAAGCGCGGACAGCCATTCAAGGCGGTCGTCAATCTTCTTTTCGGCTGCCGTACGGCGCGCCGGCCAGGTGCCCGTCCAGTTCGCCCTGGAAAGAATGCTGCCGAGTTCCTCGTCCGAGTTAAAACCTTTCTCTTGATCCGTATATTGGTTGACGACCGTTGTGCCTGTCGCGGGGTCTTTTTCATACTTGATTCCGGGGGCAGCTACCGTGCAGGTTATCGGGTCAAGCGGCGCCCCGTCATGCGCCTTATCATCCTTATTATGCGCGTTATTTGATATATAGAAAGAGTAATTGCCCGATTCTGCTTCGTAACCCTTGAAACCGTTTGCATTCGCATCCTTATAGTCATAGGACGCAAATTCATAAGGGCTGGAAACGGTTATCTCGAGAGTCTCGCTGGCGTCCTTTAAAAGAAGCTTGGTCTTGGCAAAGCCGACGAGGACCTTGGCTGGTTTTTCAATGCCGCCCGCGCCTTTGTACGGAGGCGCGACATAGAGCTGTACAACGTCCCTGCCGGGATATTCGCCCGTGTTTGTTACCTTGACCCTGAAAGTCAAGGACGTATTCGCCGTTAATGCCTTGCCTGCGATTTCGCTCTTGTTCTGGATCTCCCAGGCGAATTTTGTATAGGAAAGGCCGTAGCCGAAAGGATAGACGACTTCATCGTCATAATTGAAGGTATACGCGCCTGCGCCCGCGCCCATGTTTTTATTGCTTTGGGCGTGAGCCGTTTCGTAGAAACGGTAGCCTACATATACTCCCTCTTCATAATCAACAAAGTATGCTTTTTGCGCAACTGCGCCTGTACCTCTGGTATACGCATCGCCGCCGAGCGCCGCGCCGAAATTTTCCCATGCGGGATTGCGCATAAAGTTTGCCGCCCACGTATCTACCGTTTTCCCCGACGGGCTGAACTCTACGCCGGTTAAGGTTTTGCCCTTTAATATTTCGCCGAACGCGGACATCCCGTTTCCGCCCGCAAACCCTGTCCAAAGTATCGCATCCACGCCGTCGTCAGCGTTTATTTCCTTAAGCTCCAACGTCGCGGGAGTATTAAGTACAAGTATTACTTTGCCGAAATCCAGCGTCTTGACCTTTTCAATAAGCGCCTTTTCCGCCGGGCGCAGTTTCAATATATGGTCGGTCGCCGAGCGGGGCAAGTCGAATCCTTCGCCGCCAATACGTGTAATAACTATAAGCGCGGCATCCTTGAATTCTTGGCATGATCCCCATACGGCCTCAGTGTATTTATCAATGGAGGTTTCGCCAACAAAATCCTCCGTAAGCGCAAGCGCACTGCCCGTATTGAGGTCTGAAGTGTTGCGTTCCCTGCCCGCGCCCGATGCATCTTTATCTTTATAAAAATCCACCAGCGTCTGATTGAAGGTGAATCCCGAAGCCGTCAGGCTGTCAAAAATAGAGACGGCTTCCTTTCCTACGCTGCCGCCCGAACCCGAGCCGCCGATCGCCATATCGACCGAGTTTTTGCCGAATACGCTGATCCTGGTTTCGGCAGGCTTCAAGGGCAGCGCCCCGTCCTTGTTTTTCAACAGAACAAAGCCCTCCTCGCAGATTTCCTTAGAAACCTTGTTGCCGTTCGCAAGAGATTCTTCCTTAGTTGTAAATTCCTTGATATAGTCGGACTTTTCCTCGCCGAGCAGCTTCACCTGCGGCTCGCCGAGGAACACGCAGACCATGTCGAAAAATTGCGTTGAGGCAAGAATGTTTATTAATATGCCCAGCACGAGGACTGCAGCCGTAACGATAACCCAAATCCTGCCTGCTTTGTTTTTCCAGAGCTCCTTCATTTTCAAATCTCCTGAAATCGTTTTTTTTACTTCGTTGAACCGCGGACGGTTCCGGAGTTTTCCCGCAAAAACCGCCCGAGCTTACACTATCCTAAAAAATCCTTCTGGTGTAATCGATCCAGCATCCGTCGCTCCTGACGCCGTTCTCGACCCCGCACTCCGCTGCCCTGTACATACCGAGCTGCGCCTTGGTCGTGATCCCTATGCAGTCTATTATGGGCGCTATCGCAGACATTGTCCCCAAGGCGTTGCCTTCTGCGCTTAACGGATTGGTGCCGTTATTTACGATAAGCGAGATACATGTTACTCCTCTGAACAATTTCAGCCGTGTGGTGATCAAAAAGTTTTGTGGCGGCACCATCTCGGCGCCCGTCTGCCAGCAGTTGATCTGTATGCCCATCTGCGCCGTGCCGTCATTGTCAAGATACGTGCAATCCCACTCGTCGACGGTATATGCCGCCTCATACTTGAAATCGCTTGATCCCGGCTCTTTATAGTTCAGGTAATAATCGTCCCACATGCCCCATGCACCCGCGGGAGTATCATAGGGGGTCTTTTCGATTATTTCCGTATCGGTTATCCGGTCGGCGCGGATCAAAAACGTCTCAGGATTTATTATCATGTTCATGTATTCCGCGCTCAACCGCAGCGTCAGTACTGCGTCGTCCACATCCCTGTCTGATACTATGAAGTAATTGACGGAGAGGAGCGGCGCGTATAGATAGCAGATCGCGAATTCGTTGCTGATGCCGGCTAACGGACCGTCGCCATTGCTGTTCCTTGGCGCAACTACCAAATCCCCGGGGCCGGAATAGCCCTGACCTTGTTTCCCGCCGACATTGGTATTCTCGGCCTCGAGCACGTAGGTCACCGACGTTCCCTCGGTATGCGGAACAATATATTCGACGCCGAAAATTGTACCCCCGTCGTCAATATGTATTGTAAAAGTCGCCGACGCAAAGGTGTAGTTCGTCGCGCGGGCCACAACCGTAAAGGAAAAATCTCCAGAAGCCGTAGGGACGCCTGATATTACGCCGTTGCTGAAGCTGAGCCCGGCGGGCACGCTGTGCCCGGACTGTAAGGTATATGTTATTGACGGCGCGCCCGTAGCGGTCGCAGCCGAAGCAGAATAGTTTTGGTTTTTATAGCCGACAGTCAGTGCGCGCCCGGTGTATGTGATCGCGCCGAGATTTGTGATTATAATCGTAAATTCGGCTGATGCCCCGGTATAATCTATGGCTGCCGCGGTTACGGTAAACCTGAATGTACCTATTGCCGTAGGCGTACCGGTGATCGCGCCCGCCGGACTTATGCTGAGTCCGCCGGGAAGACTGCCTTCCGTTACGGTATAGTTTATAACAGGGTCGTTTGGCGCCGTCGCAGTGGCAACCGTGCCTGTATACGCCACTGTTATTTTCCCGTCCGGCAGCGGTGCGGCGGTATATGAAACGGCTCCCAGATCGACAACTACTATCGTAAATACCGCTTCTCCGTCCGCATAACCCACCGCGACGGCCGTTACCGTAAATTCATATGTGCCTGCCTCGGAAGGCGTACCGGTGATCGCGCCCGCCGAACTTATGCTGAGTCCGCCGGGCAAGTTCCCGTCCGTTACCGAATAAGTTATCCCCGGGTTCCCGGCCGCTGTCGCCGTTGCGACTGACGCCGTGTATGCCGAACCTATCTTCCCGTTTATAAGCGGCGAAGACGTATAAGAAATAAGCGGCATCGCGGAAACGATCAGAGTCCAGTTCGCCGCGAGGCTGTCATAGCCCGCCGCGCTTGCCGTCACTGAAAAGCGATGGGTCCCGGCAGCCGAAGCATCAGGCTCGCCTGTGATTTGCCCGTTTGCATTAAACGTAAGGCCGGAGGGCATTACCGCGGTCGTCGAGTAACTTATGGCGGGCTGGGCCGCCGTCCCGAACGCCGTTGCCGTAGCGGTCGTAAGCGAGCTGCCGCTGTAATTGACGCCTACCTGCGCCGACAAGGTTGCCCCCGTATATCTAAGGACCGGCGCGACGATGATAGTAAACGCCGCGTCTTTGGAAAGATAATTGTTGTTAGCGTCCGATCCGCGTACGTTGACCGTGAACGTTCCCTCCTCCGTGGGCGTGCCGGAAAGCGCGCCGGTCGTGCCGCCTACAGTAAGCCATGACGGGCCGTCAATTTTGGTGTATCTTACCTCGGCTGCCGTATCTGCGCCCTGGGGCGCGCTTGCGGTCCCGACGGTTGCGCCAGTATACGCAATTCCCGCCTTGCCTGCCACAAGGGCCTTCCCCGTATATGAAAGAGCAAGCTTGGAAATAACTATCTCAAAATCATTCGTGGCGGAGCTGTATCCGGCAGCGCTCGCCCTTACCGTAAAATTAAGCGTTCCCGTTGTTTTTGGCGTACCGGTGACCGTTCCGTCGGCATTCAGCGTCAGCTCTGCGGGCGTCAGCGTGTCCGTACCCGTCAAGGCATATGTAATTTCAAGAGCCCCGGATGCAATTGCGGTAGCGACCGTTACGGTTTGCCCGCCGGCTGTCTTATACGGCATCCCCACATATCCGGCAGCGAGAGCGCCGCTGCTGTTATAAATTATGCCGGGCAGCGAAACCCTTATGGTAAACGTCGCCTCGGCGCTTTCAAAGCCTTCGGCGCTGGCAATTATCGTGAAAGTGTAATTCCCGGAACCGGGTATCCCTGTAATCCCGCCAGCGGCGTTTAAAGCAAGGCCAGGAGGCAGTGTGCCGGTTCCCGTTTTCAGGCTATACTTTATACCGGCAGCGCCGGTCGCCGTCGCAACGCTGGCAGTGTAATTCTCGCCCACGACGCCGCCGGCCAAAGTCGAGGCTGCGTACGAAAGGCGCGAAATTACTCTAAGGCTGAATTCCGCTTCGCCCTTGTACCCGCGCGTGCTCGCAACTATTTTAAATGTATAATCGCCCTTTGCCGAAGGGGTGCCACTGATTTCTCCTTCCTCGTCTAATTCAAGTCCTTCGGGCAGGCTGCTGCCTTTTTTCAAGGCGTATGTAATGTCATAATCGTCGTCAGATCCGGTCGCCGTAGCCACGGAAATACTGTAATAACTGCCCGTCTCCGCCCTTTCGAGTTCCCCTCCTTCGTATGCCAGCTTTTTAGAACAACTCTGCGCAAAGGGCGCAATCAGCACAATACATATTACCGCGCTGATTACTCTAAAGATTTTCTTTTTCATTGTTTCCTCCAAATAGTTGTTTACGCTATATATAAAAAACAGATTTTATACTAATACCACTTATAATTTACTAATATTTCGCATAGATTTTTGGGGGCAAAGCCGGCTAAAAGCGGAGCGCGTAGCAAAGCCTACGCGCGAGCATTTTAGGCGGCTTTGTACCGAAAAGATGGCGAAATATTAGTAAATTAAAATGAGGATTAGTATTAATACCGCCTGCGGTTTAAAAGCTGCTTGTCAGTTTCAACATAATATTTTTGTGCGCAATTCATCGCTTACTTAAAAATTGCAGCGCTTACGGATCCCTGCGGAGTGGTTTCCCCCTCCGCAGGGCCCGAAAAGCACTTAAGTGATTAAATCAGCTAACTGTTACTTTGTTTCAGCTTTGTTCCTTTGTTTCTTGATAATTACGATAAAGGCCATCGCCAAGAGGCTTATAAGCGCAACGATGCTCGCGCTTGCTGACTTGCATCCGCCGTCAGCCTTAATCGATTCGTCGATCATCTTCTGTATGTCAGCCTCGGTCAGGTTTCCTGCCGCAGCCTCGGCGATAAGCGCTTTCGCTTTTGTCTCGTCAATGAATCCCTTGGCGTTCGCGTTTATAACAGTGTTTATCGCCGCCGTTACATCCGCCGCCTTTTGGAAGCCCTTTGCGTCAACCAGACTGTTGATCAGAGTTGTCGCAGTCGCGTCTGTTAAAAAGCCCTTCGCGTTTGCGTTCATTGCCGCGGTTATCGCCGCCGTTACATCCGCCGCCTTCTGGAAGCCCTTTGCGTCAACCAGACTGTTGATCAGGGTTGTCGCGGTAGTATTGGTTAAGAAGCCCTTAGCGTTCGCGTCCATTGCTGCGGTTATTGCTGTCGTTACATTTGCCGCCGTCTGATAACCCTTTGCGTTTACTAGGCTGTTGATCAAGGTTGTCGCTGCCGTTTCGTCCAGGAAGCCCTTCGCGTTTGCGTTCATTGCCGCGGTTATAAGGGCATTCACTGCCGTGGCGGTCAACGCATCACCCGCGATAGAGCCGATCTTTGTCCAGGTAGCGGTCCCTTCAACATCGGCCTTCGAATATACGTCTCCGTTTGCGATGTTAAAGTACATGTCACCCAGATTTCCCAGGCCTGCCGCGGGGATATCCGCGCCTGACAGCCATTGCTGCGCGGGTACGGCAGGAGCGGCGGCCACAACTACCGTATAGGTTGTGTCGATGTTAGCCGTGCGGCTTGTTGTGGTTGTATAGGTTACAGGAAGCCTTACCGTTACGTTATAGGTCCCGGCCGCGGAAGGCGTACCGGAAAGAGTCCCGTCGGCCGCCATGCTGAGGCCCGGAACCCCGGTGCCCGAAACAATAGAGTAATTACCGAGCGCCGTGATAGGATAACCGTTATAGTCGCCGCCTACCGTAAACATGTCTTGCGAGAATTGCGAACTGAACGCCGTATTCTCGGTCGCGTTGAGCGCTGCGGAAGGCGTCAATAAATCGGAGATCCTGACAAGGACCGTATAATTGACCCTGAACCAGCCGTCGCCCAGAACGCGTACGGTAATATTCGTTACTCCGGGATTCGCCGTCGTTGTGCCGACAATACGGCCGGTCTTGTAATCGAGCGACAAGCCCGCAGGCAGGGTGCCGCTGACTACTTCATAATAATTTCTGTACGAAGTGCCGAACGCCGCTGTCTCGGCCGTGTCCAACCCGAAATACGCAATTTGATTGGTAGACGCCGTGGTCGGCAAGTTGGCCGACACATAGTTAAGTCCCCTCTTCAGGTCTATGACCTTATCTGCTGTATCAAGGGCAGTCTGGTTTGTGCCCGATACGGTGTTCGGAACCTTTGACTTGTCGAGTCCGTTATAGTTCGCCGCGGTGTTTGCGGACATCCAGAGCAGGTTCCTAACGGCTTCGCGTGTATAATACCAGGTATTAGGCGCCGCTATTTCTTCGCCCGGCTCTACGACTGTAAGAAGGCTGCCGCTGACATACTTCTTGTTCTCCATCAGCATGCCGTTACCGCTGCGTCCCGTTGCATCCCAGTAGCCGTTGATCTTGTTGTCCGCGCCGCCGCCAGTAGAATATGCGTTAAGCGGGATCGTGACGCCTGTGCGCTGATTATAGTTGGCATAGCCGGCGTATGTTCCGTACCAGTCGGTTATCATCGCGCCCTTAAAGCCCCATTCCGTGTACGCCAGCTGCTGGTTAAGCGCATAGTTTGAAGTGCCGCTCCATGTGCCGAAGTTGGAGCAAGCCATCATTCCTGTGGCGTTGCCGAACTTGACGGCATATTCGTAAGGCTTTAAGTGAGTCTCGCGCAGGTTCTGCTCGGTCAGGACCTCGCTGCCCAGATGCGAGATGAAGCCCCAATGCTTTAAGTAGACGTTGATGCCCTTGCTTTGCGCGCCGCCGACTATGGCAGCCGCAATGAACCCGCCCTGCAAGCCGTCTTGCGAGTAATATTCGAAGTTCCTTCCGATAAAAGGCGAATTATGTAATTGCACGCCGGGGGCGTACCATCCGGTGCAGTTCGCAAACAACGCTTCGTTGCCGATAAGCGTCCCTTGCCTGCGCGCAAGATCTACGTTCCACGTGGCTGCAACGTTAATTTCGGATACCCAGAAAGTGCCGCGCAAGCCTTGCGAGCTTGAGTAGGTTGCTCCTGTCTGGGTGTACGTTACCCTGCGGCTATCATAATTCAAACATGCAGGCCCGTCGTTTTCCAGCGTCAGCAGCTTGCCTATCGAATCGATAGCCAATGTCCTGAAGCCGCCGTTAAAGAGGACGTCCGCCATTTCTTTGTATGTGAGCTGGTTCATGAAGAGGACCCATGCTTCCGCGGGGGTTTTCCCGTCAAGAGCCGCGACATTGGTGTCTACGCCTAATTCTAAGGTGTAAGAGGTATCGTTATAGTCGAGCCCCGCCATGTCTTTAAGCTGTATCGGGGCCTGTCGCGCGGCGTAGGCGGTTTCGCGCTGTGTCCACGTTGCGGGAATATCTGCCGTTGTCTTATACCAAAGGTCCGTAGGTTTATCATCAAATTCGGTATATAGCCTGCTGGTTTTGGCCTTGTCCGGGTTTGTGCTATTACTTGAGAAATCTGTATAAGCAGGATTGAAATAGCAGTCTAACGCACGGCCGCGCCCGTTGGGATTGCCGCCCGCATAAGCGACTCCCGGATAGGTAGCAACCAGGTTCACGCGGGAGAACGTTTCCATCCCGCCCAGTACGGTCGAATACTTACTGGAGTCCCACTTGTCTGCATTGTTGTCCCAAACCTCAGCCCTTACCTCCGGATTTGCGTCGGCGAGTTTGACCCATTTGTCTGAATAGTACGGGGTTACGCCGTCTGCCTTATATTTCGTTGTATTGGAAAGCGGCGTTGTGTCCGTTGTTCCGTTAAGAGTGACATTGACATCGTCATACAGGTCTGTCGTATGCGCGTTAAGCGCGATTGCGTTCAGACTGTCACATACTTCGTGAGAGTTTTTCTGTATTCTGAAATCATAATTCCCGGCCTCTATTTCCCAGCCCTTGAATCCGTTATTATTCGCGTCGTTAAAGTCAAAGGACGCTATATCCCCTAATCTTACTTTCAGGGTGAGAGTTTCTGATGCCATGGAGTTAAGCAGCTTGGTCTTTGCGAAAGAAGCAAGCTGAACCTCCGCCTTCTCTATCCCGCCGGGGGTATAGGGGGCGGATACGTAAAGCTGAACAACTTCCTTGCCCGCTACCGCGCCGGTATTTTTAACCTTCACGCGTAAATTGACCATTGTGTCGAGCCCGCGTGCGCCGTCGATCTGAGCCTTAAGATCGTCAGCCGTGGTAACGATTTCCTGTTCAAACTCGGTATATGACAGGCCGTAGCCGAAGGGATATACCACGCCCGTGCTTCTGTTGTAATATACTTCGTCGGCTTGCCCGGCCTTATCGGCAGGAATAATCGCTTTGGCTGCGTCATAAACAGGGGTCTGGTCCAGCACGCCGTCAGCATAAGCGGTTTCGTACCACTTGTAGCCCATATATATGTCTTCCTCGTGCGCGTCGTTGCTGCCGCGATTAGGACGGTTCACGGGATCCGGCGACATTTCGCTGGGCAATTTATCGCCCCAGAAAGCGACGGAGGCAGGATCGTTAAAGAAGTCCGCGGGATAAATGTCGACCGTTCTTCCGGACGGATTGACCTCTCCCTTTAAAATCTTTGGCAGCGCCGAAAGACCGTTGACCCCGGGGAAGCCTATCCACAGTATCGCATCGACCTCAGGGTCATCTTCTAACTGTGTCATCTCGAACGGAGTAGCGGAGTTTATTAAGTATATGATAGGCGTGTTGATGCCTTTCGCCTTATTTTCAGCCTTTAAGCCTTTCATATAATTAAGCAGGTCTATTTCGCTGTCGTCAAGCTGCAGATAGTGTTTATCGATGTCTGCGTTCGTCACTATGCGCTTAGTAGCATTCTTGTCGCCCCCTTGCCAAAGGTTTCCGCCTTCGCCGGCGATTCGGGCAACCGTGGCGATAAACGCATCGGTGTGCATTCCCTGCACGTTTATTTCATCGGCAATATACTCGATCGGTATTTCTACTCTGGAGTCCTGGAGGCCGCCTATCTTGTTGGAAATCTTTTCAACTCTGATAGTTCTTTCATATATGTCAAACGGCCTTGGATTCAGGTTGAAACCGCCCGCCTGCAGCGCTGCCGGCAAGGTAACGCTGTCGCCGGCGCCCGCACCCGAACCGGTGCCGCCCCAAATCAAGCCGTTCGTCACGTGTACGCCGCTTGTTTGGGTTATGCGCGTCACAGGGGAAGGCGCGGGATAGGAAGCCGAGCTGAACAGCGTTATGTTGTTGGCGCTGGGCGCCAGCGGCAATGTGCTGTTCGTGTTTTTGAACAGGGTAAAGCTTTCTTCCGCCGTCTTGATATTATGCTCTAACGCGGCAGCCTGCTGCTCCGCGTAGGAAGCATAGTCAGTATAGAACTTGCCTTTTGCTCCCCCCGGGTAGTCGTACGGAGAGAGTGCCGAGGCACTGCCCGAGGCAAAATTCACGCCTGCCAGCATTCCGATTGCCATTACTATGGCAATCGCAAACGCTGCGATACGCATTTTGCCTTTCTTTTCACGTTGAAAGGTCATTCTTTGTTTACCTCCTGATATTTTTATTTCCAACGGATAACCGTTAAAAAATCAACAGTAAAGATACAAAGATGCGGACAAAAATTTTTCATCAGGCTAAATGCTGCAAGAAAGGCGCGCCGGACAGTCATCAATTCCCCTTTCCCCGTCTTTCCCTGCCGAATCCCGGTAGAAAACTTACCGGGCTGTCGGCCCATACGCTAATAAGATTTTTAGCATTTTTACAGATTGTTTAGGACTTTTACGCACAAACGGTATATTTTTAAGCACAAACGGTTATTTCTGCAAATAAAGAACATTCGTTCGCAAACATATTAAACAGACCTGAATACCCGGAGCGGCATACAAGTTCAAAAGACCTCTTGGCTTTGAAATCTGAAAGCGGATCAGTAAAAAGAAACGATATTTAACGCTGAATTTCCTTAATACCTTTGAAAAAAGCGAAAGATCTTCAAAAAAAATGGGCAGATACAGCTTTAAAACTGTGCCGCCACATAAACAGCGCACAGCGTCGGAATCTATCGGTTAACAAGTTTTGTTGGCTAATAGATTTCAGCTGAATGCTCTGAAAATTTGTATGTTGACAAGTTAGAACCGCGCTTATGGAATCGGAGCAGCGGTTTTTTCGTCGGCGGGAATCAGCATCCCTAACGAAAACCAGTTGCCGGCAGCGCTTAGCTTAATGCTGCCGCCATACTTTTCGGCTGCGGCTTTGATGCTTTTTATGCCGTAACCGTGGTACGCTTTATTCTCCTTTGTCGATACGGGCAGCCCGTTTTCAAAACGTATTTGCCCTTCGGTATAGTTCTCGATGCGCATCATCACAAAGCTGTCTTTCCTGTATACCGCCATCTTGATAAGGCGCTTTTCGGGATCGGAGATCTTCATAACGCTTTCAATAGCGTTGTCTAATGCGTTGCCGACCACCGAACACAGATCCATTACATCCATAAAATCAAGCAGCGTGCCGTCAGCGACGCAGGTGAAATTAATTCCGTTCTGAACACAAAGCATGCTTTTCCCTGTGAGCAGGATATCCAGGACCTTATTTCCCGTCTGGTTCTGTGTTTCGTAAAGCCTGATTCCTGTTTCAATGTCGTCGAGGTACTGGTCGCGGAGCACAGGATTTTCCTCGGCGCGAACGGCGGCGATCTGATGTTTTAAGTCATGATACTTACGGTTGATAAGCTCGATATTTTCCTTGGACATAATGTACTGCTCGTATTGCCTGGAAAAAAGGTTCTGCATCGCGCCCAACTCAAGCCTGGTGTGAGACCAAAGCTGCTGCTCCTGTTGTGCGTAAAATAATATAACGCCGCACAGGTCGACCAGCGTCCTTATATACATTATTTCCGCGGCGCTGCTGGCGGAAAACGGGGTATCTACGCTTAAAAAGCTTATGTTGCTTATAAAGAATACGGCCAACGCGGTGCCGGCTGCTGTAAACAAATCTTTAGGCAAGAGGCTTAAACGACCTCCTCCGATTCTGGCGTATCGGCGCTCCAAGAAGAATACTGCCGTATAAACTGCGGCGTATGTCACAATCAAAAACGATATTTGGAAAAAAGCGGCGTTCTTAATATTTATTTCGTTCGAAATAAAATAAGCAAACTGCCACTCGACAGACGCGGCGAATTCGGCGAAAACAAACGCGCGCGCCGTCCAAATAACGGCGTCAAGCTGTCTGATTTTTGCAAGTGAGAATATGCAAGAATACATTAAAAGCATGGCGGCAGCCATGCCCGGGATCCACCAGAATATCGAAATGCGGGAAAGAAACCCTGCCAGCAGATGCAATCCGCAGAAAGCGCCCAGAAATAATAAGCTGAATGGGATCCACGCGCTGCGCCTGACGCGTTTTTTTAGCGTCAGGATATAGACCATACATGCCGCCCATTCCGCAACCGCCGTATATAAGCGCGGGATATCGGAAGATGAGATAATCTCGGATATCACCACTATTCAGCTATGCCCCCGACGTATGCTGCAAGTTCCTCCATGAAAACCTTTTTTCTGGCGCGGCTTAAAAGAAGTCTGTGTTCCCCTACGCGCACAAGGCAGTCCTCGATCCCGCAGACATATGACATGTTGACCAGATAGCCCTTATGGCTGCGGAAAAATCCTTTATCAGAAAGCTTTTCCTCAAGCTCCTGCATCGTGCTCACAATCGTATGCGATTCATTTTTCGTACGAACTATCATTTTGTGCTTAAAACTTTCTATGTATAGTATTAGCGAAATATCTATTTTAACTATGCCTGCCTCGGTGGCAAGGAGCAGGTATTTGGTCTTGCTGCGCTTTATTTTTTCAATCGAACGCTTTAATTGCTCGGAGAACGCAAAGAAAGGCACGGGCTTTAAAAGAAAATCAAGCGCCCCGACTTTATATCCCTTTATGGCGTACTGGGACATATTCGTAATGAATATGAGTACTACATCCTTATCGAACTTTCTTATATATTCGGCGGCCTCCATGCCGTTCAATATTTTCATTTTGATATCCATGAAAATAATATCGTAAACCGGCCTGTAATCGGCGGCAATAGCATCGCCGTCGGGATACCAGACCACCTCGAAAACATCATCGGTTTCCGCGCCGTATTTCGCGATAAAGCCTTCAATGAGTTTCGCGCTCTGCTCTTCGTCTTCTACTATTGCAATCCTGACAACCATCGGCACCCTCCTCCGATATTTGAAAGATTTCCGCCCACCTTTTCCCTTTTATCTTTTGTGAACGCTGAATAAATGAGGTTAATTTAGAGCAAGTATTTTTAAGGCAGAAAACGGCTTATTTTTTTGCAAATAGTAGAACTATTTGCAAAAAAAGAAGACGTTTTCAGGCGAAAAAGACGCAGCTGTAAATTATTCTTAAATTTTCAGCGTTTACTTATGTTTTAATAATCAGTATTATCCCCCAGAGCAAGCTCTGGACACGCCCGCCGTCCTGCATAATAAATCGGTTTTTTACCCCAGGGCAGACCCCTGGGCCCGCATATTCAAAAACGACGTTTTTGAATATTTCTTCCGCAGCAGAGCTTAAAGGGTATTTTACCCGATTTGCACGCTCCCTTTCGCAACCGATGCCAAGCAAGCTGCCGGTCGCCCCGCATAAGAACAAAAGCGTCAATTTTGAGAAAATTGCCGCGTTGCGGTGCGGCTTTGCCTCTCGCTTTTGTTGAACCCGTCGTCTAAATCGCAAAATCTTGCTAGCAATTTTTGACGATTTTTCCTAGGGTATAAAAAAACATTGGTTATACGAACCGCTTTTATAGTAGCACTATAGTTTTTTTTAGGGGCGTTCCCGCACAAACAGTCGAAAAAACAGCACAAACGGTTTTTCTCCGCTGCCTTGCCAATATTCTTGTTCCCCAAAAAGCAAATTCCCCCAAAAGCAAATTGCAAAAAAGAGCCCCGCGCTGAAAACGCCGTTGGCAACTAGTTTTTCCACTGCCAATTGACCTCCCGCAAGCCCTTACCGGCATAGTTAAAGCCAATTTGCTATATTGTATTGCTTGAAAATCGTCTGAGTTGAAGGCCGGTTTACCTCTAACCGGATCGCCTTCTCCGACATATCACCTACATTTTAACCCGAAACTGCCGCATTGTCAATAGGCAAATTTTTGTATATTTTTCAAAAATTTTTTTAAATTTTTCAAAAATGTAGGGTTGTCAAACATTTTTTGCAGTTAAAGTACAAAAAAAGTGGCTTCGACACGTTTATCAGGCCGCGGCTTTCAATATTTTCTACTGCGATTTTTCCTAGGGTGCAAAAAACGGCCGCGTTAAAAACGGCGGCCGTTTTGTTTTTTGCTTTGCGCAGAGGTTATTTCGCGTAGATGATCCTGTGGCAGAATTCACAATCGATAGAGCCCTTTTGCTTAAGCGCTGAGATCGTTGCCATGGACAGCTCCATACGGCAGCCGCCGCAGCTCTTTTCCATCAATTTTACAACGGGCGGCAGGGTTTTATCGCGGCGCAGGACGTTGTATTTGTTCAGAAGCTCTTTTTCGACAGCCTTTTCGATGCTGGCCATTTTCTTTTTCAAACCGTCGATCTGCGGCTGCTTTTCGGCCTTCAACTCCTCGTACGCCTTACGGGTCTCGCTGTAGTCCGCCATACTCTTTTTCGCGGCGGACTTGACGTCGGCAAATCTGCCCAGGACGTCCTTGATGCTCTTTTCGTAGCCCGACAGCGTCTGTTCGAGTTTTGTGAAGGAATCGGTCAGTTTTTTGAGCATCGATTTATAGCTCTCATATTCTTCATCGGAAAGCTCCGCGCTGAATTTTTTTTGCAGCTCGTCGATCTTTTTCGCGTTCTCGTTGTAGAAAGCAAGCGTCTTTTCAAAAAACTTTACAAGCTCCTCGGCCTGTTTTTCAACGGCGGCAGCGGTTTCTTTGGTCTGCTTTACGGCGTTTTGCGCCAAAAACGCAGCCTTCCTCTGCTCGCTTTTTTCGACCTCGGTTTCAGCTTTTACTATCTGCATATCCAGTTCCTGGTATTGCAGAAGAGGTATGATTGGATTGATATCGGCCATTTTTACTCCGTTTTATACTATTTTTCCGTGCTTTGGCCCCGGCGGCCGCGGGTTTTTCCTGCCCGAAAAGAAACGTTTTCCCGCGCCTATGCCGCAAGAAAAAGAACCTTGCCGCGTTTTATGCGTTAATAATCTGTCCATATTTACGCCGGATTTTAAGTACTTTAATAGTATAGGTTTTTATTTCGTTTGACATATGATTATAACACCGATCTGCCCTGAATGCAAACCGGTTCCGCCGACGCCGATTTATTCCAGAAAGTCCTTCAATCTCTTCGACCGCGACGGATGCCTCAGCTTCCGCAGCGCCTTTGCCTCGATCTGGCGGATACGTTCGCGCGTGACATTGAACTCCTTGCCGACCTCCTCGAGCGTCCGGGGATGTCCGTCATCGATGCCGTAGCGCAGGCGCAAAACCTTTTCCTCGCGCGGGGTAAGCGTGTCTAATACCCCTATAAGCTGTTCCTTCAGCATTAAAAACGCGGCCTGGTCCGCGGGCGCGGCGGCGTTATCGTCCTCGATAAAGTCGCCTAAGTGGCTGTCCTCCTCCTCGCCGATAGGCGTTTCAAGCGAAACCGGGTCCTGGGCGATCTTCTGTATCTCGCGCACGCGGTCCTCGGTAATGCCCATTTCCCTCGCGATTTCCTCGGGCGTGGGCTCCCTGCCGTAAGTCTGCAGCAGCTGGCGCGAGACCCTGACCTGTTTATTGATAGTCTCCACCATATGTACGGGTATGCGGATAGTGCGCGCCTGGTCAGCGATCGCGCGCGTAATAGCCTGGCGGATCCACCACGTCGCGTATGTCGAAAAGCGGAAACCCTTCTCATGGTCAAATTTCTCGACGGCCTTCATAAGCCCCAGGTTCCCCTCCTGAATAAGGTCAAGGAACAGCATGCCCCGGCCGACGTATCGCTTGGCGATACTCACGACCAACCGGAGGTTCGCCTCGGACAGCTTGTCCTTGGCCCGATTGCGCAGCACCGGGTCGGCGTCCTCGTTGACCATCGTGCTGGCATACTCCTTTTCCTCGTCGATCGTCAGCAGCGGCACGCGGCCGATATCCTTCAAATACATCTTTACCGGATCGTCAAGGCTGATCTCGCTGATAAGGCTCTCGATATTCTCTTCCTTCTCGACGGCCATTATGTTTATTATCTTGACGCCGTCTTTTTCCAGCTCGCGAAAGACGATATCCATCTGCTCGGCGGTGGCCTCGAACTCGACGACCAGCTTACCGCCCACCTCGTCATATGTCAAAAAGCCCTTCCGCTTGCCCATCTCGGACAGGCGCTTGACCTCGGCGGCAAGCCTTTCGCTAAGCAATCCGTCCGTGGCCGCAACCGCGGCCTCACTCACTGCAACGGGAGCCGTCGCCGCAACGACAGTTTCCTGCTCCTTGGGCTTGCCTGCGGTTTTTTTCGGGGCGGACACAACTGCCGGCGCCTTTTCCTTTACCGCCGCCGTCTTTTTCTTTTCAGGCGCGGTCTTTGCCGCCGCCTCTTGCGGCTGCTGCACTTTCGCTTTTACGGGCGCCTTTTCAACCGGTGCCTTTTGCGCAGGCGCCTTTTCAGCCGGCGCCTTTTGCGGCTGCTGCACTTTCGCTTTTACCGGCGGCTTTTCCGCCGGCGATTTCTCAGCCGCGGGCTTTTCCGGTGCTTTTGGTGAAGCCGGACGCTCCGTCTTTCCGGCTCCCGCGGCGGACGCCGGTTTTTTAGGCGCGGCAGCGGCCTTTGCAGATGCGGCAGCGGCCTTTGCAGATGCGGCTGCCCTTGCGGCCTCCTGCTCCCTGATCATTTCGGCCTCTTTTGCCAGCGCGGCCGCCTTTGCTGCCTCGGCCTCTTTCTCTTTCTTGCTCTTAATCCCGAATAAACCCATTGTCATTTCCTTTTATTTATGTCAAATATACTTTAGTAAACGCTGAATAAATGAGGTTAATTTAAAGCAAGTATTTTTAAGGCAGAAAACGGCTTGTTTTTGCAGCAAATAGTAGAACTATTGGCAAGAAAAGAAGACGTTTTCATCCGAAAAAGACGCCGCCGTAAATTATATCGAATTATTCAGCGTTTATTTTAGTAAATTTCTGCAGTTGTTTACGCGCTTTACTTTTTCAGCTTGATCAGCTCCATATGTAAGACCTTTATTTCACGCGCAATCTCTTTCTTTTTTTCAATATCCGGCTCGTTGTCATGTCTTACCGAAAGCCCGCCGATCTTCTCGGTGAGCGCCGCGACTGCAAGCTGGCGTTTGCTGTCCGCATAAAACCGCTCCTTTTCCGCGCCGCCCAAATTAAAGTCATAATTCAGAAATTCGCCCAAAGGCACATGCCGGGAATCGTCGATCGTCTCGTAAAGCGCTTCCGGCCGGGGCGCGCGGCCTTTCGCCCTGCATTCAAGCACATATGTATATATATCCTTGAACAGCTCTGTGCGCAAAAAAGGCGTCAAGTCGAACGCGTCGGCGTATTCCGCCCCCGTCAGCATTGTGTAGAGGATAAAGCGCACCGGCAGTTCCTCGCCCGTCCCGACCGGTATAATTTTTTCTGCGGCCTCTTTCTGCACGGCTATGTCGCCCGCAAGCTGTTTTTTTAAGGAATCCATCGTATAGCCCGTGTCGTTCCTTACGATTTTTAAGTATTCCTCCTGCTCGACAGGGTTTACCAGCTTCTTTATTATTGTGACGGCGTCGACGGCGTATTTTGCCTTCTGCGCCGCGTCATTCATATCGTACGCCGCCTTAGCGGTCGCCAATTTGAATTCCAAGAGCGGCTTTGCCCTGTCCATACATTCCTTGAAGGCCTCCGCGCCGCGCTGCTTGATCAAGTCATCCGGATCCAAATTATCCGGAAGGCTCATTACGCGTATCTCAAGGCCCGCATCGCTGAGGATATCGAGGCCGCGTATGGTCGCCGCCTGGCCCGCAGAGTCGCCGTCATAGCATAAGTAAACCTTCCCGCAGTAATTCTTTAAAAGCCGCGCGTGGTGCGCCGTAAGCGCCGTACCGAGTCCCGCCACCGCCGTATCGAACCCTGCCTGGTGCAGGCTGATGACGTCCATCTGTCCCTCGACGATTATGACATAGGGTACGTTCTCCTTCTGCTTTTTCAGCTTTATAAGGTTGATGCCGTACAATAACTTGCTTTTATCAAAAACAATCGTCTGCGCACTGTTGCGGTACTTGGCCATTTTCGCGTCCTTCTCCAGAACGCGTCCCGAAAAGCCCACAACGTTAAGCCATTTATCCAAAACGGGGAACATCAGCCGCCCGCCGAAAACGTCGTACCAGCGGCCGTCTTTTTCGTCCGCAAGCCCCGCTTCCTTCAGTTGATCGCAAGTAAAGCCCTTCTTCAGCATATTTACGACCAGATCTTCCCAGTTAAGGGAAACACCCAGGCCGAAACGCTTGGCCATGGCGGGACTGACCCCGCGGCCTTCAAGGTACTTTTTCGCGGCTTCCGCCCCCGGCTTTGAAAGGTTCCCGTAATAATGGTTTGCGGCTGCGGTAAGCGTTTTGTAGACGCGGTCGCGTTTCTCTTTCATCTGGAAAAGCTCGGCATCGCTCTCCATACTGGGCAAAGCCATCCCCGCCTTTTCGGCAAGGTGCTTAACCGCATCCATAAAGTCAACGTTCTCGATCTTCCTGATAAAGGTAATGACGTCGCCGCTGGCTTTGCAGCCGAAACAGTAAAATAACTGCTTGTCCTCGTCAGCCTGAAATGACGGGGTTTTTTCGTGATGGAAAGGGCAGCACCCCCAAAAAGAGCGCCCCTTGCGCGTCATCGGCACATACCGGCCGATCACGTCGATTATATTGCTTTTGGATCTAAGCTCCTCCAGCCATTCGCTTGGGAATCCTGCCACCCCGTTTTATCCTTTATGTATGATCGGATCTTGCACAATTTTTTTCTTTTCAATCTATTATTCGACAGAAAATCCGTTTTCCCTTTAAGGAACCGCATGGTAATTATTTACTAGTTTCCCCTTTTTATTCCCTTATAAGATCAAAATATGCTATAATGCACTTATGGATAATAAGCAGAATTATTCGGCGATGACGCACGAGATCGAGAGTAAATACCTCTCGAAATACGCCTGCAAGAGCGCGGATACCAAGGGGCGCGCGCGGCCTATGGACAGCTGCCCGCTGCGTACCGAATTTCAGCGCGACCGCGACAGGATCATACACTGCAAGGCATTCCGCCGTCTGAAGCATAAGACGCAGGTGTTCTTATCGCCGGAGGGGGATCATTACCGCACGCGCCTGACGCATACGCTGGAGGTCTCGCAGATCGCGCGCACCATTTCACGCGCCCTGCGGCTGAATGAGGACCTTACCGAAAGCATCGCGTTAGGGCACGACCTTGGGCATACGCCCTTCGGGCACGCCGGCGAACAGGCCTTGCAAACCTTTTATAAGGCTTTCGAGCATAACAAGCAGTCACTGCGCGTGGTCGACGTGCTGGAATACGACTTTAAGGGGATGAACCTTACGCACGAGGTGCGCGATGGGATATTGCACCATAAAAGCAGCGGCACGCCGTGTACCTTAGAGGGCTATGTCGTCTCCTATTCCGACAGGATCGCCTATATCAACCATGACATAGACGACGCTGTGCGCGGCGGCGTGATCACCGAGGCCGAGCTGCCCGAAAGCTTCGTCAAGGTTTTGGGCAGGCGCCACGGCGTGCGGATCAACAATATGATACTGGATATCGTGAATAATTCTTACGGCAAGAACAAGATCACACAATCGGACGCTTTTTCCAACGCCATGACCGGCCTGCGCCAGTTTATGTTCGAGAAGGTATATATAAAATCACAGGCCAAGACCGAGGAAGCAAAAGCCATCGAGATGATAAAGTATCTGTACGAGTATTATCATAAGAACACCGACCGGCTGCCCAATCAGTTCCGCGAGCTTATGGAACGCTTCGAGACCGAGCAGGTCATATGCGACTACATAGCCAATATGACCGACCGCTACGCCGTCGCCATGTTTGAAAACCTGTTTATCCCGAAAAGCTGGACCAAAATGTGATCCGGCGTCCTCTGTCCCCCCGGGCGCAAACGGTCATTCCGTGACGCGGGCAAGCCCGTACCCCTGCGCGTACCGGCTTTCGCCCAGGATCCTTTCCGCGCTTCTTATCAATATGCTCTTTACCTGATCGGGATTAAGCTGCGGGCGGCTTTCCAGGAGAAGGCAGGCAAGCCCGGAGACCATGGGCGCGGCGACCGAGGTGCCGCTCATCCTGCTGTAAAAATGCCTGTCGTCAATCGACGTGCTGATTATGTCGACGCCCGGCGCGATAATGTCTGGCTTTACAAGGTTCCCCACCGGGCCGCGGCTGGAGAACCCGGCGACCTTGTAATGCTTCGCCGTGTGCCGCTGCGCGCTATTTACAGTATCTCCCGCTTCCTCTTCACCCCTGCCGTCGTCCATTGCGCCCGCCGTTATGATCAGCGAGCTTGCGCCGGGCGACTTTATCGTTTCGGGCTCCGGACCGTTATTGCCCGCCGCCGCGATGACCACTATGCCGCGCCGCCACAACGCCTCCGCACCCTCGATCAGCGGGTCGTCGCCGTCTATCGGCGCGCTGCCGAACGACATGCAGACCACGCGGATCTTATATTTTTCTGCGTTATCATATACCCATTGCATGGCTTCCAGGATCCCGAACGCGCCGCCCTCGCCCTTCTTATTCATTGCACGTAAGGCCACCAGCCCCGCATGAGGCGCGATCCCCTTATATAAGCCGCCCGACTTTAAGCCGTTGCCCAGCGCCACGCCCGCGACAAAAGTGCCGTGCCCGTTGTCGTCGTACGCCTCTTCCCCCCCGTTTAAAAAGTCCACGAACTTTACAAGCCTGTTTTCGGGTATCATAAAATCAAGATGCGGATATATCCCGGTGTCTATTACAGCCAGGTTTACGCCCGCGCCGTAGTAGCCCCGTTTATGCATAGCGCCAATATTCATTATGCCGCGCGCAATATCCGTCTGGGCATAGACCTTGCTCTGCTCCACAACGTTCTTTACATGCTGCAGCGCCGCGATCTCGCGCATGTCAAAGGCGTCGTAATATACGCCGAACGCGCTGATAAAAGGAAATTCCTTTATGACACGGACATTATATTCTGCCAGCATCGCCCTGCACCGGGCAAAGTCGGCGGCGTAAACCACAGCCGACTTCTGCCCGCTGTTATCGGCGGCGATTCGCTCGAAAAGCATCTTATCGGACATTTCACCTTTTTTTGAAACTTTTTTGCCGGCGCACGCCGCGGGGATCAATGAAACGCTGTATTAACAGCATTTCCTTAACTCTTGATCATTTTTATCAGGCCGTTCAGCTTTTCTCTCTGCTGCGGATTGAGCATCGGCGCAACCTGCCCGGCAAACCTGTCGAGGTCGGCGTTGCTGAGGGTCCCGTTCTTCTTGCCGTCGTTGACCTTTTTAAACAGCTCGTTTAAAAGCTGGTCCTCGGACTTGCCCTCGTACTGCTTCGCCCTCTCGCGTATGCTGTCATAGCTCTGCTTGTCGCGGTCGTTCAAGTCCTCCCGCCTCATGTTCTTAACGTCCTTTCCTGAATCCTTATAGCTTTTGGAAAAGCCTCTAATGTCCTTTGCCATGTTTTATGTAACCTCCGGTAACGGCGATATTGCGGCTCCCTTCCGGCGCCGGATTTTGATTTGTATTCATTTAAGTATATGCCGGCATATAATATAATGTGCCGTAGATATATTGCGGCACAAAATAAGCGCGTTTATCAAGCGAGGTACATAACAAAATGGATCTGTCACAAATATTGCCGCTCATGATGATGATGAACGGAAACAAAAACCCGGCTCCCGCCGGAGGCGCGGAAGGCGGCGGCCAGAGCGCGCCGCCGGCTATGAATTACGAGGAAATAATACGGAATATGAATAAAAACGGCGGCAGCCCTATGGATATCCTGCAGGGTATGCCCGGAATGGGCGGAATGAACCCCGAAATGCTGCGCATATTCCAAATGTTTACAGAGGTCAACAATAACAGAAACAAGCCCGGCGGTATACCGCAGGATATGCTGTTCGACCTTATCGGCGGCAGCAACCCGCAATTCCGCCAGATAAAATCGATGATGGAAATGATGCGGAATATGAACGCGCCGAAGGACGCCGCCCCTCCCGCCGAAGGGCAATCTGTACAGACCGCCGGCGCGCCGGAAAAAAATCCGAATATCAACGACCTCAACCCGATAAGGACGATCGCGCCGGACGCGGTATACCGGTCAATGCGCGACTACATGAATAATAAGGCCGCGGACAAATAGCCATGGCCTTATCGGGTGCGGCGGCGCCGCGATACAAAAAACAGTTCTCAGGTAAACGCTGAAAATTTAAAACAGCGTTTAACTTATGGCTTTTCGCCCTTCGTCTTAATATTGATTATCTTGCAGACGAATATCACGATCGCCATGGCAAGGGTCAAAAAGTTCGCCAGGATTATCGCCCAGTCGTTTTTATAGATACCGTAGACCGCCCACAGCGTTACCCCGGTCATTATTACCATATACATCCACAGCGAGATGCCCGCCGTGCTTTTAGTAGTAAAAACCTTTATCACCTGCGGCACATAGGCGGCAGTCGTTAAAACCGCCGCCGCGTAACTGATAAAAAGCCACATATTTATTTTATCCTTATTCTGTTTGTCCTGTTTTACCCCGGCCGCTATCCAGGAAGCGCCGCGGCCCTGAGAAAAGGCGGTCCGGATAAAGCATATCCGATCCGCCCTGATGTTCCGGTAATCGTACTAAAATTCCAGCGCGGCTGCGCGAAAAAGCTCCGTTTCCCGCGCCGAACCCGCCGCAAATGCGCCTTCAGCCTATATCCTGTTTAAGCCTTCCTTTACGGCCTGAGCTGCGACCGCCTTGCCCACGGCCTCGGCCACGCCGGGCTTGAACGGGCTGGGGATTATGCACTCCGGGCACAATTCTGCCTTTGACACCATGCCGGCAAGCGCCTCGGCGGCGGCTATCTTCATCCCGTCGCTTATTTGCTTCGCCCTTACAGCGAACGCGCCGCGGAAGATGCCGGGGAAAGCCAAGACATTATTTATCTGGTTGTTGAAATCGCTCCTGCCCGTGCCGACGACCGCCGCGCCCGCGGCAAAAGCCTCGTCCGGCATGATTTCGGGAACCGGGTTAGCCATCGCGAAAATGATCGGGTTTTTATTCATCGATTTAACCATTTCGCGCGTTACCAGCCCCGCGCCCGAGACGCCCACGAACACGTCTGTGCCCGCCATCGCGTCGGCCAGATTCCCTTTCTTGCCCGATTTATTGGTAAGCGCCGCCAGCTCGTTTTTTGACCAGTCCATTTTTTCGCGCCCAGTATATAAAATGCCCGTGCGGTCGCACATGATCGCGTCCTTTGCGCCGTATTTTAAAAGCAGCCTTGTTATCGCGCTGCCCGCTGCGCCGGGGCCGCTGACCGAGATCTTGATATCGCCGATTTTTTTGCCCGTAAGCTTAAGCGCGTTTATCAGCGCAGCCAGCGTTACGACCGCGGTGCCGTGCTGGTCGTCGTGGAAAACGGGGATGTCCAGCTCGGCCTTAAGCCTGTTCTCGATCTCGAAACAGCGCGGCGCCGAAATGTCCTCTAAGTTGATGCCGCCGAAAGATCCTGCGATCGCCTTTACGGTATTCACTATTACATCGGTGTCCTTGCTGTCGATGCAGATCGGGAACGCGTCCACGCCGCCGAAGGACTTGAACAGCACGCACTTGCCCTCCATGACGGGCATGCCGGACAAAGGCCCGATATCGCCCAGGCCCAATACGGCGGTGCCGTCGGTGACGACCGCGACCATATTGCCGCGCCGCGTATAGGCATATGAAAGTTCGGGGTCTTTCTGGATCTCAAGGCAGGGCTGCGCCACGCCGGGGGTGTAGGCGATCGACAGCTCCTCCCTGGTCGTGACGGGCGCGCGGGAGACGACCTCTATCTTCCCCTGCCATTTCTCGTGAGCTTTTACTGAAAGTTTTGCGTAATCAGCCATAATGATATATCCTTTTATATGAAAAAATTAATTCTACAGATATGAAAAATTTAATTCTACAGAAAGCTTTGCGCACCGCAATACGGCCGCACGTATCTATTTATTCATCAGCCTGAGGCTTTATGTCGCCGGCGGTATCGCTGTTTTCCGTTTCTCCGCCGCCGGTTTTTGCAGCCGCTTCCTTATCGACAAGTTTTTCGCCCGTCGTAAAATCGAAAAGGTGTATATGCGCGGGATCAAACGCCGCGGAGACCGTGTCGCCTTCTTTAACGGAAAGCTTCGCGGCTGTCCTCATGAATACCGAATCCTTGCCTGATTTAAGGTAAAGCAGCGTTTCGTTGCCTATTGCCTCGGCGGATACGACGCTTGCTGAAAACGCGGTGTTTTTTGACGCCTCGATAAAAGCGCGCTCGCACTTCACGTCCTCGGCCCTGATCCCCAGCCATACCTTTTCCTCGCCCGCGCACCTACCGATAACGCCCGGAAGCTTTATGGTAAAGCCGTCCGCCTTGAAAATGACGCCGTCCGTGTCGACCCTGACGTCGCAAGGGTACATGTTCATCTGCGGCATGCCGAAATAAGTCGCTACAAACGTATTCTCCGGCGCGTCATAGATCTCCTGCGGCGTGCCCGTCTGCTGCAAAACTCCGTCCTTTATCACCGCGATCCTTGCCCCCAGCGTCATTGCCTCGACCTGATCGCTTGTCGAATATATAAAGGTAGTCGAAAGCTTGTAGTACAGCTTTATGATATCGGCGCGCATCTGGATCCTAAGCTTTTGGTCCAGGTGCGACAAAGGCTCGTCAAACAGGAAAAGCTTAGGCCGCCGCACTATCGCGCGCCCCAAAGCGACGCGCTGGCGCTGCGCCCCGGAAAGCGTTTTCGGCTTGGCCTGCAGCATCGGCGTCAGATTCAATATCGCCGCCGCCTCTTTCACGCGTGAGTCGATGACCTCCGGCGCAATTTTTCTCAGCTTCAGCCCCGCCGCCATATTGTCGTACACCGTCGCGCGCGAATCCAGCGCATAGTTTTGGAAAACCATCACGATATCGCGGTCACGCACGTCGCCCGCCGGCTCGCCGCCGATCAGCACCTCGCCCTCGTCGGCTTTTTCCAGGCCCGCGATCAGTTTTAGAAGGGTTGTCTTACCGCCGCCGTCAGGGCCCGTTATTACAAGGAATCCGCCGTCCTCTACTTTCAGATCGACATTCTTTACGCCGCGCACCTTGTCGGAATATAAGTTGGAAACGCCGCGAAGCTCTAACTCTGCCACTTTGCACCCTCCTAAGAAACGGTTACTTAAGTTCCGTCAAGCGGATCACCCGCCAAGACATCATTATACTCTAAATCGGCTTTTTTTGAAACGAAATCAGGGGGGCTGAAACCGGCAATCCGTATTTTCCTTTGGAAAAAACATTTTTTTATCAATAATCGCTTGCATAATTATGCAGTATTATGTATAATTATCACATTATTGTTGTTTGCAAATTATTTATACGTTTGCGGAAAGCAAATTATTTATACGTTTGCGGAAATTAGGATAATGATTATGAAAAAAATAAAGGTAAGCGTTATGGGCGCGGGCGGATATACAGGGCAGGAGCTTTTAAAGATCCTTGCCGCGCACCCGTATGCCGAAATCGATAAGCTGATCGCGCGCAGCGACGCGGGCAAATACGTCACCGATGTGTTTCCCGGGCTTACCGCGCTGAAAGATGTAAAATTCTCTGACGCGGAGGCCGACCTTAGCGGCAGCGGCGTCGTCTTTTCGTGCCTGCCGCACGCGGCCTCGTCGGACTTTGTCGGCTCGCTCTATAAAAAGGGCATAAGGGCGATCGACCTGTCCGCGGATTTCAGGTATACGGATCTGAAGGCTTATGAGGATTCCTATAATGTAAAACACGCCTGCCCGGAGGTTTTGGAAAAATCGGTCTACGGGCTGTGCGAGATCAACCGCGATAAAATAAAGAGTGCGGCCGTTGTCGGCAATCCGGGCTGCTACACCTCATGCGCGATACTTTCCCTCTACCCGCTGCTTTCCGAAAAGCTGATTTCGCCCGAAAACATCATAATCGACAGCAAGAGCGGGACAAGCGGCGCGGGCAAGAAGGCCGACCTCGGCTTTTCGTTCTGCGAGGTCAACGAGAGCTTTAAGGCCTACGGCGTCACGACCCACCGCCATACCGGCGAGATCGAGGAAAAGCTGACAGAGGCTTACGGCAAGTCCCTTTCCGTATGCTTTACCCCGCACCTTTTGCCCGTGCAGCGCGGCATCCTCTCGACGGTATATTGCACGCCGGAAAAGGGCGTTACAAAAGAAACCGTGGCCGCGGCGTTCGGTAAGTTCTATAAAAACGAGCCGTTTATCTCGGTCCTGCCGTACGGAACGTTTCCGGAGCTGAAGTTTGTCGCGCATACCAATAACTTTATGCTGGGATACATTTTTGACCTTAGGAACAACAAGCTTATCATAATATCCGCCCTCGACAACCTTTTAAAGGGCGCCTCGGGGCAGGCGGTGCAGAATATGAATATTATGTTCGGTTTTCCCGAGACCGCAGGTTTGATATAAAGAAAAAGTATAAATAGGAGCAGGCGGGCAGGAACGGGCCGTCAGGCGGGCATAAGTTTAAGGATTCGCGAGGAAGCTGTATCAAGCATACGCATCGAGCGAATTTGTAAAGCGCAGCCCCGTATCACGGCGCATTCACGCCCGCGGAAATTATGAAAGACCAAATTGAAAAAGCCAATATACTGTGCGAGGCGCTGCCCTACATCAACAAGCTGTCGGGCAAGACCGTCGTTATAAAGTACGGCGGGAACGCAATGCAGGATGAGGGCGTGATAGACTCGATCATGCAGGATATCGCCATGCTGAAGATAGTGGGCGTCAATCCCGTGCTTGTCCACGGCGGCGGGCCGGAGATAAACGCCATGCTGGAAAAGCTGAATATAAAATCCGCGTTCCATAACGGCCTCAGGATCACCGACAAAGCCGCGATGGACGTGGTGCAGATGGTCATGGGCGGAAAAATAAACAAGAATATAACCGCAAAGCTGAATTCCCTGGGCGTAAAAGCCATTGGCCTTACCGGAAAGGACGCGCACCTTATCGCGGTAAGGAAAAAACCGCCGGTGGACGGAGTCGATCTCGGCTTTGTCGGCGATATAATAAATATCAACGACAAGCTTATCAGGATGCTGTGCGCGGACGAGTTTATCCCCGTTATCGCAGGCATAGGCGAGGATGAAAAAGGCCAAAGCTATAACATCAACGCCGACACAGTGGCGGCGGAAATAGCCGCCGCGCTTAAGGCCGAAAAGCTTTTATACCTTACCGATATAGACGGCATCAGAAAGAAGGCCGACGACCCCTCCACCCTGATCAGCGAGATCTCGGTCGGCGAGATAAACCGCCTTGTAAAAAACGGCACTATCTCGGGCGGCATGATCCCCAAAGTCATGGGCTGCGTAAAGGGGATCGAGATGGGCATAAGCCGCGTCCATATAGTCAGCGGCACGGTGCGGCACCCGATCCTCCTGGAGATCTTCACCGACACAGGCATAGGCACAATGATAACTATGTAAAGCCGCAGATGCAGCGGCAGCGGCTTTACTCATTTACTTCTTGTTTCCTTAGATATAGAATTTTAGTTTTAGGTATATGAATATGACATTTGACGAAATAAAAAAACAGACCGACGAACACTACATCAACGTGTTTTCACGGCAGCCGGTATGCCTGTCGTACGGAAAGGGCGCCGCCGTATATGATACGGACGGCAAAAGTTACGTGGATTTTCTGGGCGGCATTGCCGTAAATCTTTTCGGGCACGGCGACAAGGATATAGTAAAGGCGGTTTCACAGCAGGCGAAAAAGCTGATCCACGTATCAAACATCTATTACAACGAGCCGCAAACACAGCTTGTAAAGACGCTGTGCGCGGCCTCGGGTTTTTTAAAAGCCTTTATCTGCAACAGCGGCGCGGAGGCCAACGAGGCGGCAATCAAGCTGGTCCGGCGGTTTAATCCCGGCAAATATAAGATAGTGACCCTTTTGAATTCCTTTCACGGCAGGACGCTTGCGACGCTGACGGCGACCGGGCAGGAAAAGTATTCAAAGCCGTATCAGCCCCTGCCGGCGGGCTTTACGTATGTGCCGATAAACGATATCGCGGCGCTGACGGCCGCCGTTTCGGACAGCGCCGTGGGCGCGGTGATGCTGGAAACGATCCAGGGCGAAGGCGGAGTCATGCCGTGCGGGCAGGAATACTTAAAAGCGGTCGAAAAGCTCTGTAAGGATAAGGGGATCCTCTTTATCCTCGACGAGATCCAGACGGGCATGGGGCGGTGCGGCGCGCTGTTTTCCTTTCAAAAATACGGCCTCTCCCCCGACGCGGTCACTTTGGCAAAGGGATTGGGCGGCGGCGTCCCGATCGGCGCGCTTTTGGTGGGGAAAAAGGCGGCGGCGGCGTTTACGCCCGGCGACCACGGCAGCACCTTCGGCGGCAATCCGCTGGCATGCGCCGCGGCAAACGCGGTATTGGAAAAGCTGACTAAACCCGGCTTTTTGGATAAAGTCACGGAAACAGGTGAATACTTTAAGCGCGGATTAAAGAAAATCAACCCCTCTGCGGGTTTTGCGGTAAGGGGCGGGGGCTTGCTCTTAGGCCTGCAGCTGCCGGACAAAATAAAGGGCGCGGACGTCGTTTCCGCGATGCTGAAAAGGGGCTTCCTTATCAACTGCGCGGCACAAAATACCCTGCGCTTTGCACCGCCGCTGATAATCACAAAGAAACAAATAAAGGCAATGCTTGATGCGCTTAAGGAAGTTTTGTCATCACTTTTATAAACAGGGAAAACGGTCGCTCTCATCATAAAAAGCATTTAGCCGGAGGTAAACATATGGATCTGAACGAATTTAAACCTAAGGGGCGCATCCTGCAAAAGCATTTGCTTTCCTTAAAGGACTACAGCAAAAACGATATTTTCGAGGTATTGTCGCTTGCCCTGCACCTTAAGAAATTGTACCATACGGGCAAAAAGCACGCGTTCTTAAAAGGGAAAACGCTGGCGATGATCTTTGCCAAATCCAGCACGCGCACAAGGGTGTCGTTCGAGCAGGGGATCAAGCAATTGGGCGGCTCTTCGATGTTCCTCTCCTCCGCCGACATACAATTAGGGCGCGGCGAGACGATATCGGACACAGCCAAGACCCTTTCCAGGTACGGGATCGACGGGGTCATGATCCGTACGTTCAAGCAGAGCGACGTAGAGGAGCTTTCGCGCTGCGGCGACTTCGCCGTGATCAACGGGCTCACCGACGACTTCCATCCCTGCCAGGCGCTTGCCGATATAATGACCGTTTACGAGACCTTCGGGCGGCTGGAGGGCGTCAAGCTGGCGTACTTCGGCGACGGCAACAACGTGGCGCATTCGCTGATGCTGGGCGGCGCGAAATGCGGCATGGAGATCGTGGTCTGCGGCCCTAAATCGCACGCGCCCGACCCCGCCATAACGGCAATAGCGCAGAGCTTCGGCAGCGTCAGGGTCACCGATAACGTTGACGAAGCAATAAAGGGCGCCGACGCCGTATACACCGACGTATTCTTCAGTATGGGCCAGGAAAAGGACAAGGCAAAGGAGGCCGCGCTGATGCCTTACCAGGTAAACGCGGCGCTTATGGAAAAGGCGGACAAGAAAGCGATCTTTTTGCACTGTTTGCCCGCGCACCGCGGCGAAGAGGTCACCGCGGAGGTAATAGACGGCGTCAGGTCAAGAGTATTCGACCAGGCGGAAAACCGTCTGCATGCGCAAAAAGCGGTCATGAGCCTGCTGCTTTAGGTAAACACTGAAAATTTAAGGAACCGCTGAATAATTTATTCAGCGTTTACTTAGGCTTTTGTGCTGACGCATAAATTGTATTATAATCCGGAGTATTACTATGTTGGAAATTAAAAAGGCCTCCGTATCCGAGGCGGGCGAGATAGCCGCCGTCACGCGCGAGGCGTTTAAGCTTTACCGCGACGCGCTTCATTCTGAAAAGGAGGTGCGGCTGTCCGCGCTTACCGAGACTGCGGCGGACGTTGCTTTTGACATCGAAAACCACGCGGTGCTTACCGCGTCTGAGGACGGCAAGGTTTTGGGCGCGATCCGCGTGGAGGCGCTTTCGCCCGCCCTTGCGTATATTTACCGTTTCGCCGTCGACCCGGGCGAGGCGAACGGCGGAGTGGGCAGCGAGCTTTTGGCCGCGGCGCTGAAATATTGCGAGGACGGGGGCTTTGCGGCAGTATGCTTACATACCAACAGCAAGTATTACAAGCTGGCGCGTTATTATTACGGAAAGGGCTTCTATGTCCACAGTACCGAGTTCACCAAGGGCTATATCCGCGCGCTGTTCGTAAAGGACATTCTGGACGTCCCCGTAGACCTCTCCCCCGCAAACAAGAAATAATAATCCGCGTTTAAAATCACAAAAGACATCGACGTTTTAATAGTTTAAAATGCGGATTAGTATAAATACGGATTTTTTACAGCTCCGAGACCGTGTCCTTGTAAGAGCACAGGATCTTGACCGAGGAATGATTCAGCTTTTTAACCAGGGCAGCCGGCTCTGCCGCAAGGCCGGTCAAATCCGAAATGACGGCAATGATTACGGTAAGCTCCGCTTTGATACGCGTTACCGGCATACTGCCGCCGCCGTTGATTTTTTCCAGCCTGCCGAGCGCGGCCTTTGTTTCCTCCTCCGCGCTCTGCAGCCTTATGTACGCCTGCGCCGCCGAAATATTGCCTGCGCCAAGCTTCTCCGAAATATCGCAAAGCTGTGAAAACACCGCCAGCGGCATGACCGCACCCTCGTGCAGCGCGTCCCTTTCGGCCTTGCTGCCTGCAAACGCGACCGATGCGGCGGGGATATTGAACACAAGGACCGCCGCGCCCTCGAAGCTTTTTGCCGACGCTTCCGCCGCGGCCTTTTTTTTATGCACCGACGCCAGCACATGGAAAACGCCGTCGTTATATATATAACCCGCGCCGCCGGCGGATTCCGTTGCTTCTGCGCACTCCCGCGCCTCGGACATAAATGTAAAGCTGCCTGTCTCCGCGGCAAAGTAGTCCTCGGATTTAAGAAATATAGTGTCCCCGTTCTTTTTTAAAAGGCCTATCGCCGCGCCGTCCGCCAGAAAGTCGGCCAGCAGCAGCGCGCCTAAGAGCGCAATAACAGTCAGCACCGAAAGAACTATCTTGTTTCTTTGCCGCATCGCTCTTGCGCCGCCGGTTTTGGGCGCGCGCGCTGTCCCAGTTGTTGCGGCCGGCTGCGGATATATATAGTCTTTATAGAATTCGCGTGACTCGGCCTTGCTCTTTTTCCGTTCTATTTCCATATCAACGGTATATTTTATGTCGAAAAACGCCGGTATATGAAAAAGCGGACGGAGTACACAGTCCTCAGTCCGCAAGAAAAAGTCTGCTATAAATTTTAAAGCGTATTTTTTACTTCGCCGATAAACGCGGTCATAAGCCGGATAAAATCCTTTTGGGCATGCTTTAGCGCGTTTAAGACATCCTCGTGCGTTATCGCGCTTTCGCCTTTTGTCGCCGCCACGTCCGATATGACCGATACGCCCGCGACCCGCACCCCTGCGTGCCTTGCCGCGACCGTTTCGACCGCGGTCGACATGCCGACCGCGTCCGCGCCCATGATCCGCATCATGTTGATCTCGGCAGGCGTCTCGTACGACGGGCCGGTGACCTGATAGTACACGCCTTCCCTAAGGCCGATTTGGGTCTTTGCCGCCGCTTTGCGCATTGCGGCCAGCAGCGCGCCGTCGTAAGGATCCGTCATGTCGGGGAACCTTACACCGAATTTATCTGCGTTCCTGCCTATCAGCGGATTCGGCGCGGCAAGAATATGGTCCGTTATCGCCATAAAGTCGCCGACGCGGTAATCGCGGTTGATGCCGCCCGCGGCGTTTGTCAAAAGCAGCGCCTTTATCCCCGCCAGCTTTAGCAGCCTGACGGGCATTATCACCTGTTCCATGGAATAGCCCTCGTAAAAGTGAACGCGCCCCTGCATGACTGCGACCGGCACGCCCGCCAAATTGCCGAAGACGAAACGCCCCTTGTGCCCTGCGACGGTCGATATGGGAAAGCCTTTGATATCCCTGTAATCGACTATTTCCGGAGCCTCGACGGCATCGGCAAGGCCGCCTAACCCGCTGCCCAATATGATGCCCAAAACGGGCTTGAATTTTGTCTTTTCACGTAAGCCGGCATATGCTGTTTCCACGGCGTTTTCCATTTGCTTCTCCCGAAAATTGTCTCTTTTTTTATTGTTTACCAGCTGATCGGAGTCTCCCCCCGCTCTTTCAGTATCTCGTTGACGCGTTTAAAATGCCCGCAGCCGAAAAAACCGTTGTACGCCGAAAGCGGGCTGGGGTGCGCGGCGGTAAGGACGATATGCTGCCTGCCGGAAATAAGCTGCGCCTTCGCCTTGGCCTGCGCGCCCCATAACAGAAATATCACCGGCTTTTCACGTTTGTCCAAGGCGTTTATCACCGCGTCGGTAAATGTTTCCCAGCCTTTCCCTTTATGGCTTAGGGGCTGATTTTCGCGCACAGTCAGCACCGTGTTCAAAAGGAGGACGCCGCTCTGCGCCCAGCCCGTCAAATCGCCGCTCCTTGACCCCTTCTCCATATCGTTATTATTGTCGATTTCCCGATAAATATTTTGGAGGGACGGCGGCGGCGCCCCGTTCATCACCGAAAAGCACATTCCGTGCGCCTGGCCAAGGTTATGGTACGGGTCCTGCCCCAGTATCACCGCCTTGACGCTCTTAAACGCGGTGGTCCTAAGTGCGTTGAAAATATCGTGCATGGGCGGATAGACCTTAAACCGCGCGTACTCGTCCTTTAAAAACTCCCTCAGCTTGAGGTAATAATCCTTTTTAAACTCTGCGGACAATATATCGTCCCAGTCGTTTCCAAGATTGACCATATGGATATATTAACATATGCGGGCATTAAAATACAAACATATGCCCTTATGCCCGAATGCGGTTATATTGTAAGGATTTGCAAAAAAATGCCGGGGAACGGCGCGAAAAGATAAATCAGTCTTCCTTTGGGGAGCAGTGGATCTGAACGTGCTTGATATTGAACTCGGCCTCCAGCTTGTCGTGTACTGTGTGCGAGATCTCGTGCGCGCTTTTCAAGGAAATGCCCGGATCAAGGAAAAGATCCAGGTCTACAAAAAGCTTGTCGGCGTACTTGCGCGTCTTGATAGTCTCGATGCCCAAAACGCCCTCTACCTGCAAAATACTGCCGCTGATTTTTTCAACGGTCTCGGCCGGCGCGGACTCGTCCAGCATCTGGCCGGCGCCGCTCCGCAGGATCTTTACCGCCTGGATCCCGATGAGAACCGAAATGAGGGCGCAGGCAATATATTCGGCAATGAAAACCCCGAAATAAGCAAAGACAAGCCCGACTATTACCGTTGCCGAGCTTAATACGTCGCTGCGATGGTGCCACGCGTCAGCCTTTAATATCACCGAGTCGATTTTCTTGCCTATCCGGTAGGTATATTGGAACATGATCTCTTTTATGACGACGGATACGCCCGCCATGATAAAGGTGAAATTGAACACGATATCCTTGTTTTCGATGTGGATCATCCCGTAAATACCGGTATAAAGGATATAGCCGGCCGTCGCCAGCAGCGCCAGCCCCAGCAGCATGGAAATTACCGTCTCGATCTTTTCATGTCCGTACGGGTGGCCGCTGTCGGCCTTTTTGTACGCAAAACGCATGCCGATAATGACGATCAGCGTTGTGGCAATATCCGATACGGTATTCAGCCCGTCGCTTACCACCGCGGCCGAGCGGCAGAGGATCCCCGTCACGACCATCGCCGCGGCAAGCAGGATATTGAGGATAAGGCTTATCAGGGAAATGCGCTGCACCAGCCGGGCCTTTTTGTCATTTCCGTCCATATCCACTATAATATTCGGGCTGATCCCGATTTTGCCACTGCCCTTGCTCATTTTTTAAGTATACCATGTATCAATCAGAAAAGAGCAAGGTTTTTTTCGGCGCGTCTTTTATTTCAGCTTTCTTCATCACTAATAAAAAGCGCGTTTTCCATGCAGCAATAAAAAACTGCGCCGCGTGGATTTTATCGCGGCGCAGTTTATCGCACTGAAGGATCTTAAAGTGTTTCTTCCTAGATCTGCGCAGTCTTGACGTATCCGTCAAGGGAATAGACGGTAATAACGTTTTGCCCGACTGTAAAGATATGATCGCCGATTATCACGCCGCGCTGTACATATTTTGCGTAATTATCCTGCATTGTCTGCCAGTCATAATTGCCTCCGGAGCTGTAACTATATTGATAAACGTTCCCGGCGCCGAAATTACTCAGCAGCGCTTCACTTTTCAGCGTTCCTGCCGCGGCGTCAAAGCTGAAAAGAAAGAGCCCCTGCTGTTGTATCGTGTATGTGTATCCGCCGTAATTCGAATATGAGGAGCATTCCGCCGCGAACCCGAATATCCCGGTCATGGTATCCTTATCGTACATATACAGCAGCGCCTTGGGATTAGACAAGACCTCGGCATAAGCATAGCCGCCCGTTTCCCCGATAGTGAGCCTCCCGACAGAAACGGCTTCCTGCCCGGACATATTATAGAGCTGGACCTTGACAAGGCTGTCCTCGAACCCCAGCCCCAGCATATAATCCGAGCCTTCGATAAGCTTTAAATAGCTGCTGATGCCGTACTCTTTCAGCCCTTCGGATATTTTGGGGTTGCGGACGTCGGTAAAATCGATTATAAAAATCGGATCGTTCATCGTGAACCTGACGGAGGTGGAAATGATCCCCGTAGTTCCCGAAAAAGCCGCGCTGTCGATCGCTTCGCCGGGGGCGATATTATCAATAATACTGATCCGCTTCATATTTTGATCGAAAACATAGACCGCCGAGGCGAAGGAACCGCTGCCGATGTTCCAGTTGACATAGCTTGACGCCGCCCGCAAATACCCCTCGTACTCGTCCATGCAGTATCTGTCTTTTAACGCGCCCTTTACGACGTTGCTGCCCTTAAAGCCCAAATCGGACAGCGAGAATTTGGCAAGATACGAAAGGCTGCCGTCGGTATTGCCGAATATATCGTAAAAAACCTGCTGCGTGCTGATATACAGGTTTCCGCCGCTGACGTATGTTATTTGCGCGCTGGATAAATACGCGCGTATCCCCGCGTCCTTTTCAGCGTCGTTAAGATCTATCGCGCCCAGCATCATATAGGACTGGCAGGGCACGTTCTTAAAGTAAAATATCTCCTCAAGCGGCAGCGCCTCCGGCTCGCCGTCCTCGCCTTCGATGATGTACGGGCGTTTTTCCTGCGCGTCAGCCTTATCATAATTGTTGTAATAATAGCTGTTGTAATAATTGACGACAAAATAGAGCATCCCGCTGCTTTCGACGATGCGGCTGGTGTGATAGTTGCCTTCCAGCGCGAAATACCGCGTCTGGACGGGCTCCTCGATTTCGGTAAGGTCGAACACGCGTATCTCGACGTTGGTATGGTAATAGAAACAACCGGCATAGCCGCCGTCTTTAAGGCTTGCTATATCGTACTGCGGCATCGCCCTGTATCCGCCGCCGATAAGCACGGCCTGCTTCTCAAACACGTACATCTCGATAGGCGAAAAATTATCGATCGGCACCTCGCAAACCCGGCTTATCTGTCCGTTGGTTTTACCCGACCCGTCAACCCCGGCGCGGAATATCGAAAAGCCCGTCCGCGACAGCCTGTAAATATAGTTCCCGTCGTTTTTTACCAGATCGCCCTCGTCCACGCCCGCGACCTGCACGTTGGTCTGCGAGGATTTATTGCCGCCGGCTAATTCCGAGGTCGCGGCATCAAGTCCCGGCGCGCCGAAATTCAGGTTCCAGGACTTGTCTTGGACGCTTTCCTGTATCAGCGACGTCAATTTATTCTCGCTCCTGACCGGGATAGCCTTAGTGAAGTTATACCTTGCGTTAGCGACAGCGTTGTTGACCGCAATAAACGCCGGGTACGCAAAAATCACCATAAGCGCCGCAGCCGTGACCAGCGCGATCTTTCTGATGCGGCCAAACCCGGGCTTCCCGCCGGCTTTTTTCGCCTCTTCCTTGCCCTTATCCTGACGTATGCGCATATGCACATTCTTTTTTAATTCCGGCGTACTCTCGATCCGGTCAAACCGGTCGGTAAATTTCGACATAACGGTTTCTCCTTGAAAATTTAATCGGAGAGAAAAGCTTTCAGTTCTTCGCGCGCGCGCCCGGCGATACTTCTGACGCTGCCTTCCTTGATCGATAGCAGCCGCCCGATCTCGCACAGGCTATAGCCCTCGTAATAATGAAGGTATACGACCGCCCTCGATTTCGGCTTTAATTTTGTCAGCGCGTCCAGCACCTCGCCGCCCGTTTTGTCTTCCTCCGGCGCGGCAATGTTCTCGGTGAGGGCCGCCCTCCTGCGGTTGTGCGCGGACTTAACGATATTTTTGGACTTGTTGACCGCAACGCGGAGCAGCCATGCCTTAAGATGCGTATCGGATACAAAACCCCCGCCGTACCGGTACAGCGCGAAAAACACATCCGAAAAAACATCCTCGGCATCCGTGCGGCTGTTTGTTACCGCGTGCGCCGCGCGCAGAACGCTGCTGCCGTGGTCGCGCATTGCCGCCTCAACAAAGCTTTCGTCCAAAAATTCTCTCCCTTGACATTAATACAACTTAGGAGGCCAAAACGTTGCAAATGATTTCGTTTTTCTTGTTTTTTTATTTTTTGACAGGCGCAAACATCCTTACCGTAACGCTTCATACGTCTTTTATTATTGCCAAAAGCTCTTTTGCGGTTACCGCCTTATTGACCTCTGTCTTCAATTTTTTCCCGCCTGCTGTCTCTTTTAAATACCACGCCGCGTGTCCGCGCATGTTCCTGACGGCGGCGGCTTCTGGCATGACCGTCAAAAGGATATCAAGATGCGCCTTTACCATACCCGAAACCTTGGGCCGTACATATTCCGCGCTTTCACCCAAAGCATATCCGGCGTACTCTTTTGAAAAGACGAACGGCCGCCCCAGCGCACCGCGCCCGATCATAACTGCGGCACAGCCGGTATCATACATCAGCTTTCCGGGGGTCATATTTTTTGCAAGATAAACGTCGCCGTTCCCGATAACGGGGATCTTGACGGCGGAAACGACCTTTTCGATTATCCCTATATCAGACGCGCCGCTGTAGAACTGTTCCCTTGTCCTGCCGTGCACCGTGACCGCGTCCGCGCCCGCGCCCTCGCACATCCTTGCAAATTCGACGGCGTTTATATTTTTATCGTCAAAGCCCTTCCGGAACTTGACGGTAAGCGTCTTAACGTTTTTGCGCACCGCGGTTATGACCTTTTCGGCAAGCCCCAGATCGCGCATAAGCGAGCTGCCCTCGCCGTTGCCCACGATCTTAGGCACCGGGCAGCCCATATTTATATCAACTATGTCAAAACGGGCGATCAGCGGCGACAGGCACATTTCGGCCATAATGAGAGGGTCGCAGCCGAATATCTGCACAGCGGACGGCTTTTCGGACCTGTGCGTCTCAAGCAGCTTTCCGGTCTTTTCGTTATTGTATTTAAGCCCTTTCATGCTGACCATTTCTGTGTAGGTAAGCCCTGCGCCGAAATTGCGGCACAGCGCGCGGAAGCCTATGTCCGAAAAACCGGCCATAGGCGCCATAAAAATATTTGATGAAAGCCTGGCTTTCCCTATCGTAAGCATAGGAAGATTATATCACGAAATCAAAAAACGATAAACAAATACCTTTGGGATTTTACCTGGATTCATTCGGCCGGATTTGTTCAGCCGGCCCCGGCTTAAGGAAACGATGAATAAATGAGGATAATTTAGAGCAAGTATTTTTAAGTCAGAAAACGGCTTGTTTTTGCAGCAAATAGTAGAACTATTTGCAAAAGAAGAAGACGTTTTCATCCGAAAAAGACACCGCTGTATATTATTCCGTATTATTCAGAGTTTCCTTTACCTTTCTTTTGGCGAAACTTTTAAGAATATCCCCGATACCGGCAAGGCGGCACCTGCCGATATGCTTTCTGAGGCTTAGGATATCTAAAAACGCCGCGACGGCATAACAAGCGCACGTCGATACCGCCGCACCGTAAATATTCAGCGGCGGGAAAGAAACCAGCACAAGATTCAAAACGATCTTCACCGCCGCGCCGGCCGCAAGATTTATTACCGGCAGATACATTTTGCCCGCAGCCTGCAGGACTGCGGTTATCACCTGCATGACCGCGATGTACAAGATGGACACCGACGTTATTGACAGCAGCTGTGCGGCCGTCAACAGCTCGTCGACCGGCGCGGTTTTCAGGCCGCCGCGATAGAGCAGCGCAACGATCTGGCGGCTGAATACGCACATCGCGATCACGCACGGTATTGCGATCAAAACCGCCGCGGCAAGCGCCGTGCCGGCCCTCTTTTCCACCTCGGCTGATTCCCCGACTGCAAAAGACGCGGCTATGCGGGGCATAACGGCGGTCGCAAGCGCGACGCTGAGCACGACCGGCATATTGACGAGGCTCATAACATGCCCCGTCATCAGGCCGTAAAGGATGGTCGAGATCTGCACGGAAAAGCCCGCGCCCTTCAAAACATTTATCACCAGCGCGCTGTCGATCAGCTGCGATAGCGGCAGGATTATCGCGCCCAGTGTTATCGGCACCGACACCCTGAACAGCTGTAAAATATACCGCTTCAATTCGCCCCTGGCAAAATTTCCGTTGCGTTTTTTTTGCCCTGCGCAAGTGTCTGCGGCGGGTATTGCCGCGCCCTCTGCGGCCGCTTCAAGCGTTGATCCGGGATCAGGCGTCTTCGCGGCCTTACGCTCTTTCCTTTTAACAAAAAGATACTGGAGCCACAACTGCAAGGCGGCAAAAAGCTCGGACAGGCTGACGCCTAAAAGCGCGCCGAACGCGGCGAACGCGATACCGCGCGGCATCAAAAGATATGCGAACACCAGCCCGAAGGCGATTTTAACAGCTTGCTCCGTCAGCTGTGACAGCGCGGTCGGCAGCATATTCTGCCTTCCCTGAAACCAGCCGCGGAAGGCGGAGATTATCGCGACCAAGAACAGCGCGGGCGCGATGCCCAGGTACGACAGCGCGGCGTCCGCGTTGCCCTGCAAGCCTGCGGCTGCCTTATGCAGCGCAAAAACCAGTAATGACGCCGCCGCGCCCAAAACCGACAGAGATATTACCGCCGCATAAAAAACCTTTTCCGCGCCTGTGTTGTCGCCTTTCGCACGGTACTGTGCGGTCATCTTGGAAATGGCGGCGGGCAGCCCCGCGCTGGAGACGGTAAGCAGCAGGGTGTAAAAGGGAAATACCATCTGATAGATGCCGATCCCTTCCGCGCCGATAATATTGTTAAGTGGAATACGGTAAAGAACGCCCAGCAGCTTTGCCAGAACGCCGCCCGCGCCCAATACCAACGCGCCGAAAAGAAAACTGTTGCCGCGCGGCTGTTTGGCTGCGGCTTTAACTTTGGACTTTTTCTTATTTCCGGGTTTTTGCATACAAGGCTAGTATGCGTAAAAATTTTTGCAAATATTGTAAACCGAATGATGGAAAACTTTATTGATTATAGATCGGTAGCACGGAACAGCCGCTTATATGATCTCTCGGACCCTGAATTCCGCGCCGGTGCTTTCGGCGACTTTCCTGCACCTTTCTATCTCCTCACTGCCTATGGTATCGACAACAGTCAGTATCGTCCGCTTGAATTTAGGCACGCACAGCCTTGCAAAGTCCAGCATTATCTGAAACGCCGCCATGCCGTACTCGCTGTTGCATATCCTTTGATAGCCAGCGGCGTCAGACGCGTTCAGGCTGATACTGACGATATCGACCGCTTTTGAAAGCTCGCCCGTAATATCGCGGCCATGAATCGCGTTGCCGTGGCCGTTTGTGTTCAAGCGCACGGTTTTGCCCGCCGCTCTTAAAAACGCCCCCGCTTCCAGCATTTCATTCAGACGGTAAGCGGGCTCGCCGTATCCGCAAAAAACTATTTCCTCGTAGTTTTCATAATGCAAGGCCTTCAGCGCGCCGATAACCTCCTTGGCGGAAGGCTCGCGGCTGAGCCACAGGTTATCCTCCCCGATGCCGTCCGTGCCGTTGCGTATGCAGAAAGCACAGGCGTTAGTGCACCTGTTGGTAAGGTTGATATACAGCTTGTCGCCGAATTTATATACAAAAGTGTCCGCCATATGGTTAATATTCCTTCGCGCCTTAATATAAAGAGCGGCAGTTATACGGTTGTTCTATTTTATTTTTGTAAACAGCGCCTTGGTGTTCCTGACGCTCTGCGCCGCCAGCTCCTCAAACCGCACCCCGCGGATCTCCGCCAGCTTTTCAGCCACAAACCGCACGTATGCGGGCATATTGATCTTGCCCCTGTGCGGCTCCGGCGTAAGGTACGGGCAGTCGGTCTCGATAAGAAACCTGTCGTTCGGCACCTCTTTGGCGCATTCGACAGCCATGCGGGCGTTCTTAAACGTCAACGGCCCGGCAAAAGAAATATATGCGCCTAAACGCAAAACCTCGCGCATGTATTCCGGGCTTTCGGAAAAGCAATGCAGTACAATCCCGTTTTTTAAAAGCGTTTTATGTTTTTTCAGGATATCCAGCATATCGGCAGCCGCTTCCCTTAGGTGGATGATCACGGGCAAAGCCGCTGCCGCCGCAACTTCCAGCTGTTTTATAAAAACCGCCCTCTGCACCTCGCGCGGCGAAAGGTCGTAGTGGTAATCGAGCCCGATCTCGCCGATCGCGACGACCTTTTTTTCCTTGCTTTGCGAAAGGAACCACCCGCCGTCTTTGTCTGTATAATCCTTGGAATCGTGCGGATGCACCGCCAGCGCGGCGTATACTCCGTCTAATTCCTTTGCCTGGCTTACCGCGGTTTCGGCGGACGCCCTGTCAAAGGCGACGTTGATTACGGCTTCGATCCCGTCTGCCTTAAAAGCGGCGGCTATATCGCGGTAAGAATCCAGATACCTTCTGTCGTTTAAATGAACATGTGAATCTATCAGCATTTTATATTACTTTATGACTACTTTTCTTCTTCGATCCTGTTAAACAATATGTTGATGTTTTCAAGCTGCGTTATATCGCAGTCTACCTCTTCCCATTTTGCCGCACCCAGCTTCAGCATAGCCTTCAATCTGTCCATGGCGGCAGGTATGAACGGATGGAACAGGTTGGACATATTCGCCATCATATAGATGCAGGTGCGCGTGATATCGCCGAACGCCGCCGCGTCCTCGTGTACCTTGACCCACGGCTTGTTATCGTCATAGTATTTATTGGCAAGCTGGATGTACTCGACAATATGCTCCAGCGCTTCGCGGGTGTTGCCGGCCTCAATGATTTCCCCCGCCGATTTATAGAGGCTCCTCGTTTTTTCGATTATATCCTTATCGACCGCGCCGCCGGAAACCTTCCCTTCGAACTTCTTGACCAGGTATGAGAGATTGCGGTTGACAAAGTTGCCTAAACCGCCCACAAGCAGCTTGTTGTGCGTGTTTATCATTTCGGTCGTGGTGAAGCCGGAATCCTTCTTTTCGGGATTGGACAGTATCGCGTAAAACCGTATAGTGTCGGGATCGAATTTCTCAGTAAGCTCGTACACGGTCAAAAGGTTGCCCAGGGATTTCGACATCTTTTCGGCGCCGACCTTTATATACTCGCACGAGACGATATGCGTGGGCAGCTGGCAGTTTTTATCGACAGCAAGCAGGAGCGCCGGGTATATAACGGTGTGGAACGGTATATTGTCCTTGCCGTGGGCAAGATACATCCGTAAATCATCAGAAGCCTTGTAATAGTCCTCTACCTTAATACCGCGCTGATCCAGAAGAAATTTGGACATGGTATAATAGCCCAGGACCGCCTCGATCCACACATAGATCTTCTTATCCTTGAACTCCTCTACCGGAACGTCGATGCCCCAATTAAGGTCGCGCGTCACCGCGCGGTCAAGGAGGCCCTGCGATAAATATTTCTGTGTTTCGTTGACGGCGTTGACGCGCCAATGATCCCTGTTCTTGTCCAGCAGGCATTCAATATCCTTTTGATAGCCGGAGAGCTTGAACATCAGTGATTTGTTCTGCCGCTGCTGCGTCTTGCCGCCGCAAATGCCGCAGGTTTTCTCTTTCAGCTGCGACGCATCCATCGACGTAAGGCAGTTATCGCATTGGTCGCCCTTCGATATGCTGCCGCAATGCGGACAGGTGCCGCGTATCTCCCTGTCGGAGAGGAACATATTGCAGCTTTCGCAAAAATCCTGAGTGTCGGTCTTTTTAAAGAACTCGCCGGCATCGTACATTTTAAGGAAGATTTTCTGTATCTCGGCCTTGTGGTAATCGTCGAATGTCGCGCCGTACTTATCATATGAAAAATTCACCGCGCCTAGATCGCGCACAAAGGTCTTATGATAGGTCTCGGCGATCTCACGCGGGGATACCTTTTCCTTTCTGGCGCGCTCGGTAATAGGCGTGCCGTGGCAGTCGCTGCCCGACACCAGCATCACCTCGTCGCCGCTTAGCCGGTAATAGCGCGCGATAATATCGCCCGGCAAAAGGGCGCAAAGATGCCCCACGTGCATCAGGTTGTTGGCGTACGGCCACGCGTTGCCTATTATTACGCGGCGTTTCTGTTTTTTAACGTCTGTTTTTTCCTGTTTCATAACACCTTAGATTATAGCATATATTTAAGGAAACGATGAATAAATGAGGCTGATTTAGAGCAAGTATTTTTTAGCAATGAAAACGGCTTGTTTTTGCGGCAAATAGTAGAACTATTTGCTAATAAAAGAAGGCATTTTCAGACAAAAAAGACGCGGCTATAAATTATATCGAATTATTCAGAGCTTCCTTAAGTACTTGGACAACCTTTGGTATGATTTTGCCGCGCGCAAAAGGAGCCTGCAAACACTCTTGAACAGAATTTGGATATTTATAATCACTGTAAGCCTGGCGCTGCTGATGTTCACGGGCGCGGACCAGGCGCTGCCGGCAATGCTGAATGCCAGCAACGAGGCGCTTGCCCTCTCGCTTAAGCTTATGGCTGTGTACGCTGTCTGGCTGGGGATAATACGCATTATCGAGGAGACGGGGATCTCCAGGGCTCTGTCAAAGCTCCTGCGCCCCGTGATCAGATTCCTTTTCGGGAAAGAGCTGAAAGACGACACGCAGCGTTATGTCTCGGTCTGGTTCTCGTCCAACCTTTTGGGTATGGGGAACGCCGCCACCCCGATGGCGATCAGCGCGATCGAGAGTATGGACGACAAATCCGGCCGCGCGACCGACGGGATGATCATGCTGTTCGTTTTGAGCGCAAGCGGCCTGCAGCTGATCCCTACGACCGTGATAGGCCTGCGTGCGGCGGCGGGAAGTTTAAGCCCCGGCGACATCATCCTGCCCACATTAATAACGGCGGTAACAGGCGCGGCGATAGGCGTTGCGGCGGTCAAGCTGATACAAATGTTATCAAAAAAAAGGCGGCTGGCAAAACAGAGAAAAGCCGGGACGGCGGCGATCAACATAAAAAACGGCGGAAAGGCTTGATGGCAATTACGGATTTTATTATACCGGGAATTTTCCTTATCATCTTTATCTTTGCCACGGTAAAGAATATCCCCGCATACGATTATTTCGTAAGCGGGGCAAAAAACGCGGTGACGGTCGGCATCAACGTATTTCCGTATCTTGCCGCTACCCTGATCGCCGTACAGCTTTTCCGGATCAGCGGCGCGGCCGGAGGATTGGCAAAGTTCCTCGCCCCCGGCTTTAGGTTCTTGGGGATCCCTACGGAGCTGGCCGAGCTTATCCTGCTGCGCCCGTTTACCGGCAGCGGCAGTATCGCCCTGGTCAACGATATATATATGAAATACGGCGCAGACAGCTATATCGGCCGCTGCGCCTCGGTCGTAATGGCCAGCAGCGAGACAGTGTTTTATACCGCCAGCGTCTATTTCGCGTCCAGCAAGGTAAAACGCTTGCGCTACGCGATCCCGGTCGCACTGCTGGTCTGCGTTATCAGCGCGGTCCTCTCGTGCCAGCTGTGCCGGATAATGTAGTAAACTGACATCATCTAATCGTCAACTTTTAAGGAAACAATGAACAAATACCTTTGAATTTGGCTGTGGATTTTTGAGATAAAAATTGACGGACACGCGCAGGCAATATCGGGATATTGGCAAGCGGGTCCGGCGGTTTTTAGCCAAAAAGACACGCCACATTCAA
>JAVBLK010000036.1:0-27076 GCA_031553565.1 Eubacteriales bacterium
TTGAATGTGGCGTGTCTTTTTGGCTAAAAACCGCCGGACCCGCTTGCCAATATCCCGATATTGCCTGCGCGTGTCCGTCAATTTTTATCTCAAAAATCCACAGCCAAATTCAAAGGTATTTGTTCATTGTTTCCTTAAAAGATATTTCGCGAAAATTCCGGTGACGGCCAGCATTTCTCCAAGCTGCAATTCGACCTTTGCCCGCGCCGCGGCAACAGTTGTGAATATTCCGGGAGCCAGCAGCTTAAAATGAGAAGAGCTGTTTACAAGCACATACAGACAATCGCTTTTAACGTATATATTCAGGCCATTTTGTATGACCGCCGATACCTCGCCCAAAAAACCGGCGAAGGGCGGCGAATTCAACAGCCGCTGCGCGTATCCGGCGTCATCGGCGTATAGCTTGAACCGCTTATCCACGGCATCATTGCCGGATAATATTTCAGGAAAAGGCAGCTTGAGCCCGAATTTCCCCGCCCTGTCGCGAAGGCACAGGATCTTTTTGCCGGAAGGGTACGGAAACATATAAATCATTCCCGAAAAGTGCACTGAAGTGCTGGAGCCTCCGTCCGAATCACTGATAGTCGTACTGGAAATTCCTTGCGCGCAGCGAAAATACGCGCCCTGATGAACGGCCTCTACATAATTGGAACCGCGGTAGGAGTCGCCTTTTTCAATAAAACCCATTACCTCCGCATAAGGAAAGCCGGCATGCGGCTCGTACCGGATAAGGCCGGTGATCTTAAAAAGGATATCTTTTACAAAAACTTCGGCATAAGCGGCCTTGAAGCCCGCCGCCTGTCCCCTGTAATAAAAGACGGAGAATAACACGGCGGCAAATACGCACAAACTGCCGGCAAGCATCCCTGCCGAAATATTTATTAGAAGCCCGAGTATCAGTCCCGTCAAAGGCGGCGCCGCAAGACACGCGGCAAGGCAAACGTAAAAAGCTCTAAGGGCCCGCTTGCGTAAGGCCTCGATTTCCTCCAAAGTCTTTTCTGCATTTTCCATATATATATGATAGCATACAATCTGGAAATTATTGCATGTATCATACGTGTTTTTAAACACCCCGGCCTCTGTCCCCGGAATATAATGGACGAATGGAAAATATCGGCGAAAAAGATTTACTTGCGATAACTTACGCTATCGCCGTAGCCTTGACGGACGGAAAATCCGACGAGGAGATAGAGACTATCCTGGGCGTACTATGCCTTACCTGCGACGCCGTCCGTTTCATGTGCCGCGAGCGCCGCATAAGGGAGCGCCGCGAGCACGAAAAGAACAATTACATTCCCCCGCCGCCGCCCATCCACAGAAGGCACTGACAGCCGCAGTCAACCTAAAGCCGCGGCGCAAGGTGCGGCAAAAGCCTGGTACGCTTACAATAACAGCCGCGCCGGATATCGGTTGATACCCGGCGCGGCTGTCAGCAGTTTCCGCTGTTTCGCGGTTATACAAGTTTTCAAGAAAGTCCGTATCGTTTATTTGATCTCGATCCGGTAGGTGTTTTCCTTTTTCTCAACCTTCGGGATCGTGACGGTCAGTACGCCGTTTTCCATTTTGGCGTCCGCGCCTTCGCTTGCCGCATCCTCAAGGTATACGCTGCGCTGCATGGACGAGAAGCGGCGTTCGCGGTAGATGTAACTCTTGGGTTGCTGTTTCCCGTCTTTCTTGGCTGCCTTTTTTCTATCGTTTTCGGCGGCTTCACCCTCGCTGATATTTTCCTCGCGCTTTACCGAAATAGTCAGCTGCCCGTCGTCAAAATTGAGAGATACCTCTTCCTTTTTAACGCCCGGCAAGTCAGCCGACACAACATATTCCTTTTCCTTGTCCTCAGCGTCCAGCCTGAAAGTATCTAAACTGAACGCTCTGTCCAGCCAGCCGCCGCCGAAAAAATCGGCCAATGCATCCCCGCGCTCCCTGTCGTCAATGCGCCTCAGTCCTTTGTTATACGGTACAAATCCAAACATAATAATATCCTCCTTGAAATTAAATTTTGTTTTTTGCGTGTTTTGCTTTTAAAGCCCCCGCGCAGCCGCAAACAATGCGCAAAAGCTGTTTAAACTTACCGCCGCTGCCTTTTCCGCAACCTCCGGATGATGCGGAAAGGTTTTAGCAGTTTGCTTTTTTGATTGTTAGCACTCTTATGTATCGATTGCTAATTTCGATTATGTTTTACCACTGTTTAAAAGCTTTGTCAAGGGGTTTTTAAAAAATTTTTTAAGTGTTGAAATATTGTGACATAAGGCAAAGCGGCATGTGTATCAAATCAGATGAGTATATGCACGTCTGATACTAAGCCGCCGGATGCAGCTATATATTGCGCGTCGTAAAACTTACGAATGAAAAGACTGCCCCAAAATAGGACAGTCTTTTATCTTGATTAACACTATGCTTGAAGACGTTGAATACTTTTTGATTTTGCTGTGAAATTGTTTCCTTAAAGTCAGATCCTGTCATCGTCACGGAATTCGTCGATCCCATGGAACTCTGCCTGTTCGGAGTGCAGCAGTATATCGCGCTTTTGGCGGCGCGCCGCTTCACGCCTTTCGGCCTTTTCCGAGCCCTCTTTCACCGCGCCGATCGCCTCGGCCAAAACTACCGCGGTGATCCCCGAAATGATAATCGCGCTGAACATGCCGCCTATGCCCAAAGAAAGCGTAGGCGTCAGTCCGCGTATGCTGTTGATCACAAAAACCGCGACTTCGGCCAAAATTATGCCCATCACCGCAGATGCGAACGCTGCACGGGAACTTCTTGCGATAAGGTAGCCGATCGCGCCGCTGAGCAGGCCGACCGCTATGGCAAGCATTATCGACAGCGCGGTCGTTGTGACGGGAATAAAATAAATGACAACGAAAACCGCGGCAGCCGAAACCAACTCGGCCAAAATGCAGCGCCAAAGCTCACCGTGACGCGCAGCCAGAACCATTAAATAAATGCATAAGAGGAACGGGATCAAGAAACCGCCGATGCTGAATGAAAACCTGGTGCCGATCCAGATCGAAGGGATGATCGCGCCCGCAATGATAGCGACCACTATCAGCAAAGCGACATACTTTTTCAAGCCCATCCGGGCAAAAACGCCGTTTAACAGGCCGATAAGGATCACTACCGCCAAGATACCTAAAAGCGCATAACCGATGTACATCATAATAAAACCTCCGGTTTGTGCGGCTTGCGGCGTTGAATTATTTTTGCTACGCCAGCCGACAAATTTAAGTTTATTATGCGTAAAAGATAAAATATTATGCGCGGTGCAAAATTATTGCATTGCGCAACAGTTTTTAAAAATTCATTGTAACTAAGTAAAGGCTGATTAATGGATTAATTTTGAGGAAAAGATCCCTTAAACGTACATACTGTTTCTGACTATGCTTTTTCCGTTTAGGTACGAAAGGCACGATTCTTTCGGGAATCTGAAAGTGATTTTATAGGATACCAGGCTTTGATATTTTTGCTTGTATTTCCGGTTGATCTCGTTTGTGCCGTACTTGCCGTCGCCGATGATCGGATGGCCGATAAACGCCAGGTGCGCGCGTATCTGGTGCGTCCTGCCCGTCACAAGGTCAACCTCCAAAAGGCTGTTGCCGCCGCTTTCCTTTATCACCTTGTATTTTGTGATTATTTTTTTGTATCCGAATTTGGGCTCGGCCGAAATGTAGCTGAAGGATTTCTTGGCGTCCTTAAACAGATACGCGTTAAGCGTAGCCGCCTTCTTGTACATGATACCGTAAACCTCGGCAATATAGATCTTTTGAACGCGGTACTCCTCGTTTTCGCCGAACGCGGCATAAAGCTCGTTATACGCAGCGTCATTTTTACTGAATATGACCAGGCCGACGGTATTGCGGTCCAGCCGGTGCACGGCCTCGATCGCAGGATTTTGGGCGGCGTTTCTTACCGCGCGCAAAAGATCCTCGCCGCCGCCCTCGGTCACAACCTCGCAGCCGGCGGGCTTATCGACAACAAGTATGTTGTCATCCTCGAACACTATTTCAAATTTTATCATTTGCTGATTCTCCGGCTGTCCGCGTTGTATTGCGTTTTAACGCGGCATAAAAGCATCCATAAACGTTTCTTTGGCGATTCTATAAATATTTCTGCACATTGCACGATTTTCCCGAAGTACAACCGGTGCAATTTTTACATTTTGCTCTATTTTGGGCCGATTTATATAATACTATTGCTGAATAAGCCAGTATCGCGGCAGCCGTCAAAACACCTGCTATCAATCCGGGATCGCCGCTTAAAAACAACCTGCCCGTCCAATATACCACAAATGACACCGCATATGCAATCCCAAGCTGCATTATTACCGAGACCCACATAAGCCTTGCGCCCACTTCCTTTTTTATCGCGCTGACAGCGGACACGCACGGCACATACAGCAGCACAAATACAACAAACGCGGCGGCGGCGGCCATATCGTTGTTCAGTACGGCGGAAACATCCGAATGCGCGATGCTCTGCAGCGCCGCAATTACGGTCTCCTTTGCAACAAAGCCCGACAGCAGCGCCGTAGCAGCCTGCCAGTTGCCGAACCCCAGCGGCGCGAAAATCCATGCTATCAGTCCGCCGATATGCTGCATCATACTAACTGCGCCCGGCGCATCCGGGACGTATCTGAAAGTAAATGTAAAATTTGACAGGATCCAGATAATGACCGTCAGGCCGAACACCACTGTCGCGACCCTCGTCAAAAACGCGCGGATATTTTTCCAGATTATCATTATAACGCGTGACAGCGCCGGCAGCCGGTACGGCGACATCTCCATTATAAAATCGGGCCGCGGGCATTTGAATCTCGGGATCGAATCCAGGACCAGCGACACCAGCAACGCGACCGCAATACCCAGCATATACAAAAGAAAAATCATCAGCCACTGATTTATGAAAAACGCAGCCGCGACCGTCGCGTAAACCGGCAGGCGCGCGCTGCAAGACATAAACGGCGTTATAAGCACGGTTTTTATACGCATCGACTCGCTCTCGCAGTTTCTGGCGGTCATTACCGCGGTCGCAGAGCAGCCGAAGCCCATCAGCATGGTAAATACACTGCGGCCGCTGAGGCCGATCTTACCGAACAGGCCGTCCGTCATATACGCCACGCGCGACAAGTACCCCGTATCCTCTAAGAGCGCTAAAAACAAAAACAACAGCGTAATCTGCGGCAAAAAAGTTATTATGCTGCCCGCGCCGCCGAAAACGCCGTCCTTTATAAGATATCTGATCCATACCGGCGCGCCGATATCGGAAAGCGCCTTGAACGCCGCGCCGCCCGCCGTATCGTTGATCAGCGCGTCCAGCGCCGCGCTTAAAAATTTCCCGACAAAGCCGAAAGTCAGAAAAAACACAGCCGCCATCACAAGAATGAATATGGGCAGCGCAAGCCATTTATTAAGCAGCAGCCTGTCTATCCCCGAAAACCCTCGGACAGCACCGGCCCTATGCCCGATACATTTTGCTGCGATCTTATCGATTTCCTCATATCGCCTGGCCGCGGCAAAGCTTTCGCCGTCAGAAAACCCCGCCGCCCGGTAAATCGCCGCGGCAGCCTTATTGGCCGCGCTTTCCTGCGTTTTATCCAGCATAAGCCGCTCCCGCACGTACGGGTCGTTTTCGACAAGCTTGATCGCGCACCAGTCCGCATCCAGCCCGGCGGCTTTTGCATTAAAAGAAATAATAGATGCTATCTCTTTCGATAAAAGTATTCTAGAAATACCTGATTTATAGAGTACTTTTTGGGAATCTGCCTTGTGTTTTTTTGCAATACGCACTGCTTCACTTAAAAGCTCGGCAGTTTTTTTCTTATATTTTGCGCTTATCGCCATTACCGGAACGCCCAGCAGGCCGGAGAGCGCCGCATAATCGATAGTTTTTCCCTGCAGCCTTAATTCGTCTGTCATATTGACCGCAAGTATAAGCGGCACGCCAAGTTCGGCAAGCTGCAGCGTTAAATATAGATTCCGCGCAAGGTTGTTGACCTCGCAGATATTGATTATTATATCGTTCCGGCCGGACAAAACGTTGTCCCGCGACACCGCCTCTTCCTTCGAATACACCGTCAGGCTGTATATCCCCGGCAGGTCTGTGATCGTAACGGTATCTCCGCCGCTTTTAAACGTCTTTGACTTTGCCTCGACGGTGACGCCGTGCCAGTTCCCGATATGCTCGAAGCTCTTGGTCAAATCATTGTACAGTGTGGTCTTACCGACGTTCGGATTTCCCAACAGCGATATTCTTATTTCCATTTATAGTTTACCATTGTACCGGCCGGTCTCCCGCCGGCGCATCCGCGCCTGCCGTCATCAACATTCCTCGACGATCACCGACTCGCCGGTGGTTTGCCTCAGGGCCAGCATATAACCGCGCAGACTCACCAGCATCGTGACCTTAAACGGCGCGAAATTATATATCTTCAGCCTTGTGCCCTTTACAAACCCAAGCTCCAGCAGGCGCCGCCGCGCCTCTTTTGCCCCCGTTATTTCTTTAACGCGGTATTCCCCGCCCGTTTCTCCCTGGAACAAAGTCATGATATATACTTATTCGGCAGCCGCCGCCCTAATGAAAAAAATATACGGATTTGAAGCCCGCGGCATTTTTTAGCCGCGGGAAATTGCAGGCTGAGTATGCAAAACTTTGCCGGTAAGGGAAAGCGGCAAAAAAAAAGAGCCCAAACGGCGCTCAAGACGAAGGTCGATTTTTCTTACAAAGCGCTTGACGGCATTAAAAGCTGAAAAATTCTTATAAACGCAGGAAACAATTCTATTCTACTATAACTTCTTTCGGCTTTTTTCCCGAAACCTTGAAACCGGTCAAGAATTTATCCGGCATAGCCTTTATTGTATAGTGAACGGCAACCCCGATCACAATTCCCGCCGCAAAGGAAGCAATAATATTGGTCGGCAGAAGATACAGCACCTTTATCTGCCCTACAAAAATGCTTGCGGCCAGCAGCTGCACAATATTGTGCGCGACCGCGCCCAGGATGCTTATCGACACAAGCGATATGCGCGGGTACAAAAAATACCAAAACAGCGACATTATAACAAGTGCGGCGCACCCGCCGGACAGCGAATAAACAAGGCCGAAAAGGTTCCCGCCGAACACCGCCGCCAATAAACACCGCGCAAGCGTCACTATCGCCGCAGGCAGCCAGCCGAAAACTATCAGCGTAAAAAGCGTCACTGCGTTGGCAAGGCCGACCTTTGTGCCCGGCGCAAAAGTCATGATCGGCGGCAGCCACCCCTCCACAATATACAAGATCAGCGCGGCGGCGGTCAAGACCGCCAAATAGACGATCTCCCGCGTGCCTATCTCGATTTTTCTGTTTTTATCCTTACCGTCTTTCAAAATAACCACTGCCCGCTAGACGTCGCCGTCGGAAAAGCTTTCCCCTGTAATAGTTATCGTCACCTTGTTGGGCAGGCATATTATCTGCTGGCCGACACGGCTGATTTTGCCCATCCCGATACAAACCTGATCGCGGCAGTCGGACCCGGCCGCCCAAACCATGCCGCCCTTTATCGTCACAATGAAAACATGCCCTTCGGCCAGCGGCAGAGTAACCGTATCGTCCTTATCCAGCGGCAGCGTAATAGTTTTCATATTTTCCGCCGCATCAAAATAGCTTATCCTGACGCTTGAGCCGGCCGGCCCGGACGCAGCGACCAACAGCCCGACAACCGCCGCCGCCACAAGGATATAGACCGCCAGATCCCAAATCTTAAAGGGATGCGCACTCTTTATAGATTGAATTTTATCTGCATTTTTCAACCTGCCCGGTTTCCTTCCTTTTATTTTCAGCGCGCCATACAATACATTTTTGTTGCCTTCGACCCTGAAAATATGAAACGCCCGCGTCCCGCCGCAATAAGCTCCAAAATTACGCGGCTATTTTTCCATAAATTCATAGCCTTCGACCGCCGTAAACTCCTTGAAAGTTTCATGCCGCTGCGCGGACAACGTCAACCCGACCGCGGCGTAATGCTTGTCCGCCGTAACAATAAGCCCCTTCAGCCCCTTTTGCTCCAAAAACTCGATACCTTTATTAAGCCCAAGCAGCGACACATGCTTTGCATATACGTCGGCCTCTGCCGAAACGGATGACAGCACGGTCGCGTTCACCACTCCGGACGGATCATTGCTATATTCAAATTTATCTTCACCGTCCTCATCCTCGCCGTCCTTTTCCCGCGTAAGGTTTATCGGAAAGCCCGTGCCGGGGTCGATGATATGGGCGACATATACTCCGTGGCCTGAAAATCGCGGATATACGTTCTTGTCGCCCAGCCACTTCCCCGCGCTGTCGATAATAAAATACCGCTCGTAAACGCCGCTGGAAACCGGGGAAATTTCCTCAGTTGAAACAGTGCAAAACGGCGTCTGGCCGAACGGATTCCCTATATTGATATTCCAGTTATTGCCGTCCGCCTTCTTACCGAAAACGTACAGGTTGCCGCTGATATTGACCTTGCCGTAAATCACGCCGTGTTTTTTTGCAATCCCGACCGCTTTGTCCGCCGCATAGCCCTTGGCATACCCGCCGAAATCGATTTTCAACGCTTTTGCGGCCTCGCTTTTCACCGAAATATAATACTTTGCCGACTGCCCGCTGCCCTGCTGCGTACATACAAGGTTATCGTATTTTGAATATGCCAAGAGCGCTTCGATTTCGGCATCCGAAGGACAAGATAATCCTATTTCGGCATGGTTCGCATATAAATAATCCGACGATACGCCCCATTTTTCTACAAGCGGATAAACGGCAGGGTCAAACAGACCGCCGGTTTCCTGATATAACGCACGGCAGCTGACCGCCATATCATATGTCATCGCGTCTATCTCGAACAGATCCGCCGGGGTTTTATCGGTGCTGTTATTGAACCTGTAGACCGCGCTGGCAGCATTCGACGTGCTGACGGCGTTGTCGATGGCCCGCATCATTTCAAAAATCTCATTGCCGGCCTTTTTTCCCTTGCCCCCGTGGAACTCAAGATCACACGTCAGCGGCCCGAAAACATAGCCCCAGGCCTCGTACACCGCGGCATCGTCCGTACAAGCGCAGAGCGCGAACGCGCCGCACAAAATATATAACGACGCGACTGCGCCGCATAACAACCTTTTGAATCTTATTGTGTACCCGCCAAAATTCCGTACCATTAACATGTGTAATTTATCTTCTCCCGGACAGCGATAAATTATTTCGACCGACTATTAATTAAATTGAATTATCCAGCGATCCCGTTTAGTAAACGCTGACCAAATACTGCCGGCTAATCTTACCCGCGCCGGCAATTTATTACTTGTATCAAAAATCTGTCCGAAATCAACTCGAGTATTTATTCATTGTTTACTTAATTGTTTCCTGAAAACCGAAAAAAGACTGCGCGTCAAAATCCTGCTTTAATGATTTCAGCGGTTAATCAGCAATACTCTGATAACGATTAGCGGATCAGTTTAAATTATAGCAAACTATCCCCCCCCAAAGCAATTAAAACACTTGACGATTGGAAGGCGTTATTATATAATCTAATAGCGTTTTTACCGGAGACGCTCTGCTGATTTCCGGTAAGCGGCAATATCCCTCTTTATATAAGGCGGGTCGAAAGCTTTCCAGGCGTTCGCAGCCCGCATTTTTTAATCATCAAGCGCGAGAGTGGCGGAATGGCAGACGCGCACGTTTGAGGGGCGTGTGGGTAACCGTACGGGTTCAAGTCCCGTCTCTCGCACCAAGTGCCGGCAAGGCCTTACCGGCACAAAATAAGGCGCAGCCACGCGCCAAACACATATGCGGCTGTGGCGGAATTGGCAGACGCGCTAGTTTCAGGTACTAGTGAGTAATATCGTGCAGGTTCAACTCCTGTCAGCCGCACCATAGACAGACGGCAGTACGGAAATACCGTTCTGCCGTTTTTCTTAACACAATTACATAAGGAGCGTATCTATGACAAATTATTTTGAGAGAAAACACAAAAAATTTGAAGAAAAGTATTGTGCAAAACATGGTAGAGAAAAATATTTGAAACAAGTTTCAAAGTATTATGTTTTATATTTGATACTTACGATTACATGGAGTATTTTTTCTGTAACGCAATTATTGTTAGCAATCTCGAGCCTTCATAATGATGATCTGTTTCTAAAGGTTTTATATTTTATAGGATTCGGTTGTGGTATTGTTTGTGCATTTTTGTGGGGGATTCAAACTCCGTTTTATAAGAAAAAATCAAAAGAATGCAAAAACGAATTGAATAGAATTTCAAAAACCGAATAGGTTTCGCGCCCTTCGCCCCTTTCTGTTCGTCGTTCCGTCTGCACTTGATACCGTTTTCGGTTTAAACCGCCCGTCCCCTTTTTGTTTTCCGTCTACCGAGCGCAAAATCAACTTTTGAAATCAAGTTTTTCAAACAAAATGATCTCCTAGATGATTTTGACTCAATTGTGAAATTTTCCGCAAAGGTCAATATCAACTCTCTGATCCTTTTACACTATCACCTGTAACAGCCTTAATACTTCATTGCTACTCTTATCCGAAGATGCGTAGTTGAAATAAAAAATTATAACAATAGTGTGTGCAATTACAGTTCTTTAGAATATTTGAAGATAATAATACACGCTCACAAACAGCATGCTTTTCTAGTTTCTGCAAATCGAGCTATCTATACCAACTATTTGTTAGTCGATTTTTAACAAATCTTTTTCTCCTCTTCAGCGTTGTATATAATTTCCTTTTTGCGTACGCATTTTTTTATCGTCTTTACTGCAAAAAATATCCAAAACGGGGGGAATATTCCTGCCACTAAAATATACAATGCATTTACAAAGAAATGGTGTTTCCTGCGTATGATCCGTGAAACCTGTATGCATTGTGCCAGTATATGCTCGTCGAAATTTTCGGTATCCTCTATGTTATCCAAGAAGTCCTTCGTATTTTTGAAATTTGCCATGTCAATCCAAGAATAAAAATTCGGTCTTGGGCTGCCATCAAGGACTTTGGTATTTGGAAAAAATGACCAAATGCAAATCAGCATTCCTGCAAGGAAAACTATCGCCGTTATGCCAAGAAAAATCATTAGCCAACATGGTATGTCAGCAACGATAAAACCTGCGAGTATTGCTGCAATCGCACCAAAAACACCCAAGAGAACTCCGTTCTTAGTTTCTGCGTAGCTTAGTTGCTCATAAACTCTATCGAGCATATTTTTTAAATTTTCATTTTTTTGTTCTATATCCATAATTACCTTATATTAACCTCGAATGGTTGACTATAGCCCAAACACTCATTGCCATTCCTTATTATGAAGCACTGTATATAGTGTACACCTCTGTACTCTGCCGTTTCTTTCTTTCCAATTAAAATTCCGCCTACTTGAATAATATCGGCATCCTCAAACTTTACGCCACGAAGTCCATTTCCAAGTCTTGCCTCTTCACCTGTATTTGTAATTTGCCATATCACTTTATAAGGTCTCGGCAGACTGTGGCGAGGAGTAAAGTTCAATGATGCTTTTGTATAAACGGTATCGCCACTTTTAAACGGATTGAAATTAACTCCATCGTAACTGAACATCCCTTGAATAGCAACTCGAATGTTTCTCGGTAACGCCCATCTTGATTGCGGTTTAACTCGATGAACGATTCTATCAACTGCTTCTACAAGTGCTGTGTTTACTGGAAGCGCAACAGCTGTTGAAAGCAAGTCCGAATACTTTGCTCTGCTGATATAATATTCATTTTTCGATGAAGTAGATTTAAATGTTTTAACTATCTTTTCAGCGTTATCGTCACTTTTGGTAAGTTCAACAAGGTAATTATAAACCTTGGCTGTTATTGCGATTTCGGAATAACTTTCTCGCTCTATGCCAACGCCCGCAATGTCGTCCTCCGCCTTGTCCGCCTCCTTCACTGTTTGCCCCATGGCAATGTTGAATTTATTGCCTTTTCGTCCAAGCCGTGAAAGATAAATGTCGCCCATGTGCATTCCGATTCCTATACGTAGCTTATCTGTGTCCCTGCTCTCGTTTATGTGCTCCAAACCCTCAATCATCCGCATTGCAGATAGAACTGCTGACAAAACAAAATCCTTTTCCATCTCTGTATGGTCGTAGAAAATTCCCGATTCCCTATCGCCTTGAAACTGCACGTGTACGCCGTTCTCTGTATCAACACAGCGATTCATCATCTGCAGAACCTGTTTCGTCAATCTCTCTGTTTCCGCCAAATCCCACTTGTCGACCTTGTTTGTAAAACCTCGAATATCTGCATAAAGCATTACACCATCAACGTATCTCGGGCTTCTCAATGAAAGTTGCTCAAAATCGATTTTCTTTCGGGCTTCCACCGTTGAAACATCCCCGATATTTGTTTTATTTGTAATTTCTAAAGCATCAGCAAGACCTCTGTCCTTTCTATCTGCCCACGTATTGTATGTACTCACAACTGTTTCAAGTTCACAGTTTTTTGCGCTATAAGAAAACAAATTAGCGTAGCGCGAGGCAACTCTTTCTGTTATAACTCGTATGCTGCCGAAGAATTTCTTTTTGAACGCATCAGGTATTAAATCATACAAGGTTTTTGAAATATTTACGTCTTTGTCAACATCAAGTGAAACAGTAGACTGCAACTTTGCGGCTCTGTTCGCAGGAGGACCGATTGTTGTCATCTCCTCCACACCGTCGTCTATGTATTCGAACTCGACAAACTCTCCAATGTCTGCTCCGACCCCAATTTTCAAGTCGGGCAAGTGTTCGTATTTTTTAATACTCTTAAAACGGTTTACTAAACATCTTGCAAAGCAAATAGTTTGAAACAACCTGACCACTGCATTGTTGCAACTGTCCTTTGCATCTTTATCTACGACAAAATACAAGTGCAGGCGACTTGTTGTAAACTTTTCGACAAAGCAAGTTTCCGAAAAATTCTCAGTAAATTTTTCAATGCTTTCTATGAAGGTATTTACTTGATGAAAGGTGCGAGCCAAGTCGTCATTCTTTGCCTCGTCTTTGTTTATCATCGAATTTAAGTTGTCGATGTTTATATATAAGTGCATCCCATATTTCTTATGTTTTCCGATTTTCAAATTATACCTCCTCTGCTCTAACCTGCGTCAAATAGTCCTCACGCGTGTGCTACATAATAGTTATTTCAATGTATATCTATTAGAATATTTTATCAAAAACACCTAAAAATGTCAATAAAACACGCCGAAATGCGAAAAAGCGGCGGCTTTTTGCTCCGCCGCTTTCAAAACTACTATACATCCTATTGCGCAATCTATAAATCCGCTTTGACTGCCGAGCCGTCTTTTAGCACAAACACTATGTCCTCGCGGCTTTTACAATTATGCTGTCTACTAATCTTGCGAAAATATCCCGGTCGAACTCTGCCTGCGCTCCGGCTTTAGATAAGAAACCTGCGACCACTTCTTGAAACGCTTTTGAAAGTGTCGCTTTGCTTTTTTGTTCTGCCATTGAGTCCCGCTCTAAAAACAGCGCGTCGAGCTTTGCCATGACTTCGCGGATCTCGGCGTTGTATTGTTCCGCATCGATTTCCCTTCTGCCGCGCTGTTTGTTAAGCTCTAAAATCCGCGCATAGGTGGATCAAGAGTGGGACAAGTTGATTTACTGTACTGACCAGCGCCGGGCGGATTATCCGATCTCGGCAACATCACTGATGCCGGCTTGCGATAAATAGGCTTTTATCTCTGATGCGTTACCGTTAAACTTAGACATAACCTCGTAATCCAGCTCGTTGCGCTTTTGTTTTGTCATCTCGCAATATCTTTCGTTGCTATCAAAATCTGCTATGCTGACACACCATTTCGCTTTGGGCAGAATACCCTTATTGATTGTCCACATATTGACCGGGCAGCCGCAGAACAACAAATAATCTATCCGTCCTATTGCGTCCGACGCTCTCTTTATGGCTTTTTCCCATGCCGCATCGTCTACCTGGTCAGGTAAAACCGTAATAACGGCTTTTTTTACGGTGCCTTTATAAACCGCAAAAAACACTGCGAAACGGCGCCTGCCGCCGGCGTCAAAGCAGCTTTTCTCAAAAGCTATACAGTATGCAGCAGCTTCCGTTACAGGTACAGGTCCTGCAGCGCCGCTGCTTACCGCGCTTGTCTCCTTAGTCATTATTGCATCGGGAAAAGGCAGAACCGGTATTTCAGCTTCGGCAGCCAATATAAACGATTTTCCGTCGAAGCGTTCCGTCAGTTCCTTAATGCTTGTTTCGGCTATCGCTTCGATCTCTGAGAATTCGGATACCTGTATAGCCCCGCATTTCCACCAAAACTTTTTGAACGCGGTTTCAAATTCTCTGAAAACCTTTTCTAAAACGTGCTTGACGGCATTTTCCGGCACGTAAGAAACTATGGAGAAATGTTTTGCCGTGAGCTGTAACGCCTGCAAAGCGCCGGCAACTGCGCTTCCGTATTCAGCGACTATTAAATTTTCATACCCGCAGTATTTTGACAGATCATTTAAAATATCTGTCCAGGGTGCGTTCTCGCTTGTTTCCGCATATAAAAACATTGGCAAAACCGACACGGTGCAGCTTGGGGCAACGCCTGCAAACGCAAGCACTTTTACAGTGTAGCCTTTAATCGAAACTCTCTGCTCCTGTCCGAAAACGTACAGAAATTCCTGCCGCTCCTTAAGGGGCTCGCAGCCTATTTTCAAAAAGGGCTTTTCGCCGGCCGTGAGAAGTTTATGCAACGGATGTTTGTTTTTTTGCTCATCGCCGGCCATAGCGCCGCGCCTCCCTTTTTTGCCGGTTCCCCATGGGCCGGTCTTTACTTTCCTTTTATTAAAAGCTTGGTAACCGTTGATTAATTCGATAGAATTTGGGGCAGCGTCTTTTTCGTCATAAAAAGTCTTCTTTTCTCGCCAATGCCTTCGGGTATTGCCTTCGAAAACAAGCCGTTTTTTGCCTTAAAAATACTTGCTCAAAATTTATCTCATTTAATCAGCGTTTACCTTACTGTTACGAGATTGCAAGATTTTCTATATACTGTTGTCGGCCATATAATAAATATATGCGGCTTTTAAGCTGGCGCCCTTGCCCTTGAACAGGGACTTGCCCTTGCCGGTACGCAGCTCGCCGGGTAAGTTCTTGCTTTCAAACGGCACCAAAAAGTCCTCCGCATCGTGCAGGATGATAGTTGCAGGCTCGGAAAGCAATGCCGCAAACAGCACCTGAGTGCCGTTGTCGCCCTTGAAGTCGAAAATCTTTACGCCCTTGCGGTAGCGCGCCATAGGATCGATACCCTTCATTTCCACGCGCTTGCCGAAGCCCTTTTCGGTTATCAGGACCGCAGCGTCGGTTTTCCTGCTTTGGGCGACCATAACGCAGCAGTCGCCGTCAGAGAGCGCGATACCCTTGACGCCGCCCGCGACCCTGCCCTGCGGCGGGATGTCGGATTTGTCGGCGTTGAGGCACATACCGTCCTTTGTTATAAACATGATCGTCGTATCGGGCAGGTCATTCTCGATATTCAGCACAGAGTCGCCGTCTTTTAGCTTGATCGCCTGAAAAGAGGATTTGACGACATTGTATTCCGCCCACGCGGTTTTCTTTACCATACCTTCCCTGGTGAAGAAAAGCAGGTTGCCTTTCGGAAGGTTGTCCGCGCCCTCTGTTGCATATATCCTTATTATCTTCTCGCCGGCGGCCGCACCGGTCACAAGCTTACCGAGCAGCGTCCCGCCCTCGCGCCACTTGCCCTCCGGTATCGTGTCTGTATCCAGCTTGAAGCAGTTGCCCAGATCGGTAAAACAGTAAAGCACCTGATTGCTCTGCGCGTCCGCTATCACGCATGCGACCTCGTTCAGGCTGCTCTTTTCGTTGAAACCGGCGCTCATAAGGCTCCTTGCGGAGGTCTTTTTGACCGCACCCAAGGTGTTCCCGATCACCGTCCAGCTCTCGACCGGCTTCTCGTCATCGTCGCTGGGCACGTTGTATTCGTCCGCCGCGGTCAAAATGACAGTGCGGCGCGGTTCCTTGTACGCTTTTCTGATAACCGCAAGCTCTGTTTTGATAAGCTCCATCTGCAGCTGCTTGCTGCCCAAAATAGCGTTCAAACGCTTGATGAGCTCCTTTATTTCAGCCAGCTCTTTTTCCAGCTTGTATATTTCCAGATGCGTTAAGTGGCGCAGGGTAAGGCTTAAGATCGCCTGAGCCTGACGCTCGGACAATTCAAACCTTTCGCGCAGTCTTTGCGCGGCTACGGTAGAATTCTCGCTCTTCTTGATTATCCTTATGACTTCGTCGATATTCTTTACGGCGATCACAAGGCCTTCTAAGATATGCTCCCGCTCCAACGCCTCGTCCAGCTCGAACCTGGTGCGGCGCAGGATGATCTCGCGCTGATAATTTACGTAATAGACGATTATGTCAAGGAGCCCCATCTGCTGCGGCTTGCCGTCGGCGATCGCCACCATATTGATGCCGAACGAGCATTGCAGGTTGGTGCTCTTGAACAGCGCCTCGATAATAGGCTTGGGGTCGACGTCCTTCTTTACGCGGATAACGGCGCGCATCCCCTCGCGGTCGGACTCGTCGCAGATCTCGGCGATGCCCATATAGATGCCCTTTTTCTCCTCGCGCAGGGTAAGCACGGACTCCAAAAAAGACGCCTTATTGACCTGATACGGCAATTCGTCGATAACTATGTTGCGCTTGTCGTTGTCGCCCGCCTCGATGTGGATCTTGGCGCGCATGATCACCTTGCCCCTGCCCGTCTCGTATGCGTGTTTAAGCTCCTCGCCGCAGATCAAATAGCCGCCGGTCGGAAAATCCGGCCCCTTTATGATGCGCATCATCTCGGAAAGCTTGATCCTGGGATTGTCGATATAAGCAATAACGCCGTCGATCGCCTCGGTCAGGTTGTGCGGCGGTATATTTGTCGCAAGGCCGACCGCAATGCCCGACGCGCCGTTTACCAATAGGTTCGGAAAGCGTCCGGGCAGCATATCGGGCTCTTTCAACGTGTCATCAAAGTTTAGCGACCATTTGACCGTGTTCTTGTCTAAGTCACGCAAAAGCTCCAGCGCAAGCGGCGCCATCCTTGCCTCGGTGTAACGCATAGCCGCCGCGCTGTCGCCGTCGATACTGCCGAAATTCCCGTGCCCGTCGATCAGCGGCATCCGCATATTGAAATCCTGCGCCATACGCACCATAGCGTCGTATACTGACCTGTCGCCGTGCGGGTGATATTTACCAAGGCAGTCGCCCACTATACGCGCGGACTTTCTGTGAGGCTTGTCCGGGGTTATGCCCAGCTCGTTCATGGTAAAGAGTATCCTTCTTTGCGAAGGCTTCAAGCCGTCCTCCACCCTAGGCAGCGCGCGGTCCAAAATTACATGCTCCGAATATGGGATCATGGAATCGTGCATAACCTCTTCCATGGTCCTTATGAAAACGCCTTTCTCCGGCGCATCCTTTAACTCATTATTCTCATTTATATTTTCGTCAGCCATAACTCTTTCCCTTTGCGTTGGTTTAAACTTTTTCAGACATATCGCGGAATACGCGTTAAGCAAGCCGCCCCGAACTATTTTTGTTCGGCAATAAAACGGTCTTCCTTGTTGAAGTTCGCATGCTCAATTATATACTGCCGGCGCTGCTCGACCGCGTCGCCCATCAGCACGGTCACCAGCTTTTCGGCGTCTGCCGCGTCCTCGATCGACACCCGCGTCATATTGCGGGTCTTGGGATCCATAGTAGTCTCCCACAGCTGCTCGGCGTTCATTTCGCCCAGGCCCTTATACCGCTGGATGCTGTAGCCCCTGCCGACCTTTGCCTTCGCCGCCTCTAATTCCGCATCCGAATAGACGTACTCTACATTGTCGCGCTTTGAAACCTTGTACAGCGGCGGCATGCCGACGTAAACGTGCCCTTCGTATATAAGATCGCGCATATAGCGGAAAAAGAACGTCAGCAGGATCGCCTTGATATGCGCGCCGTCCTGGTCGGCGTCGGAGAGGATTACGACTTTATGGTAATTGAGGTTTTCGGTATTGAAGTCCTCGCCTATGCCGCTGCCGAGCGCGGATATGATAGTCCTGATCTCCTCGTTTAAAAGCACCTGGTCAAGCCGTTTCTTTTCAACGTTAAGCGGCTTGCCCCTTAAAGGCAGTATCGCCTGAAAATATCTGTTTCTGGCCTGCTTCGCCGTGCCGCCCGCGCTGTCGCCCTCGACGATGAACAGCTCGTTGTTCTCGGGCTTCTTGCCCGTACAGCTGGACAGCTTGCCGACCAGGTTAGCGTTCTCGATACTGTTCTTTGCGCGCGTGATCTCCTTAGCTTTTCGCGCCGCCTCCCTGACCTTTGCCGCGGCGACAGCTTTTTGCAAAATAGCGTCCACGACGGCTATATTTTCCTTAGCGTCGCAATAATCGGTAAGCTCGCTTATGACCAGCGCCTCGACGACCGGCCTTACGTCCGCATTGCCCAGCTTTGTCTTGGTCTGCCCCTCGAACTGGACGTTGTCCATCTTGATTGACAGCACTGCCGTCATCCCCTCGCGGAAGTCCTCGCCCATAAGGTTCTGATCTTTATCTTTTAGGAGGCCGATCTTCCGCGCCGTATCGTTGAATACCTTGGTTATCGCAGCCTTAAAGCCCGTTTCATGAGTGCCGCCTTCGCTGGTCGGGATATTGTTTACATATGAAAAAATACTCTCGGTATAGCTGTCGGTATATTGGAACGCAAGCTCCATCTCTATCTTGTCTTTTTCGGCGCGAAGATAAACAGGTTCCTTATGAGTGGGGTTCTTGGTCTCGTTCAAATACCTTACAAAATCGATGAGACCGCCTTCGTAAAGATATTCGCGGTGCTGCGGCGGGCGGCCTTCGATACTGCGCTGGTCGTCCAGGATTATCTCGATGCCCTTATTTAAAAACGCAAGCTCCTTTAAACGCCGCGAAATCATTTCAAAATTGAAAACTATGGTGTCAAATACGCGCTTATCGGGCAAAAACCGCACAAAAGTGCCGCGCTTGTCAGTCTTTTCCCCCTCGGCAAGCGGCTCCTTCGCCGCGCCGGCCAGCACCTTGCCCGCCTCGGTCCTTAAGCTGTCGAACTCTATCCGGTAAACCTTCCGGTTCTTATATACCTCAACCTTCAGCCATTCGGAAAGCGCGTTCGTGACCGACGCGCCGACGCCGTGCAGGCCGCCCGAATGCGAGTAGTTGGCCGTATCGAACTTGCCGCCCGCGTGCAGCTGCGTATACACGACCTCGACGCCCGAAACCCCCAACACAGGGTGCATGTCCACCGGCACGCCGCGGCCGTCGTCCTCGACCGACGCGCTGCCGTCTTCGTACAAAACGACCGTCACCTTTTTCCCGTGGCCGTTTGAAAGCTCGTCGATCGCGTTATCGACCAGCTCCCACAGAATATGGTGCAGGCCTTTTATGCCGGTCGTCCCGATATACATGCCCGGACGCATACGCACCGCGTCCAAACCCTTTAAAACCTGAATATCCTTTGCCTGATATTGTTTTGCGCACATATTAACGTCCTCTTCATACAGGGTTCATAAATTTTGGCTAATTTTAAGATAATTTACTCCCACAATTTTAACACTTTTCTATGTATAATTCAATCAAATGCTAATAAAAATGCAAATATTTACGGTTTTCTTAGTTTAAAATGCTTTGAGACAGAATTTTTGTATAATTATACATTGTTATGCACGGCCCGCACGCACGTTTTTGCTGCATACAAGCCCGGTTTTCGACATAAAATACACTTATGAGAACTATTGTGCTTACCGGCGGCGGCAGCGCGGGGCACGTCGTGCCGCACCTTGCCCTTTTGCCCGCGTTAAAAAAGCGTTTTGATAAGATATATTATATCGGAAGTTTAAGCGGCATCGAAAAGGACATTATCGGAAAGCATCCGGAGATAGTCTATTACGGCGTTACAACGGTGAAGCTGCGGCGTAAATTTACCCTGAAAAATCTGGCTATCCCCTTCAAATCGATCAAGGGGCGGCGCGAGGCCGAAACGATCTTACGGCAGCTTAAGCCCGATATAGTATTTTCTAAGGGCGGCTTCGTAGCCGTTCCGGTAGTCTCGGCCGCAGCCAAACTTAAAATACCGGTAGTCGCGCACGAGTCCGATATAACGCCGGGGCTCGCCAACAAGCTTACCGCAAAAAAATGCAAAAAGATCTGTACCACATTTCCGGCAGCGGCAAAGCTTTTGGGCGAAAAAGCCGTATATACCGGCGCGCCGATAAGGCCGGAGCTCTATAAAGCGGCGGCAAGCGCGAAAGGCTATGATTTCACGGGTGAGAAGCCCGTACTGCTGGTCATGGGCGGCTCTTTGGGGGCAAAGGCGGTCAACGCGGCGCTCAGGGAAAACCTGCGGCTGTTCACAAACGCCTATGACGTACTGCACATATGCGGCAAGGGCAATCTCCTGTCGGCCAATATCCCCGAAAAATCCCTGGTCTTAAAGCCGGAGCGGCTTCCCGATAAGAACAACGTGTTCGGCGCAAGGAAGCCTTTACAATATATCCCGCCCCCCGCCGCGGAATCCGGCGGCAAGCCCAACCTTCCGGCCAACTATATCCAGATCGAATATACCGACGATATCGCCCCGCTGTTTGCCGCCGCAGACATAGTTATATCGCGCGCGGGCAGCGGCGCGATACACGAGCTGCTGGCGCTAAAAAAGCCGATGCTCTTGATCCCCCTGCCCAAAACCGAATCGCGCGGCGATCAGCTCTTGAATGCGGATGACTTTAAGCGGCGCGGCATCGCAAGAGTCCTGTTACAGGAGGAAATGACCTCAAAATCATTGAAAGCCGCCGCCGACAAATTGTACGAAGAACGCCTGATCCTTGCCGCGAATATGCAAAAGGAAAAAAACGCCGACGGTACGGCGAATATAATGCATGTAATACTGGAGTGCGCGGGGATATCAGACAAAAGCCGGGATACGCCTTGACCGGACGGCGGCTCACTACTGCGTGCCCGCGGCGACGCTTCCGTAAAAAAACTCCAGCATTTCGCCGTTGATTTTTTTACCTTTTTCCCCGAAAGGATATTTAACGTTGTGGATATGGCCGAAATAGTCGCCTTTCACTTTTTTAAGATAGGTGAACTTATACGGAACGCCGTATTTTTTCAGGTTTTTTTCAAAATCAAAGGACATAGCGCGCAGCGGATCCTCGCGGCTGGATGCCATATACACCGGCGGAAAATCCTTCATTTCGGGCAGATCGGAAAATATAAGGCTTTTAAACAGCTCGGTATTTTTATATCTTTTAGGCAGACACATTGAACGCTGCCCCCGGTACGGCAGCGAAGGCTTGTAAAAGTTGAGCATACCGCTTATCAGGCCCGCCGCGCGGATGTTGAGGCCGAAGTCATCCGTACAGTAAAGCCGTCTTAAACGCGGGCTTACCGATAACAGCGACATGATCGCCGCCAGCAAGCCGCCCGCCGAGTCGCCGGTGATAAATACTTTGTTGCGGTCGGCGGGATATCCGTACATATGCGCGCTTATCCATTTGAGCGCCGCCGCGCAGTCGGATATCTGATCATACAGCGTGACACCGCCCCACGCCAGCCGGTAATCGATGTTGAAAATGATATTGCCCTCAGCCGCCAACGCGCCGTCATATATCTTTTTTAAGTGTTTGCCGCCGTAAAGCAATCCGCCGCCGTGTATGTCTATGATAACGGGCAGCTTTCCTTGCGCGTTTTCAGGGTAATATATATCCAGCAGATGCTCCTTTGCCCCGTCGTCGATATACGGGATATCGGTTACCGCGGCAACCCCTGCCGGGAAAGTCTGGCCTTTAAGCCTTTCGTTATCCGACCTCTCCCAGCTTTTCAAAAGCTTCTTTACAAAAAAAGTTCTTAAACCCATATCTATATTATGAACTTCCGGCGCGATATTGTCAATACGCTCTGATCCTCCATATTCCGCATAATACCGCCGTTTTTCGCGCGCGCATATACAATAAAATATATACTATGGATAACTGGGACGATATCCCCCCTATGCAAGGGGATCTAAGGGATTTAAACACTGCGGACGACTCGGCCTACGGAGAGGAAACTGCCCCGGACACACCGGCCGGCTTAGGCATCGGGGATGATTTTTTTGACAGCCGGGAGAACGACTACTCCGCGGCAGCGCGCGGTCTGAAAAAGGTCAGCTATTACCGCAGCAAACGCAGGAAACGGATCGCGGCAGGGCTTGCGGCGGCGGTCTTAAGCCTCGGGATCATTCTGGGCGGCATTTTCTATAAGGATATAATTGCGGCGATCGTCCCCGCAGCCGCCGGCGGCGACACGGACTTCCATCAGGACGAGGGCAAGGAACCCTTTGCCCCGCGCGACGCAAGACGGTATCTGGGCGCAAAGGATATCGCGTGGGAAATAAACTTAGGCGGCACGGGCGAGGATATTTTGGGAGAGGTTTTCGAGATAAACGAACTCTTTTACCTGTTCGGACAGACGAACTCGACCGATTACGATTTTAAGGGGCAGGACTCGGGCGACTTGTTTATGTGTACGATGAACCAGAGCGGCCGCGTACTGACTTCCACGACGTTCGGCACGGATCACAAGGATACTTTTATTAAAGTACGGTTCAACGAGAGCGGCTTTTTCCTGCTGGCCATGACGGGCGGCGCGCAATCCTCGGCAACAGTATTCAACATCGGCTTTGACGGCATAGTCAAAGACGCGTACACATATCCCTCGCCGCAGACCATCCTCCCGAAAGATATATACGCCGAGAGGAATATGGTCTATATATGCGCCGAGATCCAGAACCAGACGACAAACCTTAAGAGCCCCTTGTTTTTTGCTCTGGACAATCAGCTGGTCTTGCAGTGGCGGCAGCAGCCGGACTCGACAAACTTTGAATTCGTCGCCATGTACCCCGGTCAAAGCGGCTTTGTAGCCCTCTTCAACGGCGATATAGCCGGACAGAAATACCCCGTATTATGCCGCTTCAACAAGCTCAGCACTACCACGTTCTTCTATCTTAAGCAGCACGCCGGCTCGAACAATGTTTTTGCGGCGGATATGATACCTTCCGACAACGGCTCGTTCCTGATATTGATTTCGGACGAAGGGAACGGGGCGCTGGGCAGCGTTATAAAGGTTTCTCAAACGCTTTTACAGACGGCAAAGCTTTCGACCGAGATCAGGCAATGCGCGGGCGGCAGGCTGTACGCGGGAGGCGGCGACAAGTTTTATGCGGTGCTAAGTTACGCCGGCAGCGCGCGCGGCCGGCTGATAATAGACGGAGTCAGCGGCCTGTCGATCGCAAAGGCGGACGGGATCAACGATGTCGGGACCCCCTCTGAATATCTCATAAATACCGGGCGCGTGCTTTTTCTTTCGACGACCGATATCCCGCTTACGGAAAACATTATGGTCACCTCGATAGACGAGTCGTTTGCGCGGCAGTTTCAGAACACCTACGGCGGCAAGGGCAAGGATACGGCAAAGTGCATTTTCAACAGCGGCGCCGGCGACGGACTTGTAGTATTCGGCTCGACCGATTCGACCGGCGGCGACATAGGCAAAAACTTCGGCAGAACCGATATATGGGCGTTTAAAATTAAGGCGGTATGAACTTTCCGGCAAAATTTATCAAATATTTTATAGTATAAATATTTATTATTTAGTTAAATATAGTTTACATATAGTTTACAATTTGATATAATCCTATAAAAATACAGCCGCTTGAAATTCCGGGCGGCCGATGTCAGGATTGTGTTAATGAGTAAGGTAATTTATGAAAAAGAAGAAATCGTACAGAAAAAGAGCAACGTTTTCGTAGAAAGATTTGCCGACCTTGTTATCAGGATAGAAAAGAATAAGATTGTTTCCGCAATAAAGAACGGAATTGTTACGCTTATCCCCGTTTTTTTGATCGGCTCGGTTGCCCTGATCCTGCTCAATATCCCTATCCCGCAGTATCTTGAATTTATCAAAGGCGTATACGTCGACGGCGTTCAGACTGTTCCGGGCGTTTTAAATAATTTTGTTTTTGACCTTCTGCTGTTTATACACAATGCAACCTTCGAGACGCTGTCGCTGCTGCTGCTTATTACGATAAGCTATTCCTATGCAAAGGAGCTGAAACCCGACAAGCCGCATCTTCATATAAGCGCGGTAATAGCTGCGGCGGCGGCCTTTGTCGCATCGTTCGATATTTCTACCATAATAAGCAAGCATTACCTTGGTAAGATCGGTACGCTGTACGCTTTGATCGTTTCTATCTGCGCGACAAAGCTGTTTATCGTTATGTCTGACAGGATCAAATTTAAGAATCGCCCGTATTACACATCTGGCGCGGACAGTAACTTCAGCTTTGCAATGCGCTGCTTTGTGCCGATGCTGTCCATCGTGGCGGGCTTCGCGCTTGCGAACCGCCTGATCGGGCTTCTTCCGGAAATCGGCAACCTGAACGACCTTATGATCTATATCTTTAACCTGCCTTTTAAATATATCGGCACAAATTTCGGCAGCGGCATTTTATATTGCTTTTTCGTCTCGCTCTTGTGGTTCCTCGGCGTACACGGCGGCAACGTGCTCGACCCCGTTGCCAGCTCTTTTAGCGGCGGCATCCTCAGCAAGAATACTTTGGATATATTCGTTTCGATGGGCGGCGGCGGCGCGGTCATCTGCCTCATGCTTGCCGTACTTATTTTTTCCAAGTCGCGCCACAATAAAAAGCTGGCGCTGTCCGCGGCGCCGTCGGTGGTTTTCAATATAAGCGAGGTCATGGTTTTCGGCCTGCCGGTGGTGTTCAACGCCGTAATGCTGATACCTTTTCTATTGACGCCGATGGTTTTTCTTGCCACCACGTATATCGCAATGACGACCGGCCTTGTTCCCGCCCCGGTTTTCGAGGTGAACTGGACCACCCCTATTTTCTTCAACGGCTACATCTCGACAGGCTCGGTCTGGGGGATCGTACTGCAGCTTGTGAACCTTATTATCGGCGTGGGCATCTACTATCCGTTCGTACGCCTTTCCGAAAAGATCCAGATCGAAAAACAGGGGCGTATACTGAAGGAAATGACCGAGCTGGTTATCGAGGATGAAAAGAACGGCACGAACAGGCCGCTTTTAGACCGCCGCGACGATATCGGCTCTATGGCGAAGCTGCTTGCCGCAGAAATCAGGCGCACGGTATCGGAGGACAAGATCGTAATGAATTATCAGCCGCAAATGGACGCACGCGGCAAGATAATAGGCGCCGAGGCGCTCTTAAGGTGGGAATATAATAACGCGCCGGTTTTCCCGCCGCTGATAATAAAAATCGTGCGCGAGGATAATTTCTACAACGAGCTGTCCGAAAGCGTTATGAGGAAAACGTGCGCCGACGCAAACAATATCCTGGACGCATCACCGAATAAGTCGCTGCTGATCTCGGCAAACATCAGCTCCGGCGAACTCAATATCGGTTTTGCTAAATTTATCCTTTCGCTTCTTATCGAATACGAGATACCGCGCGGCAATTTCGGCCTTGAGATCACCGAATCGGAAATACTCGTTGACTCAAAGGAATCAATGGAGGTCATCGACCTTTTCAAACAGAACAAGATCGTGCTGTCAATAGACGATTTCTCGATGGGCAGCACGTCGCTTAAATACCTGCAAAACTACAAATTCGATTATGTCAAGCTGGACGGCCAGCTGGTAAAGAGCCTTCAATCTAATCCGCGCAGCGCGGATATCATAACCTCTATTACTACGCTGGGGAAAACCCTGGGCTTTGAAGTGGTCGCCGAGTACGTAGAAAACGAGAACGTGCTGTTCAAGCTGTCGTCGCTTGGCTGCTCGGTATTTCAGGGCTGGTATTACAGCCGCGCCCTGCCCGCAGGCGAGTTCATCGAATACGCAAGGAATCCGAAAAGGAATTAAGGAAACAATGAATAAATACTCGAGCTGATTTCGGACAGATTTTTGATACAGATTTTAAATTGCCGCCGCAGGCAATGCCGGGGCATTGACAAGGCGGAAATTTAGAAGCTGTACAAAAAGATGCCGAAAGCAGCCGAAAAGGCTTATTCAATGGAGTTTTCGCCATAAAAATGATATAATAACCATATGGAAAAACAGGTTGGAATAGGCGAATTATTGCAATCGGGAGCGAAAGCGACACGGAAGCAAAAATTTTTAGCGGATATGGAAAGCATAGTGCCGTTTAAGGAGTGGACTGCGTTAATAGAGCCTTATTATTACCAGGAACGCGCCGACAGGCGCGGCCGGCCCGCGGTAGGCATAGAAAAGATGCTGAGGATATATTTGTTGCAGGTATGGTATAACCTTGCCGACGAAGCGACAGAGGACAATATATACGACAGCCTTGCAATGCAGCGGTTTGCCGGGGTTGACCTGATGAGCGAGAGTGTGCCTGACGGGACAACGCTGTGCTTGTTCCGTAAAATGCTGACTGAAAACAAATTACAGCAAAAGATGATGGCGCAGCTGACGGAAATACTGAAAGTAAACAGAATAATCATGACGAAGGGTACGATAGTAGACGCAACGACAATGCAGGCGCCAAGCTCTACCAAGAACGCAAAGAAAGAGCGCGACCCGTATATGAAGTCGGTCAAGAAAGGGAACAACTGGTATTTCGGCTGCAAGGCGCATATCGGAGTTGATCGTGACAGCGGCCTTGTCCACACGGTGAAAACGACGCCTGCGAATATACATGACAGCGAGGTTGCGCTTGACTTATTACACGGGCAAGAGAAAAAGGCATACGGCGACAGCGCGTATTTGGGCATAGAAAGAAAGCCAAATGCACCGAAACGTGTAAAATTCAAGATAGTAAAAAGACTGAGTACAACAAATAAAATACAGGACGAACACAAACGTAAAAGAGCCAAGGAATTTGAAACTAAGAAATGCAGCATCCGTGCGCGGGTAGAACACGCCTTCCACATAATCAAAAACAAATTCGGCTGGAAGCGTGTGCGGTACCGGGGCGGTGGGAAGAACGACAGCCTTTTTCACATCTTATTCACATCGGTAAACCTGCTGATGCTGATACGGCGCGGGATAAAACT
>JAVBLK010000020.1:0-14637 GCA_031553565.1 Eubacteriales bacterium
AAACAAAAAAACAACAGTACTATTTATCCACTGCCGAAAATACACAGCTTTTCTTCGCTTTTATATCCGTTTTTCGTTCCGCCGCATCCCTCCCCAACAAAAAAGAGGCTATCTCACTTTTTTTACCGTGAGACAGCCCCATTTGAGTCCAGGGCTCTGCCCTGGGGGTATAATACCGATTTAATATGTATTTACACGCCTCAGACATTTCAGTTAAACATATAAAGCATAATCCAAGGTCAAACAGTTAAAAATATCTCTGATAACGGAGGTATATCGATTATGCGGAAGATTAAGCTGGAAATGGATTCGGTCAAGGCGCTTGTGGCGGAGATGAAGGGCTGCCGCATAGGAATGTATATAAACAAGGGACGCAAAAAAATTCTGAAGCTGTACGGGACGGTGATCGATATTTATCCTTCCGTATTTACGGTCAAGATCGAAGGCAGCAGGTCGCTGGATATCCAATCCTATTCCTTTTCGGATATACTGACCGGCGACGTCAGGCTGGAGGACGCCGAAGAGGCTGTATCGGGCACCTGATACAGACCGCGCCTTCAGAGTTCTTTTTGCAAGGTTTTCGCCGTGCGGCAGCGTTCTAGAAAACAGCGCGTATAATTCCCCCCCCCAAAAAAAGCCTTGGGAAATGGAGACAGAATAAAATGGCAAGAGTCAAAAACGACGGCGGAGAGAGAAAAAGCCGCAAGTTTAATTCGGCGGCGCTGATTTTCTGGAGTTTGTTTGCCCTGCTTGCGTTGTCGCTGGTATACAGCATAGTTATGGCTGTTGTCGCGCCCGCCGACGACGCGGCGAAGGGCAGGGGCGATTATGCTCTTAACATAATGCAGAGCATTTTGGGGCTGGTCGTCATATTTGCGCCCTCTATCGTAAAAAAGACGATGAAGATCGAGGTGCCCAGCGCCGTACAGATAGTATATTTTGTATTTCTTTTCGCCGCGATTTACCTTGGCGAGATCCGCAGCTTCTTTTACAGGGTGCCGCACTGGGATGTGTTCTTACATACGTTCAGCAGCTGTATGCTGGGCGCACTCGGTTTCTTTGTCGTCGATTTCCTGAATAAAAACAAGCTGGTCGTCCTCAACCCGTTCTTTGTCGCGCTGTTCGCTTTTTGCTTTGCGCTGATGATCGGCACGGTCTGGGAAATATTTGAGTTTGCCGCTGACGGCATTTTCAAAACCAATATGCAGAAATTTGTTACCGCTGACGGCGCCCGGCTTGTCGGGCGCGATGCGCTTTCAGACACTATGAAGGATATAATAGTGGACGCGCTGGGCGCGCTTGCCACCTGCACGGCGGGATACTTTTACCTGAAGCTAAAACGCAAAAAGGAAGACGGGGCGCAGGCCTTAACGGCCGTCATGCCCGCGCCGGCCGCAGAAGGCGCCGGAGTTAATGCAGAACAAGCCGAAACAGTGCAGAGGGAAGAAAGCTGATCAAAAAAAGCAATATACTTACAGGCTCTTTCATACACTAATAAGGAAAGAGCCTTTTTCTTTTTGCGGAAGGGCGCACAAAAAATGTTGTCATAACTTGTACTACTCCCAAATATAAATAGTCATAGGCCGGAAACAAGACCCGGACGTGATGCTGAGCCGCGCTTTAAATGCAGTTCAGTATAAAAAAATAATATTTTATTTTTTGGGGGCACAGATTATGGCGTTTGAACCTGTATACAATGTGATAAAGGCCGACAGTAAAAGGCGGCTTGCGTCGGCGCAGACCGTCGTCGAGTGCAAGCTGATGCCGGATGCCGGGGTGCAGATCAAGAAGGTGCTTTCGATCACTTCGGCCGAGAGCATCTCGACCTGCGAAATGCTTTCCGGCGAGGCGCGGTTTACCGGCCGGGTGAATTTTAAGGTGCTTTTCTGCGATACCGAGGGGAAAATGCATTGTATGAGCCACAGTGCGGACTTTTCGGATAAGATATCCGAAAAGCGCATAACGGCGGGGATGCAGGGGTATCTGGAGTGCTCCGTTATGGACACCGACACCGTATCGGTATCAGGCGGCGAGATCAAGCTTGCCTGCGTGCTGGATATCCAGCTGATGACCGACGCGGGCGAGCAGATCACCCACTTAAAAGAGGGCGGGGGCGAGTTGTTCGCGCAGAAAGAGACGATCGAATACTGCGCTATGTCGGGCAGCGGCGACGAGTCGTTCTCGGTTTCGGACGAGCGCGCGTCCAAGGAAAAGCTTTCGCGTATCCTTATGTGCGAAAGTCAGGCTGCTGTCAGGAGCGCGTACGCAGGCATCGATTGCTTTATTATCGAGGGCGTGATAATCACGGCCGTGACTTGCGAGACCGAGGACCTTGCCGTATGCAACGTAATGCTGAACACGGAATTCAAGCAGGAGATATCGGGCAGGGGCGTTATGTCCGGCCACGACGTTGCGGCCGCAGTCACGGTAAAAGCCGTCTCGGCGTCCTTGGAAAAGGATATCGAGAGCAGCAGTAATATTGTAAAGGCCGAGGTGACCTTGGCCGCCCGCGCCACCGCGTATTCTCAGGAAACTGCCGAGATCGTGACAGACGCGTTCTGTATCGAGAACGAGCTGAATATGGCGACCGAGACTTTTAAGATCAGCCGCTTCCTGCTTGCAAAAAGCTTCAACGAAAAAATCGAGGGCAGCGCGTCTCTGGACGCCGATATGCCCTCCGCCGATACTATCTGCGCCGTTTGCGGCGGAAGGATGAGTATTGCCAACGCGGCCGCGGAAAAGGACAAGGTGCGCCTGGAGGGGCTTATAAACACGGGCGTCATATATTGGAACCGCGAGACAGATACCAAGAACAGCGTGCAGGTAGAGCTGCCGTTCTCGATAACGCTGTCTGCCCCGGGCGTCCGGGAAGGCGGCACGATCCTTGCTAGGGGAATAATCACCGACGCCGCCGCGCGAATCAGGAAAGGTACCGAGATCGATATCAGCGCGTCCGTCTGTATCAGCGTCCAGGCGTTTGAAAACCGCGAGGGCTTCTGCGTGAAAGAGGTCGAGATCGGCGCCGAGCGCAACCTCAAGATGAGCGCGATCGCCGTATACATAACCAAAGAGGGCGAGAGCCTGTGGGACGTGTCGAAAGCCCTGTGCACCACCCCGGAGCTCATCATGAGCTATAACCCCGGCCTGAAAGTCCCGCTTACAGGCAACGAAAGGATATTGGTATACCGCCGCCAAACCGCTAAGTTCTGATCGAGCTGATCCTTAGCCGGCCGCGGATAAGAAATCTCTGTCCGAAAAAATAAAATGCCAAGGCCTCCAATCCCGAAAGCCTCTGAACATTATGCATCAGAGGCTTTTTCTTTTGCCGAAGGCATTGGTCACATTATGGAAACGATGAATAAATTATATCGGGTTATTCAGCGGTTCCTTATTATAATACAACCGGGCATTTTTTCCGCAGGAATTTACTAATGACTTAGCGGACTTGTATAAATAGTCGAAGCCACAAAGAAGTATATATCTGATCCGCATGAAACATATGCGCCGGAAATCTGCAAATACTGTTCTCCACGATTTTTTTCTGTAGGTGTATAATATTAGATAAGCCTGAAAAAAATGTAAGAGAAGGGTATCGCGGAGATCCGGTAAAAGCGCATTAAAAACAAGCCGTTTTCATGCTGAAAAATACTTGCTCTAAACTAACCTCATTTATTCAGCGTTTCCTTAATATCAAGCAACTGCTGATTGCATAAAATGCTGTCGATCGCGTTGTGCCGGATATCGAGAACTATTATTGGCAGGAGTGATCTTTAGTATAATGCATATCGCCGTTGTAGAAGACGAAATAAATGATTTTAATGAAATCGCGGATTGCTTGAGCCGTTATGCAAAGAGCTGCGGGTGCGGCGTTGAATTTTCGGTTATTCATTTTCAAAGCGCGCTTGACTTTTTGGATAGATATACGCCTGTTTATGACGCGGTCTTTATGGATATCCAGTTGCCGGATATCGACGGTATGGACGCGGCGGCCCGTCTGCGCGAAAAAGATATATCGGTGCCTTTGGTTTTCATAACGAATATGTCTAACTGTGCGGTGCGGGGATACTCGGTCGGCGCCTTCGATTTTATTGTAAAGCCCATAGCATATTTTGGTTTCGCCGCTGTGATAGCCAGGCTGCTTCGTTTTCTGGACGAGTCAAACGACAGCCGGGAGATGACCATAAAGACTACGAGCGGTGTAAAACGCGTGCGGATTTCTTCCATATACCGTGTTGACGTATTTGACCATAAGCTTGAATACTCGACGGACAGCGGAAAGATCGAATCCTGGGGCAAGCTGAAAGAGGCGGAAGAACGGCTTTCGGCATTCGGGTTTTCGCGCCCTAATAATTATTGCCTGGTTAATCTCAAGCGCGTAAAAGAGGTGAACCTCGATTATATACTCATAAAAGAGGAAAGGATAGAAATAAGCCGCTCACGGAAAAAAGCGCTCATCAAAGCTTTCATGGATTATTGCGGCAAAAAGATATAAATACGTCATGATTTACAGATTGCTGTTTGAAGAATTCCGGTATATGGGCCAGCTTATTGCGGCCGGGCTGCTTATCGCGCTGCCTGCGGCGAAGCGGCGGGATAAATTCTGGCCCAAAGTGATAGGCCTCGGCGTATCGGTCATGGCTTTCACAATGTTTTATATCCTGATCCGGGAATGGACGTACGAAAACCGGGAGTCGGGCATTATTGTAGTGGCGTCGCATATAGCCTGGTATTCGGGGCTTGTTTTAATATTCGCAGGCTATATTGCCGTCTGCTTCAAGGTTAACCCGACCGAATTATTGTGGATCACCATGTTCTCATACGCGCTGCAGCATTTCCAGTACGCCCTTATTTACGAGCTGCTTTTCATGGGGATCTTATCCGGCGCGACGGTCCCGTTTACGATTTACGCCGCTGTTTGCGTATTTTCAAGCGCCGCGCTGTATTACGGAGTATATATTCTGTTCAAACCGTTTTTAAAAGGTTTTCACCGCATCAATTTATTCGACAATTTCAGGTCGCGCATAATTTACTCAGTAGTATTGCTGTTTACGATCGGGTCGGCGCTTATGAACCAATACAACGCGCAGACAGGCCCCGGCAAGCTTAACTGGATCGCCGCTTTTTCGGGAATGTTCAACAGCGCGCTGATACTTGTTCTTCTTTATTTCGGCTTAAGAACAAACAAATTAAACGTTGAAAAGGGCCTTGCGGTACAGCTCATGCGGCGCACTGCGCAGCAATTCGAGGCGTTTAAAGAAGCGGTCAACTATGTGAATAAAAAGTGCCATGATATCAAGTACCAAATACGCGCGGCGCGCCAAGAGGGCGGCCTCAATGAACACGCGGTAAAAGAGATCGAAGAAAAGCTTTCGATCTACGAATCGTTTACCGATACCGGCTGCAAAACCCTTGACATCATCCTGACGGACAAATTTTTGACCTGCCAGGCAAACGGCATATCCTTTTCCTATATGGCCGAGGCGGAAAAACTCGACAAAATGGAGCAGAGCGATATTTATACACTCTTCGGCAATATGCTTGATAACGCCGTCGAATACGTCGCACGCTTGAACGAGCGCGACAAACGTTTTATACGCTTATCGGTCAAACCGGTCTCCGGCGCGCTTATGATATGCCAGGAGAATTATTTCGAGGGTGAGCTCGCTTTTTCAGGGCGGCTTCCGGAAACGACAAAGAATGATAAGCAGTGGCACGGGTTCGGCCTGCGCAGTATTCAGGACATTGTGAAAAAATACGGCGGGAGGCTCGATATCAAGGCCAGGGACGGAGTTTTCCGGCTGGAAATTTTACTGTTCAGTCCTTCATAAACATTACAGGTCAAAGTAGTATGACCGGCCGCGGCGGTCCACAGCGCGGCATAGTCAGTATTCAGTAAACGGCAGCTTTTGCCGTTTTTCTTTTTGGGCTATTTAGGGCGCTGATCCCACTTGCGGCGTCAATATTTTCTATTCTTTCAAAACTAAAGTTTTTTTCAGCCGAATTGTCTGAAAAATCCCTGTAATATGTTGGGGGGATGACAGCGATTTCAGGAACAAAGTTTTGTACCGCTGATTACCGGTTACGAAACAAAAATGCCGGGTTGCGAAACAGATTATTGACACATTGTATATTTATATTAAGATTCAAAGAGAATAACTGCGGAGGATAAACTCCGTAAAATGTTCAGGGAGAAGAAAATGGTTAAAAACAGAAGCGGACAAAAACCAGCGTTTGCGCTTATGATTGCATTTGTAATTGCATTCAGCGCAGTGTTTTTTGTCTATGGAGGAACGGGCGCAGTGCCTGCGAACGCGAATGCGAACGGCTATACTTCGGATTACAGCACGAAGGCCGAGGCAGTCGAGGCGCACCAACAGCTGAACGAGCGCATTACCGAGGAAGGCATGGTGCTCTTAAAGAATGAAGGTAACGCGCTCCCGCTGCCGGCAAACGCCAAGGTTACCGTTTTCGGCTATGCGGCGTACAACGTCACGCTGGGGAGCTCCAATACCGCGACCCAAAATGACTCGGCCGCATCCGCGACAGCCATCTGGGACAGCCTGGACGCGGCGGGGATACAGGTGAATCCTGCGGCAAAGGCAAGACAGCTCAATACCACCGCGGGCATGGGTATCGGCACCAGCGACTGGGCGCGCCGCAACAATTTTTATGACGCGGTCAATCACGCCACTGAGCCGCTGAGCGGTACATACGCCGGCTATAAGGATGCGGCGATCGTAGTATTCCGTACCACGGGCGCCGGCAGCGAATGGGAGGGCAGGAGGCTTACCGACAACGAGGCGTATCCTAACGGCGGCAGGCTGTATGACAACGAAGTTGCGCACAGACGCCAGCTTGACAGGGCGCAGTTTGAGATCCTGGCCGAGGCGACCGCGAACTTTGAAAAGGTTATCGTTTTATTCAACGAAACTTTGGCAATGGAATTAGGCTGGCTTAAAAACACGGGCTCAGTCACGTTCAGCGCGGTCAGAGACGCCGCCGGCGCCACTGTTGCCGGAGCGGACGGCAGGACCTTTAATAATGCTTTCAGCGTAGACTTTTCCAAGATCAAGGCGGCGATAAATATCGGCAGGACCGGCAACAGCAGAGGAATGCTGTCGCTTGGCAAGATATTGACAGGACAGGTAAATCCATCGGGGCGTTTGCCGGACATATACCCCGACGGTTTCCAAAACAATCCGACCTGGATGAATATGGGCTCCAACATGCGGACGAACGGCGCGCAGCTGACGACCGAGGCGGGAGCCGCAAGGACAGGCGCCGGCCGGGTCGATTATCAGGAAGGCATCTACATGGGCCACCAGTACTACGAGACCAGGGGCTTTACCGAAAACGACAGCTGGGCGTGGTACGACAGCCACGTAGTATATCCGTTCGGATACGGCCTTTCATATACCGGCTTTACGTGGGCGATCCAGAGCAGCACCCCTGCGGACGGCGCCGCGATCACGGCGGACAGCGTTATCGAGGTCACCGTAAGGGTCACCAACACCGGCACGGTTGCCGGCCGCGACGTAGTCCAGCTTTATTATACCGCGCCTTATACCGCGGGCGGCATTGAAAAAGCCCATGTAGTATTGGGCGACGTTGCTAAAACCGATATCCTTGCAGCCGGCGCGCATCAGGACCTGAAGCTGAAGATAGCGGCGCGCGACATGGCGTCGTACGATTGGGACAACCGCGGCCCGATCAGCCTGCCGAACGGCGGATACGTCCTCGAGCAGGGCGCATATGCCATCAGACTGCAGAGAAACTCCAACCAGAGGAGCCAGCAGGCGAGTATTACGCTCAATGTAGCCAGCAATATCCACGTTGAAAGATCCAGAGCTGGAGAAATCGTAAAAAATCAATTCGAGGATGTCAACAGCGTGATAAAGGCGCGGAACGCCGCCGACCGTAAGGAGCTTTCAAGGGCAAACTTTGCAGGCACATATCCTACGACTCCTACAGCCGAAGATATGAAGATAACCGATGCGGAGTTCTTAAAGCGCGATGCGCTAAGAGACGGCAGAACATTGACCGCGTCAACAAGCGCTATCTGGGATCCTGCATGGGACGTCGGGCAGCCTTGGGAATACACCGGCAGCAAGAGAACGGTTTCGGATTTCTTTGCGACCGTGACCGGGAACGGCCGTATCCCCGCAGGCGGGACAGCCGCGCTTACGGCATCGCCGGTAAAGCTCAGCGACATGACTGGTAAGGATTTTGACGACGCGGCCTGGGACACGCTTTTGGACCAGGTAACGTATGTCGAGGCATTAGGCCTTGTGAACGTCGCCGGCTTTACGACTCAGCCGATCGACTATATCGGTAAACCCAGGACTCTTGAAACGGACGGCCCCGACGGCGGCTGGCGCGGGATGGGCTATCCCGGCGGTTCGACAGGGCATACGTTGGGCGGAGAGGTCCCCGTACGTTTTGCCGACCAGCCTATGATCGCGGCGACGTTCAGTAAAGACATTGCCTACCGGCACGGCAGGGCGATCGCCGAGCACGGCCTATGGGGCAACAGCGACTCATTGACAGGAAAATCGACCGGCGCGGTGCAGACCTTTAACGGCTGGTACGCGCCGACCGCGAACCTGATGCGCTCTGTTTTCCAGAGCAGGGTCGAAGAACAATATTCGTCCGATCCGTTCCTGACAGGTATGGTTTGCGCGCAAATCAGCCTCGGCGTCAACTCCTTAGGCGGATATGTGTACATGAAGCACTTTGCCTTGCACGAGGACGGCGGGACGCTCCGCGGGAACTTCGCTATGTCTGACAGCGCGGGATACACAGTCACCAACAGGACTGACGGACTTGCGATTTGGGTAAACGAGCAAGGGATGCGTGAAATCTATCTGAAGGCTTTCCAACAGATCGTCGAAGTGGGTAAAGTCCGCGCCGCGATGACGTCGTTCAGCCGTATCGGGCACAATTACGCGGGCGGAAGCTATGCGCTGCTGACCCAGGTCCTCCGCAACGAATGGGGGTTCAGAGGCTTTGTAATTTGCGATATCGAGCTTTACGGGTTCCTCAACGCGCCCCAAATGATCCGCGCGGGCAACGACGGGATGCTGACGTTTAACAGTTCAGCACCCGGCAATAACGGAGGTATCTCGGGCGGTTATAAGATAAGCAGAGTGCAGAATAACGCTGATGCAAATACGCCCACCCAGCTGGCGAATGTCCGCAGGGCGCTGAAGAACTTCTTATACGTTACGGCAAATTCCAACGCGATGCAGCCGGCTATCGGTGCGGAAATAAATTACAGCGACGCGGTGCTGCCTACTCCCGTTGCGGGACACGCCTACTCTGCAACTGTCGCCGCAAGCAATTTCGGCACAACGCAGGGGCTTGCCGCCGGCGGCACAAGAGGGAGCCGCGCCGGATTTGATTTTAATACACGCGACGCCAGGCTGTCAGCAATGACTTTCGCAGTAACGGACGGCGCTCTGCCCGCAGGGCTGACGCTTGATACCGCTACCGGCGAAATAAAAGGAACACCTACGGCATTCGGCAAGTTTACGTTCGATATTACTGCGTCGGCGGCCGGTTATGTGCCCAAGACAGTGTCCTTTACCCTCATGATCAGCTATCTGGTAAACGTAAAAATCGAGGACAGCGTTTTACTATGGGAAGTGATCGACGACGTGCAGAATGTGATCAAATACGAGGTAGAGATTTACGGTGTCACATATACTTTGCCCGATGTCGAAAGCTTTGGCCTGCCTCTGTTTGCGGAAGGCACCCGCGACGTAAATATCAGAATGCAGTACGAGACTGCTTCCGGTACGGAATGGACGCCGTGGTCAACGGTTGAATATACTTCTTCGCTGACACAAGGCCCTGCCGGCGACAAGGGCGATAAAGGCGACAAGGGCGATAAGGGCGATAAAGGAGACAAGGGCGACAAGGGCGAAACAGGGGCGCAAGGCGCCGCAGGTGAAAACGGTGCAGCAGGCTGCAGCAGCAGCAGCGCGGCTGTCGCAGCCTTCGCCGGATTGCTTGCGATCACTTTCGTAGTTATGACTAAGAAGCGGTCAAGCAGCAGCAATTAAATTACAATCGATAAAAGTACCGGCTATTTGCCTCACCGGAAGCGTAAAGCTGCCGGTGAGGCAAAATGCGTAGGGAAGATACGATCAGTATGCGCTTTACGCGAAAAAGGATGGTCAACGGAAAGAATGAAAAAAATCAAAAAACTTCTCTGTATTGCGCTTGTTATCAGCCTGGCCGCAACTGTGCTTGCGGCATGCGGGCCGAAAGAAAAGGAGCTTCAGTATACAGGCACGGTGCTTGCCGCCGGAACAGTCGGCGAGGCTTATGCGCCGGTTTTAATCGCGACGGCGACGGGAGAGGGCAGCCCGGTCATTTCCTACGCATTAAAATCCGGCAGTAATCTGCCGGCAGGCCTTACGCTTTCGGACGGCAGGATCAGCGGTACGCCGGCTGCCGCCGCCGCAGCAGCTGAATTTGTTGTGGTTGCAAGCGCCGCAGGCTACAAAAACGCAGAAGCGTCCTTTACCATTACGATCAACGAGCCCGTCGAAAAAATAAACAGTTTCGCAGCGGTCGCGACCGATCTGGACGGATTTGTCGGCGGAGGCATATTTTACGGAGGATATTTTGACGGGCCTACTGTTATTGAAAAGACCGGCACCGGAGAAGCCGCTTATGCAACCGCCGGCACAACAGGCCAGATCGCCGGCTATTTTCTGCAAGGAACGCACAGGACGCCTCCGGAGCCCGAGAAAAGAACTATCACATGGATCATCCACTCTGACGCCGCGGTGACGGCGACACTGAAAATAAGCCTCGGTATGGAAATAGTGGGGACGTTCAGTATGTCGTCCGGAACGGGCGGCGGCGGCCATATTTTCAAGGTCAACGACACTCCGCTTGTATACGGCGGCATTACTCTTTCCAGGGCGTCCTTTGATGTCCCCATCAATTTCCAGCTGTATACGATAGGAGAAATTCAGCTGAAAGCGGGGGATAATATCATTACGCTTACATTGGGAGTCAACGACTGGGTCAGCGACGGCGTACCGGGCGGGCCTGCGCTTGACAGTATTGTGATCGACACGTCAGCAACACTCGGGTGGGGCGCGGGGCTTCCGAAATGGGATAACATCCTGTACAAATTTCCTAACGACCCGCTCCCTCAGCAGGCCGCGGCATAGGCAAACACTGAATAATTCGGTAAAATTTACAGCGGCGTCTTTTTCGCCATAAAAAGTCTTCTTTTCTTGTCAATACCTCTGGTATTGCCTTCGAAAACAAGCCGTTTTCTGCCTGAAAAATACTTGCTCTAAATTAACCTCATTTATTCAGCGTTTACCCAGGCAAACAGGAGAGGAATATAGTGAATTTCAATACAATAGTTTGGAAAAACCTCCATTCAAGGATTTGGTTTTTAGTATCAACGATCATCATGCTGATCGTTTTTACGGTAACCATGATCGCGACACAAACGCCGCTTATCCGCAACACTTTATATATCGCATTGGGATATCCGCGTGCGATTATAGGCGGGCAGCGCGGCCTGTATGAGAAAGAATACGGCTCTAAGGCCGAGGTTCTGGCCGCGGCGAATGAATTGAACACGAAGATAGCGTCAGAAGGCTTTACGCTGCTGCAGAACAAGGGCGGCGCGCTGCCGCTTCAAAAGGGCGCAAGCATCAGTGTGTTCGGCCAAAATTCCGTTGACCTTTTATACGGCGGCTCCGGCAGCGGCGGCGACAGCTCGGGGCTGGGCAGAAAGACCATATTCGACAGCCTTACCGCCGCAGGCTTAAGCTTTAACCCCGTGCTGAAGGCCTTTTATGAAGGCCGCACCGGGCGCCCTGCCAGCGCCCCGGCCTTTGACGCGATCATTGCCGGATATACTACGGGAGAAACCTCTGCGGGCAGCTATACTGCCGCTGTCACAAACTCGTATGCGCAATACCCGGACGCCGCGCTGGTTGTCATTACGCGTATAGGCGGCGAGGGCTTTGACCTGCCGCGCACAATGGCGGAATCGTACACCTCGACCGGCACAAGCGGGAAGATCGGCGGCGCAAGGAGCGCGGAAAGCCATTACCTGCAGCTTGACGAAAACGAGGCGGGCTTACTGCTGCACGTGACCGAAAATTTTGATAAGGTGATCCTGATTATAAATTCAAACAATCCGCTGGAGCTCGGCTTTTTGGACGATCCCGGCTATTGGGCCAATACACTGGGAGTAACTGACAGCGTTAAGGTCGACCGCGCGATCAGCCGTATACGCGGCGCGCTGTGGATCGGAAGCCCGGGCGGGCACGGGATCATGGCGCTGGGCCCGATATTGACCGGTGAAATCAACCCCTCGGGCAGGACGGTAGATATATATGCGCGTGATTTTACCAAGGATCCGTCATACTTTAACTTCGGCAACAACAACGTTGCTTTCGGCAACGCGTACAGGAATCCGAACGGCAGCGAAGTCGTCAGCGCGGCAAGGACTTATTTTATAGAATACGAGGAAGGCGTTTACGTGGGCTACCGTTATTACGAAACACGTGGCAAAACGGACGGCGCGGCATGGTATGATGCCAATGTAATGTACCCGATGGGGCACGGGCTGTCGTATTCGGAGTTTGAATGGACTCTGGGGGATATGAAGCTTGACGGCAGCGTGATCCCGGACAGCCATCCGCTGACAGCCGCTGACGCGGGCAAGTCGATCACTGTGGATATAACGGTCAAAAATAAGGCCGCAAGCTTAAAGGCGGGCAAGGATGTTGTCCAGCTCTATGTAGAAGCGCCTTATACCGCCGGAGGGATCGAAAAGCCGCACGTCATGCTTGCGGATTTTGCAAAGACGGAGCTTCTTCAGCCCGGCGCATCGCAGACCCTGACGCTTAAGTTCAGCCTGTACGATATCGCCTCGTACGACTATAACGACGGCAACGGGAATACATTCAAGGGCTTCGAGACGGAGGCCGGCGGATACAAGATCCATATATCTGAAAACTCGGATTCCTGGGCGGATAATAACAGCGCGTTGACGCGCAGCTTCACCGTGCCGCAAACTCAGGCGAACGCCGTAAAGGGAAGCACGGGCTTTACCTACCGCAAGGATCCGCACACGGCGGGCAGCAAGGACATAGTAAACCGTTTTGACGACGTAAGCTATGGCAGGAACGGTACGGCGGCCGCGCCAAAGATCACGTATCTGTCGCGCGCGGCATGGGGCAGCACCATGCCGGCAAAGCCGACGGCCGATGAACGCCGGCTGGAAACGGCGCAGGGGCCTCAAAACATTTACGGCAGCTGGAGCACCTCCGCCTCTGCGGTATCCGCAAAAGACGTGGAAGGCAATCCCTGGTACGCGGCGGAGATGCCTGTTCAGGCGGCAAGCGAGTCTGCGTCCGCGACCAAGCTTATCGACATGCTGGGAGTACCGTACGGCGATGAGCGGTGGGATGCGTTTGCGGACCAGCTTACCGTTTCCCAGATGGTCAATCTGGTGGGCAAGGGCGCGTTCGGCACAATCGGGCTTGAAAATATCGGGGTGCCGCTCACAACGCACGCCGACGGCCCTGCGGGATTCGCCAACTTTATGGCGATGTCGGATCAGGCGCCTATTTACAGCACATGCTTCTACGCGTCGGAATGCGTTATCGGCGCGACGTTCAATAAAGACCTGGCTTATCAATTCGGTAAAATGGTAGGGAACGAGGCTCTTATCGGAAACGAGCGCGGCGACGGCTTGCCGTATTCGGGCTGGTACGCGCCGGCGGCCAATATCCACCGCTCGCCATTCTCCGGAAGGAACTGGGAATACTTTTCGGAGGATCCCGTACTTTCGGGCCGTATGGCGGCGAAGGTAGTACTGGGCGCGAAGGAAAAGGGCGTCGTAACTTTCGCCAAGCATTTCGCGCTCAACGACCAGGAAACGAACCGTTCCACACGCGGGCTGTTTACATGGGCGAACGAGCAGTCAATGCGCGAAATATATTTTAAAGCCTTTGAAATATTGATAAAGGAAAGCAAATCACTAGGCATCATGTCCTCATACAACCGCATAGGCACCACCTGGGCGGGCGGCGATTACCGGCTCCTGACAGAGATATTAAGGGGCGAATGGAAATTCGAGGGCGTGGTAATAACCGATTACGCGGATAAAACCGCCTATATGTATGCCGACCAGATGATCCGCGCGGGCGGCGATCTGCAGCTGAACCAAACGGTTTCGACCCTAAGCAGCGACGCCGCCTCGGCCACGCATGTGACCGCGCTGAGGAACGCATCCAAAAACATCCTTTACATGACGGTGAACAGCAACGCGATGAATTACGAGATACTGGGCTACCGTTTGCCGTCATGGATCATCGCATTGATTTCCGTAAACGCGGCCTTGTTTGCAGGCTTCGCCGTATGGGGGTTCTTTGCAATAAGAGGATCCATACAAAAAGCAAAGAGAGGTCAATCGTTTTAAGGCGCGCAGCAAAAGTAGCTGTAACAAGGGGCTGTCTCAACAAGAGGCAGTCCCTTTTGTCGTAAAAGGAAGGAAAAAAAAGGCGTGTGGATCCTGTGGGAAGCACACGCCTTTTGTGTTAAAATGGTAGTGTCGAGGTACCATTTAACATGAATAAGTTTAGTATA
>JAVBLK010000048.1:0-17625 GCA_031553565.1 Eubacteriales bacterium
TCAATTTAGAGCAAGTATTTTTTAGTCTGGAAATGACTTGTTTTTGCAGCAAATAGTAGAACTATTTGCAATAAAAGAAGGCATTTACCGACAAAAAAGACGCGGCTATAAATTATATCGAATTATTCAGCGATTCCTTAAATTGATTTGAAAAACTACCTTATCATTATTTCTTTTTCGCTCGCCGGTTTCTTTTGACAGCAACCCTGACGGGCAGACATAAAGAAAAAGGCGAATTACTTTTTTGGAGGATATATATATGGCATTGACAACGAACAAGCAGGTTTTGAAATTCGTGGACGAGTCGGCCAAACTCGTAGGGGCGGGGAACGTCGTCTGGATCGACGGCAGCCAAAAGCAGCTGGATATGCTGACTGCCGAGGCGCTGGCCGGCGGCGAGATCATCAAGCTGAACCAACAGCTTCTGCCCGGCTGCTATTTGCACAGGACGGCGGTGAACGACGTGGCGCGCGTGGAGCACAGGACTTTTATCTGCTGCCGTGACGAAAAAGACGCGGGGCCCACCAACAACTGGATGGAGCCGAAGGAAGCGTACGCGAAGCTTTCCGATATTTTTAAGGGCTGCTACAAGAACAAAACGATGTATGTCGTGCCGTTTTCTATGGGCGCGGTAGGCTCGCCGTTTGCAAAGGCGGGGATCGAGGTCACCGACAGCATTTACGTCGTACTCAATATGAACATCATGACGCGCATAGGGAAAAAGGTGCTGGATGTTTTGGGCGACAGCAACGACTTTGTGCGCGGCTTGCACGCCAAGGCCGAGCTGGACGAGGAGAAACGCTATATCTGCCATTTCCCCGAGGACAATACTATCTGGTCGGTCAACAGCGGCTACGGCGGCAACGTGCTTTTGGGCAAAAAGTGCTTTGCCCTGCGCATTGCCAGCTATCAGGGCAAGCGCGAGGGCTGGATGGCCGAGCATATGCTTATATTAGGCATCGAAAACCCGAAGGGCGAGGTCAAATATGTGGCGGCGGCGTTCCCGTCCGCTTGCGGCAAGACAAACCTTGCCATGCTGATACCGCCAGAAAGCTATCAGAAGAAGGGCTATAAGGTCTGGTGCGTGGGCGACGATATCGCCTGGATCAGGAAGGGCAAGGACGGGAGGCTTTACGCCGTCAATCCCGAATACGGCTTTTTCGGCGTGGCGCCGGGCACCAATATGAAATCCAACCCGAATGCGCTTATTTCCACACAAAAGGATACAATTTTCACAAACGTAGTACACAACCTTGACACCAACACGGTTTGGTGGGAGGGTCTCGATAAGAACCCGCCGCAAAACGCTCTCGACTGGACGGGCAAGAAGTGGGACGGCGGCATGGGGACAAAGGGCGCGCATCCGAACAGCCGCTTCACCGCCCCCGCAAGGAACTGCCCGTGCATTTCTAAGGAATTCGAGAATCCGGACGGAGTGCCGCTGTCGGCGATAATATTCGGCGGAAGGCGCGCAAAGACCGCGCCGCTGGTATACGAGGCAAGGGATTACAACGCGGGAGTGTTCGTGGGCGCGATAATGGCGTCAGAGACTACGGCCGCGGCCGCGGGGCAGGTGGGCGTCGTCCGCCGCGACCCGATGGCGATGCTGCCGTTCTGCGGCTATCACATGGGCGACTATTTCAAGCACTGGCTGGAAATGGGCGAATCCGGCAAGCAGGGCAAGGCGAACAGCATGCCGCGCATATTCAACGTCAACTGGTTTCGGACGAACGCGGCGGGCGAATTCATGTGGCCGGGCTTCGGCGACAATATGCGCGTCCTGGACTGGATAATCAAGCGCTGCGAGGGCAAGGCTGAAGCGGAGGAGACCGCGATAGGTTACGTGCCGTTCGCCAAAGATATCAACGTGGACGGACTGGATATATCCAGGGAAACGCTGGCCGAGCTTTTGAACGTAGACAGCGCGATGTGGAAGGAAGAAACGGCCGGCATCGGCGAGTTTTTCAATAAGTTCGGCAACAGGATGCCGAAGGAGCTTACTGCCGAGCTGGAGGCGCTGAAGGCAAGGCTGCAATAGGCTGATCAGGATTATCCGGCCAAGTATAAGCATTTAAATTCCAAGAGCGCCGGCGGTATAAACCGGCGCTCTTTAAACGCTGATTAATTCGATAGAATTTTGGCGCGGCGTCTTTTTCGTCATAAAAAGTCTTCTTTTCTTGTCAATACCTCTGGTATTGCCTTCGAAAACAAGCCGTTTTCTGTCTTAAAAATACTTGCTCAAAATTTATCTCATTTAATCAGCGTTTACTTAGCTTTCCGGAGGGGAGCATGAGCAATAAAAAATATATCATGGCTCTGGATCAGGGGACGACCAGCTCCAGATGTATCATTTTTGACAGGGCGGGGCACATCGTGTCCAAGGCGCAGCGCGAATTGCCGCAGATCTATCCGCAGCCGGGCTGGGCGGAGCATAACCCCTTTGATATCCTTGCCACGCAGACGGGCGTTATCAGCGAGGCGCTCGCGGGCGCGTGGAACATAGACAGCACCATGATCGACAGCGCGGGCATCGCAAATCAGCGCGAGACCGCGCTGGTGTGGGACAGGCATACCGGCAAGCCCGTCTATAACGCGATAGTCTGGCAGTGCCGCAGGACCGCGGAATACTGCAATAAACTGAAAAAAGAGGGCTATGACCAGGTCATATACGAAAAGACGGGGTTGGAGCTGGACGCTTATTTTTCCGCGACCAAAATAAAATGGATCCTCGACAACGTCAAGGGCGCGCGGGAAAGCGCCGAAAAGGGCGACCTTATTTTCGGCACGGTGGACACCTTCCTTTTATGGCATCTTACCAGGGGCAGGGCACACGCGACCGATTATTCCAACGCCAGCCGCACCATGCTGTTCAATATACATACGCTGACGTGGGACAGCGAGCTGTTAAAAAAATTCGGCATACCGAAAAGTATGCTGCCCGCGGTCTATCCGTCGTCGCACGGGTACGGCACTATCGATAATTCCATCATAGGCGGCGCTATCCCGATCAATGCGCTTGCCGGCGACCAGCAATCCGCGCTTTTCGGGCAGCTGTGCGTCAAGCCGGGAATGATCAAGAACACATACGGCACTGGCTGCTTTATGCTGATGAATACGGGGCACAAGCCCGTTGTGTCGCGGCGCGGACTGGTGACAACTGTCGCCGCGTCGATCGATAACAAGCCGCATTACGCATTAGAGGGCAGCGTGTTTATTGCCGGCGCGGCGGTGCAGTGGCTGCGCGACGGGCTGCGTATGATCGAGACCGCCGAGGAGAGCGAGGAGTACGCCCTGCGCGTCCCCGATACTAACGGCGTCTATATGGTGCCCGCGTTCGCGGGACTTGGCGCGCCCTATTGGGATCCGGGCGCACGCGGCGTTTTCTGCGGCCTGACCAGGGGCGCGAAGAAGGAACATCTTATCCGCGCGTGTTTAGAGGCGATCGCCTATCAGGTATTCGATATATTCCACGCGATGGAAAAGGATACGGGGATCAGGATAAGCGAGCTGGCGGTAGACGGCGGGGCAAGCAAAAACAACTTCCTGATGCAGTTTCAGGCCGATATTCTGGGGATCCCCGTCCGCCGTCCGTCAGTAGTCGAGACCACTGCCCTGGGCGCGTGCTATCTGGCCGGCCTTAGATCGGGCTTTTATAATTCGGTGAACGAGATACGCGGCTACGCCGATCCCTCCGGCCGCGTGTACCGCCCCGGAATGTCCGAGGAAAGCCGGAACAGGCTGATCATGGGCTGGGTCGACGCGGTGTCAAGGGCAAGGGCGAAATAAATCGGCGTTATATCCCTTGGAACAGGCTTCCCCTTTTAAAGAATCACAGCGCGATATCCAGTATCATCATAAGGGCGAACCCCAGCAGCAGTCCCAGCGTTGCCGGAACTGCGTTTTTGCCGTTCTGGGAATCGGGGATCAGCTCCCTTACCACAACGTAGATCATCGCCCCCGCGGCGAACGCAAGGGCAAACGGCAGCAGCGAGCGCACCGCAATGACCAGCAGCGCGCCAATGACGGCAAAGACGGGCTCCACCGCGCCGGAGAGCATGCCGGTAAGGAAGCTTTTGCCGCGCGGCAGGCCGTCCGCCATAAGGGGCAGGGAAACGGCGGCGCCCTCCGGGAAATCCTGTATTCCTATGCCGACGGCGACCATTACCGCGCCCAACAGGCTTACCGACGACAGCCCGGCGGCGGCCGAGCCTATCGCCACGCCGACGGCCAGCCCTTCCGGAATATTGTGCATAGTAACGGCCAGTGTCAGGAGCAGCGACCTTCGGGACAGCCTGGCTTTCGGGGCATCCGCTGCCAGCGCGGCCTTGGCGTTCTCGCGTTTATCCAGTATGCGCGAGGCGAAAAAGTTGATCAGGATAAGGAACGCGCCGCCCGAAAGAAAGCCCGCCGCCGCCGTAAGCCAGGCGTTTTGGCCGAGCTCTTGCGATATTTCGATCGACGGGTTTAAAAGCGACCAGAAAACCGCCGCAGTCATAACGCCGGCGGAAAAGCCCAGCATCACATCTGACACTTTCTTGGAAAACCTTTTAAAGAGCAGGACGACCGCAGCCCCAAGGGTAGTAACGCCCCACGTAAACAGCCCCAATATCAATGCCTGAACGGCGGGGTGCAGCCGGATAAAAAATTCCATATGTAAATAGGCATATCCTTTGTATATTAAAATTTAAGAAGCAGGTGCCCTGTATATTTGTGCCGGTTTTTTCAGACTATATAATCAGGCTTTTCATATATACTTCCTTGACATTTTATGCGGCAGGGCACTAAAATTGTGTTATCAATGAATAAGGCTGAACGCCGGTTCAGCCGCAAAAAGATAACGGGAGGCGATTCTATGTACACAGTTAAAGAATTAACGGAGTTTATTTCGGTCAACGACGTCAAGTTTATCAGGCTGGCGTTTTGCGACGCCGCCGGCGCGCAGAAGAATCTGTCGATCATGCCGCTCAGGCTGCCGGAGGCGATGAAAAAGGGAATAACCTGTGCATATGCGGGCGGGGAGATAACCTTAAAGCCCGATCTCAGCACGCTGCAGATACTGCCCTGGCGGCCGCAGACGGGCAGGGTCATACGGTTTTATTGTTCGGTGTTCGACGGGAAAGGCGCGGCGGACTTTGATAAAAGGGCGCAGCTTGCCGCGCTTATAAAGGAAAAAAAGGCCGCGGGCAAGACCTTTACCATAGGGTTCGGCGCTGAATTCCGCTTGTATAAGGCCGATATGGAGGGGGAGAACAGCGGCGTGCCGTTTGACGAGGGCGGCGCAATGGATACGCAGCCGCTGGATAAGGGCGCGGATATCAGGCGCGAGATAGCCTTGACTCTGGACGAGATGGGCATTGCTGTCGACAGCTCCTGCCACGCCGCGCAGCCGGGGCAGAATATACTTAATTTCAAGGGGGTCGCGCCGCTTACCGCCGCCGACAACTTTTTGACGTATAAGAGCGTTGTGACCGTGGTCGCCGGGCGTAACGGCCTGTGCGCCTCTTTTGAAAAGGGAAACGCCCTGTATCTTGATATCATGAATGTAAAAGGGAAACGTCAGGAAAAACGCGCCGTCATGGACGGGCTGGATATAAACCCGTACAGCGTGATAGCTGAAATGATAGCAAAGCTTTAATACCAAGGCTCTTTCACAAAGATCACGAAGTTTTGCCGCAAAGAGGTTTTGCCCGCCAGGAAAGAAAACGGGAGTGACGACTTATTTATAAAGTGCTGAAAGATAAAAAAAAATTTAATACTTCGGGCGATATATTTGACAGCGCGCTGATAATCTCGCAATTTCCCGCGCAGGCGTTTTATATCGAAAAAACACTGCGCGACGTCGGCTGCCGCGAAATAACCTTTGCCGCAGCAGGCGGCCTTGCGCGGCGCACGGCGGCGGTAAGAGAGTTCGACCTCTATATAATCGACTCGCCGCTTGCCGACGGGAGCGGCGAGGAGCTTGCCCTGGACCTTGCGCAGGGGAACTCCGGTCAGCTTATCCTTGCGATGCCGTCGGACAGGCTGAAGTTTATCGACCGGCGCATGGCCGCCGCGGGCGTAATGACCGTGCCCAAGCCTCTTGACGGAGAGATGCTGCGCAACACCCTGAATGCCGCCGCCGCCGCGCATAAAAAGGCAGCCGCCGTACCCGCGCCGAACGCGCTTTTCGTATCGAGGCCGGAGGACTTGAGGCTGATAACCGCCGCGAAAAGGATACTTATCGCCCAAGGGATGACCGAGCCTGCCGCGCACCAATATATTATACGTACCGCGATGGATATGCGGCTGAAAAAAACCGAAGTAGCGCACATGATAATAGAAAGCGCGGTGGAGTAAAGCGGCCGACGCCGCCGGGATTTATGCGCAATCAGTTATGCAAAAAAACGGGACACTCTGTGCGTTTTAAGACAGAATGTCCCGTTTTGATAACTAGTGTAAAAATAAATTGCCGCCGCCTAGCCCGCGATATCGTTGTCGCTTCCGTGGCTGTGTACGCACAGCATATTGCCGCTCTTAAAGCGCTCCCACTTCAAAAAAACCGAAACTCCCTGCATATCTACATAGGCCTCGGGATAGGGGATCCTGCCGGTCAGGCTTGCCGCGGCCAGCGCCGCGCCGGCGCCCTCAAGGCTTCCATAGACCTCGCGGCCTTGTTTCCATACCCTTGCGGCAATGCGGCTTTCGCCGGTCACGCGCGCGCAAACGACGTCCGCGCCCTCAGGGAAAACTGGATGCCGCTCTAACACGGGGCCGGCCGCCGAGATATCGTCGCCTAGATTGACGGAAAAGATAACGGCGTGCGGCCTTGAAAGCCGCAGCGCGGTAACCTCGAAGATTTTGCCGCCTATTGCCACAGGCTCGCAGATAAATGCGGGCGAGGAAGCGTGCAGTGCAGGTATCAAAACAGGCGGCAACACGACCCTGCCCAGATTGACCGAGGTTTCGCCCGATAGCGGGACATAATTGTCAATTCTATTCATAATGCACCTCCTAAAAACGTTTCTCATGCCCGGCAAACGATCAGACAACACACAGGTGTTTCAAAACGCGGACCAATAAATAAAAATAAGATGCGCGGACTTGTATGCGCCGGAATTTAAGAATCGCACTTCTTAAATTCCGCCATTAACGGGACAAAAAAAATCTATGATTTTTTTTCGGTCCCCAAGGGGGCACGCGGGGTGGGCGTATGAGTGTCAATCTTTTTATCGTTAGATATAAAAGATTGGCGGCGAGCTAGCCCCGCCCGCGAGTTTTACACCGTTCCCTGTAAATACATCGCCTCGGCGACCTTTTCAAAGCCCGCGATGTTTGCGCCCGCGACCAGGTCGTCTTTTACGCCGTAGGCGTCCGCCGCCCGCGATATCTGGTGATAAATATTGCCCATGATATCTTTTAACCGGCTGTCGACTTCCTTGAACGACCACTTCAGGCGCATGCTGTTTTGCGACATTTCCAGCGCCGAAACGGCCACTCCGCCCGCGTTGGCCGCTTTTGCGGGCGCGAACAGCACCTTATTCCGTTGAAACAGTTTGATCGCCTCAAGCGTCGAAGGCATATTCGCGCCTTCCGCGACGGCGGTGCAGCCGTTTTTTATAAGCTCGGCCGCGTCCTTTTCGTTCAGCTCGTTTTGCGACGCGCAGGGCAGGGCGATGTCGCACGGGACTGTCCAGACGTTTCCGCCCTCGTAATACTTCGCCGATTTCTTCAGCTTGACATACTCCTTGATCCTGCCGCGTTTGACTTCCTTGATATCCATGACCAGCTTCAGGTCGATGCCGTCCGGGTCGCAGACGTAGCCGTTCGAATCGCTGACCGTGACCACCTTTGCGCCTTCCATGTACGCCTTTTCCGCGGCGTAGATCGCGACGTTCCCGCTGCCGGAGATCGCAACGCTCTTGCCCGAAAGGGACAGCCCCTTGTCCTCCAGCATCTTTTGTGTAAGGTAAATAAGGCCGTATCCGGTCGCCTCCGTCCTTGCGGGCGAGCCGCCGAAGCACAGGCTCTTACCGGTCAGTACGCCGTTTGCAAGGCCGGTCAGCCGCTTGTACTGGCCGTAAAGATAGCCGATTTCGCGGCCGCCCACTCCTATATCGCCCGCGGGCACGTCTGTGTCGGCGCCTATATGGCGGTAAAGCTCGGTCATAAAGCTCTGGCAAAAAGCCATGATCTCGCGGTCGGATCTGCCCTTCGGATCAAAGTCCGCGCCGCCCTTGCCGCCGCCGATCGGAAGGCCGGTAAGCGAGTTTTTAAAGATCTGCTCAAAGCCCAAAAACTTCACCACACCGCTATAAACGGACGGATGGAATCTCAGGCCGCCCTTGTACGGCCCTAACGCGCTGTTGAATTGGATGCGGAACCCGCGGTTGACCTGGACCCTGCCGCCGTCGTCGACCCACGGCACGCGGAAAAAAACCTGCCTTTCCGGCTCGACCAGCCGCTCCAGCACCCCGGCCTTCTCGTATTGCGGATTTGCGTCCAGTACCGGCTGCAAGGTAGGCAGCACTTCCTTAAGCGCCTGATGGAATTCCGGCTCGCCCGGGTTTTTCAAGATCGCTTGTTCTAAAACTCTGTCTGCATAAGTCATAGTATTATTATCTCCTAAAATTTAGAAAACGCTGAAAAAGAAGCCAAATTTAGTAGCAGCGTCTTTTTCGTCTGAAAACGTCTTCTTTTATTTGCCAATAGTTCTACTATTTGCTGCAAAAACAAGCCGCTTTCTGACTTAAAAATACTTGCTCTAAATTAAGTTCATTTTTTCATTGTTTCCTTAAGTTTTTCACTTTGCCGTTGCGGCGCGGCGCGGGTGGATATCCGGCGCAAACGCTGTATCGGGCGCATAAAAAAAAGGACGCCTGCCGGAACCAGATTTCTCCGTTTCCGATAAACGTCCTTGTTTATTACACCGTTATTATATATCTGATTGCGGCCGTTGTCAATACCTCAGCAAAAGAAATGCCTGAAATTCTTGAAAACGCACTTTCGGGGCGTGCAAAAACAAGCCGCTTTCATACTGAAAAATACTTGCTCTGAATTTACCTCATCTATTCATTGTTTCCTTGATAATTTATTACCGTTATTATACAATATACATATATGGAAAAATTCGGCGTAGAGCTTGTCGGCAAAATAGGCAGCATGGCGCTTATCGACAAGGCAAAGAAAGAGATCGACCTTGTAAGGTTCAAGCGTCTGGCAAAGGAGCTGAGGCCCGGCATCGTTTGGGTGTCGTCGGGCGCGACAGAGATAGGGCGCCTCGATTATATAAAACGCACGGGCGGCGAGCTGACAAACGGGAACCTGGACGAGAACAAGGCGGACTATGCCAGTCAGGGGCAGACGATCCTGATGCAGATGTACCGCCAATATATCGACAGCCGGTACGGCGTCCGCCAGCTGCTGGTCGAGCATCAGCATTTCAACGACGCGGCCAAGCGGGAGCATATCCGCGGACTGCTTTTACGCGCGGCGCAGCAGAACGCGGTGCCGGTAATAAACTACAACGACCCCGTGTCTTTCGAGGAGAACCGCAAGCTGGAGATACAGAACCTCAGGAATACCGCAAAAACCGGGGTGGTGGAGCTGGTCGATAACGACGAGACCGCCGCTCAGATCGCCTGTCTGTTAAGGGCGGAAACGCTGCTGATACTTACGGGGGTCAACGGCATATACCGCGACGCGTCCGACCCCTCGACGCTGATCGAGCGGATCGGCGGCGCATCGGCTGAGGAGCTTATAAATAACATTGACGAGGCCAAGCGTTCCTGCGTGGGCGCAAGCCGCGCAGGCGCGAACGGCGCGGGCGCGAAGCTGGAATACATAAAAACGCCGGCGGCCGAAGGCACAAAGGTCATAATTGCGAACGCCGCATTCGGAATAAAGGAGATCCTTTCCGGCAGCGTTCCGTGCACTGTGATAAAAATGGGCTAAGGTAACCGCTGATTAATTCGATAGAACTTTGACGCATCGTCTTTTTCGACCTAAAACATTTTCTTTTTTCGTCAATAGACATGCTATTGCCTTCAAAAACAAGCCGTTTTATGCCTGAAAAATACTCGGTCAAAATTTATCTCTTTTAATCAGCGTTTACCTAAGGATAAACATCGCTAAAAAGGATAAGCCTGGGGACGGGAAGCGGACGGGGCGGCATTTGCCGCCCCGTCAGTATTTTCGGGATCATCGCGTGACTTCGTCAGCAACGCTTATGCTTTACGCCGGCGTCGCGCGCCTATATCGAAGCGGCCGTGTCAAAGGCGTCGTCAAAGCTTTCAAAGAACGGGTCGTTCGCGCGCCGCCGCCGGTTCCGGCAGCGGTTGTTGTCAGGCACAGGAATGGTATTGCTGTTGATTTCGCGCAGCAGGAAAAAGGTCAGGATCAGGATCAGCGTCTCCATCGTGTTTTTCGAGGAAGCGGGCATTATGACCTCGCCGCCGGTGTTATTGTTAGTATTGCTTCCGCCGCCGTTCATACTCAGCAGCAACAATAATATAATCGATATATCCATATACTACCTTCCCGGAAAACTTAATGCGGCGGCAAATAGCGCCCTATATACGGCATACCTTATATATGCCGGGTGTCCGTGTTTTGTGAAACTGTTTTAATGCGCCGCGCGCGGCAGATAATCCCCGAAAGCAAAGATTTATGTCAAAATTCGCGTTGATTCAGCGATATCAGACATAATACTCCTGATGTGTATGTATTAACATATGTATATGAATTGGCGCGGCGCGTTTATGCCGGATAAGCTGAAAAACGCGCGCGCCGCCAAAAAATACAGGAGGCAATAAAAATGGAAGAGCGGATATTATTGCTTGATAAAAAGGTACAGAACGAGATCAAACGCTATATGCCCAGCACCGAAATATTACAGGGGCTGGTCGATTTTTTCAGCGTCTTTTCGGACACGACGCGGATAAGGATCGTTTCGGCGCTGGCCATCAGTGAAATGTGCGTCAACGATATCTCGAACGTCCTGGGCATCAACCAAACGACGGTCTCGCACCAATTAAAGCTTTTAAAAAGCGTGGGCGCGGTAAAAGCCAAGCGTCAGGGGAAGATAGTCTTTTATTCGATAGCCAGCGACGCGATCAATAACGTGATGCTTAACGGCGTCGAATACCTGGGGTATTAACAGCGGCCGGTGATAGGGCTTCGCCCCGCACCAAGCGCGAATTTTTTAGGCATAAAAAACTCGGTGCGGACTACTGTAGGAGTCCTTTTCAGGGAAACCCTGAAAAGTCGGATTGTTTATAGTAAATATGGGTGCGATTTAAAAAACCGCTCCTAGTGTACGTTTCAGTACGCGTCGTCGCGGTTTTTTAAACTGCTGCCCGGTTGACAGCCCTTTGACCGGCCTGCCGTGTTTTGGGCGGCAAATTTTTGTTGTTGCCGATGCGCTTACAACAATTTTTTGCCGTTTGTTTCTGTTTGGCTATCTGTCTTTTTTATCGTTCAGGAAATTTGGGGTTATGGTTTCGATCGAAGATTTCGGAAGTTTAAGTTTAAAGGAGCTGTGCGGGGCGGAGCTTACGTGCGGCTGCGGCGAAACGCATACCGTCCTTACGCGGGATATCGCCTGCCGCGCCGGCGCGGTCGACGAGCTGCCTGAGATGATCGAAAAGCACATCGGGCCGCTGATCAAGGTCTATATAGTGGCGGGCAAGTCCGGCTTTGACGCAGGCGGCCGGGCGGCGGAAAAGCTGCTGCTCAGCCGGGGTTTTAAAACGGCGCGCTATATTTTCGACGAAGGCGGGGTCGAGAGCATCGAAAACGCCGACAAGCTGCTGTCCCGTTTTCCGGAGGACGCGAAGGCGGTCGTTGCCGTCGGCGGCGGCAAGGTCCTGGATATGGCAAAGTACGCCGCGTACCGGCTTAAAGTGCCGTGGTTTTCGGTAGTCACCTCGCTGTCGTCGGATTCGTGCCTTGCGCCTTTTTCCATGCTTTACAGCGGCGGGTTCAAGGAAATATACGTTACCGCGCCGCCGGTAGGCCTTATCGCGGACACAAACATCCTTTCCGGCGCGGGCGAGGCCCTGGTCGCGGCGGGCTACGGCTTGGCCGTATCGAAAAGGCTGGCCGTGCTTGACTGGGAGTTTTCGTCAAAACTTACGGGGGAGAAGTACTGCCCGTTTATCGCGGGGTACGCGGTCACGGCGGCGGAAAACGCGGAAAGCTTAGGCGAAAGCCTTATGCGCGGCGATAAAAAAGCGGTCGAAAGCTTGGCCGAAAACGTCTTGCGGCTGTCGCTGCTTTCCCAAATAATGAAAAACTCGCGCCTTTCTAACGGCGGCGGCACGCACCTTTGCTTTGCGCTGTCGGGGGTAATGGAAAGCGCCGGGCGGAAACCGCGGCTATACGGCGAAACGGCGTATCTTTCCGCCATATTCCTGTCCAAGGTCTACCGCGCCTTTTTAAGGGCGGAGCTTACCGAATTCCTGCCGCCGCCCGACCTTAATTTACGCGCAGAAAAGCTGGCGGCCGTTTTCCATACCACAGAGGCCGCAGCCTTAAAAAAAGTAAGGCCGTATATGCCCATGGAGGCCTACGCCGTTGCGAGCCATAAATACCGCGAATACCGCGCCGATTTTTTTGCGTCCGCAGATAACGCCGTGACCGCCTTAGAACACAGTGTGAAAGCCTTCCGCCGCATGTACGGCGACGCGGGCTATTGGATCAAGAACTATATATCAGAGCAGGACTACAGAACCGCCCTGGCCTTGGCACCCGACCTCCGCGAAAAGTACACCGTCCTGACCTATATGCGGGATCTGGGTTTACTGGACAGATATCTGGTGTAAAGGTATTTAAAATAAGTTGTTTTTAAAATATTGACAAACAGGAAATATATGTTATTATGTGCATAAGGAGGGAAATTTATGAAATCGCTTGAGGCGTATAAGAAAAGAGTAATATATGGTATAGTTTCTTTAATATGCGGCGGTACAATTTTTGTTGTTGGGGGACTGACGCTATTTGTTGCGGCAATAATAATTAATATTTCTGCATTCTACTTGTATGGTTTTCTGTTTGGTGGATTCTTGCTTTTTATTGGCGTAGTTTTTTTTATAATTTTGCCGTTTTGGATGAAACATGGAAAAAAAACGATCCAAAAAGACGAGGCGGAACTTGAATATTTAAGAAACGGGGGGAAAGGAAATGATAATAAATTCTAAAAGCAATGGGAAAAGAAAGCCCGACCTCCGCGAAAAGTACACGATTTTGACCTATATGCGGGATCTGGGGCTTTTGGATCGCTATCTGGCGTAGATAGATTTTAAAATATATCATTTTTAAAAAGTTATTGACAAACAAAAATAACGTGGTATTATATGCTTAAAGAGGGAAATTTATGAAATCGCTTGAGGCGTATAAGAAAGCGTTCAAAATTCGCGTGTTTGCGTTGATTCTCGGCGCAACGATTTTTATTATTACTGGCTTAATTTTGATTATTATTGTAATTAGGACGGGTGATAATCCTAATGGTTGGGCTTTGGGCGGATTCTTTATTTTAATCGGAATAATTTTTTTTGCTTTATTGCCTGCGATAATAAAAAATGGAAAAAAAACGATCCAAAAAGACGAGGCGGAACTTGAATATTTAAGAAACGGGGGGAAAGGAAATGATAATAAATTCTAAAAGCAATGGGAAAAGATAGCCCGACCTCCGCGAAAAGTACACGATTTTGACCTATATGCGGGATCTGGGGCTTTTGGATCGCTATCTGGCGTAGATAGATTTTAAAATATATCATTTTTTCACAAAGAATTGACAAATAGAAATAATAAGTTATTATGTGCATAAAAGGGAAAATTTATGAAATCAATTGAGATGTGGAAAAGACGGCTTAAACTTGCTAGGTTTTCTTCTATATTCGGCAGCCTGTTATTAACTGCAATGGGCTTGTTTATTCTGATTCTTACACTCAAATTCGGAAATGCCGATACTGCCATATATTATATTTACGGCATTGTTTTTTTAGCGTTAGGTGTGATTTGTTTAATAGTATCACAACTATCAATAAAGCATTATAAAAGAATCATAAAAAAAGACGAAGAAGAACTTGCGTCTTTATTAAACAGGGAGGAATGAAAGATGATCGCTAAATCTAAAAGCAATGGGCTGTGGCTATACAATTCGAGACAAAGATAAAAAATGATAGAACTCAAAAATCTGCATCATTCGTATAAATCCAAGAAGGGCGGGACGGTGGAGGCATTGCGCGGGGTGACCTGCGCATTTGCCGATTCCGGGATGTATTTTTTGACGGGGAAAAGCGGCTGCGGCAAATCTACATTGCTCAATATTCTTGGCGGGCTGGATGCGGTTCAGTCGGGGGATATGCTGGTTGACGGCGAATCGGTCAAGGGGTTTTCCGCCGCCGATTTTGACGATTATAGATGTAACTATGCCGGGGTGATTTTTCAGGAATTCAATTTGATCGAGAGCCTTACCGTATTCGACAATATCAACCTTGCGCTGACCTTGCTGGGCAGAGAGGGAAACGCAGAGGCCATCGCCGAAAACCTAAAAAAAGTCGGACTGGATGGCGTGGAAAAACGTTTTCCGTCCGAGCTTTCAGGCGGGCAAAGGCAAAGGGTTGCGATCGCGCGCCAGCTGGCAAAGGGCGCAAGGGTGATCCTTGCGGACGAGCCGACGGGGAATCTGGACAGCGAAAACGCAAAGAATATTTTTGATTTACTCAAAGAATTATCGCGGGATATTGCGGTAATCGTTGCCAGCCATGATCTGGAATTTGCTAAGGAATACGGCGATACGATCATCACCATGAAAGACGGCAAAATTATTAACACGGAGGAAATAAGCAAGCCCGGAGCGCTTGCGGGGCCGTTGCATAGTCCAACCAAAAATAAACTTTCAAACCTGTACGCATTTATACTTGCCGGTAAAAATGTTTTGCAGCGGAAAATAAGGTTTATCGTTGCGGTATTATTGTCTGCGGTTTCAATGATGACGTTTGTCGCGTTCACAACGATTATTGGCATAGACTGCGAAAAGACACAGGCGAAAGCGTTTGCGAAAGATCCGCCGGAGCATATTTTTGCGTTTCAAATGCGGCCGCCTGAAAAAAATACTACTGAATTACCCAGAGATGGGGGTATTCTTTTTCCGACAGAAACAATTGTAGGATTAGAAAAGTTTAAAAAAGTAAGCTTTGTTCCGCAAGTAGAGTTTTCGGGCAGATTCAATTTATCGCTTTCGTATAACAAGCGTGTCGCTGAAATAGAGACATACAAAGATATCCAGAATATGGGATATGAAATGCTTGCAGGATACCTGCCATTAGACGGGGAAAGTGTCTATATTACCGATTATTATGCCGGTGATATTATTTCCCAATGTAAATTTGATGACGGCAGCGGCGTCAAAAGCCCCATACCCTCAAACACTGAATTTTCGGAGCTTATCGGGAAAACGGTATATAATAATTCAGGTTCCGGCCTTAAAATAAACGGCATAATTAAAACCGATTACAAAAGGTTTAGCTATGAAAACAATTCAAGCGGGGGCAGTATAGATATGGGCCCGGGGCAAAAGCAAGAGGAAGTTTTCAGCCTGCGCGACCAATACGTGGATAGTCTTTATAATGTGCTTTACGTAAACAGAGATTATATTTTAAAACAGGAGAATGGAATTCCTGTGTTTGGCCAATCAAGCATTAACGGAGGCGAATTAAGTGTAGTCGGTTATGGTAAACAATCCAGTCAAGACTTAAGCCGCACGTATATTTTAACCGACGCGGAAATGATCGGAGGGGAGAATGCTGCTTTTGGCTTGGAAAAAGGCGAAGCGGTAATTACATTGGGTCTATATAATAAAATCTTTGGCAAGGAATATAAACCGAGCCATTTTATCAAGCGCGAAACAGAATATGATGAATGGAACCGTCCCGAGATCACCGATTCTTTGCGAAGATTGCCCGACGGAATAGGCACGGAAATCACGATCGATATATATGAACACACTGATTATTATGTGCCCGTAAGTGATTATATGATGGTAAAAGGTATTGCCATAAAAATAGCAGGTATTTCTATCAGTAATGTTGAAATAGATATAGACAAAACTGAAGGCATGGTCATTAATTTCGGCGACTATGACGCTTACGAGATAGGCCGCCAAACTCTTTTATACGACAAACTAGTTATTATTCCTAATCAAAGTATGAATACCAGCGAGTATTACAGCTTGCTGAAATATCTGCGGACAAGAGAAGTGTATGTGACCAATGTATATTCTGAAGCTGTGTATAAAGTACAGTTTATTTTCGGCATCACATGGCAGGCAATGATTGTATTTGCCGGCATCATTCTTATAATGTCTATCGCGATGTTTGCCAATTTTATCGTTGCCAGTATTAACGGTAAGAAAAAGGATATAGGCATAATACGCGCAATAGGCGGCTCCGGCAAAAGCGTATTCAAGATATTCTTTTTCGAGGGGCTGATATTCGCCGCCGTGGCGGCGGGGGCAGCCATTATAGGCGGATTGATTTTAAGCAACGTATTAAACGGGATATATGCGGTCGGTGTGCTGAAAGGGATGAGCGTACTCAGTTTCTCGCCGCTTAACCTTATTTATATACCCGCGATAACCTTTGTATCGATGATAACAGCCTCTTATTTCCCGATAAGAAAGATAAGCAGGATGACCCCCGCCGAGGCGATAAAACAGCTGTAGCACACAGGATTACATACGGCACAGGTCGTTTTACCCTTTCAGTTGTAGACAAAATTTCCTGAATCAGTTATAATATGACAAATATTTATACGTGTTGCCGCGTAAAAGGCGCGGCACATCAAAAGGGAGACTGAAAGCAAATGAAAAAGTTCTGGACGGAGTTCAAGAAGTTTATTTCCAAGGGCAACATTATGGATCTGGCCGTCGCAGTCATTATCGGCGCGGCGTTCGGAAAGATCGTCACCAGCCTGGTCAACGACCTTTTAATGCCGCTGATTTCCGCGTTGTTCACCGCGATGGGGTTGAAGGGCTTTTCGGAATGGAAATGGGTAATTACGGAAGCCGACGCGGCAAAAAACATTGCCGAGGTCTCGTTTAATTACGGCGCGTTTTTGCAGACTGTACTGGATTTCTTTATCGTGGCGATGTGCATTTTCATTATCTTCAAGGTTATCAGCGGCGCGACCAAGAGATTGGGCTCGGCGACCAAGAAAGTGTTTGCCAAGAACAAGAAGGGCGAGATAGTAGAAACCGTTGTGGCCGTGCCGGTCGTAAAGGAGCCTACCACCGCGGAATTGCTGATAGAGATCAGGGAGCTGATGAAGGCGCAGTTCCCGGCTGCCGCCGCCGCGCTTGACGCCGAGGCCGCTGCCGCAGAAGAGGCAAAGAAGGCCGAGGAAGAGAAGGCCGCCGCCGAAAAAGCGGAAGCGAAGTAAATTTCAGGTTGGTTTGCATATTCATCAAAAATAAAAAAGCGGCGTACATTTTTTATGGTACGCCGCTCAGGCTGTAGACAAACCCCCTTATTGCTTTAGTGATGAGGGGGTTTGTGGTATAATAGAGGTATAAAATATTGAGGTATTACCGATGCTTACCACAAAAGAAATAGAGCAAAGAAAGCAGATAAAAATGATCAGTATTGA
>JAVBLK010000050.1:0-14828 GCA_031553565.1 Eubacteriales bacterium
GCGTGTTCTACCCTCGCGCCTGTCGGCGCGTTCCTTGTAATAATACGGCTCTATTAACGCAGTCCACTCCTTAAAAGGCACTATGCTTTCCATATCCGCTAAAAATTTTTGCTTCCGTGTCGCTTTCGCTCCCGATTGCAACAATTCGCCTATTCCAACCTGTTTTTCCATATGGTTATTATATCATTTTTATGGCGAAAACTCCATTGAATATGCCTTTTCGGCTGCTTTCGGCATCTTTTTGTACAGCTTCTAAATTTCCGCCTTGTCAATGCCCCGGCATTGCCCGCGGCGGCAATTTAAAATCTGTATCAAAAATCTGTCCGAATTCAGCTCGAGTATTTATTCATTGTTTCCTTAGAGCAAGTATTTTTTAGGCGGAAAACGGCTTGTTTTTGAAGACAATAGCAGAGCTATTGGCAAAAAAAGAAGACGTTTTATGACAAAAAAGACGCAGCTCTAAATTTTATCTTAATCAGCGTTTACCTAAAGCAGTTGATATGAAAATTGCCGAAAAAACATCAGGGGCAAGCGCATCGGTTGCGCTTGCCCCTGAACATAATCTCCTGGTGCGGTCATTATTTGCCGCTCCCGTACCTTAATACAAAATCAAGCTGATTGACACAGTGCGATTTATGAAGTACGTTTGTGACATGCTCTTTTACCGTATTTTCAGATATGTACAGTTTTTGGGCTATTTCTTTCCGCTTTTTCCCGGACAGTAACAGCTGCGCTATCTCCCTTTCGCGCGCTGTCAGCGAATCGGGCAGCGATACTTCCGGCACAGCTCCGTTATCCTCCTGTGAAAGATCCCGGCATAATGCCCTCCTTGCCCGCGCCCTTTTCCTGATGATCAGCCAATAAACAGCAAAGGCTGCCGAAGCCAAAATTAAAATGCCGCCTGCTGCTATCAGCCCGATTTGCCATGCCTCAAGCCTTGAAGGCGCCTTCACCCAAACGGCTGTGCAGGTATCAAAGGCAAGCGGAGTGTCCAAAGAAATCTCAGTTCCGTCCGGAAAAATCCATTTTGAAAGCTCCTTGCCCTTGGTTTGCCCTGCGACGGGCAGCTGCCAGCTGCCGTTATACGCCCATTCGCCGTTCAAGCTCTTTTCATAACGCAGCGGCTTATTGAAGAGCTTGGCCTGCGCCGGGAACGACCCGACGGAGCTTACAAAAGAAAACTCTATTTCATATGTAAGCGCGGTTTTATATTCCGACATCGCGCCGCCGTCAGTATTGTAGTCGGCATAAACCGCTGCACCTTCCGTAATCACTAATTCCAGGGGACAATCCTCAAAAACGTCTTCGCCTATATTTCCGACAGCTCCGATACGGACAGTCTTTAAAGCTTCGCATTCTATGAATGCACAATCCCCTATCGTTTCCAACTGCGGCGCGCGCAAATCAACCGACGCAAGAACGGGGCACCCTGCAAACGCAAAACCGCCTATCCGGGATAACGCAGGCAGTCCGCTCAGATCAAGCGAAGCGATCCGCGCGACAAAAAACGCCGTTTCCCCGATACTTTCAAGCGAGCCGATGCCGCCCCAGGTGATACGGGACAGCATGCCGCACATCGAAAACGCAGAATCATCTATGACTTTAAGCGACACTGCCCCTGTAAAATCAACGCTGATCAGTTCGTCGCAAAAGGAAAATGCCGTTTCTCCCACCGTCTCCAGCGCCGCGCAGCCCGAAAAATCCAGCTCCTTAAGCGACCAGCAATTGTTAAAAGCCGCCGTCTTGATTTCCTTTAAGGCCGCAAGACCTGAAAAGTCCGCTTTTTCCAGCAGCGCGCAAAAATAAAAAGCATCTTCGCCGATGACTTTAAGGTTCCGCGCATCAGAGCAATCAAGCTCTGCGACATAATATGATTCCGCCAGTATTGCCGATGATGAAGACCTGAAGGCGCCGTCCGAAATTTCCGTGACCGGCAAGCCTTCGTGCGTGTCGGGAATGTCGATCCTTATGCCGACTGCATATTCGCCCTTGATGTTATCGTCCGCCCAAGCTTTATCGATGCCCTTTACTACCGCATAGCTCCCTGCGCCGCCGTCGACAGTTTCATAGATAAGCCTGACATCCTTTGGCGCATCGCCCGCCCATACATGATTACTAAATATTGCTCCGTGCAAACATGCTATCGAAACAATAAAAATAATCAGGCAGAAAAAAATAACCGGATTTTTTCTTAAGCAACCTGCATTATCTACGCTTTTCATATCATTTCCCCTGACATTCAGTATCCCAATTATACACTTCTTCCGGCGCCGGTTTCAACAGGCCAAAAGCATTTATAATTTACCTAAATATTTCGCATGGATTTTAGGCGGCTTTGTACCGGAAAGATGGCGAAAGATCAGTAAATTAAAGTATTAGTATTAAAACACATTATAACATTTTTTTTAGGTAAACGCTGATTAAATGAGATAAATTCTGACCGGTTTTTTTTCAGGCATAAACGGCTTGTTTTTGAAGGCGATAGCAGGGCTATTGACGAAAAAGAAGATGTTTTAGGTCGAAAAAGACGATGCGTCAAAGTGCAATTTTGTGGCTGCCTGGTTTTTTTGCTGCGATTTTTATTGTTTCCTTAATAAAAACGCCGCCCCGGCATGCCGGCGCGGCGTTTTTACTTAAGCCATATTTTAGCCATACTTCACTTCTGTTTTTTGTATCCGCATTTCGGGCATACGCCGTTTTCGTTAAGCGCGATCCCGCACAACGGGCAGCGTTCGGTCGTTTTGTGCGGAGCGTATTCCTGCGTTGCGCCGTTTACCCCGCTGGTGAATGTGAGCTTCACAATATTAAGCTTGTCCTTAAGCAGATCGTAAACAATCTTGATCATGCCTTCCACCGTCATCGTTTCCTTGGTAACGACAAGGCGGCATTCCGGGTACGCCGTCGCAAGCGCAGTCTTGAACGCGGGTCCTTTCTGCATATTGGTAGGCGCGCCGTTTTTGATGCCTTGCTTCTCGTATACCCCGAGTATCGCGGGAAGCAGCGGGTCGTCTTCCCTTAAAATAAGCGCGTGGTCAAAGTTCTGCAACACCTCCCAGGCGGTTTTCTTGATTTCATTGCAAGGGAATACCATGTTGACGCCCATGTTGACGCTTTCCTCAACCTCCAGCGTAAGTATCCCCGTGTGCCCGTGCAAATACTGCGCCTCACCCTTGAAACCATAGAACCTGTGGGCATATTGCAGGTCGAGTGTAGTAAAACTTCTCATAAGATATCTCCTCTTTATATTTATTTACGGGTATAATGCTCCCGTATACGCACAATTTGTTCAAAGGCGTTCACTTCTTACATTCGCGGCAGGTGCCCTTAAAAAAAATGTCGTGGCCGGCAAATATAAAGCCGCGCGTATCCCTGATATTCTTCTCAAGATCAGGTATGACATCCATATCAACGTCAAAGAGCCGCCCGCAGCTTATGCAACGCGCATGATAATGCCGGTCCAATATATGGTCGTAACGGTCGGGCCCGTCGGGCATCTCCACCTTGGCTATTTGCCCGATCCCGGCCAAAAGGCTCAAATTCCTGTATACCGTGCCTCTGCCTATGCCGGGGTGCTTTCTTGCGATCTCAGCGTAAACCTCGTCAGCGGTGGCGTGGCTGCCCAATTCCTTTACGGCCGCCAAAACCAGGGCGCGTTGTATGGTATTGCGTCTGTCCATTTAATGCTGTTTCCTTATCGGCATTTTCTTAATAGGATTATATCACAATAGCGACAGTTTGTCAATAGCGAAAATAAATATTTTTTTCCGCACTTTTTTATTTGCAAAAAAATGGCCGAAATATAAGCGCGCCCCCGTAATTCTGGGGCGCGCTTGTATTTTAGTTATTCTGCGTAAGAAATACAGTAATTTATAAACTATTTGATACGGTTGAGCATGACGAAATTGTTCGGGTCGTCGCTGACGCTTGAGGCGGCGATCAGGCGGTTCAACGCGCGGCTCTTTCTGACATAGTTTATTGCAAAGAACGCTATCAACGCAATTGCCAGCAGCGCGGCGCCGGTTATCCCGCCGTAAAGCGCGTAATTCGGCTTGGATATAATAAACGACACCGATATTACGTTGCCCGATTCGCCGTAAAACTCGATCTTATAGCTGCCGTTTTCGCTGAAGCCCGAGGAGCCGTTGACAAACTTCGCGTCTATCTCCTTTAAGTCCTTGTACACGACTATCTTTTCATAGTTCTGCGCGAACACCGATACGTTGCGGCTGTATTTTTCGCCGCCCGTCACGCCCGAATATTTCGGCGACGTGACCACCTTGGTGACCCCTGCCGACTTGACGCCGGTCGCGCTCTCGGCATAGAAGGAATAAATTCCGTCTGCCGGGATCTCGTAATAGCTTCCGGTTATCTTCGTGTCCGCGCCGTCGTGGCTTACAAAGATACTGCCGCCGCTGCCCGAGAAATCAGCCGATACGTCGAAACGGACCTTGTCGCCGGTATCCGCGCTCCTGGTCACAGAAAGCGCGGGCGCGGCGCTGTCCAGCATAACGTTGAACTGTTTCGTATCGTTTATAATAACGCCCGTACCCGAAACCGCGCGGAACTGGAAGGTGTTGTTCCCCTGCAGCCTGATAGTATACGTCACCTCGGAAAGGGACGTGGTAAGCCCGCCGATATTTTCCCAGTTTGTACCGTCCGCGGTGTATTGGAAGCGCATGCCCGAAACCGGCATCGCCGTCGGGGTCAGCGTGACGGCGACCGGCTCGTTGGTCCACTCGCCCAGCCTGCCCGCCGCCGCGACTGTGAAGCCGGGGGTCGCCTTGTCTATCCTGGTCACCGAATAAACGATAATGTTCTCGACGCCCGCCTTGTTTGTGACATAAAACCTGTAATCGCCGTTCTCCTTGGCGGTCAGCGGGATCGTCCCCTGCCCGCTTACGGTCATGACTATCCCGGACGGCAATACGATATATACCGTCTTGAACCCGCTGCCGCCGTTCTCGAAGCGCACGGTCAGCGACACGTCGTCCTTTGTAAGCCCGCTGCCGGCGTCAGTTATAACTGCGTCGGCCTTTCTGTCCACCATCACCAGTCCTGATTCCACGATATCCGAGACCTGTCCGGTGCCCGAAACCGCGCGGAAATACAGCGTGCCCTGATGCGTGAAGGTCACCGCAAAAACCGAGGGGATATTGGTCCAGCCGTCCGTGCCGTTCCTGCTGTATTGGAACAGCGTGCCCGAGGGCTGCAAGGTGCTGTTTGTCAGCGTAAACTTGACGCCCGCCTGCCACATATTATAGCTCCCTTCCGAAAGCGTCAGGTTCAGCACGGGTTTATTCGTGTCCAGCGTGACCGCGTAATGCGCGCTTACGCCCGTAAGGCCGAGTTCGGTCCTTATCATAAATTCATAATAATCCGCGCCTGCCCCCGGGATATCCAGCGTCACCGACATGCCCGGCATCGCCAGCCAATCCGTGCCGCCTACAGCGCGGTACCAGCCCGTGTACGCGCACACGGTGTTTGCGCTGCCGATCGTGAACGTGACCTTGCGGGCCGCCGTGTTCCATTCGGAGCCGACAACTACCGCCGGCGCTTCGGAGTCCAGCTTGACGCTGTACCCGCCGCTGACACTTACAAGGCCCGACAGGGTTTCCGCCTTGAAGGTGTAAATTGCGTTGACATTGCCCGAAACGGTAAGGCTTGCGCCGCTGAGCAGCGTCCACCCGCCGCCGTTGACAGAGTAGTAATACTTGACCGGCGAGATAAGCTCTTCCTGCACAGAGAGGTCAAATGTCAGCGGATCCTTTGTCCAGACGTTAATGCGCGATCCGTCCGCCGTCACCTTAAGCGTGAGCGTTTCCGAGCTGTCGATAAGCGTAACGTTTATCGTGCGCGTCACACTTGCCCCCGCGTTGTTGGTAAGCGTGAAACGGTATGTACCGCGCTCGAATATTGCCAGCGTATCCTGCCCGGTGATATCGTTTACCGCGCCGCCGTCAATAGTATATGTAAGCGACCTTACGCCGCTGCTGCCCGTGATCACTGTCAGGAGCGCGTTCCGCCCGCCCTTATTATATGTGTGCGTATCGTATTCCACACCCAAAAACGGCGCGGTCGCGTCGATCCCGCGCACCGTTACCGTGCGCATCACAGCCGTCCCGCCGAAGTCTGTTGCGCGGAACAGGTACACGCCGTTCTCGGCAGGCGTAAAGCCGCCAAGCGAGGGCGATGTGTCCCATGTGAGCCCGTTATCGCGCGAATACTCGACTGTACTTACGTTTTCGGAGGTCGTGAAGAAATCCAGCGTTACCGACTGCGCCCACTCCCCTTCCCCCGGCGTTCCGGTCACTTCAAAGTCGTTTATATCGCCGCGCTTTAAGAAATCTACTGTGAAATCGTACTTAAACCGCCTGCCCGCGTTATCCTCCATAATAATAGTGTGGCTTCCGTTCCTGCTTAACGTATATGTAAGCAGCCCCGGGTCGATCGCGGTATACGCGGCCCCGTCCCACAGCCTGATCTCCTTGATCCCGCTGACCGGCGCGTTTGTTATATCGAGCGCCGCGTTATAGCTGCCGTCTATCATCGCCGTGCGCGCCGGCAAAGCCGACGAAAGCGAAGGCGCGGACATATCCAGTCTGACCAGGATCTCCTTGGAATCAATCAGCCGACGGTATTTATCATAAAGCCTGAAGGTATACGTCCGGCCGTTTATGTTTTGGCTGAGTTTTACAAATGACTGCGAGAGCCTGGTTTCCGCGCCGCCGTCAACGCAGTACGCAAAATTCATCCCGTCAAAGCCTGTGCTTGCCGCAAGGTATATCGTTATCTCCGAAACAGCCCATGTGCCGGCGGCATAACCGTATACTTCCAGCCGGCCTGTAGGCGCCGCGGGTGCGGCGGCGTTTATAACTGTCAGCCCGGCCTCCGCGTCTACGCCGCGCCTCGACGATATAGTCAGCGTCTTACCGTAATCGACGTATACTGAAGTTCCCGTAAAATCGAGGTACGCCCCGTCGTCTATCTTATACTGATAAGTCATCCCCGACAGCGCCGGCGCCTTCCCGATCGTGACATAGATCCCCATCCCGTCACCGGATTCGAAGGTATTATATACAAGTTCCGGCTGCGCGCCCGTCTCGATCATGATAAGTCCCGCGAAAAATTCGGGCATCGGCTTCTGCCCGTCCTTTTCAACATAGCGCAGGCGCAGCTCGTAAACGCCGCTTACATTGAAGGCATACGCATGGTCAAACGCCGTCCAAATGCCGCCGGCAAATATCTGCGTGTCAAAATAGTCCGTTATGGACGCGGGAAGCGTCACCGGCGTCACGGTGACGGCCGCACCCGACCACGCGCCCAATATATAGCCGTCCGCCGTAAAATCAGCCCCGCCCGGAATGGGTTCGGCGACCTTAAAGGCAACGTCCTTATACAGCGTCTGGTCAGCGGCGTTATAAAACCGGACAATAATATTCCCTGTCCGCAAAAAATCTACCGTCACATTTCCGCCAGTAACAGCCACCTGCGCCATGCCCATGTAATCGGACAGCAATAATGCGGCGGCGGTGCCTGTGCCGCCGGTAAACGTAACTGTGATTGTCACGCTGCCGCCCACGGCGCCGACAACGGTCGTAGCGACTGTGTCTGTTCCGATTTTCAACGACATATCGCCGGCGGAAGAATTTATTTGGCCTGTAGATGTGCAGTTTGTTATGGTTATATTCGAGCCGGATACATCGCCTGCAGGAAAGGCGGCAAGCGCCACGTTATAAAACTGTATTGCCCCGCCGACCTTTCCTACATACGCGCTATTATAGCCGTTGTTGTATATATTATTTTTAGCCGTACAGTTCGTCAGGGTAATCGCTGCGGTCGCAAGGCGCGTATATACCAGGCCGAAAAGCCCGCCTGAATAGCCGTATGCAGTCGTAACGGTTGCCGAAGTCTCTACAATAAGATTCATGGCGGAGCCATTGCAGGCATATCCTATCGCGCCGCCCGTCCCGCCGAAGTTTAAAGGATACGCCTGATTTTTTGAGGTTACTGTGCCGGTTACCTTGAAATTTTTGACCATTCCCCTTTCCGCCGCGCCGTTTCTGTCATACTGGCCAAGGGCGTATACGACGCCGCCCGCCCCGTCAAGCCCTATAACCTCCTGGCTGATTGTCATATACGTCGATTCGTCAGTATCATTGGGGCCGCCCGTAAGCAGGCCGCCAAACACCATTCCCGCAAAGCCGCCGGCATGTGGGCCATAGACCCTGTTAATATTGACTTCGCATGTGTACGCAAGGATAGTTCCTCCGGACATCTGCCCTACAAACCCGCCGAAATAACAGGATTGCCTTACCGAAGGCTGCTGATATATAAGCTCACTGTTTGTTTTACAATAAGAGACTGTGCCCTGGGCGGTGTAAGACGACAAAGCTGTGCTGACGGTCATCCATCCTACAAAGCCGCCTATATGTCCCATATAGGCGTAAACGGTACCGGAACTTTGGCAATACTTTATATCGGTGTCAATGCCGGCTATCACTCCGGCAAAGCCGCCGGCGCTGCCTACGCCGCTGCCGCCGGGAGTACTCGGGCCGTAAACGTTTCCGTAAGATTTCGGGCCATGCGGATAGCCGGCGGAACTGACGAGAACGTCGGTAAGCGAACCGGCAAAGCCGCCCAGGTTGCCTGCGCCGTAATAATTCCCGCCGTAGGTGACGACATCGCCATGCGACTCGCAATCGTCGCCGATCACCGCGCCGCTGATCGAACCGCAGAAGCCGCCGATAGTGCCGCCGCCGGTGACAGTATTAAACGTGGCACAGTTTTTGAACCGGGGGTCAACAGACTTTTTGAAACCGGCCTCCCCGATAAGGCCGCCCGCCTTGCCGCCGCCGGTGGATATGACGGTCGCGCTTGAAAGTACGGTGATATTCTCGTAATACCCGCCGCCATAGTTGCTTTCCGTCATCCCCGCCAGCGCGCCGATGGGGCCCGAGCCGCTGGAAGTCACCGTTCCGCTTATCACAATATTTTTAAATGTTCCATTGCGGATCGAGCCGGTCAAGGTTCCGCCGGGGTTGCCTCCCGTAACGGTCACGTTATTGGAAAGCTTCAGGACATCCTCGTCAGCGCCCGTTTCGCCGCCTACCGTACCGCTGGACACAAGTCCGATAAGCCCGGTATAAGTCAGCGTCCCCGATGCGTTGAGGAATCTTGCGCCGGGGGAAACGGCAAAGCTCTTCAACCAGCCTGTATACATCGAGCCTATGACCAGGCCGCTTTCAGAAAGCGCGTGGTTTTGGGCGTCCAACTCAACATCAACATATGTGCCTTTACCGACGTCAATGTAGCACCTGCCTATAAAACCGCCGCTTTGCGACGCATGAGTAATCAGCTTTCCCGAAACTTTGTTATATTCGCCGACAGAGCCGGGCCTTGTGGTGTAAAGTGTTTCCCCGATAAAGCCGCCGATAAAGTTTGTCGCGGCGGGCGCGGATATATTTACCTTAACTTCGTTATGGCTGCCGACGACCGCGCCGTCTGTCATGTTTGCTGCAAAGCCGCCGATATAGGGAGCGCCGCTTCCTGTATAATTGAGGTTTGCTGTGATTTTACTGTCGTTGCCGAGGTGGCAGTTTGCGGCATGTCCAGCAAGTCCGCCGAAATATGAAACGCCAGTAAGAGAAACCGTAATATCGCACTCAGTTATCGAACCGCCCGATATCTGCCCGACGCCGCCCGCCATATAGCTTGCGGGAGTGCAGTTGAACCGTATGCCTTTCTCGGCCTTAAAGCCCGAAACCGCGCCGCCCGCCATCTGTCCCGAAAGGCCGCCGACATAACTCCCGGTCGTATTGAGTATGCTGGCGCCCGTCAAGGTAACTTTATCGATAAGCGCGTCCGGATGGCCGGATAGGGCGTTTATTTGACCGGCAAAGCCGCCGCATTGCGACACGGCGTTAAGGTTGACTGAAAGTAAGACCGTATCCGCCCCGCCTGCAAAGCGTCCTGCAAAGCCGCCCGCAAACGTATTGCCCGCCGTGATGTTCGCCTTTACCGTGACGTCCTCAGCATAGCCGTAAAAGTCGCCCGCAAAGCCGCCGGTATAGCTGCCCGTATTGGATATCTGAACGCCGGCCAGGGTTATCCCCTTCAGCCCGCCGTTTATCGTCCTTGTTTGTCCGACAAGCGCAGTTGTGCCGCCGGTATATATCTGTCCGGCAAAGCCGCCAACGACCGAGGTTCCCGAAACGCTGCCGATATTAAATACCGAGGCCGCGCCGAAGGAAACTGAGGCCGCCGCGGCATTCCCGCCCAGCACGCCGCCGACATATGACGTTCCTCTGACCGCCGCCGCACTGATGTCCGCTGTTCCGGCTGAAAGCGGCTTTTCGCAAAAGCCTATGAAGCCGCCTGTGTACTGCGCGCCCTCAACAAGCTTTGCATACGAAAAAATATTGCCGCCTAAATCAGCCGTTCCGGCCGCGCCGCTGACCGCGCCGATAAAACCGGCAGTGTAGTTGCCGCCCGTTATCCTGTCCGCGACAGCAACATCGATGCGCGCCGCTGCGCCGGCGCTGACCGCGCCGTTTATCCTGCCCGCAAGTCCGCCCGTGTATTGGCCGCCCTTGATCACAGAGCTTGTGACTGCGGCCGTAACCCCCGCGCCGATCTCCAGCCCGGCCGCATAGCCCGCCATACCGCCGACGTTGTCGGCGCCGCCTGAAATCTGCGCGAATGACGAACTGCTGTCGCCGTTTACGGTAAGCCTGCCGTTTACATAACCGGCGAGGCCGCCGATATTGCCGCCCGTGCCCAGGTTGAGAACATCGCCGGCAGCCGACGCTTCGATATTAAGCGCCGTGGACGAATACCCTACAATTCCGCCGACGTACGACGAGGCGCCGTTAAGCTGCGTAATGTCAAGGTCTGCCCTGCAATCGCTTAATTCAACGTTTGACGCCGCGCCTATAATGCCGCCGCATTGCGAGGAGCCCGCAGCCAGCGTGATACTGCCGTTAAAAACGGCGCCGCTTATAATAACGTCCGAGGCGCGCGCGCTGACGCCGCCGTTATATGTGCCGCCGCCATAAAGACCGGCGTTGACCGTTACGAGGCTGAGGCTTGCGCGCGGACCCCCGGCGTATCCCGAGACTGAATAGAACGCGCCGCCGACGCCGGCATTCGAGGAGCCCGCCGTATCGAGCGTGACGGAAACATTCTGCGCCGCGTTCGCGCCGCCGTACGATTCTGAATAAGTTGCGCTGCATACGACCGCAGCCGAGCCGGCAGCTTTGTTTACAAACGCGCCGTCTAAGGTTATGTTTGTAAACCCGGTGTCAGCCGCCGTTTTGGCAATGACTGCGGAAGCCGACGACAACGCGGTAACGCCGAAATCCTTAAAGCCGATGTCTTTTATAACCGCTTTATTGAGATAGCCGAAAAACGCCGAGTTTTCTATTTGAAGGTTTTTGACCGCGAACTTGCTTGCGCCGCCCGAAAGCGAGCCTGAAAACGCGTAGCTTGCGCTGCCGCCAATCGCCCGCCACGCGCCGTCCTGCGCGTCCGAATCAAAATATTCGTTGGCGCGGCAGCGGTATCCCGCCAAATCTATGTCGCCGGAAAGCCTGAAGTTAGAGCTTAAGAACAGCCGCATATCGTCCAGCTGGCGCGGCGTGCTTACGATAAACGGGTCGGCGGCCGTCCCGTCGCCGCCGTCAAAAATATCCGCCGCCGTCACAAAGCCCGCGTTTACGTTCAGCCTGTGCACGACCGCGCCCAGTGAGTTGCGTATCGTCACAGAGAATTCGGAGGTCGCGCTCAGCGGCGTAAAAGCCAGCGGTGCGCCCGCAAAGCGCCTTGACGCGCCCGATACCGCAAGGTCAGCCGTATATCCCGACGCCAGCCCCTCGATGTGCACGTTTACCGCGCCCGGAAGCCCGCCGCCGTGCCGGTACAGCACCGTATCATAAAGGTACGTATCGCCCTCGCCCTGGTCGATAAGGTTATCGAAAAGGATCAGCGAATTGCCGTAGCCCGCCTCACCTACCGTTATGCCGACCGCCGAGTAGAAATTTCCCTCGGCCGCCCTTCCGGTCTGTGCCGCAAACGCGGGGGCGATAAGGAGCGCCGCCGCAATAAAAAACATCAAAATACCAGTCTTTTTCATATGTTCCCTTTTAAAACTTTTCTTATGTAGACGCTGAATAAATGAGGTTAATTCAGAGCAAGTATTAAAGACGCCGCTACTAAATTTGGCCGGATTATTCAGCGGTTACTTATGCGCTTTCGCGTTTTTTTGTATTACTTCCCGCGCGGCAGTTACAGCGTCAAAAGCTGCTTCCATATCTTTGTCCAGGTGCTTATGTACGAGGACGGGATATTGACGTCGGCGTAGTTCTTCATCGTATTCACTTTCATGCGCCTGGATATCTCGCTGCGGTAATTATCAGGCAGCTTTATCTGGTGCTCGCGCGAATATGACTCGATCTGCTCGATAAGCTTCTTATCCTTCTTTTCGTAAACAAAACCCTTGCCCAAAAGCTTTTCGATGTAAAGCTTGGAAAATATCTCGGTAAAAACCGACGGGATAAGATCCTCGAAATCGCGCCCGTCCTTCATAAAGTCGGATACCTCAAGGACCTTTTGCGGGCAGGAGCTGTATTTGCCCGCCGTCAGCCTTTTCTTGACCGCTCTTCCCGAAACGTCGGACGGCAGGAATATCAACGGCAAGTCGTCCCCGGCCGCAAAGGTCTCGGCGGCGGCGTCGATGCCGTTCTCGCCCGCGGCAAAAATCAATATGGTATAAACGGTGTTCAGCCGCCCCTCGGCGGTCAGTATATTCTTGATGATGGACAAATAGTCCTCGTCGCGGTTGTTTAAAACGATTACCGGCAGACACGCCGCCATCGCCTTCTCGGCAACGTACAGCGCCAGCGCGGACTGCACCGGGAAAAGCGACATCTCGTTTGTCCGGTCCTCGTTTATCCGCATGGCCGAACTCAGCTGCGTATGCCCGGACTTGTCCTTATACACCACGCGCACGCGGTTCAGCTGGTCGATAGAAAGCATGTACGAGGTATGCGTGTTATAGATAAGCTGGCAATGCCGCCCTAGCTCGCTGAAAAAATTGGCAAGCTTCTTTTGCGTCAGCGGATGCAGCGCGGCGCCCGCCTCGTCAAAGAGCAATATCGTATTCTCATAATCCTCTTTTGCCGCTATCGAAAAGGACAGAAAGAGCGCGAAAAAACGGCGGAAGCCCGTGCTCCTGTTCTCAAGCAGATAGCTTGTCCCGTCGTTACCGATTATCTTGATGACGACGCCCTTATTATAAGGCTCGAAGCCGATCGTCACGTCGTCCTTGCCCCACCACTTCAAAAATTCGCGGTTAAGCCTTTCAAAGCCTTTTTGCACCCTTGCGCGGAAAAGCGGCAGCCTCTCGAAAATCTCGCAAAAGTCTATATTCTTTTTGCGCTTGCCGGCCGCAGTGTCGCCCTCGGCGACCTCGGCGATAGACTTGATCAGGTTGGACTCCCATATATCCAAACAGTTTAGGAGGTTGGATACCATCGTTTCACGCATGGTCAGCGGCTTGACCCTGCCGCCCGATTTTTCCAGTCCCGCCAGCTTAACCGCCAGCGCAGAAAGGTCGATGTGGCTGTCAATCTCGGTCACTTCCTTATAGTACATAAACTTGGGGATCTTGCTGACCACGCAATTTATGACTGCCGGCCTTTCGCGCTTATCGAACTGGTCTAAAATATCGATATCGTACGTCCCGCCATAGGTCTTGGAAATAATAAGGCTTCCGGTTTTTTCGTTGAACCGCTTGTTGATCGCTTTCAGCGCGATCTCAAGCTCACGCGAGATCTCGAACTGCGCATATATGAACTTGACGTCATTTATGCCTGACTGCAGCTCCGCCGCCCTGTCGATAGGCATATCCTTCATGATATTGATCTTGGCCAAGTTAAAGGAGTTTATCTTCAGCGCGGATACGCTGTCGAGCTGACGCTTAAGGTCCATCAGCTTAAGCAGCGCCATTAAAAGCGTTGTTTTCCCGCTTTCATTCTCGCCTGCAAACGCCGTGACGTTTTGGCAGTCCACCCATCCGGAATCAACAACAGAGCGAAAGTCCGTTACCCTGAATTTCAATAATTTCATTTGTTCTCCTTACTGTTTCTTGCGTTATTAACTCTTTTTCCCATACTTTGCTATTTTATTACATTTTTACAAATTAATCCACTAATTTTAACAGAAAATTTAAAAAATCGACAAATATTTTGTTTTATATACAATTTTTTTACAATTAGGCGAACAAATAAGCGGAAGCATCCGGTTTTCCCCGGCAAAACTACGTTTCAACTCCCCCCCTGCAAACCATAGGCCGTACACTCTATCGCCGGTATTACAGAACACGGCGAATTTACTTCCCGTAAAGACTTTGCCATTTCAAATATTTTCCGTTGCAAAAAAAGCCGAAACTTGCTATAATACCCGTTGTCGCACTGCACAGCCGTTTTTAAAATCTAAGATACGGCAAAATACACTTTGCCTCCATAGTTAAATGGATATAACGAGCCCCTCCTAAGGTGTAAGTCTATCCAAGAAAAGAGGCTAAAAAGTGCTAAAAAACCTTGAAAAATGGCGGTTTTGAGGTAAAATAGAGCAAAACTGACAACTGAATATTCGCCAATACACCCGCAGTACACCCGAAGCGCATTTTTTTGATTTTGCGGCATCAGCCAAAAATACACCCGAAATCGAATTTGCCTCCGTAGTTAAATGGATATAACAGTCCCCTCCTAAGGGACAATTACAGGTTCGATTCCTGTCGGGGGTGCCACCAAAACCGCTGTTTTTCAGCG